>NZ_JBIRGO010000010.1:0-109556 GCF_044328065.1 Streptomyces sp. NPDC017993
AGTTCTCAAGGAACGGACGCTTCCTTTGTGCCTGTTTCACCAGGCTCTCCGGGCGCTTCCCTTCGGTCTTGCGTTTCCGACTCTATCAGATCCTCACGGTCCCGATTTTCGCCGGTGCGGTTCGGCCTTTCGGCTTCTTCGCGATTCCGACTCTATCAGATCCTTTTCCGCTCCCCCGCTTATCGCGGTGGCTTCGAAATACGGTTCCGATTACCTGTCGGAGGGGGTTTGCCTTTCGGCGGTTCCGACTTTATCAGATTGCTCTGGGTCGGATTTCCGCCCCCTTCGGGACAAGCCCCGTACACGCAGGCGTGCGGTGCTTCCCGTTCAGGCGGAGCCGTAAACGTACTGGAGCGGGGCGCCTGGATGCAAATCCGGGCGCCCCGCTCCGCTTACGTACGTTCGTACGAGCCTGTGGGTCAGACCTCGACGACCACGGGAAGGATCATCGGGCGGCGACGGTAGTTGTCCGACACCCACTTGCCGACCGCGCGACGAACCAGCTGCTGGAGCTGGTGGGGCTCCATGACGCCGTCCTGGGCCGACTTGGCCAGAGCCTCGTCGATCTTGGGGATCACGCCGGAGAACGCCGCGTCGTCGATGCCCGAACCGCGGGCCTGGAGATGCGGTCCGCCGACGATCTTGCCGCTGCTGCTGTCCACCACGACGAAGACGGAAATGATGCCTTCGTCGCCGAGGATGCGGCGGTCCTTGAGGTGGGTCTCCGTGACATCGCCGACCGAGAGGCCGTCGACGTAGACGTAGCCCGCCTGGACCTTGCCGACGATCTTCGCGACGCCCTTGACGAGGTCGACCACGACGCCGTCCTCGGCGATCACGATCCGGTCCTTGGGTACGCCGGTCAGGGCGCCCAGTTCGGCGTTGGCCCGCAGATGGCGCCATTCGCCGTGCACCGGCATCAGGTTCTTCGGCTTGCAGATGTTGTAGAAGTACAGCAGCTCGCCGGCCGAGGCGTGGCCCGAGACGTGGACCTTGGCGTTGCCCTTGTGGACGACGTCCGCGCCCCATCGCGTCAGGCCGTTGATCACGCGGTAGACCGCGTTCTCGTTGCCCGGGATGAGGGACGAGGCCAGGATGACCGTGTCGCCCGGGACGATCCGGATCTGGTGATCGCGGTTGGCCATCCGGGACAGCGCGGCCATCGGCTCGCCCTGGGAGCCCGTGCAGACCAGCACGACCTCGTCGTCGGGCAGGTCGTCGAGGGTCTTGACGTCGACGACCAGGCCGGCCGGCACCTTCAGGTAACCCAGCTCGCGGGCGATGCCCATGTTGCGGACCATCGAACGGCCGACGAAGGCGACCCGGCGGCCGTATTCGTTCGCCGCGTCGAGGATCTGCTGGATGCGGTGCACATGGCTGGCGAAGCTCGCCACGATGATGCGCTTCTGGGCGTTCGCGAACACCGTGCGCAGGACGTTGGAGATGTCCCGCTCGGGCGGCACGAAGCCGGGGACCTCGGCGTTGGTGGAGTCGGAGAGGAGGAGGTCGATGCCCTCCTCGCCGAGCTTGGCGAACGCCGGGAGGTCGGTCAGGCGCCGGTCCAGCGGGAGCTGGTCCATCTTGAAGTCGCCGGTGTGCACGACCATGCCGGCCGGGGTGCGGATGGCGACCGCGAGCGCGTCCGGGATGGAGTGGTTGACCGCCACGAACTGGCAGTCGAAGGGGCCGATCTTCTCGGTGTGCCCCTCCTTGACCTCCAGGGTGTACGGGCGGATGCGGTGCTCCTGGAGCTTGGCCTCGATGAGCGCGAGGGTCAGCTTGGAGCCGATGAGCGGGATGTCCGGCTTCTCGCGCAGGAGGAAGGGAACAGCGCCGATGTGGTCCTCGTGGCCGTGCGTGAGCACGATGCCGTCGATGTCGTCGAGGCGGTCCCTGATGGACGTGAAGTCCGGCAGGATCAGGTCGATTCCGGGCTGCTCCTCCTCCGGGAAGAGCACTCCGCAGTCGACGATCAGCAACCGACCGCCGTATTCGAAGACCGTCATGTTGCGGCCGATTTCACCCAGGCCGCCCAGGGGGGTGACCCGCAGGCCGCCCTTGGGAAGCTTCGGCGGACGGCCGAGCTCGGGATGCGGATGACTCAAAAGACTCTCCTCACCACACGCGCCACGCTGCCGTCGAGGCACGTGGCGCGCATGACATTCGTGCACTTGCTATGTGGCGTTCAGTGGTCCGTGTTCAGTTGTGAAGTCTGTGATCAGAGCTGTACCCCGCCGGCGGCAAGATCGCGCGTCAGCTGTTCGGTCTCCTCCGGGGCGAGTTCCACCAGCGGCAGGCGCAGCGGGCCGGCGGGCAGCCCCTGGAGGCCGAGCGCGGCCTTGGTGGTGATGACGCCCTGGGTGCGGAACATGCCGGTGAAGACGGGCAGGAGCTTCTGGTGGATCTCGGTGGCCTTGGTGACGTCGCCGTTGAGATGGGCGTCGAGAAGGGCGCGCAGCTCGGGGGTGACGACGTGGCCGACGACCGAGACGAATCCGACGGCTCCGACGGAGAGCAGCGGGAGGTTGAGCATGTCGTCACCGCTGTACCAGGCGAGGTCCGAGCGGGCGATGGCCCAGCTGGCGCGGCCGAGGTCGCCCTTGGCGTCCTTGTTCGCGACGATCCGCGGGTGCTCGGCGAGCCGGACCATGGTCTCGGTGTTGATCGGGACACCGCTGCGGCCGGGGATGTCGTAGAGCATGACGGGCAGCTCGGTGGCGTCCGCGATGGCCGTGAAGTGCCGCAGGAGGCCCTCCTGCGGCGGCTTGCTGTAGTACGGCGTGACCGCGAGCAGGCCGTGGGCGCCGGCGTCCTGTGCGGCGCGGGCCAGCTCGAGGCTGTGGCGGGTGTCGTTGGTGCCGGCTCCGGCTACGACAAAGGCACGGTCGCCGACCGCGTCGACCACGGCGCGGACGAGCTGGGCTTTCTCCGCATCGCTGGTGGTCGGGGACTCTCCGGTGGTGCCGTTGACGACGAGGCCGTCGTTGCCGGCATCCACCAGGTGGGCGGCGAGACGCTGCGCGCCGTCGAGGTCGAGGGCGCCATCCGCCGTGAACGGCGTGACCATGGCGGTCAGCACCCGCCCGAAGGGGGTCTGCGGTGTGGAAGTCGGAGCCATGGGTCCCACGCTACTCGTAGCTCACCGCGGGATGCGCCTCTGGGGAGCAGGGATGTGGACTCCGGCACTGCCTGCTCGGGGGTTCAAGCAGTGCCGGGTCCGTTTGTTCAGCGTAAGTGAACTTCTCAAAATGCCGCAATCCGGACACTTCACCTGCCCGTACGTCGGGCGCCGGTGTCCGGCTGCCACCTGGGCTTTACGGCGCCACGCGACCGTTCGCGTTGAATGCGCCGTACGTGAGCGGCATGAGCTTGGCCCAGTGGGCCTCCATCTGCTCGCCGACCATTTCGATCTCCCGCTGCGGGAAGGACGGCACGGCCGCGAGTTCGTGCTGGGTGCGCAGGCCCAGGAAGTGCATCAGCGACCGGGCATTGCAGGTGGCGTACATGGACGAGAACAGGCCGACGGGGAGCACCGCACGGGCGACCTCGCGGGCCACGCCGGCGGCGAGCATCTCCTGGTAGGCCTCGTACGACCGGCGGTAGGTGTCCTCCATGACGCGACCGGTCAGCTCGTGCTGATCCTGGGTGCCCTGGACGAATTCGTACTTCCCGGGGCGGCCCTGCTGCACCAGCTTGCGGGACTCGCCGGGGACGTAGAAGACCGGCTCCAGCTGGCGGTAGCGGCCGGATTCCTCGTTGTACGACCAGCCGACGCGGTGCCGCATGAACTCACGGAAGACGAAGATCGGCGCACTGATGAAGAAGGTCATCGAGTTGTGCTCGAAGGGGCTGCCGTGCCGGTCCCGCATGAGGTAGTTGATCAGACCCTTGGAGCGCTCCGGGTCCTTCTGCAGCTCCTCCAGGGACTGCTCGCCGGCCGTGGAGACGCGGGCCGCCCACAGGACGTCGCTGTCGGCCGCGCTGTGCTTGACCAGCTCGACCGTCACCTCGCTCCGGAAGCTGGCGGCTGCGCCGTCAGGGCTCTCAGTGCTGTCGGCGGGGGTGTGGGACACCGGCGGTTCCTTCCAATCGATCCTGTGCGGCGCCCAGCCTACGGCCCGCCACTGACAGCCGGGGAAATGCGATGTGATGCCGCGTTAGGCATATATCGGACCCCGGTGGCATCAGTGCGTAGCGCGCTTGATATTTTTCACAGAAGTTACTGGAAACGGGCACCAACCGGACGCCTCAGTCGTCTTCCCCTGTGACAGTGCCCACCTCGAGGTTCCTAGGAGAGCCCGCTCATGTTCCGCCGGCGAGAGCCCGTCCCGTTCGCCTTTGTTGCCGAGGCAGACCGGTTCCGCAGCAATGTCACTCCCCCGCCCCGCGAGCGTCCCTCCCGTGCGCAGCTCCTGGGGCAGTCCCTGATGGCCCTGACAGTCGTGGGCGGCCTGGCCGGCGCCCTGCTGTTCGGCGTGCCCGCACTGCAGCAGGACAGCTCCAGTACGGGCCGGGTGCATCACTCCGAGGCCGCCCACCGCTGAGTGGAGGAGCGGGGCGCACCGCTGAGTGGTTCCGCTTCGGCGGGCCCGATAACCTCACCGGTCACAGCTTGTGTCATCGTGCCCCTGAGTGAGGATCAGCCGTGCCCCTGCCCTTCCTGACGGCCGACCGCGACCTCGACTTCGACAACCCCGCGGCGGAGACCACTCCGCTGCCGCATGACGAGCCCGATCACTGGCGCCGTCCCTATCGCCCCGGACCGTGGCGCGTAGGGGCGGCGGCGGTGCTTTTGCTGCTCGCGTCGTTCGTGCTGTTCTCCGCGATGATCATCGCGTTGGCCGGCTCACTGCCCGGTGCCGTGGCCTGCGTCGCGGTGGGGGCGGTAGTGCTCGCCCTCGCGGTGCGTCTGCTGCGCGTGGGGCTGTGGGTGAGCTCGAGCGGACTGCGCCAGGTGGGGCTGCTGAGTACGACGACGGAGCCGTGGAGCGCCGTCGCCTCGGTTCGTACGGCCCAGCAGCCGGTGCGCTGGCTGGGCCTGCCGCGGACCGTGCAGGGGCAGGCCCTGATCGTGCACCGGGTCGAGGGCGAGCCGCTGCGGATCTTGGTGACCGACCGCAACGGCGACTTCCTGTCGCGCCCGGAGGCGTTCGACCGGGCCGCGGACGTGCTGGAGGCCTGGGCGGCGGAGTACCGCTCCTAGCCCCCTCCACCGCAACCGGGCGGCGTGTCCGCCGGCCCCGCCTCTGACCGGGCCCGTAGGGACCTCAGGTCCGTACGGGCCCGTTGCCGTGCAGGGTGATGGCGCGCTGCATGGCCTTGCGGGCCCGCGGGGTGTCCCGGGCGTCGTGGTAGGCGACCGCGAGGCGGAACCACGTACGCCAGTCGCCGGGCGCCTCCTCCGTCTCGGCCTGCCGCTTGGCAAAGACCTCGTCGGCCGAGTCACGGTCGATCCGGCCACCGGGCGTCCGCCGCAGCTCGTCGACCGGCAGACCGCCCTCCGCCTCCAGCTCGCGCGAGAGGACTCCTGCCTTGCGGGCGAACTGGGTGGTGTGCCACAGGAACCACAGGCCGATGAACGGCAGGATCATGACGGCGACCCCGAACGTGACGGTCAGCAGGGTGCCCTGCTCGATGAGCAGGACGCCGCGGCTGCCGACGAGCACGAAGTAGGCGACCAGCACCGCCGCCAGGACGAAGTAGGTGATCTTTGCACGCACGGTCGGATCTGCCCGTCAGTCCAGGTCGAGGAAGTTCTCCAGGCCCACCGTCAGGCCCGGAGTGTTCACCACGCGGCGCACACCGAGCAGGATGCCCGGCATGAAGCTGCTGTGGTGGAGGGAGTCGTGGCGAATGGTGAGGGTCTCCCCCACCCCGCCGAACAGCACCTCCTGGTGCGCCAGCAGACCGCGCAGCCGTACGGAGTGCACCGGGATGCCGTCGACGTCCGCGCCGCGCGCGCCGTCCAGGGCGGTGCTGGTGGCGTCCGGCTGCGGGTCGCTGCCGGCCTCCTCGCGAGCCTTGGCGATCAGCTCAGCGGTGCGGGCCGCGGTGCCGGACGGGGCGTCCGCCTTGTTCGGGTGGTGCAGCTCGATGACCTCGGCGGACTCGAAGAACCGGGCCGCCTTCCGCGCGAACTGCATGGTCAGCACCGCGCCGATGGAGAAGTTGGGGGCGATGAGCACGCCCGCCCCGGGGGAGGCGGCGAGCGAGGTGCGCAGCTGCGCCAGGCGCTCGTCGGTCCAGCCGGTCGTGCCCACCACGCCGTGGATGCCGTGGCGCAGGCAGAAGTCGAGGTTGCCCATCACGGCGCCGGGGTTGGTCAGCTCGACCACGACCTGGGTGTCGGCCTCGACCAGCGTCTCCAGCTTGTCTCCCCGGCCCAGCGCCGCGACCAGCTCCATGTCCTCGGCGGCCTCGACGGCTCGTACGGCCTCGGAGCCGATGCGCCCCTTGGCACCCAGCACGGCCACGCGCAGCTTGCTCATCGTTTCCAGCTCTCTCTTCGTGGTACGGGCGGCTGGGCCCGGCCGGCGGCGGTGCGCCGGGCCGGGCCCAGAGCCTGTGGCGAAAGTATCGCCCGGCACGCGGCGCCTGGCACGCCCTAGGCGATGGCTTCGTCCAGCCGGGCCGCCTGCCGGTCCTTCAAGGGGCCGATGACGGACAGCGACGGGCGTGCGCCCAGGACGTCACGGGCCACCTCGCGCACTTCATCGGGGGTGACCGCCGCGATCCGGGCGAGCATCTCGTCGACCGACATCTGCTCGCCCCAGCACAGCTCGCTCTTGCCGATGCGGTGCATGAGCGCGCCGGTGTCCTCCAGGCCGAGCACCGTGGAGCCGCGCAGCTGACCGATCGCGCGGCGGATCTCGTCGTCGGTGAGGCCGTCGGCGGCCACCTTGTCGAGTTCGTCGCGGCAGATCTTGAGCACGTCGTGCACCTGGTTGGGACGGCAGCCGGCGTAGACACCGAACAGGCCACAGTCCGCGAACCCCGAGGTGTAGGAGTACACGCTGTAGGCCAGGCCGCGCTTCTCGCGAACCTCCTGGAAGAGGCGGGAGCTCATCCCGCCGCCGAGTGCGGTGTTCAGCACGCCCATCGCCCAGCGCCGGTCGTCGGTGCGGGCCATACCGGGCATGCCGAGGATCACGTGCGCCTGCTCGGTCTTGCGGTTGAGCAGGTCGACGCGGCCACCGGTGCGGAGGGCGCGGCTACCGCTGCGGGGCGCCACCGGGGCGGCGTCCGCGCGGTCCAGGGCCCCGGCCCGCTCGAAGGCGCGGCGGACGAGGCGGACGACCTTGGCGTGGTCGACGTTCCCGGCGGCGGTGACGACGAGGTGGGTGGGGTCGTAGTGCTTCTTGTAGAAGCGGCGGATGCGCTCGGGGGTGAGGGCGTTGACGGTGTCGACGGTGCCCAGCACCGGGCGGCCCAGGGGGGTGTCGCCGAGCATGGTGTGCGCGAACAGGTCGTGCACGCAGTCGCCCGGGTCGTCCTCGGTCATCGCGATCTCTTCGAGGATGACGCCGCGCTCGGCGTCGACGTCCTCGGCCTCGATCAGCGAGCCGGTGAGCATGTCGCACACCACGTCTATGGCCAGCGGCAGGTCGGCGTCCAGCACCCGCGCGTAGTAGCAGGTGTACTCCTTCGCGGTGAACGCGTTCATCTCGCCGCCGACGGCGTCGATCGCGGCGGAGATGTCCAGCGCGCTGCGCCGCTCGGTGCCCTTGAAGAGCAGGTGCTCCAGGTAGTGGGTGGCACCGTTGAGGGACGGGGTCTCGTCCCGGGAGCCGACGTTCGCCCAGATCCCGAAGGTGACGGAGCGGACCGATGGCAGGGTCTCGGTGACGATGCGCAGGCCGCCGGGGAGGGTGGTCCTGCGGACCGTGCCGGCGCCGGCGGTGCCCTTGAGAAGCGTTTGGGTACGGGCGACGGCCCGCCCCTCCGAAGAGGTGCGGGCCGTCGACCGTTGCGTCCGGGACGTCACTTGGCGGCGTCGTCCTTCTTGTCGTCGTCCTCGGCGTCCTCGCCCTCGATCACGGGGATCAGGGAGAGCTTGCCGCGCTGGTCGATCTCGGCGATCTCGACCTGGACCTTGGCGCCCACCGCGAGCACGTCCTCGACGTTCTCCACGCGCTTGCCACCGGCGAGCTTGCGGATCTGCGAGATGTGCAGCAGGCCGTCCTTGCCCGGGAGCAGGGAGACGAACGCACCGAAGGTCGTCGTCTTCACGACGGTGCCCAGGTAGCGCTCGCCGACCTCCGGCATGGTCGGGTTGGCGATGCCGTTGATCGTGGCGCGGGCGGCCTCGGCGGCCGGGCCGTCGGCGGCACCGATGTAGATGGTGCCGTCGTCCTCGATCGTGATGTCGGCGCCGGTGTCCTCCTGGATCTGGTTGATCATCTTGCCCTTGGGGCCGATGACCTCACCGATCTTGTCCACGGGGATCTTGACGGTGATGATCCGCGGGGCGTTGGGGGACATCTCGTCCGGGACGTCGATGGCCTCGTTCATCACATCGAGGATGTGGAGGCGGGCGTCGCGGGCCTGCTTCAGCGCGGCGGCCAGGACCGAGGCGGGGATGCCGTCGAGCTTGGTGTCGAGCTGCAGCGCGGTGACGAACTGCTTGGTGCCGGCGACCTTGAAGTCCATGTCACCGAAGGCGTCCTCCGCACCGAGGATGTCGGTGAGGGCGACGTAGTGGGTCTGGCCGTCGATCTCCTGGGAGATCAGGCCCATGGCGATACCGGCGACCGGGGCCTTGAGGGGCACACCGGCGTTCAGCAGCGACATGGTGGAGGCGCAGACCGAGCCCATGGACGTCGAGCCGTTGGAGCCCAGCGCCTCGGAGACCTGGCGGATCGCGTAGGGGAACTCCTCGCGCGTCGGCAGCACCGGCACGATGGCGCGCTCGGCGAGCGCGCCGTGGCCGATCTCGCGGCGCTTGGGCGAGCCCACGCGGCCGGTCTCACCGACGGAGTACGGCGGGAAGTTGTAGTTGTGCATGTAGCGCTTGCGGGTCACCGGGGAGAGGGTGTCCAGCTGCTGCTCCATGCGGAGCATGTTGAGGGTGGTGACGCCCAGGATCTGGGTCTCGCCACGCTCGAACAGCGCCGAGCCGTGCACGCGCGGGATGGCCTCGACCTCGGCGGCGAGCGTACGGATGTCCGTCACGCCACGGCCGTCGATGCGGACCTTGTCCTTGATGACGCGCTCGCGGACCAGCTTCTTGGTCAGCGCGCGGTAGGCACCGGAGATCTCCTTCTCGCGGCCCTCGAACTGCGGGAGCAGCTTCTCGGCGGCGATCTCCTTGATGCGGTCGAGCTCGTTCTCGCGCTCCTGCTTGCCGGCGATGGTCAGCGCCTGGGTGAGCTCGCCCTTGACGGCGGCGGTCAGCGCCTCCAGGACGTCGTCCTGGTAGTCGAGGAAGACCGGGAACTCGCCGGTGGGCTTGGCGGCCTTGGCGGCGAGGTCCGACTGGGCCTTGCACAGGACCTTGATGAAGGGCTTGGCGGCGTCCAGACCGGCGGCGACGACCTCTTCGGTCGGGGCCTCGGCGCCGTCCTTGACCAGCTGGATGGTCTTCTCGGTGGCCTCGGCCTCGACCATCATGATCGCGACGTCGCCGTCCGGAAGGACACGGCCGGCCACGACCATGTCGAAGACCGCGTTCTCCAGCTCGGTGTGGGTCGGGAACGCGACCCACTGGCCGTTGATCAGGGCGACACGGGTGCCGCCGATCGGGCCGGAGAAGGGCAGGCCGGCCAGCTGCGTGGAGCAGGAGGCGGCGTTGATGGCGACCACGTCGTAGAGGTGGTCGGGGTTGAGCGCCATGATCGTCTCGACGATCTGGATCTCGTTGCGCAGGCCCTTCCTGAAGGAGGGGCGCAGCGGCCGGTCGATCAGGCGGCAGGTGAGGATCGCGTCCTCGGAGGGGCGGCCCTCACGGCGGAAGAAGGAACCGGGGATCTTCCCGGCTGCGTACATCCGCTCCTCGACGTCGACGGTCAGCGGGAAGAAGTCCAGCTGGTCCTTCGGCTTCTTGGAAGCGGTGGTGGCCGACAGCACCATGGTGTCGTCGTCCAGGTACGCCACGGCGGAGCCGGCGGCCTGCTTGGCCAGGCGGCCCGTCTCGAAGCGGATGGTGCGGGTGCCGAAGGATCCGTTGTCGATAACGGCTTCGGCGTAGTGGGTCTCGTTCTCCACCAAGAAAATCTCCTCGTCAGCGTCCGCTGCCCGTGTGGCAGGGGACCGTCTTCGGTGGAGCGCCGGAACGGGCCGGTCTTCGATCGAAGCACCCGGAGTGATGGGGCATGGAGTGTGTCCATGGATCATCCGGGGGCCACTACCGAGGACCGGCGGCCAGGAGGCGCTCCTACCGCGTTCGCTTTTGCGATATGCCACCAGACTACAAAGGTTCCGTCCACCACGGGGCGGCGGAAGAGTCCGGTGCGTACGGCAAAGGGAGCGGCTCCCGGTGGGAACCGCTCCCTTTACGGCGTGTTACTTGGCGCCCGCCGCGCCGCGGCGGATGCCCAGGCGCTCGACCAGCGCACGGAAGCGCGTGATGTCCTTCTTCGCCAGGTACTGCAGCAGGCGGCGACGCTGGCCGACCAGCAGCAGCAGACCACGGCGGGAGTGGTGGTCGTGCTTGTGGGTCTTGAGGTGCTCGGTCAGGTCCGAGATGCGGCGGGAGAGCATCGCGACCTGAACCTCGGGGGAACCGGTGTCACCCTCCTTGGTGGCGAACTCGGCCATGATCTGCTTCTTCGTAGCGGCGTCGAGCGACACGCGGTACTCCTCAGTTTTTTCGGTCCGTGAGCGCCCCTGGTTTGCTTCACAGGGAATCTTGGATGACTCGACCGGGCCGTCACACAGCGTACCAGCTGAAAACGGCCCCCCGACCGGGTGGTCGGGGGGCCGCGAAACAGGCGAGCGGGCCGGTGCTAGCTGCCGGTGAGGCCGCGCACCGTGCCGTAGACATCCAGCACCGCGAGGCACAGCGGCACCAGGGACAGCAGGACCAGGCCGTCGAAGATATCGAAGATCCGGCCCCAGAAGGGGGTGACGCCCTTGCGCGGGACGACCAGGCCCACACCGACCAGCAGGGCGGCGCCCGCCGCGATGCTGCTGGAGAACCAGACGGTGCGGATGTTCAGCGGGCCGGAGTCATTGAAGCGGCCGAGCTCGATGAAGATGTCCGTCGGCGGGTGCAGTGCGATGCCGAGGATCAGCAGGACGATCGTCAGGATGCCGGCGATGGTCAGGCAGGCGACCTGCGCGGTGTAGTCGAACAGCCGGGCACGGAGCATGATCGTGATGCCGGCGGCCAGGGCCATCAGCTGGGCCCAGCCGTTGTCGGAGAAGCCCAGGACCACACCGGCCGAGCCGACGACGAGGGCGGAGCAGCCGGCGACGAGGCCGAGCAGCAGCTCGTGGCCGCGGCGGGCCTGGTTGCCGATCTTGACGAAGTCGACGGACTCGGTCTCGCCGCGCTCGCCGTCGTAGCCCTTGGCGATCTGGTCGGGCGACTTGTAGCCGATGGGCAGCCGGGCGAAGCGGGCCGACAGGCCGGGCAGCCAGGCGACCATGGCGATGGAGACGGCGGCGGTGACCGCGGCGACCTCGCTGGGCGAGGCGTCGGTGAGGATCGCCGCGAAGACCGCGAGGGTGCCGACGGCGGACAGGAAGGCGGCGGCCACGAAGGGGGCGTCACCGCGCGGCAGCAGGACCACCAGGAGCGCGGAGGCGATCAGTACCGTCACGCAGCCGACGAGGAGGTGCAGCCGGCCGGGGCCGGAGCCGGCCTCGACGGCGAAGATGCCGGAGCCGGCCAGCAGCAGGTGCGGCAGTGAGGCCAGGCCCAGGGCGATCGAGGAGCTGTGGTCGTCGTAGACCCGGGCGCGGACGCCGGCCAGCGCGACCAGCACGATGCCGGTGACGCCGGCGATGATGCCGGGCAGCCGGTGCATGTCGCGGTCGATCGGGTTCGAGAACCAGAGCGCGAACGCCATCATGACGAGCAGCAGCACGCCGGCGGTGAGGCCGACGAAGTTCATCAGGTCGTCGCTCCACCGGCTGCGGTTGCGCTTGACCGCGGAGGCGACGGCGTCCGAGACGTCGTCGAACACGGGCAGCGGCAGCGACTCGGCGAACGGCTTCAGCAGCAGCAGGTCGCCATCGAGGATCTGCTGCTGAGCGAGCGACTGTCCGGCGTCGAGTACGGTGCCGTCGCGGCGCACGAGGTGGTAGCCGGTCGGGGCGCCCTCCGCCTGGGACTGCCCGGAGAGCCGCAGGATCTCCGGGTAGATGTCGACCAGTGCGACGTCTTCCGGCAGAGCCACATCGATCCGTGCGTCCGGCGCAGCGACTGTGACCCGGCAAAAGCCGGTGCCTGTGGTCGTGCTCACCTGGCGGTTCCCCCTATCCGTTGGGCGTTTTGTCGCGTCGCGCGCCGTATATATAGGGCCGTCACAACAGGGCCTCGGCACGCTCGCGGTGCGTCAGCGTACCGTCCGATTCGACGGCTGCCCCACCCACCCCGGCACTTGACGTTTAACAGTAGGATCAACGCCTGCGTCGAGCCAAGGACTTGGTTCGGGGGACCGTCAAACCAACGGGGGCGGTCCGAGACTGCGAGATGCATGAAGGACTGATGCCTCGGTGAGCGTTGTCATCGTTAAGCGCCCGCCCCGCGCGCTGCCACCTGAAATCCCCGCCGAGGAGGTGACACTCGAGGCGCCTCCGGAGCTTCCCCGCGAAGGCGAACAGGACAACATCCTGATGAGCCTGATGCCCATGATGGGCATGGCTTCGTCGGCGGCGTTCCTGTTCATGGGAAACCAGCCGTTCATGAAGATCATGGGCGGCGTCATGGTCGTGTCCACCTTGGCGATGGCGATCGTTCAGATCGTCAAGGCCCGTCAGGGACCTTCCGGACAGATGCTTCAGGAGCGCCAGGATTACCTCAAGTACCTTACGCAGAAGCGGAAAGAGGTACGGCGCACTGCCCGCAAGCAGCGGGATGCCCAGCTCTTCATCCACCCGGACCCCGGTCAGCTGTGGTCCGTCGTGGCCGAGGGCAAGCGGGTGTGGGAGCGCCGGGCGACCGACCCGGACTTCGCCCAGGTGCGACTGGGGCTCGGGCCCCAGCAGTTGGCCACGCCGCTGAAGGCTCCGGAGACCGCACCGGTCGACGAGCTGGAGCCGCTCACCGCGCATGCGATGAAGGAATTCCTCGACAAGCACGGCCACTTGAACGACCTGCCGCTGGCGGTGTCGCTGCGCGCCTTCTACCACCTGACCGTCTCCGGTGACCCGGACACGGTGTACGGCGCCTCCCGCGCCATCGTCGCCCAGCTGTGCACACTGCACTCGCCCGAGGACCTGGTGGTGGCGGTCGTCGCCTCGCCCGGTGCGCAGGCGGAGTGGGAGTGGACGAAGTGGCTGCCGCAGGTCCAGGACAAGACCGTGGACGGCGCCGGTACCCGCCGGCTCGTCGTCGGTGACCTCGGTGAGATCGAGGAGTTGCTCGCCGACGACCTGGACGGGCGCGGGCGATTCAATCCGCAGGGCACCCCGGTGACCGACACCCCGCACGTGGTGATCGTGCTGGACGCCGGTGAGGTCCCGATGGACTCGGTGATCGCCGGGGCCGAGGGCCTGCAGGGCGTCACCATTCTCGAGGTCGTCCCGGGTGACCTGGACGAGATCCGCGGTGGTCTGGCCGTGCAGGTGTGGCCGGGCAAGCTGGTGCTGGAGTCGGCGAGCGGCGCGGTCTACGAGGGCGTCTGCGACACCCTGTCGATCCCCGAGGCGGAGGCGCTGGCGCGCCAGCTCGCCCCGCTGCGGGCCGGTTCGGGTGCGGACGGTGAGGAACCGCTGCTGTCGAACCTGGACTTCACCGACCTGATGAACATCGGTGACGCCGGTTCCGTCGATGTGTCGCGTACGTGGCGGCCACGCACGCTGCACGAGCGGCTGCGGGTGCCGATCGGTGTCGACAAGGACGGCCAGCCCGTCATGCTCGACATCAAGGAGGCCTCGCAGGAGGGTATGGGCCCGCACGGCCTCTGCGTCGGTGCGACCGGTTCCGGTAAGTCCGAGGTGCTGCGCACCCTGGTGCTCGCCCTCGCGGTCACGCACTCCTCCGAGACCCTCAACTTCATCCTCGCGGACTTCAAGGGTGGCGCGACCTTCACGGGTATGTCGGAGATGCCGCACGTCGCGGCGGTCATCACCAACCTCGGTGAGGACGTCTCCCTGATCGACCGCATGCGCGACTCGATCACCGGTGAACTCCAGCGCCGTCAGGAGCTGC
Organism: Streptomyces sp. NPDC017993; assembly: GCF_044328065.1. Classification (NCBI taxonomy): domain Bacteria; kingdom Bacillati; phylum Actinomycetota; class Actinomycetes; order Kitasatosporales; family Streptomycetaceae; genus Streptomyces; species Streptomyces sp. NPDC017993. The sequence continues at coordinate 14,318 of NZ_JBIRGO010000010.1, forward strand.
TGCGCTCCGCGGGTAACTACGCCAACATCACCGACTACGAGAAGGCGCGTGCCGCGGGTGCCCCGCTGGACCCGCTGCCGTCGCTGGTGATGGTGCTCGACGAGTTCTCCGAGCTGCTGACCGCCAAGCCCGACTTCATCGACATGTTCATCCAGATCGGCCGTATCGGCCGTTCCATGGGTGTCCACATGCTGCTCGCCTCGCAGCGTCTGGAAGAGGGCAAGCTTCGCGGTCTGGACACGTTCCTCTCCTACCGGCTGGGTCTGCGGACGTTCTCCGCGGCCGAGTCGCGTACCGCGATCGGTGTCCCGGACGCCTACCACCTGCCGAACGTTCCCGGTTCCGGCATCCTGAAGTACGACACCGAGACGATGGTGCAGTTCAAGGCCGCGTACGTCTCGGGCGCCTACCGCGGCCCCGGTGCGGGCGGTGGCCCGGGCGGCAGCCGCGTCAGCCGGCTGCCCGTCCCGTTCACGGCGGCTCCGGTCGTCGAGCAGATCATCGAGGACCCCACGCCCGTCGAGCCGGTCGAGCCGCAGCAGGACGACGCGCTGGCCGACACCGTCCTGGACGTCATCGTCCAGCGGATGCAGGGCCAGGGCCCGCCGGCGCACCAGGTGTGGCTGCCGCCGCTGGAGGAGTCGCCGACCGTCAACCAGCTGCTGCCGACCCTCGCCGTCACTCCCGAGCGGGGAGTGCACGCGCCGGACTACACCGCGCTCGGCAAGCTCGTGGTGCCGGTCGCGCTGGTGGACAAGCCGTTCGAGCAGCGGCGTGACGTGATGTACCTGGACTTCTCCGCCGGTGCCGGTCACGGCCTCGTCGTGGGTGGTCCGCAGTCCGGTAAGTCGACGCTGATCCGGTCCGCCATCGCGACGTTCGCGCTCACCCACACCCCGCAGGAAGTGCAGTTCTACTGCCTGGACTTCGGTGGCGGCGGCATGCTCGCCATGGAGGGCCTGCCGCACATCGGCGGTGTCGCCTCGCGTCTGGACGCGGAGAAGGTGCGTCGTACGGTCGCCGAGGTCGTCGGCATCCTCAACGAACGCGAGGAGTTCTTCCGCTCGAACACCATCGACTCCATCTCCACCTACCGCCAACGGCGGGCGGCGGGCGCCTTCCCCGACCAGAAGTGGGGCGACGTCTTCCTCATCATCGATGGCTGGGCGACGTTCAAGACCGACTACGAGCAGCTCGACCCGGTGATCCTGGACATCGCCGGCCGCGGCCTCGGCTTCGGTATCCACCTGATCATCGGTGGTTCGCGGTACACCGAGGTGCGTCCCGCCCTGCGCGACCAGCTCCTCAACCGCGTCGAGCTGCGCCTGGGCGACCCGATGGAGTCGGAGTTCGACCGCAAGCGCGCGGAGAACGTCCCGATGGGCAAGCCGGGCCGCGGTATGTCTCCGGAGAAGCTGGACTTCCTGGCGGCGCTGCCGCGCCTGGACGGGATCAGCGACCCGGAGTCGCTCAGCGACGGCATGGCGAATCTGGTGGCCACGGTCAACGAGCACTGGCAGGGCGAGCCCGCCCCCAAGGTGCGGATGCTGCCGACGCTGCTGCACGTCAACGAGCTGCCCAAGGGCAACGACTACCCGGAGCACGGCATCGCGATCGGTGTCGACGAGACGACCCTGTCGCCGGCGTTCATCGACTTCGAGTCGGACCCGCTGCTGGTCATCTACGGCGAGAGCGAGTCGGGCAAGTCGTCGCTGCTGCGTCTGCTGACCAAGCAGATCGCCGAGCGGTACGCGACCGACAAGGCCCTGATGGTGGTCTCGGACTACCGTCGCGCCCTGCTCGGCGAGGTCCCCGAGAGCCACCTGTACAAGTACTGCGCCGCAGGGCCGCAGTTGCAGGAGGTCATCAGCGGTCTGGCCGGTTCGCTGGGCCGCCGGATGCCCGGGCCGGACGTCACGCCGGAGCAGCTGCGCAACCGCAGCTGGTACGACCTGCCGGACGCGTTCGTGATCGTGGACGACTACGACCTGGTGGCGACCAGCAGCGGTAACCCGCTGCAGCCGCTGCTGGAGTACCTGCCGTTCGCGCGTGACCTGGGTCTGCGCCTGATTCTGGCGCGCAGCTCCTCGGGCGCCGGGCGGTCCTCGTTCGAGCCGGTGATGCAGCGCACCAAGGAACTGGGTGCGCAGGGCCTGATTCTGTCCGCCGACAAGGCCGAGGGTCCGCTGATGGGCAACATCAAGGGCCAGACCCTGACACCGGGCCGGGCCACCTTCGTCACGCGCAAGCGCGGTGCGCAGCTGGTCCAGACGGGCTGGCTGCCGGCGAACGGTCGCTGACCGAAGGCACACACAACGGCGGTGGGGCGTCCCTCTCTGGAGGGGCGCCCCACCGCCGTTCTTGGTGTGTGGCCGGCCGCGCGGGTGGGGCCCGCGCGGCCGGGTGTCAGCCGAAGGCGCCGTGCTGATTGATGTCGGGCCCGGGTTGGCCGGGAGTCTCGCCGGCAGCCGCGGGCGTGCCCTTGGCCTTGGCGTCGCTCTCCTGGGCCGCGCGGGCGGCGGGCTTGGCGCCGGAGGCCGGGGCGTCGCCCGACCCCTGCTTCGCCGGCTTGCCCTGCTCGGCCCCGCCCGGGGCGGGTTCGTCGCCGGACGGGCCGCTTCGCACCCCCTTGGCGAGCCCCTCGCCGCCGCGCGTCTTGGCGTCGCCGGCCCCCGGCCCGAACGGGTCGGGGCCCTGCGGTGCCGTGGAGGTCTCCCACGTGTGTCGTACGGACGGCCGCTGCTGGCCGCCCTTCCCGCCACCGCCCCCGCGGTTGCCGAAGGCGCCGCCGAGTCCACTGGCGAGCTGGCCGAGCGCCATGAAGCCGTACGCGGAGCTGGTTCCCGACGTCTGCGCGCCGCTGCTGGAGTTGTCCACCGGCGGCGCACCGTGGCCCTCCTCGGAGTTGCTGTCCGAGGACGGAGCGGCGGCCGCGGTCTCCAGGTCGGCGGCGGCCAGTTCGAAGGCCGGCAGGGTGTCGTCGACGGACCGCTTCAGCTGGTGCCAGTCCGCGGCGAACGCCTCCCCCGCGGGGCCGCTCCAGTGGGCGGCCGCGGCGGTGCCGACGTGCCGGTCCAGGTCGTGCACGAGCCGGTCGAGGTGCTTGCCCATCTCCCGCCAGCCGGCCGCCGCTTCGTGCAGGGCCTCGGGGTTGCGTCGCTCGGTCACTTGACGCTCCGGATCATCTCGACGAGCTCGTCCTCGGCAGCCTGCGTGTTCGCGACGGTCTCCTTGATGCCGCCGCCGACCTCGGCCAGTCGCTGTTGCAGCTGGGTGAGGGCCCGCTCGGCCTGTTCGTACACCTCGCGGTACAGGCGGGCGGCCTCATGGCTGCCGAGCCCCTCCCGCAGCGCCTCGGCGTCCGCCCGCCGTCTGAATGCGGTCAGCTGCCGGCCCAGATCGTCCGCGGATATCTCGAAAGTTGTACCGAGCTTGTGCAGCTCCTCGGTACCGATCCGGACCTCATCCGACATCATTTCTCCCCGAATTGAATGACAGTGACCTGTCGAACATCGCCACAGGTCTAGCACACCCGCAATAGGGCAGGAGCGGCCTGCGCAGCGGCCGTACGGCGGCACGCGGAATGCATACAGATCAATATCCGGCAATACCGACAACCCCGCCTTGACGGCTGGTTCGCACCCCTCATTAGACTCTGGACGCGGGTGCAGCACACGCGGTTGCTGTGCCACCACGTTCGAGGGGGCAATCATGAGCAACGAGCGGCAGATCCAGGACGAGGATCTGATGGACGTCGCCGCGGACCCGGAGCAGGCGCACCGGCTCCGGAAGGCGCTGAAGACGCTGGCGGAGAACCCGAATGTGGGTGGCAAGCTCCAGGAGATGGCACAGGAGGTCCTCTCCGGCAGGATCGGCATGAAGGACGCCATCCAGACGCCGGGGTACATGGACGCGCTGGGCGACCGCATGAACCAGATCCGGCGCGCGGCGGAGGACCAGACGCAGGCCGAACGCGAGGCCTCCCGCGAGCAGTTCACCGCATGGCAGAAGCAGCAGGAGGAGAAGGAGGAGAAGGAGCGCGCCGAGCGGGACGGCCCCACGGGGAACATCGTCAGCTCGCCGCGTCGTGGCCGTGGTGGCGGTCACCGGGGCTGATCCGCTCCGTTCGAGGGCGATCCGCTCTGCTGTGAGGTGACCCTGGGGGCGATTGCCTCATGGGGCTCCGGGAAGAGCGGATCGCTTGCGAGGTCGCGCGCGCCCGGTGGTCGTTCCGGGCGCTCGCCGGGCGGACGGACACGGTACGCCGACCGCGCGATCAACCCGGTCGTCGATCGCACCGCCCCCGTTCACCGCATTGCGGGTCGTCTTCTCCGCACGGCACGACGTTTCCGATTTCGCGTGCAGTCGAAATAGCCCATAGGGAAGAAAGCGGAGCACCCGTCGGGGCGCGCTCGAAGTCCTGCCCAGATCTTTTCCCTTTCCGCACAGGGCGCTCCAGCTTTCTCCATACCGAACCACCCGCAATGCACTGGCATCACCTCAAATGACGCGGCGCCGGGCCGCGACCGGAGGAGCGGCAGGGCGAGCCAAGCACCGGGGCTCTTTCGGATCACGGCCCGGAACGGACCCCTCACGCGCCCGGAACTGCTCCCCCACGACCGCCCGCGCACCCGCGCTCCGGCCGGTGCCTTCGGTTCCGCGACTGCCGGGCCCCGGCAGTCCCGCGTGAGCGGCCCTGATCATAGGATCGACGGGGTAAGACGCAGGATCCACGAACAGTGGAGGGCGGGATTTCATGGGGGACAAGGAAGTCATGAGCGCCTCAGGCGAAGGAATCGCCACGACGGGCCGATACGCGCCGCACCCGTTCATCGGTGGCCGCACGGCCGTGCTCCGCGCACTCGCGGCCTGGCGCATGCGGTGGCCCGGAGCGCCCCGCGTCATCGCGATCACCGGCAACCCGGGGAGCGGGCGGTCGCGCCTGATCACCGGCTTTCTGATGCTGTGTGACCCCGAGTACCGCAAGCGGCTTCCGCTGGACGATCTGGACCCGGCGACGGTGCCTCCGGACCTCCCCGCGCCCGCGGTGCCCAGCCCCGCCGGTCGCACCGCGGCCCAGCTGCTGTGGATCATCGCGGACCACTTCGAGCTCGGCGCCACCCGCGCCGAAGACGTCTTCACCGAACTCTCCGCCCGCGAGGAGCCGGTGACGATCGTGGTGCCGGACGTCGACTCCGCCGGCCCGGTGCGCGCCGCCCACGAACCGGCTCGCCTCGTCCGGGAGGTGCTCAAGCCGCTCGCCGCCACCGCATCGGTTCAGCTGCTCGCCGACGTACCGCGTGAACTGGCCGCGGAACTCGCCGAGTCGCTCCCTCCCGGCCAGGCCCAGATCATCGATCTCGACGCCCCCGAGTGGGCCGACGCCGACGGCCTGGCGCTGCATGCGGAGACCGGCCTCGACCCTGCCGCCGGCGCGCCCGACCTGCCCTTCACCGCGGATCCGGAGATCCGCCGGATCGTCGCCGAGGCGATGGCCCGCCGCGCCGACGGCAACCATCTGACGGTCCAACTCGCCCTGCAGTCACTGCTGATGCAGCCCGACGGCTTCGATCCGTCGGACGAGGAGTTGCTGCCGTCCGATGTCGGCGAGGCACTCGACCTGCACGCCCGCCGGCTCGGCGCCGACCCCCGGACCCTCCGCCTCATGCTGGCGCCGCCGGCCTTCGCCGAGGGCGACGGGCTGCCGGTCCAGCTGTGGGGGCGGCTGGCGAACGCCGTCGCCGAGCGGGACATGAGCCAGGACATCGCCGACGGCATGCTGCTGGCGGCGCCGTTCATCCAGCCGGTCGAGTCGGCGGAGGACGTACCGGAGAACCGGCCGGCGGAAGCTGGAGCGGCCCGGGGCGAGGGCGACGACGCCCGGAGCGACGACGCGTCCGGCGCCGCTGAGCCCGCACCTGAGGGCCGCACACTGCTGCGTCTGATGCACCCCGCCATAGCCGAGGAGATCCGCGCCGGACTGCCCGACGCCCGGGAGACGCAGACCAAGATCGCCATGGCGTTGCTGGAAGCGGTGCCCGGCCAGGACTGGTCCAAGGCCGACCCGTACATCCGCGATCACCTCGCGGCACACACCCTCGACGCGGGGCTGCTGCCTCAGCTCCTCACCGACCCGAGCATGTTCGCGCACGCCGACCCGTTGACGCTGCGCACCGCGATCGAGGCCGTACCGCTCGAAGAACTGGGCGCCCCCGCCCGTACGTATCTGCGCACCGCTCCCCTGCTCACCCGTTCCCAGGCGTCGGTCACCATGCGGGCGGCACTGCTGGAGTCCGCATTTGTCGAGGACGGTCTGACGCCGTACGCGGAGGCGCTGCACCGTCTGGGCCTCCCGCTGCCGTGGCGCACGCTGTGGAGCGTGCCGGTCGCCGGGGTCAGCGGAGTGACGGTCGGCTCCCTCCCCGAGGGCGGCGGTTCGGGTGCGGGCGGCGATGGCCAGGCCGACGGGTCCGCCACCGACTCGGCTGCCGGGGCTGCCCCGGCGCGCCAGGTTGCCGCCCTGCTGGTCCCCGAAGGCACCCCCGGGGCTCGTTCCCTCCCCCGCGCGGAAGGTGACGCCGGCGAATCCGGCGGCCCGGCCCTCCTCGTACACGACCTGTGGGGACCCGACTACCTCGACGCCGACCCGGCACAGGTTCTGCGTCCCTCCGAAGAGGCGCGGGAGGCGGGGCCGTTGGGCCTCAGCCGCGGCGCCGACTATCTGCGGGTCTGGGCGCGGGAGAGCCGGCAGGTCGTGGCCGCACTGATCTCCGACACCCCGTTCACCGGCGTCGATCTCTCACCCGACGGCGTCCTCGTCGTCGCCACCGCGCGCGGCGTGACCGCCCGGCAGATCACCGCGCCGCTCCCCGCGGCCTCGCCCACCGTGCCGGCCCAGGCCGTCGGCACCGCTGACGCTGTCGCTTCCCACGGCCTCGAAGGAGACCACTCGTGACCACTCAGGCGCAGGCGCACGACACCGCTGAACGCTGGCTCAACCCCGAGGGACACCAGGGTCCGCCGCGCGAGGTGGCCATGCAGGAGTTCGACCTCGGCTGGGTGGTCTGGGCCGTGCCGCCGCCCCCGGAGGTCGACCCGGAGACCGGGCAGCGCCGTCCGCCCGCGGAGATCGGCACCGCGTGCGGTGTCGTCGACCGCGGCTCCGGCGAGCTGACGGTCTGGCCGTCCGTCCCGGTCGACGAGGTCGTGCGGATGTACCAGCAGAAGCACGGCACGGGCGGGGCCTCGGACGCGGCCGCCGCGGAGCCCGTCACCGGCCCCGGCAACACCGCGGTAGCGACCTACAACGACCCGGCCACCGGCGAGGAGACCAGCCTCGCCCAGGTCTCCTCGCCCGGCCTCCCGCCCGCGGAGTACCAGCTGCACGAGGAGCTGCTCCGGCTCGGTGTACGCGGTGAGGACGTCCGCGCGGTCCACAGCGACCTGCGCCCCGCACTGCTGCCCGGCGGCTACCCGGGCGACTTCGTCCTGCGCGCCTTCCCCAACGCCACGTTCTCCTGCACCGAGGGCTACGGCATGCGGCCCGAGGAGCGCGCCGAGGGCATCGCCGGGCTGCTGCGGCACGTCGAGATGATGCACCAGATCGCCGGACAGCAGGCACCGCCGCGACCGCACCGGGTGCCCGTGCCGCAGAACGTCGAAGCAGCGCCGCCGATGCGCGACGTGGCGCTTGGCAAGCACCTCGCGGAGGTCTTCGGCCGGCAGGAAGTGGTGCGTCCCGATGTGGACGACATCGCCGCGACGGCGCTCCCCGAGGCCCCGAAGAGCACGCTGACCTGGGCCGGACTCCCCGCCGAGGTCCCGTACTTCTTCACCGCCGACCAGGCCGCGAGCCCGCCGCCCGGTGGGCTGTTCACCGATGTGGCGAGCCATCTGCGGGAGATCGGTACGCAGGCCACGGACGGCACGCTGGAGACCCTGGCCGGCTACGTCCGTCTCGGCACGGACGGCCTCTACACCGTCGCCGTGCAGTGCACCGCGCCGGAGAACAACCAGGGCCTGATCGGCACCGTCTGGGCGGTGCAGCCGTCCTCGGGCGGCGGCCGGTTCGTCAACCGCACCCTCACCGCCTACCTGCGCTCGCTCGCCCTGCTGGTGACGACTCGCAGGGAAATGCAAGGCATGGACCCACGCGCTGCGGGTGCCGCGGTGGCCGCCTTCCAGGAACAGATCGCGGCGATCGACTCGTGGGCACTGGACGACGATGGCAACTGGTGGTCACTGGTCATCGAGCAGATGTGGCACGGGTTGTTCTAAGGAACTGGAGAGGCTGAAGAACCGGGGAGGCCGAGGGGCCGGGCGGGCCGATGAGCCGAGCGGGCCACTGCGCTGCAGACCGCCCTCCCGGTTCCGGCCTGCCGGCCTGCTGGCCTGCTGGTCTACGGGGCCTGGGCACCTCAGGTGACCGGGTGTCGCGTCCTGATCCGGGCTGCCGGTCGGGACGCCCCCAAGCCAATGGTCAGGCGGCTACGGCCTCGGCTCGGCTCGGCTCGGCTCGGCTCGGCTCGGCTCGGCTCGGCTCGGCTCGGCTCGGCTACGGAAGCTTGATGGGGTCGGGAGACGAGTGGGCGCGGCCCGAGCGGCACTCCGGGGCGCCAATCGGAACCGTCCGAGCGCCGGTTGGGTCCCTGCGCCCGCGTTCCTTCACCGGCCGCGATGTCTGGTTGACGTGGCTGGGCGGATCCGTACGCGTGCGGGGGGCGACATACGCCACCGCACCTGCTCTCAGGGCAGCAGCAGCCAGTCCGCAGCGAGCGCCGCAGCAAGGCCGGCACCCAGCAACCAGGTGCCAAGCCTGGTGCGCCCGTTCCTGCTGAGTTCGATCACAATGCCGCAGAGAATCAGCGCGGCGCCGTAGACCCCGACGACCAGCACCGAAGTGCGGGACGCCAGACGCACTATGAGCACCAGCGCCATCGCAACCATCAGGACCGAGGCCAGGATGATGCGTATCCGACGAGCTTGGCGAGGCGTCAACCCCACTCGGCTCTCGGGAAGGGGCTGTTCACTGCCGGGTGCGGGTGCGTCCATGAACGGGATGCTACGGGACCCCTGTTCGACCGCGCGCCCCAGCTCCCTCCCCCGCTCCCCTCAACTCCACGCTCAGCAGGAGACGTTCAACGGGGTCGCGCGCCAACCGGACGGCCATGCCTCCCCCGGAAGCAGGGCGACGGGGCGCCCGCGCACCCGTTCTCATCCGGAAGCGACCGCCGCCCCCACCGAGCTCCTTGACGAACCACGAACCAAAAGTTAACCATTCCTTTCATCCGGCGCTCGCTTGAGCACCTCCCGAGCCTTCGCGCCTTATTCACCGCAGCACCGCCCACCCATACTCACGAATGCCCATCGATACCGCGCCAAATGCGCGATCCAGGCCAACACCCCCAATTCAGGGCCAGTTGACCAATGACGAACCGCTTCGGGCACCGGTGAACGCGAGTCGCGAGCCGAACCGGTCGCGCGCCGACCCTCCACACAACCCTCGCCTTGACATGCCTGCGCGGAGACGGCCTAAGGTGAGATGGTCAGACGTGACAAGCGCGGCTTTGGACACATAAAAACGGGGGACCTGGTGGCAGGCAAAGCGTTTGATGTCGATCCGGATGTACTGAGCACCCAGGGCGACGCGTTCGTCCATATCGGCGGCAACTTCTCAAAGGCATCGAAGAAGCTCCAGGATGATCTTGAGGGCCTCGGTAGTCCGTGGGAAAACTGCGACTTCGGCGACGTGTTCGAAATGATCTACACGCCCATCAGGGACGGCATGTTCGAGTCCATGGACTCCCTCGGAGAGCGCCTTGAGGGCATCGGCGACAAGCTCCAGAACATGGCCCACACCTACGCCGATTCCGACGAGCAGGGCATCCACACCATCAGCGCTGTCGGCCGCCCCGCCATCTGAGGCTTTCACCGCCACACCTGACGCGGGCGCGCAGCACACCGCGCCCATGCGTCACCATCACGGGTTTTCCCTTCCTCTCCGCCCATTCCGCTTCTTCACTTCACTCAGCATTCGGCTACAACCGCACGGGGGACGAGCACTGTGTCACTGACGCTGCCAGGTGAGGTCACCTGGGTCCTGGATCTTCTCGGATACAACTGGCCGGATGCCGACGAGGACAAGCTCCACGAGTGCGCCACGGCCTGGCGCAACTTCGCCAACCAGGTGAACGAGGCTTCCTCCCAGGGCTCGTCGGCAGCCAGCGAGGTCGTCTCCGCCAACTCCGGTGAAGCGATCGAAGGCTTTTCCAACGAGTGGGGTGCCTTCGCCGGCGGCGGGGACAGCGGCGACAACTATCTTCGCGACGCCGCCGCGGCGGCGGAGGTCATCGCGCTCGCCTTCGACGCGGCGGCCATCGCCGTACTCGCCGGCAAGATCGCGGTCATTACCCAACTCGTCATCCTTGCCGCCGAGATCATCGCGGCGCAGGCAGCCGCGCCTTTCACTCTCGGACTCTCCGAGCTCGGCGCGGCCGGCGCCACCCAGGCAACCCGCGTGATCGTCCGCGAGATCCTCGACAAGATCAAGCGTGAGGTCATGGAAGCGGCGACCAAGGCGATGGAACACGCCACCATGGACGCCATCAAGAAGATGGCCAAGAAGGCCGTCTCCAAGGAAGCCCGGCAGCTGGCAGCTGAATACGCCAAGAAGACGATCAAGGAAACGGTCAAGGAGACCGCTACCCAGGTAATCGTCGAGCAGGGCAAGGAAAAGGCCACCGAGGCCGCAACGGAGATGGCCCAGAACGTCGCGCAGCAAGGCATCGAGAACCACTTCGGTGCCCGCGACGGAATGGATTGGGGCGAGACCGCCGACATCGGCAAGGAGAAGGCCGGCGAATACCTCGACGGTGTCAAGGAAGGCGCACAGAGCCTCACCGACCCCAACACCTATATCGACCACGCCAAGGAAGACCTGACCAACCGTGGCCTCGACCAGGCCCAAAAGCACGTGGACAGCCGCACCGGAGGCGCCGCCACGCGGAACCAGGGCGTCACGGACGAGGTCCGCTCGGTCTTCGGCTGACGTCCGTTTCCGCCCGGTTGAGGCCCACCAAAGCCGAATGCATGCGTCGGCTTTGGTCCTGTGCGGACCGCGCCCGGTCAACCGAACGTGGGCTTGAGGCCGAACGGAATGATCTCGCTGGCGCGGACTGCCGCTTGCCCGCATCGCCGTGTTGATCAGAAGCCTGAATGCCTCGGATCAACCGGCGGATCATTCCTCGAAGCGATGAAGCGACGGGGCAATGGGGCGATGACGGAGCGGCGAAAAGGAGGGCCTACCCGGCCGCTTCTCGGCCTCTCCTCGGTCTCTCCTCGGCCTCATCCACGCGCAAAGCACCCTCTTGAGCGCTCCCACTCGGCAAAGCACTTCCGCGCACTCCACGGCCGAACTGAGCGGGGCCCGAGCAAACCTGGGCGAACAATTCCCGCGTCAGCTGCAGCCCTCGTAGCGGCTCACGCAAGCGCCTGTACCCCGCTACCGCGACAGCCTCCCGAGCGCCGATCCACGTACCGCCAATGCCGGCCTGAACTCCGGCCGCGGCCATCCCATGCATCGAAGCGAGGCTCGTTATCTCATACGCCGTCGCCATCTCCCGGTGACTTCGTCAGGCACCGCACAACGAAAAGGGCCCACAGCCTCCAGGCTGTGGGCCCCAATCAAAACTCAACCAGCTAGCTGTCTACCGTCCCGGAGGCTGGGTGGGAGGCGCCGGCGGGTAGGCGCCCGGGGCGCCCTGCTGATACGGGCTGTTCGGCTGGGGCACGAAACCCGGACCGCCACCACCGCCATATCCACCGGGACCGCCAGGACCACCGGGGCCGCCCGGAGGCGGGCCGTTCCGACGGCTCTTACGACGCACGACCAAAACGATCGCCACGATGATTCCCACAACCACAAGGCCGACCACAACGAGCAACCCGATGAAGAGCGGACTCCACCCCGGCTTCTCCACTGCCTGGGACGATCCCCCCTTGCCGTCGGTGCCCTGGGAAGCCGCCGGGTTCTCCGCAGACGGCGAAGACCCCACCTTCGGCATCTTCAGGGGACCGTTCTTCGCCCCAGCAGGAATCTCGCGCTTGAGAGCGGCGAGCGGCTGGATGAACCCGTAGCCGTACTTCTGGTCGGGGAGCGAGGTGCCCTTGGCCGAGGCAGGGAGGCCGGCGGTCTTGGTCAGGCGGTTGACGAGTTGACCGGCGGTCAGGTCGGGGAACTTCTCTCGGAGCAGTGCGGCGGCTCCAGACGTAAGCGCCGCGCTGTCGGAGGTTCCTGTACCTTTTCGATACCGCGAACTATCCCATCCGGTGGAAACAATGTCGGTCGCAGGTGCCGAAAGCAAGACTGACGACCCGTAATTGGAATCAGGCCAAATCTCACCAGAGTTCTGCACTCCGCCGACAGTCAAGACACCCGGGTAGTTTCCGGGGTACTGGATGGCATCGGGCCCTCCCTTGCCATCATTTCCCGAAGCCGTCACCACCAGAACCTTGTGCTTCAGGGCATAGGCGATGGCATCAGCTTCTCCTTTTGCGCCACTGGTGCCCTGCGAAATGTTGATGACCGAGGCGCCCTTATCAACCGCATAGCGAATCGACGAGGCAAATCCGTCCGGGCCCAATCCACGATCCCGCAAGGGCAGAATCTTAGCATCGGGGGCAAGCCCCTTCACGCCCTCGGCGCCTCCAGGTCCATGCCCGTGCCCAGCGATCTCTCCAGCCATCTGGGTGCCGTGGATATCGTCACCCTCTGGCTCCGCAGAGCCCCCATCAATAAAGTCCTTGCCAGGAAGCACATTGGCCGTCAGGTCCTGGTGCTTGGAATTGACCCCGTCGTCGATGACGGCAACGGTCACTCCCTTACCTGTAGCAATTTTCCAGATTTCCTCAGCTTTGAAAGCCTTCAGAGGCCATTGGGCATCTCGGATCTGGTCTGCCGAAGCAACCGGTGCGGTGCCGAAGAGCAGTGCTCCCGCCACAACCGCGCCGCCCACCACACGCAGCCTCCGCGTGAAGCTCATGCTTTAACACCTCTCCTAACAGGGCGGGGCCCACGGCCCCAAGAGCCGCGGGCCCCGCCTTGTTACCACCGAATTGCTGACAACCGGTTACTACTCGATGACCTTCGGGGCAACGTTACGCTCCGACGTCCAGGTCTCCTCGTCCTCCACAAGGTAGTCGGGACGCTCGCCGTTCTCGCCCTTTTCCTTGCCCTTGGCGCCATGAGCACCAGGTGCGCCCATCATGCCGGAAGGCCGACGGCCGTCTGCACCGGCACCTGCCTGAGCCCCGCCGCGGGAACGGTGGAGACCCGATCCCCCCTGCCCGGCGCCGCTGGCCTTGCCACCACCTGCACCGATGACACCGCCCTTCTGACGGGCCAACGCGCCACGACCGCCGCCTGCGCCCTTGCCACCCGCGCCCCGGCCGGCACCTGCGGCACCGCCCATTCCAGGCATGCCTGCGCGGCCACCGCGTGCGCCTGCGCCGGCACCACCGGCACCGACCGCGCCACCACGTCCGCCTGCGCCGACCGCGCCACCGCCGATCATGCCGCCGGCTGTTCCGCCGGTTCCGGAGCCGCCACCGAGGGACCCACCTCCGGCACCGCCGCTCAGGCCGCCACCGCCCAGGCCGCCTCCGGCGCCTCCGCCAGTACCCGCGCCTCCGCCAGGAGGAGTGAAACTGTCAAGTCCTGTACCGACGTTGGGAGTCAGCGTGCCCTTTCCGGGCGGGGGGCAACCGATACCACCGCTGATGCCAGGGTCCTTCGGCGCCTTGATCCCTCCGGAGGAGAAGCCAGGGCCCTTACCCATTCCCGCGATCGAAGGGCTGCCTACCTTGTGCGCGCCCGAGGAGCCGGTGGGCATAGGCATCGGCACAGCCGCCGGCGGCTCGCCACCGGGAGGACCGGGATACTCTTCGCCGCTGTCCCGGCCAGTGCTCCTCTTCCAAGTCCCCATCGACTTGGCCTGAGACACATAAGCCGCGCCCAGCTGCTCCATCTTCACAGCCATGCGCAGCTGCTGCTCTTTGCCCGCGGACAGGCTGCCGGAGTTGTTGTCCAGGGCCTGCTGCGTGCTCATGCTGGGATTGGCCAGGTCACGCTTGACCCCCGCGTCATCCCGGCTGCCGCCGTCCTGAACCCAGTTGACGGCCTTGTTCGCCGTGCTCGGCTTCTCCATCGACTCGACCTCGGGCTTGAGCTGCTCAAGGATCGTCGCAGCGTTCTTCATCGCCCGGGAGGTGTAGTCGGCGTACATGGCGCCGTCCGAGATCTTCTTGCTGATCTTCTGCGCTTGCGCCTTGAACTTCTCGGCCGCGTCACCGTTCCAGTGCTCGAGCACCTCTTTCACGGCAGCGTCGAACGCACCCTTGACTCCGCCCCCGCCGCCACCGACGAGCTGGGTGTGCACGTCCTTCCAGCCCTGCGAAACGTTGTGTACCTCGCTGGGGTTGGACGCCTTCACCATGGCCTTCATGGTGTCCATGTCCATCTCGGCGAAGTTTGTTTCATGCTCGGCGGCATAGCACATCGTTGCCGGCATGTACTCGTACTCGACGTCACCACTCACGATTCAATCCCCCTCTGCTGCTCTCCACGCTGACTACAGATACGCACTTGACCGATACCGACGCCACATCAGCCACCGGACATGTTCGTCGAGGTGTCGGCTTCCTGGTTCTGGTAGTTGCCGTGCACCTTCTTCGTCTTGGTGCCGAACTCGTCCGTCACGTCGTGGAGGTGCTGAACAACTTCCTCGATGTGCGTCTTCATTTGCTTGTGCGCGTCAGTCAGCTTCTGCGCCTCAAGGAAATTAGCCCCAGGAGCGTCGGCGCCCAGCGCGTTGGGCGACAGCGACGTCTTGTACCGGGTGTCAGCGTTGGCGTTACCAAGATCCTTCAGGACGTTATTGAGCTTCCTGATGGTCTCTTCCAGCGCGCTGAGATCTACCCGATATTGCTCACCCATGGATTGACTCCCCGTGTGTCGTGAAACCAGTCTTCCGACGCCAATCGCGGATCGCGACGGCGGAGCCTACAACCGCGGCAACGGCCAGAAGTCCGCCCCCGACGATGTAGATGGCGATCCGGGCGCGTCGCTCCTCGGCGC
Source organism: Streptomyces sp. NPDC017993 (assembly GCF_044328065.1). NCBI lineage: Bacteria > Bacillati > Actinomycetota > Actinomycetes > Kitasatosporales > Streptomycetaceae > Streptomyces > Streptomyces sp. NPDC017993. Next base: position 29,451 of record NZ_JBIRGO010000010.1, read on the forward strand.
TTTCGCCGATGGTGAGTGCGGCCGGTTGGATGTTGGCGCCGTCGGCCGAGTTGGAGGGCTTGTCCGGCTCGGGAGCGGCAGTGGGACGGGTGTCGTCGTTGAGGGCGGCAACCGGGTCGACGACACCCCAGCCGATGTTGTTGTCCCGGTCCCTGCGCACGCGCTCGGCGGTCTGCTCCAGGTGCCAGATGACTTCTTCCGGCGTCCATCGGTCACTGCCGGTGCGGTGCTTGGCGATGAGGAGTGCCGCAGCTCCCGCGGCGTACGGGGCGGCGAAGCTGGTGCCCTGGTCGACGCAGTTGCCGCCGTTGGGGACGGTGGAGACCATGTCGACGCCCGGCGCGGCGATGTCGACGAAGTCTCCGCGCTGGGAGAAGGGCGCGCGCTCGTTGCTGCGGTCCGAGGCGGCGACGCCGAGGACGTTGCTGAACTCCTTGAACGCGGCGGGGAACATGCTCTTCTCCTCGCCGTCCGCGCCTCCGTTGCCCGCCGAGGCCACGACGAGCACGTTGTTCGCCTCGGCGTTCGCGATCGCGTTCTTGAGGGGGGTCAGCTGGTCCTCGCTGGCACCCGTGCCCTGGGAGATGTTGATGATGTCGACTTTGGCCTTCACCGCGTCATTGATGGCCTTGGCCAGACTGTTGGCGGTGCCCGCCTTCTCGTCGCTGGTCTGCTGGTAGGGAATGACCTTCGCCTCAGGGGCGATACCGACCAAGCCGGAGTCCCGCCAGGGGCGGGCGGCGATGATGCCGGCGACCTTCGTCCCGTGGCCGACCCGGTCGTCGGTCGGGTTGCCGTTCACGTAGCTCTTGCCGCCGGAACCGATCGCGGTCTTCACCTGCTGGTTGCCCGCGTCGATACCTGTGTCAATGACGGCGACCCGGACGCCCTTGCCCTCGGTGACCGCCCACATCTGTTTGGTCAGCAGGCGCTGCAGCGCCCACGGAGTCTCCTTGATGTTTTCGGCACCGAACTTGCACTCTCCGCTGTTGAGCGGAACGTTCTCGTCCGCGACCGCCGGCGCAGCGGTGGCGCAGGAGAGGCCGGCGGCGCACGCCGCCGTGACCAGTGCGACCGCCGCTCGCTGGCGATGCCCGGCTCGGTGACGTATGGCGCGAGATCCCACGGGTTGTCTGCTCTCCATGTGTGTGGCGGGTTGGGCCCGGAACAACGGGTCAATTATGAGGTGCGGAAGCGGTGGTGCAGGGGTAGATGTCGAGATGTGGTGCAGGTGTGACGAGGTGGTTACGGACGGCAGAAGGGCGAGCGCACTTGAAACAGCGCGCCCGCCCTCATTGACCACTGTGCGAGCCGTCGGGGCTGCTCAGCCGTTGTGCCATGTGCCTGACGCTGGGTCAGCCGCCCCAGATCGCCGAGTTCTTGGACTCGGTGCTCTGGTAGTTCTGCGCCGCGGTGTCCAGCGCCTTGGCGATGGCCTCCAGGGTCGAGTGCAGGGACGCAGCGCGCTGGTCCCACTCGCGCTGGCGGGCCTGGTAGCCCTCCTGCGCAGCACCTTCCCAGCTGGCAGCGATCTTCTTGACGCCCGACTCAAGGTCGTCGAGCTGAGTGCGAATGTTGTTAGCCGTACCGCGCACGTCGGAAGCGGCCTGCGAGATCGTCGCAAAATTGACGAGGATCTGGCCGGACATAGTGTCTCCTCAGGGAGTTGATGAGGCCTGGTCGATACACATGCCGCAGCGGGCCGGCGGAGTCACCCGGCTGGCCCGTGCTGCGGCGGCTGGGCCGTGGCGCCGCGGAAAGCGACGCGGCCACGTCATCCGAACGGGGAAGCCTGCGCGGAGACCTGCGAGATCGACTGAGCCTGCTCCTCTTCGGAGGCAGAGTAGTTCTTCGTGGTCGAGTCGATCGCTTCCTTGATCTCACCCAGAAGCTGGTTGAGACGGTTGGCGTCCTCGTTCACCTGCGACTGCAGCTGGTTGTACGAAGAAGCCGCAGCACCCCTCCACCCGGACGTGATGGTGTCGACGACCGTGTTCAGGCGAGAGATCTCGCCCTGGATCGACTGGTTGACCGAGGAGATGCGGCCGCTGAACGCAACCATCTCCTCCTCGGTGGTAGTGAACTGCTGACCAGCCATAAGTCAACGTCCCCCATGAGACTCGTACGTCGGCCGCGCCGCGCCGGCTAGGACACTTCGCGGTTGGCATCTCCTGTTGACGCCTCCGGCCACTTTAACCACTCCATACGCCTGTTCCCAACAGCAGGAGGAGTCTTGTGACGGGATCACAACATAGCCAACTGGCGGTCACCGGAGTGTTGTTCAGTGGAATCGGACTAACCTGATGCTATCGGGCATGAACCGGCCACGGTGAATATTTAACGCGAAGATCACAGTGGGGCGGAAGCCGGTACACGCGGCAGGCCGCACCGAGGCCCGAAAAGGGACTCGGTGCGGCCTGCGTACGGAAGTGTGCGTCGCCCCGGAGGTGTCAGGACGTCTGCGGCTTCGCGGCGCTCGGGACGTCCAGGGACGGCCCCTCCGAGAGCAGCTCGGACCAGGCCTTCAGGATCGCGGGCGGGTGCGCGCCCTCGTACCCGAGGTGGATCTGGGCCTTGTTCTGCTCGTCGTCGGCCTTGCCACCCTTGTCTGCGCTGTCGTTGTTCCGCGGGACGGCATAGCGCAGGCCGGTGTCGGTGGTGAGGAACAGCGGGCCGCTCTTCGCTTCGGGTGTGGAGATCTGCTGGTACAGCAGGCCGCTGCCGGGGGTGACGTACGAGCTGGCACCCGAGGCAATCTTCGCCGGGTAGTCCTTGCCGACCCAGGTCTGCATGTTCGGCACGCCGTTCGGGTAGCCGAGCAGCTTGCCGGCCTCACCCGGCGCCTTCGTATTGGTACCCGTGTAGACGCTGCAGCTCACACCGTTCTCGGTGGGGGTGACCAGGCCGCCGGTCTGCGAACCTTCCTTGAAGTTGTTCGCCATGTTGACGGTGTCGCTCGGCCACGGCAGGTCCATATCGGTGCTCCCGACCTTGCCCATGAACTTGACGAACCGGTCCGTGTCGTCCCGCTTGGGGTCGATACTGCCGGTCGCGACGGGCTGCGCCGTCAGCTCCCCGCCCCCCGGATGCAGATCCTGGGCGTTCTGCCCCTCCAGCAGGAGCTTGGCGATGAAGTTCGAGACCAGCTCGACGCCGTCCTGGACCACGACGTACTTCTGTCCGTCACCGGCCACGAGCACCGTGCCGATGGTGTTGTACTTCTCCGGGGCGCCCTTGGCGAGGGTCTTGCCCCCCGCGCCGGTGACCCGCGGCATGAAGATCGGAACCGGGCTCTTGATGACGGTGGCCATCCACTCCGCGGAGACCTTCTGCGGCTCGGCGCCGGAGAAGATGATGCGGCGCAGGTCGCTGTTGGTCTTCTCCCTGCCCTGCGGAGGGGACACATTACCGGCCGCCGTGGAGTCGAACTCGAAGGCCGTGCCGCTGTGGTCGACCAGCCACTTCTTGCCTTCCGGGTCCTCGACGTAGAGGGCCTGGTCGGTGTCCAACTTCCCCCTGTCCTCGACGAGTTGCTTGTCCTTGCCGCCGAGGACGAACACGGCCTGCTGGGTCTTGCTCTTCTCGCCGCTACCGGGGCGGTTGCACACCGCCCAGGTCTTCGGCTTGTCGGCCTCTTCCGTGTCGGGCAGCCGGTCGGGCGCGTACGGAATGCCAATGGCCGGACCGTGCGGAAGCTTTCCGTCCAGCTCCTCTTCCTTGACCTGCACGACCTTGAACTTCGGGTCCAGAAGAAGTCGGGCCGAGGCGAGATTCAGAATCGGATGCAGCAGCTTCTGTTTGTCGGCGCCTTTGCCGCTGTTCAAAACGATGTAACGCGTGGTGGATTTATCCCCGACAATGACGTTCTTCCCCACCTCGTCCCATCCCTTCGGGGCAACGGGCTTGAGAATCCCGCATGCTCCGAAGCCCACGAGGATCAGGACCCCCACCAGGACGCTTGGCAGCACCGCCTTCAGCGGCCTCGGCGCGCTCTCGATCGAGCCGTTCGGCAGCGGCTTCAGAAATGCCGCATTCGTGCGCTTTCGCGCAAACGAATACGCATTCAGCTCGTCCCGACGTGATGCCATTGTTGCTTTCTCTCCCCGTCTGTCGGATCCCACCATCGACCGCCCCCGGCACTCACGCCGTAGCGCCCTCTACTATGCCGTGTGTCGATCGACCCGTACGGTACGGGTGCCACCTTCCAACGCACCAGTCTCAGCGGCGGCCGATACGCCTAGAGGCCACACCACCAGTAGAGGAGCAGGCCGGGGGATGTCCAGCGCCACCAGGGCTCGACGCCGCAATGGGCGGCAACAGCAGCAACAGCCTTCCGCTGCACCGCAATACGCGGGAAACGCTGGCCAAAACGGTACAGCTTCGGGCAACAGAGGAGACCGCGGCCAGGGTTCGGCCCGCCCCGCCGGTCCGGTGTCGCCGCGTTTGCGCCAACAGGCCGGAAACATTGGCGGAGTTCGCGTCCAGCAGCTGGCCATCATCGAGATCGCCGCGGCCCTGGTGCTGGTGGGCTGGTCGATCCACCCTGCCGCGCTGACCGCGGCCGTCGTGGTGGCAGCCGTACTGGTCATCTTCGCGCTCGGCCGGCGCCGTAAGATCCCGTTGCCGGAGTGGATCACGACCGTGCGCGCCATGAAGCGCCGCGGCAAGAACAGCAGTGCGGCGGTCGCCGCGACGCAGGGCGTCGACCCGGCCTTCGCTCCGATCGTCGAGTGCGAGCCGGCGCTGCGCACTTTCGAGTACACCGACTCCGAGCAGCGCGCCATCGGGTTCGTCGGTGACGGCACCTTCCTCACGGCCATCGTGCAGGTGGACGCCAAGGACGAGCCGCTGCGGCCGCAGCGCGGCAGCCACATGCTGCCGCTCGACGTGCTGCATACGGCGCTCGACGTCGAGGACATCCACCTCGAGTCGGTCCAGTTCGTGCAGTACACCCAGCCCGCGCCGGCTCCGCATCTGCCCGAACAGGCCGTTGCCGCACGCTCGTACGCGCCGCTGCAGGCCCAGGCGCAGACGCCGGCCCTGCAGCTCACCTGGATCGCGCTGAAGCTCGATCCGGAGCTGTGCGCGGAGGCCATCGAGGCCCGCGGCGGTGGGATGGAAGGCGCCAAGCGTTCGCTGCTGCGCGCCGCCGACCAGCTCGTCAGCCGGCTGACCGTCCATGGTGTGCGCGCCCGCGTGCTCGCCGAGCGGGAGGTCGTGGCCGCGCTCGGCACCGCGGTCTGTGTCAGCCCGCGGGCCGCCAACGGCGCGATGGGCCGGGACGGCCGGGCCGCCCGCCGCACCCAGGAGACGACCCGTGCCTGGCGCTGTGACGACCGCTGGCACTCCACGTACTGGATCGGCCGGTGGCCCCAGCTGGGCCAGGGCGGCGCGCCGTTGGCCGCCGTCACCCAGCTGCTGACCAGCACCAGGGCGATGGCCAGCACCTTCGCGCTGACCGCGTCGCACGGCGGCGGCCGCGCTCCCGCCATCTCCGGCTACGTCCGCCTGTCGACCCGCAGCGAGAACGAACTCTCCGCCGCGCAGAGCGAGTTGGAGCGGCGCTCCGGTTCTGTGAAGGTGGGGCTCGTACGGCTCGACCGCGAGCAGATGCCCGGCATTCTGGCCACGCTTCCCCTCGGAGGTACCCGCTGATGGCCACGCCCACGTATCAGCCACGTGTCAACACCAGCGGCAACGGCTGGCGCAATCCCCCCATCGGCGGCGCCGGTGCGGGCGGTGGCGGCGGCCGTCGGCTCTCGCACCAACCGCGCCCGGACGAGGAGCAGTCCGGCCCGACCGGTCCCAAGCCGAAGCCCGGCTTCGGCCTGCGCGGTCCCCGGCGCAGCCCGCACGTCCTGACCGCCGAGTCGCTCGGATCGCTGACCCTGCCGGTCGGTGACGACGGCGTGATCATCGGCATAGACCCGCAGAACCAGCCCGCCGTGCTGAGCGTGCTGCGGCCCGCGCCGATGGAGATCGCGCTGGTCGGCAGCATGTGGATGGCGCAGGTGCTGGCGCTGCGTACGGTCGCCATCGGCGCCCGTGTCGCGGTGGAGACCGCGCGCCCGCCGGCCTGGGGCCAGATGGCGCAGGCCGCGGGCGGCGGCCAGCAGTGTGTGTCCATCCACGACGTGCGCCAGATCGCGCCGCAGGGACCGTCGGTTTCCAGCCCGGTGCTGGTCGTACGGGACATGGGTGCGCGTCCGCCGCGCAATCAGCTGGCCCCGAGCCCCTGGCAGTCGGTGCTGACGGTGCTGCCGTTCCTCGGGCCGCGTTCGCCGCAGATGCTGGGCAGGGCCGATCTGGTCGGTTTGCAGCGACTCTCGCCCGAGGAGGCGGAAGTTGTGACGCGAATCATGCGGTTGCCCGAGCAGGTCGGTGCGGTGCTGCCGACGCTCAGCGACAACGCCATGCTCTGGTGCTCGCGGGACGGCCACCAGTTCGTCATGACCCAGCCGACCGAGGCGGAGACCAACCTGCTCGGCGGTCCGCGACGCATGGACTGACCGTGATTGCGGCCCGGTTGGCGGCGGAGCGCGCTGTGCGCGGCGCGTCGGCAACCGGGCCGGGCACGACCTACGGGCGCATCCACGGGTGCGCCCGTAGGTGTGCCCCAAGGGCTTGAAGACGACATGACATCGACTGCCGTTATGGGCCGACTCTTGATTAGGCTGTATGGAGAGCCGCAGGAGCACACCGGCAGCAGTCGATACGGGGATGGAGACAGTTAGTGTTGGCGCAACCCCGGGTGGTGTGTTCCGACTTCCGCTACACCCGATCGATCCGCCTGTATCCGGTCCTGCCGTTCAGGTGCGTTGCAGTACACCAGGAGGCACAGTGAACGAGCAGGAGGCTTTCCGTCCGGACGGGAACGATCCTGACGACGACCAGTCCGAGTTCGACCTGACCGGTGAGTTCAAGATCGATTTTTCGGCTCCGGCCTGGTACGCGAGCAACGACACCAGTGGAGGCGGCGCGGGTGCCGCTGCCTCTCCTGCGCCTCCTCCTGCGCCTTCTCCCGCTCCTCCGCCGATCGGCCAGCCCCTGGCGGGTCCGGCTCAGGGTGGCCCTCCGGGGGCCCCTGCGCCCGGAGTTCCGCAGCAGGGTGCGCCCGGTCCGGCCGCCCCGGCGCCGATGGCCCCGCCGCCCGCGGAGGCCGCGCCGCCCGGGTTCCCGATGCTGCGCCCGAACGGCGACGGTGACGCACCGGCCGCCGCGACTCCCCCGGCCGAGCCGGTGGCGCCCGTCGCGGCGCAGGACGGTGCTGCCACGGATTCAGGCTCCGGTTCCGCCAATGTGCGCGCCGGCAGCGGTGTCGACCCGTCCGCCTCCCTCTGGGATGACGACGACGATGACACGGAGTCGGAAGCCGCGGCGCCCGAGGCCGAGGCGGAGAGCGGTGCCCCCGCGGCTCCCCGGACCGACGTGGCCGCAGCGACCACAGCAAGCAACTCTCCCGCCGAGGCCGGCACTCCGGCCCCCGAGGCATCCGCTCCGGTCGCCGGCCAACCCCCTCAGGGCCAGCCCCAGCCGCAGCAGGGCGCGCCCGTGCAGGGTGCACCGCAGCAGCAGGTTCCGGCCACGCCCCAGCAGGGTGTGCCGCAGGGCGTGCCGCAGCAGGGTCACCCCCAGCAGGGCGCTCCGTGGGGTGCCGCCGGAGATGCGCAGCAGCAGGGTGTGCCCGGCCAGGGTGCGCTGCCTCCCCTACCGCCGGAGTACCAGCCCGCGGACCCGCGGGTGGCACAGGCCCAGGGCGGTCATCCGCAGCAACAGCCCCAGCAGGCCCAGCCGCAGGCTCCCGCGCAGCAGCCCCAGGCGCAGCGGCCGCAGGCCGGCTACCCCCAACAGGGGCAGCCTCAGCAGGGCCAGCCGCAGCAGGCGCCCCCGCAGCAGGGTGGTTACCCCCAGCAGGGCGCACCGGCACAGCAGCAACAGCAGCAACCTGCTTACGGCTACCCGCAGCCCGCCTACGGCTACCCCCAGCAGGCCCAGCCGCAGCAGGCGCCCGCGCAGCAGCACCCCAACCCGCAGGCGCAGCAGGCACAGCAGGCCGGTTACGGCTACCCGCAGACCGGCGCACAGGGCTACCCCCAGCAGGGGCAGCAGCCCGGCTACGACCAGCAGGCGGCGGCGCAGCAGGCAGCTGCCCAGCAGCAGGCCGCGCAGGCCCAGCAGGCGGCCCAGGCTCAGGCCCAGGCCGCTCAGCAGGCTCAGCAGGCGCCGCACCAGCCCCTGCCGGGGCAGCAGGTCGGCGACCCGAACGCGGCGGCGAACTACGCCTCGTACTCCCAGCCCGGTCAGCAGCAGCCGCAGCAGCGGGCCGCCCCCGGCGCGCCGCTCGGCTACAGCGCGGCCGTCGAGCTGACCTCCGACCGACTCCTGCGCAACCAGCCCAAGAAGCGCAAGCCGGGTGCCAACGCCCAGCCGTCGAAGTTCAAGCTGGGCGCGAAGAAGGAGGAGGCGGAGCGCCAGCAGAAGCTCCAGCTCATCCGGACTCCCGTGATGTCCTGCTACCGGATTGCGGTGATCAGCCTCAAGGGCGGCGTCGGCAAGACCACGACGACCACCGCGCTGGGCTCCACCCTCGCGTCCGAGCGCCAGGACAAGATCCTCGCCATCGACGCGAACCCGGACGCCGGCACGCTCGGCCGACGGGTCCGCCGCGAGACCGGCGCGACCATCCGTGACCTGGTGCACGCGATCCCGCATCTGCACAGCTACATGGACATCCGCCGGTTCACCTCGCAGGCCCCTTCCGGCCTGGAGATCCTCGCCAACGACGTCGACCCCGCGGTGTCGACGACGTTCAACGACGACGACTACCGGCGTGCGATCGACATCCTCGGCAAGCAGTACCCGATCATCCTCACCGACTCGGGTACGGGTCTGCTCTACAGCGCGATGCGTGGAGTCCTCGACCTCGCCGACCAGTTGATCATCATCTCCACCCCGTCCGTGGACGGCGCGAGCAGCGCCAGCACCACGCTGGACTGGCTCTCCGCGCACGGCTACGCCGACCTGGTGCAGCGCGGGATCACGGTCATCTCCGGTGTCCGCGAGACCGGCAAGATGATCAAGATCGATGACATCGTGTCGCACTTCGAGACGCGGTGCCGCGGTGTGGTGGTCGTCCCCTTCGACGAGCATCTCGCCGCCGGTGCCGAGGTCGACCTCGACATGATGCGGCCCAAGACCCGCGAGGCGTACTTCAACCTCTCCGCCCTGGTGGCCGAGGACTTCGCGCGGGCGCAGCAGGCCCAGGGGATGTATCCCCAGCAGCAGATGGGCGGCGACCCGTACGCCCAGCAGCAGTACCCGCAGCAGGGGCAGCCGCCGCAGGGCCAGCCCGCCCAGCAGCAGCCGCAGCAGCCGCAGCAGCCGCAGCAGCCGCCGGCCGGATACCCGCCGCAGCAGGGCGGGTGGACCCAGCAGCCCGCGCAGCCGCCTGCCCATTGGCAGCAGCAACAGCCCGCTCCGGACGCGCCGCTGCCGGATCAGCCCGGTTGGCAGCAGCAGCCGCCTCCGCAGTAAGGGGGCGTGCGGGAAGCGCGCAGCAGAAAGGGGCAGGGCCCGGCACGTGAGTGCCGGGCCCTGCCCCTTTCGCGATCATCCTCCGTACGGGTGAACTCCCCTTCGCGCGGAGGCAGTTGGCGAAGCGGAGTGCGGCGCCCGCTCGCCGGGAGGCGCCTCAGGTCGACGCGGCGATCAGCCCTCGTGCCTGCTTCACATCGATCGCCATCCGCTCCAGCAGGGCGTCGAGCGTGTCGAACTTCTCCTGGCCCCGGATGTAGGCGAGGAAGTCCACGCCGACGTGCAGGCCGTACAGATCCAGGCCGACCCGGTCGATGGCGTACGCCTCGACCGTGCGGATCTTGCCGTCGAACTGCGGGTTGGTGCCCACGGAGACGGCCGCCGGCATCGCCTCGCCCTCGACGTGCAGCAGGCCCGCGTAGACGCCGTCGGCCGGGATGGCGGTGTGCGGCAGGGTCTCCACGTTGGCTGTCGGGAAGCCCAGTTCGCGACCGCGCTGCGCGCCCCGTACGACGATTCCCTCGACGCGGTGCGGCCGCCCCAGGACCTCCCTCGCGCCCGTCACGTCGCCGTCCGCGACCAGGCGTCGGGTGAGCGTGGAGGAGAACGGCTCGCCGCCGCCCGCCTCTCCGCGCTCGAAGAGGTCGATGACCTCGACGGTGTAGTCGTAGGTGGTGCCGAGTTCGGTGAGCGTCTCGACGTTGCCGGTGGCCTTGTGGCCGAAGCGGAAGTTGGGGCCCTCCACGACGACCTGCGCATGCAGCTTGTCGACCAGCACCTTCACCACGAAGTCGGCCGGTGCGAGCTTGGAGAACTCCTTGGTGAACGGGAGGATCAGCACCGCGTCCACACCCAGCTCGGCCATCAGCTCCGCCCGCCGGTGGTGCGGGGCGAGCAGCGGCGGGTGGGTACCGGGGCGCACGACTTCGCTCGGGTGCGGGTCGAAGGTGACGACCACCGCGGGAATGCCCAGCTCGCGGGCGCGCGCCACCGCCTTGCCGATGATCAATTGGTGACCGCGGTGCACACCGTCGTATGAGCCGATGGTGACGACGCTGCGTCCCCAGCCCTCGGGGATGTCCTCCAAGCCACGCCAGCGCTGCACTGTGCCCGCTCCTCGCCCGAACTCTTGTCCGTCCACTGCGCCAATGTGCATGGCGCAGGTCTAAGACTGCCATGCCGGAGGCGGAGCTTCGCGCGAAGGGTGGCCTCGCTTCCGTCGCATCGGACATCTGGGTCCGGTCGGTCGCGCGGGACGGCGGAGCGCCGCGCGGACGGCGGAAACCGGTTCCGGCATCGGGACGGCGGTGGGGCTGCCCGCTGCCCGCCCGTCCGCGTACGGAAGGTCAGGGCCCGCTTGCCGACGGTGGTCAGCTCCGGCAGCCGGCGAGCGTGACCCGGGCGCTGGGGCCCACCACCGCCGCCCAGTCGTCCGGCGCCGCGGCCACCCAGTCCTGTACCCGCCGCGCGAAGCCGGGCACCTGCCGACCCAGCTCCACCAGTCGCCGGTCGAAGCAGGCCGCGCCTTCGGGCGTGCGCACCAGCAGCATGCCGGTGCGGTGCACCAACTCGCGGGTGTGGTCCGCCGGGCGTCGCTGCACGTCTTCCGCGGCGGCACGCAGCAGGGCTTCCAGCACGCGCGTGTCGTGTGCGGCCGCCCTTGCAGCTCCGCCTCCCCTAGGCGCATACGGACTGCCGTGGCCCGGAGGCGGTGCGTCGTATGCCTCGCTCGCCAGCAGCACGTCGAGCAGTTCGCGGCGCAGCCGGGCCGACGGGGAAGCACCCACCCGGGCCAGGACGGCGGCGAGCGCGCACCGGACCGTGACGACCGGCCCCGTCAGCAGCTCCACGACGAGCGGTCGCAGAGCGGCGCGCGCGTCGGACCCCTCTTCGAGCCTCCGGTCGACGAACCGGGCGAGGTGCCGGGCGGCGCGCTCGGGGCGGCGCCCGGCGTACGCCCGGATCAGGTCGGCGGCACGACGGGCGAAATCGGCGTGCGGCGGGGCGGAGCCGGTGGGCTGTGGGGTGAGTGCGGGCGTCGGGGCGCCGGGCCGTCCGGGGGCCGGGACGGAGGCCGCCGGACCGCAGGCGTCGGCGAGGACGCGCAGCACCGAGTCGACCGCACACCGGGCGCTGTCCGCGCCGGCACCACAGCAGTCGCCATCGCGATCGCTGTTGCTGTTGCTGTTGCTGTTGCTGTTGCTGTTGCTGTTGCTGTTGCTGTTGCTGTCGATCGAGCCGTCGCTGTCGCTGTCGCCTTGTCCATCGCCGCCGCCGTCGAGCAGTCGGGCCAGGAAGGCGTCGAGTACCGGCTCGGGGTGGGTGCGGAGAGCGCCCGCGAACGCCTCGGCCGGCACCTGTGGCGCACCGGGCCGAGGGTCACCGGCAACAAAGCAGTCCAGGGCGCGGTCGAGGAACCGCGAGCGGGTGGACGGGTCACGCACCAGCAGGGTGAGCGCGGCGCCGTGCTGGGAGACGTCGGCGGGCCTGGCGAGGAGGGCGAGGGCGGCGTAGCGCAGCAGGGCGTGGTCGGTGTCGGTGGCGGCGTAGGGGGCGACGCGCAGCGCGAGAGCGGCCGCCGTGGCCCGGCGATCGGACCGCTCGTCGTACGCCCAGCGGTCCACCGCGCGGCAGACCGCGGAGGGCTCGTCCTCGGCCAGGGCGTCCAGCAGCTCCTGCGCGCCGGGGTGCGCGGCGTCGGCCAACGTGTCGGCCAGGGCCTCCAGAGCCTGCCGGCGGTGGGTGTGCAGCAGGGCTTGGGCGGCGACCGCGACGGTGATCCGCCGTGGCGTGGGACGTACGCGGGCGGGCACGGCCGAGGCCTGGTGCGGCACGCGGCGCTCAGCTGCGGAAGCGCCTCCGGACGGCGAGGCGGAGTCCGCCCGGCTCGCGCCTCCCCGGCCCGGTGTTTGCAGGGGGCGCCGGTCGTCGAGCCAGGCGCAGAGCAGCGGCTGTGTATGCTCGGGGTTCGCGCGCAGCAGCTCGGCGACGAGATCGAGAAACCGCACCGGCTGCGGACGATCAGGCGCTTCGGGGGCCGCGGCGGTTCCGGGAGCTGCTGCGGCTCCGGGCGGCCCGGCCGACTTGTCGGCGGTGGCGGGTCCCGCTGCTCCGGCCGATCGGCGGGCGGTGGCTGGTCCCCCTTTTCCGGCCGATGGGTTCGCTGCGGCTGCTTCCGCTGGGCCGGCCGCATCGGCCCCTGCGGTCGACCTGGTTGCCAGGGCCGGGTCAGTTGCCAGGGCCGGTTCGGTTGCCAGGGCCGGTTCGGTTGCCAGGGCAGCTCCGGCCGCCAAGGCCGCTTCGGTCGACGGGGCTGCTTCCGGGAGACGGGTCTCGGGGGCGGGCGGCGGCGGGGGCGTGGGCATGGGCGTGGCACAAGGCCGCCTGGTTTCAACTGCCCCTCGGTGAGCGGACGTTGACGAAGATCCGGACGGTCCCTCCAGCCCCGGCGGCCTCACCTCAGCCTGCTGCCGTTCGCCGGTCTCCCGCGCGGGGATCTGGGGTGTCGTCGCGGCACCGGGCTCGGCTCCCGGCCGGGACGCGGCTTCGGGCGCCGAGTCGCGGGGCCTCTCGTACGGCCGCTCCCGGGGCGGCTCGGCCGGGCGTGGGACGAAATCCGCCGAATGCACGCGGACGCGCGGCGGCTGTGCGAACGGCCTGGCGGGGCGCCCGCGTACCGGTTCCGAGGGCTCGCCGGCGCCTCCCTCGACGCCGGGGGAGGCCCACGCGTCGGCCCTCCCCTCACCCGTCCTCGTCGCTCCGCGCGGGGGTGGAGTGGGGCCCGCCGTCACGGCTTCGGGCGACGTGCGGGGCGGATGGACACGGTGCGTGCGCCCGAGCACTTCCCCGGACTCCCCCAGCCCCGCCGAAGACCTCCCCTGCGTTCCTCCCGCACTCCCACGCTCCGCGCGCGCTCCCCCGGCACGCCGCTCCTCCGCGTCCATCGCTCCGGCACGCCGCCCCTCCTCAGCCCATGCCTCGGCGTATTGCTCCGCCGCGGAACACCCCTCCGCAGCGAGCCCCTCCTCCGTTCGCGCCGCCCCCTCAGGACGCTCCGCCGACCGGTGCGCGTCACCCAGCCGCTCCGTCTCCCCCTCCACCCGGCCCGCCGCTCCCGCCTCGCCCCTCCGCCCGGCCGTCCTGGCGGTCCGTGTCGCCACCGCGACCGCCGGCGGGCCATCGGCCGGCAGCAGCCTGCGCAGGAGATCCATCCGGTCCGCCTCGGTCAGGGGCAGGCGCCGCCAGAACCATGGCCCGAACGTCTCCAATCCGGTCCGGGCGAAGCCTCCCGCCCGGACGGATCGCTCCGTGATGCGGTCAGCCAGCAGCCGCAGGACACCGGCGTACGGCGTCGCATCCGGGACCCGCAGCAACACCCCGCTCAGGAGGCGCGTCGCCCACCACCGCGCGTCCGCGTACCGCCTTCCGGAGGCGGTCACCGCGTACGCGCCCGCGACGGGACCAGTCACCACCGGCACCAACTCCGCCAGCCGACGCGTCAGTTGGCCCGTCCCTTCACGTCGGGCGAGGAGCAGCAGCGCCTGGACCACGGGCCCGATGCGATGGCCCGGTACGGGGGCGGCAGCACCGCGGGCCGCGGACGCCCCGTCCCCGTACGACGACAGCCGCGCGAACGGCTCTTCGTACGACGCTCCCCCGCCCGGCACCTGGCCTCCCTCCCCCGGCGCCCGCCCGCCTCGGTGCACCAGGACCGACAGAGCGGCGTCGACGTCGAGGTGGGCGCCCTGAAGCCACTCCCCGAACTCCTCATGGGTGAAGCGGTAGCCGCTGCCTGCCGGGGTCAGCAACCCCTCCTCGTGCACCGCGCCGTCCCAGCCCGTCTCCGACGGGAAGAGCGCGGCGAAGGACGCCTCGTCCAGTTCTCCTTGTCCGGGGCCGAGGCAACGGCGTGCCGCCTCGTGCACTTGTCCCGCGACCCGGGCGGCGAGGCGGCGGACGGACGTGCCCCGGAGCGGGGGCCGTTGAGCGGCCGCGAGCCGTACGGCGATGCGCAGACACTGCAGGTCGAGGTAGGCATCGAAGATCTCGTGCCGGTCGGGCACGGCGGCACCGTTCGCTCCCCCGTGGCCCCCGGCGCCTGCTTCCCTCCCGGTACCTGCCACATCCTCCACACCTGCCGCCCGGCGGGCATCCCCCTTCGGCAGCGCCGCCCGGACCTCCGCGAGCAGGCGCAACGACAGCGGGTGCCCGGCGTCCGGCCCCGTCCGCGCACCGGGCGGCAGTCCGTAGCGGGCGCGGGCGCGCTCGGCCTGCGGGCCGGCGAGGTCGCCGAGCCGTACGCAGGGAGGCAGCGCCCAGGGCGGTGCTGCGGGCGAGGCGGCGAGCGGCCGGCTCGGGCGGTGGAGCAGGGCAGGCGGGAAGAGCGCACCGGCCCGCTCCCAGTATTCGGGACGGCAGGCGAGGACCAGCCGCACGTCCGCCGAGCGCAGCCACTCGGTGGTCGCAGCGGTCCACTCGCGCAGGTGGCGCGCGAGGGGAGGCGGCATCTCCTCGGGCCCGTCGAGCAGCACCAGCAGCGGCCGCCCTGCGGCGGCGGCCTGCCGTGTCACGGCCTGCGTGGTGGTGCCGGCCGCGTCACCGAAAGTCCCCCCGGACGTCGCGACGGTCCGGCCCGCGGCGCACAGAGCCCGGTCCACCGCCGCGCGAAGCCCCTCGTCTCCGGCCCGCAGATCGGCGCCGCGCAGCCTGAGCGTCGGACCCGGCGATCCGCTCTGCGCCCGTCGCTCGGCGAGAGCGGTCAGTTCGGTGCTCCGCCCCGTCCCCGGCTCGCCGACCAGCCCCAGCACCAACGACCCGCGCCCTCCCCGCCCGCCGGGCACCGTGTCCTCCCCCTCGGCCCGCGCCTCCGGCTCCTCCCCTTCCTCACCCGCTCCCGGCAGGTCCCCCGCCACCACCCCGAAGAGTGCGAACTCCCGTGCTGCTTCCGGCCGTTCGACCGGATCGCGCCACCCCCGGGGCTGCCCTGCGTGGCCCGAGGAGATCGCGGACAGATGCAGGGCACCCGCGAGATTCAGCTCGCTGCCGTAGGCCGGAACGGTCTCCGCATTGCGTTCCAACAGCGCCACCAACGCATTCCGTGACGTCGTCTCCGCCGCCGCGCGCAGGGGAATCGCGAATCCGTCCGCCCGGCGCCCGGAGTGCAGCGCGGTGCCGAGCACACCGAGCACCGCCCCCGTCCGCGCGTCCAGCACCGGCCCGCCGGCCGCCACCCCGCCCAGCCGCAGCGCCTCCCGCCCCCGGGGGCAGAGCGTCAGCTCCAGCGCCTCGTCGAGGGGATGGAAGAACTCCGTCGCCGTGTACGTGACCCCCGCCCCCGCGCCGACGACCGTGCCCTCCAGCCAGCTACCGGCCCAGAGCCGTACGCGGGTCCCCTCGGCGGGCCGGGCCGCCGCGACCGGCAGCGGCGACAGCCGGGGAAAGCCGAATCCGTCGGTCCGTACGAGGGCCAGGTCGGACTCCGGCAGCGGTGTGACGGCGTCGGCGGACACCAGCCGGGCCGGCTCCGCGCCGCCGACGACCGCCTCCGTGAGCGACCCTCCGAACGTGCCCCCGGACGCGCCCCCCGATGCGCTGTGCGCCAGGGGCTGCAGCACCACCCGGGTCAACCCGTCCACCGCTTCGTGGCTGGTAATGACCGTGCCGCGGTGATCCGCCAGGAACCCCGTCCCGCGCGCCCTACCTGCCAGATCACGGATACGCACCAATGCTTTTTCCGCGTCGGCATCCAGCCACGTCATCGCCGATCCTCCCCGCCGTTCCCGTGCTCCCGACGGTAAGCAGGCGATGATCTTCTGGACAGGGCCACTGGCAAACGCGCCCCCTTCCACGCCGTGATTCACTCCGGGCGCCTGCCCGAATGAGTGAACCGCCAGGGCTCGATGGATACAGACAGGGGGAGGGAGATGGTGGAGCGCGATCCGGCTTCGCGTCCGGCCGGGCGGCTCGCGTTCCACCACCTTCCGCGGGGCTCACGCGGCCTTCCGGCCCCCACACGCCGCGAGGGCCGGGCCCGGAGCGATCCCTCGCCCGAGCCCGGCCCTCACCTTCAACAATCTGCCACCGGCCTGCCGGCTCGGCCTCAGGCGAACACCGCCATGCTCTTGGCCTTGCCACCCTGGTTCTCCACCAGGGCGAGGAAGGTACCGTCCGGCGCGAAGGCCGCGACCGGTCCCTCCCCGTCGAACAGCGGCATCGGGATCCGCGCGCCGTTGAGCAGCGGCTTGACCTGCTGCTCGGCCACGTCCCAGCGGGTGAAAGCGGCGGCCGCCGCGTCCCCGATCGGCATGACCGGCAGCCCGGCGCCCTCGGAGTCGTCGACCGCGGCCTGCAGCTGTTCGAGCGTGCGCGCCCGGTCCAGCTTGTACGGGCCGACGCGGGTGCGCCGCAGAGCCGTCAGGTGACCGCCGACGCCTAGCCCGGCACCGAGGTCACGGGCCAGCGCCCGGATGTACGTGCCGGACGAGCACTCGACGGAGACCAGCAGGTCGGTCACCGGGGTGCCGTCCTCCGCCTCGGCCTCGTGCGCGGAGTGGACCACGAAGGACGAGATGGTGACCGGCCGGGCCGGGATCTCCACGTCCTCGCCGTCGCGGACCCGCGAGTACGACCGCTTGCCGTCGATCTTGATGGCGCTGACCTTCGACGGGACCTGCATGATCGCGCCGGACAGTTCGGCGACACCGGCGTCGATGTCCGCACGGCTGATGCCGTGCGCCGCCTTCGACGCGGTGATCTCGCCCTCCGCGTCATCGGTGACCGTCGTCTGCCCGAGCCGGATCGTGCCGACGTACTCCTTCTCCGTCAGCGCGAGATGGCCGAGCAGTTTGGTGGCCCGCTCGATGCCGAGCACGAGCACGCCCGTCGCCATCGGATCGAGGGTGCCGGCGTGCCCGACGCGGCGGGTGCGGGCCATTCCCCGCATCTTCGCCACGACGTCGTGCGAAGTGAAGCCGGCCGGCTTGTCGACGATGACCAGGCCCGCCGGCCGCCCCCCACCGCCCTTGCCGGAGCGCGCCGCACGCTCGCCACTCCCGGCCGGCTTGGTGCTCTCACTCTTCATTCTGTTGCTGCGCCCTCGTCGTCCTCGTCGTCCTCGCCCGGCTTGCGGTACGGGTCCGCCTCGCCGGCGTACTGGGCGCCCGAGGACACCTCGCGCACCGCGGCGTCCGAGGCCCGCGCCTTGTCGAGCAGATCGTCGATCGTCTTGGCGTTCTCCGGCAGGGCGTCCGGCACGAAGGTCAGCGTCGGCGTGAACTTCGTGCCCGCCGCGGAACCGACCGCGGAGCGCAGGATGCCCTTGGCGCTCTCCAGGCCGGCGGCCGCGCTGGCCCGCTCCTCGTCGTCGCCGTAGACCGTGTAGAAGACCGTGGCCTCCCGCAGGTCGCCGGTGACCCGGGTGTCCGTGATGGTCACGTGCGTGCCGAGTCGCGGGTCCTTGATTCCGCGCTGCAGCTTCTGGGCGACCACCTCCCGGATGAGGTCCGCCAGCTTCTTCGCCCGCGCATTGTCGGCCACTGGTCCGTCTCCTTCTTGTCTTCCACAATTGTGCTTCCACCGGCGACGCGCCGCCCGATCTTCAGGGTCAGTCGTCGTCGCCGTGCAGCCGCCGCCGTACCGACAGCAGCTCCACTTCGGGCCGTGCGGCGACCAGGCGCTCGCAGCGGTCCATGACATCGGTGAGATGCCCCGTGTCCCCGGAGACCACCGCCAGGCCGATCGTGGCCCTGCGGTGCAGATCCTGGTCCCCGACCTCGGCGACGCTCACCGCGAATTTGCGGTGCAGTTCGGCGACGATCGGGCGGACGACGGAACGCTTCTCTTTCAGCGACCGTACGTCGCCGAGAAGCAGGTCAAAGGACAGTGTCCCTACGTACATGCAAGACGGGTCAAGCCACCCGCGGGGCCTTAGGCGTTCGGGTCTTTTCGAACCGTACACGGAACGGCCGGGGCCGATCGACGGAATATCCTCCGCCGACCGGCCCCGGAACCGCTGCGTGATCAGCCGCGCGGCTTCTCGCGCATCTCGTACGTCGCGATGACGTCGTCGATCTTGATGTCGTTGAAGTTACCGAGGTTGATACCGCCCTCGAAGCCTTCGCGGATCTCGGTGACGTCGTCCTTGAAGCGGCGCAGACCCTGGATGTTGAGGTCCTCCGCGATGACCTTGCCATCGCGGACCAGACGGGCCTTGGTGTTGCGCTTGACCTCGCCGGAGCGGATGAGCACACCCGCGATGTTGCCGAGCTTGGACGAGCGGAAGATCTCGCGGATCTCCGCGGTACCGAGCTCGACCTCCTCGTACTCCGGCTTGAGCATGCCCTTGAGGGCCGCCTCGATCTCCTCGATCGCCTGGTAGATGACCGAGTAGTACCGGACGTCGACGCCCTCGCGGTCGGCCATCTGCGTGGCACGGCCTTCGGCGCGCACGTTGAAGCCGATGACGATCGCGTCGGAGCCGGACGCCAGGTTGATGTCGGACTCCGTGACCGCACCGACGCCGCGGTGCAGCACGCGGATGTCGACCTCTTCGCCGACGTCGAGCTGGAGCAGCGAGGACTCGAGAGCCTCCACCGAACCGGACGCGTCGCCCTTGATGATGAGGTTGAGCTGCTGCACCTCGCCGGCCTTGAGCACCTTGTCGAGGTCCTCGAGGGACACCCGGCGGGTGCGCTTGGCGAAGGCGGCGTTGCGCTCGCGCGCCGCGCGCTTCTCGGCGATCTGACGGGCCGTACGGTCCTCGTCGACAACCAGGAAGTTGTCGCCGGCACCCGGGACGTTGGTCAGACCCAGGACCAGGACGGGGGTCGACGGACCCGCTTCCTCGACGTGGTTGCCCTTGTCGTCGAGCATCGCCCGCACTCGGCCGTACGCGTCGCCGACGACCATCGTCTCGCCGACGCGCAGCGTGCCGCGCTGGACCAGGACGGTCGCCACGGCGCCGCGGCCACGGTCGAGGTGAGCCTCGATCGCGATGCCCTGCGCGTCCTGCTCCGCGTTGGCGCGCAGGTCGAGCGAGGCATCCGCGGTCAGGACCACGGCTTCGAGCAGCTGCTCGATGTTCAGGCCCTCACGAGCGGAGATGTCGACGAACATGGTGTCGCCGCCGTACTCCTCGGCCACCAGACCGAACTCGGTGAGCTGACCGCGCACCTTGGTCGGGTCGGCACCCTCGACGTCGATCTTGTTGACCGCGACCACGATCGGCACATCGGCCGCCTTGGCGTGGTTCAGGGCCTCGATCGTCTGCGGCATGACACCGTCGTTGGCCGCCACCACGAGGATCGCGATGTCGGTCGACTTGGCACCACGGGCACGCATGGCGGTGAACGCCTCGTGACCCGGGGTGTCGATGAAGGTGATCCGACGCTCTTCGTCGTTGACCTCGGTCGCGACCTGGTAGGCACCGATGTGCTGGGTGATGCCGCCGGCCTCGCCCGCGATGACGTTCGTCTTGCGGATCGCGTCGAGCAGTCGCGTCTTACCGTGGTCGACGTGACCCATGACGGTCACCACCGGCGGACGCGCGACGAGCATTTCCTCGCCGCCCTCGTTCTCACCGAAGTCGATGTCGAAGGACTCGAGAAGCTCGCGGTCCTCCTCCTCCGGGCTGACGATCTCGACGACGTAGTTCATCTCGTCGGCGAGCAGCTGGAGGGTCTCATCGGTGACCGACTGGGTCGCGGTGACCATCTCACCCAGGTTCAGCATGACCTGGACGAGCGACGCCGGGTTGGCGTTGATCTTCTCGGCGAAGTCCGTCAGCGAGGCACCGCGCGACAGGCGAACCGTCGCACCGTTGCCACGGGGCAGCATGATGCCGCCCACCGACGGGGCCTGCATGGCCTCGTACTCCTGACGCCTCTGCCGCTTCGACTTGCGGCCACGACGCGCCGGACCGCCGGGACGGCCGAACGCACCCTGTGTGCCACCACGGCCACCGGGGCCGCCGGGACGACCGGCGAAACCGGGACGACCGCCGAAGCCGCCGCCACCACCGGGACCACCGGGACGACCGGCGAAACCGCCGCCGCCACCGGGACGACCGCCGCCGCCACCGCCACCGGGACGACCGGCGAAGCCGCCGCCGCCACCGGGACGACCGCCGCCGGCACCGCCGGGACGACCGGCACCGCCGGGACCGCGACCGCCGCCGCCACCGGGGCCCGGACGCGGGCCGGCAGCGGGACGCTGCGGCATCATGCCCGGGTTGGGACGGTTACCGCCGCCGCCACCGGGACGCGGAGCGCCACCGGGAGCCGCACCCTGCGGACGGGGCATGCCGCCCGGAGTGGGACGGGCACCGCCCTGGCCACCCTGGGGACGCGGGGCACCCTGGCCGCCGCCCTGCGGACGCGGGCCGCCGGGACCACCCTGGCCGCCGGGACGCGGGGCGCCACCGGGACGGGGGGCCTGCGGACGGGCCATGCCGGTGGAGCCACCGGACGTGAACGGGTTGTTGCCCGGACGGGGGCCGGACGGACGCGCACCGCCGGGACGGCCGCCCTGGCGGTCGCCACCGGGACGCGGAGCGTTACCGCGGCCCTGACCACCCTGACCACCCTGACCGCCTTGACCCTGGGCCGGCGCCGGACGGGCCGGACGCGGGCCGGGGGTGGCACCGGGACGGGGAGCCGACTGACCGGCGGCGGGAGCTGCCGGCGCGGACGGCGGAGCCTGGAACTCGGGCTGCGCGGGGGCAGCGGGAGCAGGCTTGGGCGCCGGGGCCTTCGGAGCCGGCGCGGGGCGCGGGCCCGGGGTGGGCCCGGCGGCGGGGGTGCTGCTCTTCGGGGCTGCCGGAGCCTCGGGCGCCTGCGGCGCCTCGGGGGCCGCCGGGGCCGGAGCCGCGGGGCCCGGCTTGGGCGCGCCCGGCTTCGGGGCAGCGGGACGTGCCGCCTGCGCCGGCGAGGGCGCCGACGGGGACGGCTTTGCGGGGGCCGACTTGCGCGGCGCCGCGGGCTTGCCGGCGGCGCGGCCGTTGCCGCTGCCTGCCTGGAAAGCGTCGGTCAGCTTGCGCACGACCGGCGCCTCGATCGTCGAGGACGCCGAACGGACGAATTCCCCAAGTTCTTGGAGCTTGGCCATGACGACCTTGCTCTCGACGCCGAACTCCTTGGCGAGTTCGTATACCCGGACCTTAGCCACTTCGCTCCTTCTAGGTCCGGGTTGTCCACCGGACCGTCGCTACTTCATGGGCGTACTCATCGCGTACTCATCGAGTGCTCATCGCAATCTCGACCTACTTCCGACTCGCGAGGTACCTGACCGCACGGTTTTCCGTGCGCTGTGCGTTCTTGCTGTGCGTTAGTGCAGGGGCGGCTGCTCGGCACGCTCGACGTGGTGGCGCAAGGCCGTTGTGTCGAACGGTCCCCGGCCCCGAAAAGCCCGGGGAAAAGCCCGGCGGCGAACCGCCAGGTCGAGGCAGACCAGTGTCGGGTGCACGTAAGCACCCCGGCCGGGCAGCGTACCGCGAGGATCGGGGGCACACTCACCCTCCATCGCCACGATGCGCAGCAAATCGCCCTTGGCCGCTCGCTCCCGGCATCCCAGACAGGTTCGCTCAGGGCATGCGCGGGCATGCGTCCGGCCAGACACTGCTTAAGTCTACCTCCCCGCGGCGGCCTCACCCCGATGGGGTAAGGCCGGAACGGCTGCTGAAATTTCCGGCAGGACGCCGCGACCCCCTTTCCGGCGGGACGCGGCGACGCCGCTTCGGTCAGTCCTGCGGTGCCTGCTGCTCGGTGTCGGGACGGATGTCGATCCGCCAGCCCGTGAGACGGGCGGCGAGCCGGGCATTCTGCCCTTCCTTGCCGATGGCCAGGGACAGCTGGTAATCGGGGACGGTGACCCGGGCGGACCGGGCCGCCAGGTCCACGACCTCGACCTTGCTGACCCGGGCCGGCGACAGTGCGTTCGCCACCAGGTCGGCCGGGTCGTCGGACCAGTCCACGATGTCGATCTTCTCGCCGTGCAGCTCGGCCATGACGGCGCGCACCCGGCCGCCCATCGGGCCGATGCAGGCGCCCTTGGCGTTCAGGCCGGAACGGGTGGACCGTACGGCGATCTTCGTGCGGTGGCCGGCCTCGCGGGCGATGGCGGAGATCTCCACCGAACCGTCCGCGATCTCCGGGACCTCCATGGCGAAGAGCTTCTTCACCAGATTGGGGTGCGTGCGCGAGAGCGTCACCGACGGGCCGCGGACGCCCTTGGCCACCCGGACGACGTAACTGCGGATGCGGGTGCCGTGCGCGTAGTCCTCACCGGGGACCTGCTCCTGCACCGGCAGCATGGCCTCCATCGGACCGATGTCCACCAGGACGTTCTTCGGGTCCTTGCCCTGCTGGACGACGCCGGTGATGACATCGCCCTCACGCCCGGCGAACTCGCCGAAGGTGATCTCCTCCTCGGCGTCCCGCAGCCTCTGCAGGATGACCTGCTTGGCGGTGGTCGCCGCGATCCGTCCGAAACCGGAGGGGGTGTCGTCGAAATCGCGGGGCTCGGCGCCCTCCTCCAGGTCCGCCGGGTCCTCCTTGGCCCACACCGTCACGTGCCCGGTGTTGCGGTCCAGCTCCACCCGCGCCTGCCGGCGGCTGCCGTCGGTGCGGTGGTAGGCAATGAGGAGGGCCGACTCGATCGCCTCGACCAGCAGGTCGAACGAGATCTCCTTCTCCCGCACCAAACCCCGCAGGGCACTCATGTCGATATCCACGGCTACGCCTCCTCCTTGTTCTCGTCGTTCTCGTCGTTCTCGTCGTTCTCGTCGTGCTCGTCGATCTCGTCGATCTCGTCGATCTCGTCGATCTCGTCGATCTCGTCGATCTTCTCGTCCTGCTGCGCGTCGCGCTTGTCCGCCTTCTCGGGCTTACGGCTGAATTCCAGCTCGACCCGCGCCTTGGCGATCTCGGCGAATGCGACCCGGCGGGCGGTCGGCTTACGGCCCTTGACGCCCGGCACCTCGAGGTCCAGGCCCTCGTCATCGACGGCGGTGATACGCGCCACCAGCTCGCCGGACCCTGCTGCGTCGGTCAGTTGGGCCTTGATGAGACGGCCGACGGCGCGGCGGTAGTGCCGCAGCTCGGTCAACGGCCGGTCGGCGCCGGGTGAGGTCACCTCAAGGGTGTACGGGGCGCCGCCCATCACATCGGTGTCGTCCAGGACCTGGGAGGCCTCGCGGCTCAGCTCGGCACACTCGTCCAGCTGGACGCCCTCGTCGGAATCGACCACGATCCTCAGCACCCGTCGCTTGCCTGCGGGGGTCACCTCGATCTCTTCCAGATCCAGGTCTCGCGCGGCGACGAGCGGTTCAAGCAATCCGCGCAGCCTCTCGCTCTGGGTCGTGCTCATCCGGGTGACTCCTCGGCCGCGTGTGCTGTTGTGGGTAGGTCGCGTGTCGGGTCAAAGCCTATCTGTTCCGGCGGGGTACTGACGATTCGGTGGCCGGTCACGGATACCCTCGCCTGCGGTGATCACTACGGAAGACCCGGGAAGTGGAACGTGCCGAACGTGAAGCTCACGCGCAGAAGGACCCTGCTGGCCGGTGCCGCCCTCGGGGGCGCGGCCCTGCTCGTGGGCTGCTCCGAGGAACCCGACCCCTCCCGGGCCGAGCACTCCTCCGCCGCCGAGCGGCTCCGCGAGCGCTCCGCCCGTGACAGCGAACAGCTGCTGGCTCGCTACGACGCGACACTGGCCGCACACCCGGACCTGGAGGCACGGCTGCGGCCGCTGCGCTCCGAAGTCGCGCGCCACGCAAGGGCTTTCACCGGCGATGCCGCCGCCCCGTCCCCGACCGCGACCCCGTCCGACGCCTCGGCCCGCAACGCCGGCGTCCACTCTTCCGGCGCTTCACCGAGCGCCGGCCCGTCCTCGGGCCCCGCCGTCCCCGAGGACCGGAAGGCCGCCAGGACAGCCCTGGCCGACGCGGAACGCGAACTGTCCGATACCCGCACCAAAGCACTCAAAGCCGCGCCCCCCGAGCTGGCACGACTGCTCGCCTCGGTGGCGGCGTCGGGCGCGGCCCACGCGTATCTGCTGGCGGAGTCCGAGGCGTGAGCGCCCCGCAGACGTACGGCGCGGGCGGGGCCTCGATTCCCGGCCGGCCGCCGCGTCACCCACGCACCCACGCGCCATGCGGGGATCGCCGTAACCACAGGACCGGAAAAAGGGCAATCACATGAGGGTCGGGACAGCGCGCACCGAGGACGACGACAGCGGGCACGACGAGCTGACAGCTGTGCAGGCCGCCCTGGCCGCCGAACACGCGGCCGTGTACGGCTACGGCGTCGTCGGCGGCCGTATCACCGGCGAGCGGCGCAAGGAGGCGCAGGCGGCCTACGACGGACACCGTGCCCGCCGCGACGCCCTGCACCGTGCGGTCCGCGATCTGGGCGGCAAGCCGAAGGCCTCGGCCGCGGCGTACGAACTGCCGTTCCCGGTGCCGGACGCGGCCGCCGCGGCCCGGCTCGCCGCGGAGTTGGAGGACCGGCTGGCCGCCGTCTACGCGGACCTCGTGCGCTCCGGTGGCACGGCACGCCGTGCGGAGGCGGCCGCCGCACTGCGCGAGGCGGCGGTGCGGTCGGTGCGCTGGCGCGGCAGCGGCGTAGCCTTCCCTGGTCTCGGGGAACGGGCCCAGGCCGGCCTCCCGACCGGCTCCGCAAGCGCTTCCTCGAACGCGCTCTGAACGGCCGCCCGCGGTCACCACCAGGAAAGGGACAGCTCAAGCATGGCAACCGCACCCATCGAACCGCCGCAACGGTTGGTGAGCTCGCTGAGCGGCGAGCAGGACGACGTTGTCCGGGGCTGGCTCGCGGAGCTGCCGACGATGGTTCAGGAGCGGCTGGCGGCGTGGGAGCTGACGCTGGAGCGGGTGCACGCACCCGGGGGCCGCAGCAGTCTGCTGGCGCTCGTACGGCAGCAGGACGGGGCGCCCGCGGCGTTGAAGTTCCCGGTGCCGGGGCGGGTTTCCGCGCATGAGGCCGCGGCCCTGACGGCGTGGGACGGCTGGGGTGCGGTGCGGCTGCTGCGGTCGGACGAGGAGAGCGGCGCGCTGCTGCTGGAGCGGCTGCAGGGCTCGGTGTCCTTGCGTTCGCTGCCGGAGGCCAAGGCGCTGCTGGAGGCGGCGGGTACGGCGCAGCGGCTGTGGGTGCCTCCGGGCGAGAAGCATCCCTTCGAGACACTGGCCGGGCGCACCGAGGAGGCCGCGGAGGCGCTGCGGGCGGCGGGAGAGGCCGTGGAGGCCGCCGCGCCCCTGGTGGACGAGGCGCTGGAGCTGCGCCGGGCGCTGCCGGCAGGTTCCGACGAGGCGTACCTGCTGCACGGCGCGTTCCGGCAGGGCAAGGTGCTGGCCGGCGAGCGGGTGCCGTGGCTGGCGGTCGGGCCGGCGCCGGTCGTCGGCGAGCGGGCGTACGACCTTGCCGCCCTGGTGCTGGACCGCTTCGAGGATCTGGCGGCGGGCTCCGGCGCGGCCGCGGCGGCCCGCCGCAGGGTGGCCAAGCTGGCCGACTCCCTGGAGGTCGACCGGGACCGGCTGCGGGACTGGACGCTGTACCGGGCGGTCGGCGCGGGCGTGCGGGAGTCGTCCTCGGGCGACCGGCAACGGGGCGAACTGCTCCTGGAGTTCGCGGCCTGGCTGTAGCCGGCAGCGGGACGGAGAGACGGACGGGCCGGCCGGGTGGATCACCACCCGGCCGGCCCGTCCGTGTGACGCCTACGCGCTGAGGCGGGCGACGGCTTCCTCGACGGTCAGCTCCTCGCGCTCGCCGGTGCGGCGGTCCTTGACCTCGACGACGCCCTCGGCGGCGCGGCGGCCGGCGACCAGGATCGTCGGGACGCCGAGCAGCTCCGCGTCGGTGAACTTCACGCCGGGCGAGACGCCGGCCCGGTCGTCGACCAGGACCCGCAGGCCCGCGGCACCGAGCTTCTCGCCGACCTCCAGGGCGAGCTCGGTCTGCTTGGCCTTTCCGGCGGCGACGACGTGCACGTCGGCCGGGGCGATCTCGCGGGGCCAGCACAGGCCGGAGTCGTCGTGGGTCTGCTCGGCGAGGGCGGCGACCGCACGGGAGACGCCGATGCCGTAGGAGCCCATGGTGACACGGCTGGGCTTGCCGTTCTGGCCGAGCACGTCCAGCTCGAAGGCGTCCGCGTACTTGCGGCCGAGCTGGAAGATGTGGCCGATCTCGATGGCACGGTCGATACGCAGGCCGGCGCCGCACTTCGGGCAGGGGTCGCCCGGCTCGACGACGACCACGTCGAGGTACTCGTCGACCTCGAAGTCGCGGCCGGCGACGACGTTCTTGGCGTGCATGCCGGGCTTGTTGGCGCCGGTGATCCAGGCGGTGCCCTGGGCGATGCGCGGGTCGGCGAGGAAGCGGAAGGACTTGCCTGCCAGGCCCTGCGGGCCGACGTAGCCGCGCACCAGGTCGGGGCGGTCGGTGAAGTCCTCGGCGGTGACCAGCTCGACGGTGGCCGGCGCGAGGTGCTCGCCGAGCTTGCCGAGGTCCACCTCGCGGTCGCCGGGCACGCCGACCCCGACGATCTCCCCGTCGACCTTGACCAGAAGGTTCTTCAGGGTGGCGCCGGCCGGTACGCCGAGGTGCGCGGCGAGCGTCTCGATAGTGGGGGTGTCGGGGGTGTCCAGCTCCTCGATGGGCCCGTGGTCGCTGCCGTCGACCGGTGCGACCTTGGTGGTGACGGCCTCGGTGTTCGCGGCGTAGTCGCAGGCCGGGCAGTCCACGAAGGTGTCCTCACCGGCCGCGGCGGGGGCGAGGAACTCCTCGGAGGCGGAGCCGCCCATCGCGCCGGAGACGGCGGAGACCACGCGGTAGTCCAGGCCCAGGCGCTCGAAGATCTTCTGGTACGCCGCACGGTGCAGGGCGTAGGACTCGGCCAGGCCCTCGTCCGTGGTGTCGAAGCTGTAGGAGTCCTTCATCTGGAACTCGCGGCCGCGCAGCACGCCCGAGCGGGGGCGAGCTTCGTCGCGGTACTTCGTCTGGATCTGGTAGAGGATGACCGGCAGGTCCTTGTAGGACGTGCACTGGTCCTTGACCGTGAGGGTGAAGATCTCCTCGTGGGTGGGACCGAGGAGGTAGTCGGCGCCCTTGCGGTCCTTGAGGCGGAAGAGCAGGTCGCCGTACTCCTCCCAGCGGCCGCTGGCCTCGTACGGCTCCTTCGGAAGGAGCGCGGGCAGCAGGACCTCCTGGCCGCCGATGGCGTCCATCTCCTCGCGCACCACGCGCGAGACGTTCTCCAGCACCTTCTTGCCCAGCGGCAGCCAGCTCCAGATGCCGGCGGAGGTGCGGCGGACGTACCCGGCGCGTACGAGCAGCTTGTGGCTCGCGGTCTCGGCGTCGGCCGGGTCGTCACGCAGCGTCTTGATCATCAAGCGGGACATGCGCTGGACCTGTGCGGCGTTGGCCATGGGAGTTTCTCCTGCGTAAGAAAGATGACTCCCTGGAGGTTAGCCGCACCGATGTGGCGCACGGAAATGCGTTCCGCTCCGGAGGGGGTCAGCGGCGCAGCAGCGGCAGCGGCGCACCCATCACGGCGTAGGGCGTCGGGGCGCTGGGGAAGAGGACGCGGCGGGCGAGATCGCGGTAGCCCAGGGAGCGGTACAGGGCGCGGGCCGGGCTCTCGGTGTCGATGGCGGAGAGGATGCTGCGGGGCTCTCGGGCCTCGTCGGTGATGCGGGTGATGAGCGTCCGGCCGATGCCGCGGTTCTGGTAGGCGGGGTGCACATGCAGCTCGGTGATGACGAAGGAGTCGTCGAGCCAGTGGTCGAGGCTTTCGCCGCGCAGGTAGGGCTCGACGACGGTGGACCACCAGTGGCCGCGGTCGTTGGGCATGCCGTAGACGAAGGCGATGAGTCGGCCGGCGGCGGTGGTGGCGCCGAGGGCGCGGGCGCCGCGGCAGCCGAGGTGGCGCAGCACGATGTGCCGTCGGACGGTGATCTCGTCGTCGGTCAGACCGAACGCCAGGGCCTGCACGGCGAGTGCGTCGTCCACCCGGGCAGCGAGATCGAGGGGGCCGACCGCGACGTCATCCATGGTCGGGAGCGTACAAGGCGGCGGGTCAGAACAGTACGCTCATGAACGCGCCGACTTCCTCGAAGCCCACCCTGCGGTAGGAGGCGCGGGCGGCGGCGTTGAAGTCGTTGACGTAGAGGCTGACGACGGGGGCGACGTCGCTGAGGGCGTAGCGCAGTACGGCGGCCATGCCGGTCTCGGAGAGTCCTTTGCCGCGGTGGGCGGGGTCGACCCAGACGCCTTGGATCTGGCATGCCTTGGGGGTCGCTGCGCCGATCTCGGCCTTGAAGACGACCTTGCCGTCCTCGATGCGCGCGAAGGACCGGCCGGCGGCGACGAGTTCGGCGACCCGGGCCTGGTAGAGGAGCCCGCCGTCGCCGGCCATCGGGGAGATGCCGACCTCTTCGGTGAACATGGCCACGCACGCGGGCATGATCACGTCCATCTCGTTCTTGTGGATGCGGCGAACGCCGGGGTCGGGTGTGACCTCGGTGGCGGGTGCGCTGGTGACCATGAGGGGCTGGTGGCGGCGTACCTCACGGGCGGCGCCCCAGTAGGGCTCCAGGAGGGACCACAGCTCGGCGGTGGGGCCTGCCGGGCCGACGATGGAGGAGCAGCGGCGGCCTTGGCGGCGGGCGCGTTCGGCGAAGCCGCGGACGGCTTCCGGGGTGGCGCAGACGGGGACGAGGTTGGCGCCGGCGTAGCAGAGGGACTCCAGCCGGCCGTCGACGTACCAGCCCCACATCTCTCCGCCGAGCCGCCAGGGGTCGAGCCCCGCGACCTGTACGCGAGCGGCGACGAAGGCGTTGGCGACCGGATCGCGGTCCAGGACCACGAGGGCGTCGTCGAGCTCCCCGGGCTCAAGCACCTTGATGGTGGTGGTCGTCAGCACGTGTCGGAATGCCTCACCGTTGCGGGCCTGGGAGGCCAGGCAGGAGCAGGTCCTGGCACTTTACCTCTCCGTGCGCGACAGCACCCGGGCTCGCGACGGTCCGGCGACGGGGCGCGGTATGCGTGAGCCCCGCGGCCCGGGAGGGCGGCGGGGCTCGGACGCGGTGGGGCGCAGGCGTGGGGCGTCAGCCGACGGCGCCGGCCGGCTCGCCGGCGGCGGTGACGACGGGGGCACCGGAGGCGACGCCGTCCTTCTCCATCTGCTCCGCGATCTTCATGGCCTCTTCGATGAGCGTCTCGACGATCTTCGACTCGGGGACGGTCTTGATGACCTCGCCCTTGACGAAGATCTGGCCCTTGCCGTTGCCGGAGGCGACGCCGAGGTCGGCCTCGCGGGCCTCGCCGGGGCCGTTGACGACGCAGCCCATGACGGCGACGCGCAGCGGCACCTCCATGCCCTCCAGGCCGGCCGTGACCTCGTCGGCGAGCTTGTAGACGTCGACCTGGGCGCGGCCGCAGGACGGGCAGGAGACGATCTCCAGGCGACGCTGCTTGAGGTTGAGGGACTCCAGGATCTGCAGGCCGACCTTGACCTCTTCGGCGGGCGGCGCGGAGAGCGAGACGCGGATGGTGTCGCCGATGCCCTCGGAGAGCAGTGCGCCGAAGGCGACCGCGGACTTGATGGTGCCCTGGAAGGCGGGGCCGGCCTCGGTGACGCCGAGGTGCAGCGGGTAGTCGCTCTGTGCGGCGAGCTGGCGGTAGGCGTTGACCATCACGACCGGGTCGTTGTGCTTGACCGAGATCTTGATGTCGCGGAAGCCGTGCTCCTCGAAGAGGGACGCCTCCCAGAGGGCGGACTCGACGAGCGCCTCGGGGGTGGCCTTGCCGTACTTCGCGAGCAGCCGGGCGTCCAGCGATCCGGCGTTGACGCCGATGCGGATGGGGGTGCCCGCGTCGGAGGCCGCCTTGGCGATCTCCTTGACCTTGTCGTCGAACTGCTTGATGTTGCCGGGGTTGACGCGGACCGCGGCGCAGCCGGCGTCGATGGCGGCGAAGACGTACTTGGGCTGGAAGTGGATGTCCGCGATGACCGGGATCTGGGACTTCCGGGCGATGACGGACAGTGCGTCGGCGTCGTCCTGCGTCGGGCAGGCGACGCGGACGATCTGGCAGCCGGAGGCCGTCAGCTCGGCGATCTGCTGCAGCGTGGCGCCGATGTCGGACGTCCGGGTGGTCGTCATCGACTGCACCGAGACCGGTGCGTCTCCGCCCACGGCGACCGTACCGACCTGGATCTTGCGGCTGACCCGGCGGTCGGCGAGCTTGGTCGGTACGTCCGGCATTCCGAGTGAAATGGCAGTCATCTGGCGAGCAACCCCAAGGTGTGGATCTAGGTCCCGAATTCGGCGGGCTCCGGTCATCGAGATTACGGCACCAGGGTTACGGGAGGCACATCCCTACCCCTGGGAAACGCTCGAAAGGGGGCCGCCGAGCACACCCATACGCCATGGGAGCACTGGGCCACCGTACCGCCCGCCGGTGGCCGGCCCGCCCCCGCCCGGCACCCCGCCCGCGTCTGGCGGGAGGTGCCGGGCCGGGGCCCCGGCTCAGGTCAGCTTCACCGGATTGACCACGTCGGCGACGAGCACCAGCAGGGTGAAGCAGACGAAGACACCTGCGACGACGTAGGCGACCGGCATCAGCTTGGCGACGTCGAACGGGCCGGGGTCGGGGCGCCGGAAGACCTTGGCGAGGGCCCGCCGGACGGACTCCCACAGGGCGCCGGCGATGTGCCCGCCGTCCAGCGGCAGCAGCGGCAGCATGTTGAACAGGAACAGCGAGAGGTTGAAGCCGGCGACCAGGAAGAGCATGGTCGCCACCCGCTGCTCCGGCGGGATGTCGAGGGAGAAGACCTCGCCGCCCACCCGGGCCGCGCCGACCACGCCCATCGGGGAGTCCTGCTTGCGCTCGCCTCCGTTGAAGGCGGCGTCCCACAGGTCCGGAACCTTGGTGGGCAGGTGGACCAGCGAGTCGACGCCCTGCTCGACCATGCTGCCCATGCGGTCCACGGACTGCCCGAAGGACTGCGGGACGACACCGCTGGCCGGGGTGAAGCCGAGGAATCCGGCGGTGACGAATTCGCCGGCGACGTAGCCGCCGTGGCCGTCGGTCTTGGCGACCTTGTTCTCGATCAGGTCGGCGTGCAGGGTCCGCTGCGCGCCGCCGCGCTCCACGACGAGCGTCGCGGGCCCGGTGGTGTCGCGGATCTGCTCCTGGAGGGCGCCCCAGTCGGGGACGGCCCGGCCGTTGAACGAGACGATCTTGTCGCCGGCCCGCAGGCCGGCGGCCTTGGCCGGGGAGTCCTTGGCCGCGGTGGGGCACTTGTCGGTCTTGGCCGAGGCCGAGATGACGCAGTCCGAGACGGAGCCGACCTGGGTGGTCTGGGTGTTGATGCCGAAGCCCATCAGGACGCTCATGAAGATCACGACCGCGAGGATCAGGTTCATGAACGGTCCGGCGAACATCACGATGACGCGCTTCCACGGCTTGCGGGTGTAGAACAGCCGCTTCTCGTCACCGGGCTGCAGCTCCTCGAAGGCCGCCGAGCGGGCGTCCTCGATCATGCCGCGCCACGGTGAGGTGGAGCGGGCCTGGAGCTTTCCGTCATCGCCGGGCGGGAACATGCCGATCATGCGGATGTAGCCGCCGAGCGGGATGGCCTTGACGCCGTACTCGGTGTCGCCCCTCCTGCGGGAGAAGAGCGTCGGGCCGAAGCCGACCATGTACTGCGGCACCCGGATGCCGAACAGCTTGGCCGTGGAGAGGTGGCCGAGTTCGTGCCAGGCGATGGAGAACAGCAGGCCGACGACGAAGACGACTATGCCGAGGATGGTCATCCAGGTCGTCATGCGCGAGCCTCCGAAGGTGTGCGTGCCGCGCGTGCGGCGAGTTCGCGGGCGCGGGCGCGCGCCCAGGTCTCCGCCTCCAGGACGTCCGCGACGGTCAGGGAAGTTCCCTGCGCGGGCGTGCCGTGCTCGGCGACCACTTCGGCGACCGTATCCACAATCCCTGTGAACGGCAGCCCGCCCCGGAGGAACGCGTCCACGCATTCCTCGTTCGCCGCGTTGAAGACGGCGGGTGCCGTGCCGCCGAGACCGCCGACGTGGCAGGCCAGCGGGACGGATGGGAAGGCGGCCTCGTCGAGCGGGAAGAACTCCCAGTTCTGCGCCTTCGTCCAGTCCACGCCGGGCGCGGCGTCCGGGACCCGCTGCGGCCAGCCCAGGCCCAGCGCGATCGGCATGCGCATGTCGGGCGGGCTGGCCTGGGCGAGGGTGGAGCCGTCCGTGAACTCCACCATCGAGTGGATGTAGGACTGCGGATGGACCACAACCTCGATGCGGTCGAAGGGGACGTCGAAGAGCAGATGCGCCTCGATGACCTCCAGGCCCTTGTTGACCAGGGTCGCGGAGTTGATCGTGACGACCGGGCCCATCGACCAGGTGGGGTGGGCGAGTGCCTGCTCGGGGGTGACGCCGGCCAGCTCCCGCTTGCTGCGTCCGCGGAACGGGCCGCCGGAAGCGGTGACGACGAGCTTGCGGACCTCTTCGCGGGCGCCGCCGGCCAGCGCCTGGAACAGCGCGGAGTGCTCGGAGTCGACGGGGATGATCTGGCCCGCCGCGGCGGCGGCCTTGACCAGCGGGCCGCCGACGATCAGCGACTCCTTGTTGGCCAGGGCGAGGGCCCGGCCGGCGGTGAGAGCGGCCAGGGTGGGGGCGAGACCGATGGAGCCGGTGATGCCGTTGAGGACGGTGTGGCACGGCGAGGCGGCAAGTTCGGTGGCCGCGTCGGGGCCCGCCAGCACCTCCGGCAGCGGCTCCCCGGCCCCGTACCGCGCCGCGAGCGCCTCCCGCAGGGCGGGTACCGCGTCCTCACGGGCGACCGCGACGGTGCCGGCCCGCAGCCGGTGCGCCTGCTCGGCGAGCAGCTCCACCCGGCCGCCGGCCGCGGAGAGCGCGGTGACCCGGAAGCGGTCGGGGTTGCGCAGCACGATGTCGATCGCCTGGGTGCCGATCGAACCGGTCGACCCGAGAATTACCAGGGAGCGGGGGTCCCGCGGTGCTCCCGGGTCGGTGGGAGCCGGCTCGAAACGCAGATGCGGGTGGGCGAGGGAGTCCGTCATGCGGTCCATTGTGGCCGGTCGGTGCGGCGTCGCGGGCACCGAGTCGGCAAGCTGGTGATCAAGGGGGGCCGGCGGGGGCCGCGCAGGCAGCCCCGGCCGGGCCCGGACGCCTCGTACGGGCGACCCGTGGGCCGCCCGTACGAGCCGTCGAGGCGCCCCTTCAGGGGCGCTGCGCCGGTGTCGTCCCGGTCAGCGGATCGGCCGGTGGACGTTGTCCTTGGTGCTCGGGCCGGGTGTGGCGTCGGCGATCCAGGGGCCGTCGCCGCTGGGGTCGATGACGCCTTCCTCCAGCCAGGTGTACCGGCCGTCGAGGACCCCGGAGACGACCTTGCGGTCGAGGTCGTCGGTGTTGTGCCAGAGCCTGGCGAAGAGCTCCTCGACGCGGATCCGGGACTGCCGGCAGAAGACGTCGGCCAGCTGGTGGGCCTCGCGGCCGCTGTCGCCGGTGACGCGCAGGTGCTCCGCCCGTACGCAGGCCGCGCTCATCGCGAAGAGCTCGGCGCCGATGTCGACGATCCGGCCGAGGAAGCCCTGCTTGGTCTCCATCCGGCCCTGCCAGCGGGACATCGCGTAGAAGGTGGCGCGGGCGAGCTTGCGGGCGGCTCGCTCGACGTACCGCAGATGGACCGCGAGCTCACCGAACTCCTGGTAGGTGCGCGGGAGTTGACCCGGTCCGGCGACGAGCTTGGGCAGCCAGCGGGCGTAGAAGCCGCCGGCCTTCGCGGCGGCCCGGCCCTTGTCGGCGAGGGACTTGTCGGGGTCGATGAGGTCGCCGGCGACCGAAAGGTGGGCGTCCACCGCCTCCCGGGCGATCAGCAGATGCATGATCTCCGTCGAGCCCTCGAAGATGCGGTTGATCCGCATGTCGCGGAGCATCTGCTCCGCGGGGACGGCCCGCTCGCCGCGGGCGGCGAGCGAGGCGGCGGTCTCGAAGCCGCGGCCGCCGCGGATCTGCACCAGTTCGTCGGCCATCAGCCAGCCCATCTCGGAGCCGTAGAGCTTGGCCAGGGCCGCCTCGATGCGGATGTCGTTGCGATTCTCGTCGGCCATCTGCGAGGAGAGGTCGACGACGGCTTCCAGGGCGAAGGTGGTGGCGGCGATGAAGGAGATCTTGGCGCCGACGGCTTCGTGCCGGGCGACCGGCTTGCCCCACTGCTCGCGGGCCGCCGACCACTCACGGGCGATCTTCAGACACCACTTGCCGGCGCCCACGCACATCGCGGGCAGCGAGAGCCGGCCGGTGTTGAGCGTGGTCAGCGCGATCTTCAGGCCGGCGCCCTCGGGTCCGATGCGGTGCTTGGCGGGGACCCGCACCTGGTGGAAACGGGTCACGCCGTTCTCCAGGCCGCGCAGGCCCATGAAGGCGTTGCGGTTCTCGACGGTGATGCCGGGCGAGTCCGCCTCGACGACGAAGGCGGTGATCCCGCCCTTGTGGCCGGTGGAGGCGGGCACCCGCGCCATCACCACGAGCAGGTCGGCGACCACGCCGTTGGTGGTCCACAGCTTCACGCCGTCCAGCACGTAGTCCTCGCCGTCCGGTACCGCGGTGGTCGCCAGACGGGCGGGGTCCGAGCCGACGTCCGGCTCGGTCAGCAGGAACGCCGAGATGTCCGTACGGGCGCAGCGCGGCAGGAAGGTGTCCTTCTGCTCCTGGGTGCCGAAGGTCTTCAGCGGCTGGGGAACGCCGATCGACTGGTGTGCGGAGAGCAGCGCGCCGATGGCCGGGCTCGCCGAGCCGATCAGGGAGAGGGCTCTGTTGTAGTAGACCTGGGTGAGGCCGAGGCCGCCGTACTTGGTGTCGATCTTCATGCCGAGCGCGCCGAGTTCCTTGAGCGCCTGGACCGTCTCGTCCGGGATCCGGCCCTCGCGCTCGATGCGGGCGCTGTCGATCTTCGTCTCGCAGAACTCGCGCAGGGTGGCGAGGAACTTCTCACCGCGCCGTACGTCGTCCGCGGCCGGGGTGGGGTGCGGATGGATGAGGTCGAGCCGGAAGCGCCCCAGGAACAGTTCCTTGGCGAAGCTGGGCTTACGCCAGTCCTGTTCACGGGCCGCCTCGGCGACCTGGCGTGCTTCGCGCTCGGAAACGTTACGGATGGACGGAGCGGTCATCAGGAACTCACCTCGCCGCGGATCGGGAGATTGCACCGGCGCGCCGGTCGGCTACCGGTCCGTGCTACTTGTGAGCGTTCCCGATTCGCGGGGGTTGCACCACTGCTGGCGCGGGTTGTACCGGACCGGCCGGGCGGAAATCCGTCATCGGTGGTATGCGGCGAGTGCCCGTCCCGACCGGTGCGGCGGCCCCCGGGAGCCTGCCGTCGGGACGGGCGCACGAGGCGTACCGG
Source organism: Streptomyces sp. NPDC017993 (assembly GCF_044328065.1). Lineage (NCBI taxonomy): Bacteria > Bacillati > Actinomycetota > Actinomycetes > Kitasatosporales > Streptomycetaceae > Streptomyces > Streptomyces sp. NPDC017993. Next base: position 65,432 of record NZ_JBIRGO010000010.1, read on the forward strand.
CGGATTCCGGGGGTGAAACGGGGCCGCGGCGCGCTCCGAACGTGATGTCGGAGCGCGCCGCGGAGGGGCCGGCGCCGGGGGGTGCGCCGGCCGGGCCTGGACGGCGGGTGGCCTCGGGGAAGGCCGCCGCTGTCCACCGGTCCAGGCCGGTCGGGTGCTTTTCTGTTACAGATCCAGTCCGGTGAGGACCATGACCCGCTCGTAGGTGTAGTCGTCCATGGCGAACCGCACGCCCTCACGGCCGACACCGGACTGCTTGACACCGCCGTAGGGCATCTGGTCGGCGCGGTAGGACGGCACATCGCCGACGATCACGCCGCCGACCTCCAACGCGCGGTGGGCGCGGAAGGCGGTCTGCACGTCGTGCGTGAACACGCCCGCCTGGAGGCCGTACTTGGAGTCGTTGACGGCGTCGAACGCCTCGGCCTCGCCGTCGACCTTCTTGAGGGTGAGGACCGGGCCGAAGACCTCTTCGCAGGAGAGCGTCGCGTCGGCGGGCACGTCCGCGAGCACGGTCGGCGCGTACGAGGCACCGTCCCGCTTGCCGCCGGCCAGCAGCTTCGCGCCGCGCTGCACCGCCTCGTCGACCCACGCCTCGACGCGCTTGGCGGCGTCCTCGCTCACCAGCGGGCCGACCTCGGTGGCGTCGTCCGACGGGTCGCCGGTGACCTGCGCCTCGACGGCCGCCACGATCTTGGGCACCAGGCGGTCGTAGACGGTGGCGTCGGCGATCACCCGCTGCACCGAGATGCAGGACTGGCCGCCCTGGTAGTTGGAGAAGGTGGCGATGCGCTGCGCCGCCCAGTCCAGGTCCGCCTCGGAGGAGAAGTCCGGCAGGACGACGGCCGCGCCGTTGCCGCCGAGCTCCAGGGTGCAGTGCTTGCGCGGGACCGAGTCCAGGATCGCGTAGCCGACCGTCTCCGAACCGGTGAAGGAGACGACGGGCAGCCGCTCGTCCTGGACCAGCGCCTCCATCCGCTCGTTGGGCACCGGCAGGATCGACCAGGAACCGGCCGGCAGCTCGGTCTCGGCCAGCAGGTCACCGAGGATCAGGCCGGAGAGCGGGGTGGCGGGGGCCGGCTTGAGGAGGATCGGGGCGCCGGCCGCGATGGCCGGGGCGATCTTGTGGGCGCAGAGGTTGAGCGGGAAGTTGAACGGCGCGATGCCCAGGACGGTGCCGCGCGGGAACCGGCGGGTCAGCGCGAGACGGCCGGCGCCGCCCGCGTCGGTGTCCAGGCGCTGCGCCTCGCCGCCGTTGAAGCGGCGGGCCTCCTCGGCCGCGAAGCGGAACACCGAGATGGCACGGCCGACCTCGCCGCGCGCCCACTTCATGGGCTTGCCGTTCTCGGCGGAGATCAGCTGAGCGATCTCCTCCGTACGCTCCACCAGGCGGCGCTGTACGTGGTCCAGGGCGGCGGCCCGCACATGCGCGGGGGTCGCGGCGAACTCGGCCTGGACGGCGACGGAGGCGGCGATGGCCTCCTCGACCTGGGCCTCGGTGGGGACGCTCACCGTACCGACGAGACGTCCGTCCCAGGGGGAGGTGACATCGAAGGTGGCCTCGCCGGTGGCCTGGCGGCCGGCGAGCCAAAAGGCGGTGGGGGCTGCATCAGTGTGGATCGGCACAGTGGTTCCCGGCCCTTCCGAAGTGGTGGGTGGTGCGCATGGCTCTGGGAGCGGCTCTGCGTATCGGCGTGTTCAGCTCTGCCCCCACCGTAGGGGCGCGGCGCCGCCGTGGCGTTTGTCCGAAGCGGCGTAATCCGTCCACGGGTCTCTCCGCGGTGGAAGAGGCGTAAAGACGGTTCACGGGTGGCGTCGCGGGGGCGCGGGAACCCGTCGCTCCGCGCGCCGGTCTCCCGTGGCGAATCCGCCCCGGCTCACTCCCCCGGGGGCGTCGACGTCGCCTTGAGGGCCAGCCACAGCTCCATCCGGACGTCCGCGTCGTCGAGGGAGCGGCCCAGGATCTCCTCCACCCGTCGCATGCGGTAGCGCAGGGTGTGCCGGTGGACGCCCAGGTCGGCGGCGGCGGCATCCCACTGGCCGTGCCGGGACAGCCAGGCGCGCAGCGATTCCACCAGGTCGCCCCGGCCGGTCGCGTCGTGGTCGCGCAGGGCGCGCAGCAGCCCGTCGGCGAAGGCGCGTACGGCGTCGTCGGCGAGCAGCGGCAACACGGATCCGGCGGCGACGTCCTCGTGCTCGACCAGCGCGCGGCCGCGGCGGCGGGCCACGGACAGCGCCTGCTGGGCCTGGCGGTGGGCGTGCGCGGCGGCCGCGGGGCCGGTGGGTGCGGACAGTCCGACGGCCAGACCCTCGACGCCGGCCGCGGCCTCGGTCCGCGCGGACCGGCCGCGGCCTCGCTGCTGCGCCCCCGAGCGGGCCTCGACGACCGCGGCGTACGCGGAGCAGGCGTCCTCGGCGGCGCCGCCGGCCGCGACCAGCACGGTCAGCCGGCCGATGTCGGGGACTGCGAGCACCGCCTCGCCGGTCCTGGCGGCGGCGGAGTCCATGGCGTCGGCGAGTGTGTCCAGCACGGCCGGAGCCTCCGCGGCCTTGCGCGGCGCGGGCGCGTCGTCGTCGGGGGCGACGGGCTCGGCGATGACCACCCGGAACGGGGCGTCCAGCAGCCCGCCGTAGAGCCGGCCGGCCACCGCGCGGGCGTGCTCGGGCTCGCCCGCCAGCAGCATCTTCAGCACCGCCGCGCCCAGCCGCTGCTCGGCGTCCTGCAGGGCACGGGAGCGTTCGGTGGTGAGGGTGAGCAGCGCGACGGCGGAGTGCACGGCGTAGCGCTCGGCGGTGCCGAGCGGGGCTCCGGTGCCGACCGCGAGGACGCCGCGGGCGCGGCGGCCGGTGCCCAGCGACTGCAGTTCGACGCGGTCGTCGCCGTCGGTGTCGCTGACGACGGAGCTGGCCGGGGCGGGCCGTTCGCGCAGCCGGCCGACGTCGTCGGAGAGCCGGGCGGCGCGGCGGGCTGCCCAGTCGGGGGCGGCGGCCACCACGGCGCCCGAGGCGTCGTAGAGGGCGGCCCAGCCGTCGAGGTGGGCGGCGAGCCGGGCGAGCAGTTCGGCCGGGCCGTCGGGGCCGAGGGCGGCGCGGGTCAGTTCCCGCTGGGCCTCGAAGCCGGCGGTCACCGCGCGGTACTGGTCGGCGGCGACGGCGGCCGAGACGGCCTTGCTGATCGCGATGAAGGGGGTCTTGCGGGGCACCCCGAGCAGCGGGAGGTTCTCCTGCCGGGCGGCTTCGACGAGCGCGTCGGGCACGCCTTCGTAGTTGACGCCGACCGCGAAGCCCAGGCCGACGACGCCGGCCTCGGCCACCCGCCGGACGTACGTGCGGGTCGCCTCCGCGTCCTCGGCGTCCAGCTTCAGGGCGGTGATGAGCAGCAGCTCACCGCCCTCCATGTAGGGCACCGGGTCGATCAGCTCGCTGGCGTGCGCCCAGCGCACCGGGGCGTTCAGCCGCTCCTCGCCCGCGAGCACGGTCAGCTTGAGCGCGGTGTGGTTGACCAGGGAAGCGAGGGTGTGCGGCATGGGACCTTCGATGACGGCGTGGATGCGAGGGGCGGGGAGTCGGCGGGGCGGATACCGAGCGAGGTTTTCGCCGTCCCGTACGAACGGCCTCTTCCGATTCTGCCTCAGTGTCGGAATCCGGGGGGACGTACCGGAAGGCGCGCGTCCCCCGGAGGGGCCCACCGCCCGCGGGCCGGGCCTGCCGGCCGCCACCGGGCGCGGCGGCCCCGTCCCACGGATGAGCCGGCCGGCTCACCCTCGTAGGTCCACCAGCACCGGTGGCGCGTGCTCCCCCTTGACCGACGTCACCGACAGGACCGCGTGCCCGGCCGGCACCGAGTTGGCGAGGTCGGAGGCGGACCAGCGTTCACGTTCGACGGTGCGGACGGTGACCGCCTTGGCCGTGGCGGCCTTGCCGGTGACGAGCTGGCGGAACATGTGGAACGCCTTGCCCGCGGCGCTCTCCGCGATGATCTGGCGGTCCGTCACATCCCGGGTCTCCACCCACTCCTTGCCCCACACCTCGGCGAACCGCGCCCCGTCCCAGGTCGTCACGCCCGCGAACGCCATCCGGCAGCCGACCGCGCCCAGCAGCGCGCTGCGCAGCGCGTCGGGGACGTCGTCCAGCGAGCGCAGTGTCAGCACCGCTCCGGCGTTGGCCGACCGCAGACGCTGCAGCCCGCGAAGTGCCTCGGCGGTGATCGTCTGAGCCGCCTCGTCGAGCACGAGGCACGCGAACAGCGAACGGTCGCTGCGCGCCACCGCGCAAGCGGTGAACTGGGCGAGTACCAGCCGCGCCAGGATCCGTGAGGCTTCCGCGTGGCCGCGCTCGGGCAGCTCGATACGGACCCGCAGCGGGTGGTCCAGGGCCCGCAGCGAGACCTGCCGGGTGCCCCCCACGGGGTCGAAGAAGCCGGCGAAGGCGGGGCGGTCGAGCAGAGCGATGCGGTCGGCGAGCAGGAGGCCGACATCACCGGCGCGCTCCGCCTGGCGTGCGCGGGCGTCCAGTTCACGCACCAGGGTGTGCGCGTCGGCGCCCTCCAGCGCGGTGCGCAGCGCAGCCACCGCCGACGGCGCGCCGTCCAGCAGCTCGCGCAGCTCCGGCACGGTGGGGAAGCGGTCGCGGGCCGCCCGGAAGGGGCCGAGCAGCTGGGCGAGTGCGGTCGCGGCGCGCCGGCTGTCGCCGCCCGGCAACTGCTCGCTGAGGTCGCCCACCAGCGCCTCGGCGAGGATCCCGGCCGCCTCGTCCGGGTCGGTGGTGCCGCCGTAGAGGTCGAGGTCACACTCCGCGTCCGGACGGCCGATCTTGACCACCACGTCGAACGCGTCGTCCGGTCCGAAGTCGGAGCCGGCCGGACCGACGGCGATGACCGCGCTGTGCCCGGCGAGCGCCTGCAGGCACATCGCTTCCACCACCGGCCTGACCAGGCGGGTGGTCTTGCCGCTCCCGGAGGGGCCGACTGCCAACAGCGAGGTCCCCAACACTCCCGGCTCCAGGGCACATCCGGCACCTCGGTGCTGGTACGGGTTGCGCGGGTGGTCGGCGGCTGTGCCGATCCTGACCTGGTGGGCGAGCAGATCGTGGTGGGCGGTCCTGCGAGGCAGGTCGCGCCCTCCGGAGGGGTGCGCACAGGCCGCGGCGCCATGCCGCAGCACGGTGTCGGTGAAGGAGGCGAGGGAGTTCTTGCCGGACCGCACCGAACGCCAGGCGCGTTCGATCCGGGCCGCGTCCACGTCGTTCATCCGGCCGGCGCGGGCTTCCGCGGCGAGCTTGTCGGCGGCGTCCGGGGCGCCCTGGGCACGCAGCTCGGGCCACTGGGCGCGGTCCTCGGCGGGCGCGGGGGCGGCGGTGGGAGCGCGGTGGCGGAAGCGCCGGAGGACGGGCGCCAGGCAGCGGCGGGCGAGTTCGGGCCAGCGGCCAAGGCGGCCGAAGACGACGGCCAGCAGAACGAGGAACAGCCCGTAGTAGAAGTAGGTCGCCCAGACGTAGACCATCTTGTCGCCGCCGGCCTCGCGCCAGGAGTCCGGCGTGAGCAGCAGCAGCGGCCACAGCCAGTAGCTGCCCAGGTAGCCGTTCCACAGCAGCGACCACAGCAGCCAGCCGCACAGGAACGAGATCACCGCGCCGCTGATCAGCTGGCGCAGCGGTACCCGGTCGGGTTCCTCGGCGGGCCGGGGCCGGTGTCCGTACGTCCAGATTCCCGGCGCCGCGGCCGGGCGCGGGGTGCGCAGCCAGCCGAGCACCGGCGGCTCCGCGGCGGCGGCCTTGGCGGCAGACGGGGCGGGCGGTCCCGCCGGCATCGCAGGTGGCGCGGCGGGCGGTGGCGGGGTGGCCGGTGTGGCGGGCGGTGCCGCGGGGCGCGGCACGGTGGGGTCGGGTCGGTACGTCCCGCCGGGTGGCGGAGTGGCGGTGTGCTGTGCGTCCTGCGTGCCCTCGGTGTCCATCCGGTGCCCTTGTCCCCCTTGAGCCGGGTCCTGCTGGTCCGTCGTCGTTCCGCCGGTGCGTCGGTGAACTGCGTGTTCGCCGTGGCGGTGGTGTGCCCGTGCCCGCAGCCGCCTGCGGCCACGCCGCCGCTCAATCTACTGGCCGTGGCCCATCGCTATGTCCGGCGCGGACAACGCAACACGCGCACTTCTCCCGAACGGAACATGCCAGACCCGGCCGCCCGCCCCTAGCCTGCGAGAACAACCTTCTGCACGTCCTCGTTCCACCCCAGGAGACTGCCATGACCGAACTGTCCGGAGGCCCTTCCCTCCCCCAGGAGCGTCGCGTCGTCACCGCGATCCCCGGCCCGAAGTCCCAGGAGCTGTGGGCGCGTAAGCAGGCCACGGTCGCCGCCGGTGTCGGGGCCGTGCTGCCGATCTTCGCCAAGCGGGCCGGCGGCGGTGTCCTGGAGGACGTGGACGGCAACTCCCTGATCGACTTCGGCTCCGGCATCGCGGTGACGTCGGTGGGCAACAGCGCCGAGGCAGTGGTGCGGCGCGCCACCGCGCAGCTCAACGACTTCACCCACACCTGTGCGATGGTCACGCCGTACGAGCCGTACATCGAGGTCTGTGAGCAGCTCGCCGACCTGACCCCGGGCGACCACGCCAAGAAGTCCGCGCTGTTCAACTCCGGCGCGGAGGCCGTGGAGAACGCCGTCAAGGTGGCCCGCGCCTACACCAAGCGCCAGGCGGTCGTCGTCTTCGACCACGGCTACCACGGCCGCACGAACCTGACGATGGCGCTCACCTCGAAGAACATGCCGTACAAGAACGGCTTCGGCCCGTTCGCGCCCGAGGTCTACCGCGTACCGGTCGCCTACCCCTACCGCTGGCTGACCGGCCCGGAGAACTGCGCGCAGGAGGCCGCCGACCAGGCCATCTCGCAGATCACCAAGCAGATCGGCGCGGACAACGTCGCGGCGATCATCATCGAGCCGGTGCTCGGTGAGGGCGGCTTCATCGAGCCGGCCAAGGGCTTCCTGCCCGCCATCGCGAACTTCGCGAAGGAGAACGGCATCGTCTTCGTCGCGGACGAGATCCAGTCCGGCTTCTGCCGCACCGGCCAGTGGTTCGCCTGCGAGGACGAGAACATCGTCCCGGACCTGATCACCACCGCCAAGGGCATCGCCGGCGGTCTGCCGCTGGCCGCCGTCACCGGCCGCGCCGAGATGATGGACGCCGCGCACGCGGGCGGCCTGGGCGGCACCTACGGCGGTAACCCCGTGGCCTGCGCCGCGGCACTGGGCTCGATCGAGACCATGCGCGAGCAGGACCTGAACGCCAAGGCCCGCCGGATCGGCGAGGTCATGAAGCCGCGCCTGGAGGCGATGGCGGAGAAGTTCGACATCGTCGGCGAGGTCCGCGGCCGCGGCGCGATGATCGCGATCGAGCTGGTCCGGTCCGGTTCCAAGGACCCGAACCCGGAGGCCACCGCCGCGCTCGCCAAGGCCTGCCACCAGGAGGGCCTGCTCGTGCTGACCACCGGCACGTACGGCAACGTGCTGCGCTTCCTGCCCCCGCTGGTCATCGGCGAGGACCTGCTCAACGAGGGCCTGGACATCATCGAGGCGGCGTTCGCCACGCTCTGAGCGGCGATCCGCAGACATCCCGGGCGCGGCCCGGGGCCCGGCGCGCGCCGTGCCCCGGGCCGCGGCCTTTCCGGCGGACCCCGCGACCGCGCGGTCGGACGGATCGCGAAAGTCCTTACGGGGTGGGCGAGTTCGGAACGCGCGTAGCTGGTGGCACGGAGTGAAGAAGATGTGGGGGGCCCATGGTGGCCAGGTGATCCCGCTGTCGGGTGCGCTCCGGGTGCCGTACGGTTTTCCCAGATGAGAGAAACACCCCGCCCGCAGGGGACTGCGGGCGACGCCCGGTCGGCGCTTCCCCGGCTTCGACCAGGCTGTGCCCTCGCGCACAACACCGGAACCCCTGGAAACACGGGCTCCGGGAATCCTCACCGATCGGATGTCCGCCCGCCCCATACCCCCCGGGGCGCGCGGAACACCGGTCAGCGCGGCCGCCTCGGAACCACCCCCCCCTGTTCCGAGGCGGCCGACTTCTCTTTCCGGCCGCGGCCCGCTCCAACCCGCCGCCCTGGCCAGTCTCCTCTGCGCACTGCTCTTCGCCCTGATCACCTGGCAGGTGGCCGGCCACGGCCCGTTGCGCGCTCTCGACGAACGGATCGGCCGCGGCGTCGCCGCGAGCGCGGTCCCCGCCCGGCTCGCCGAGTTCCTCGCCGATCTCGGCAACACCACTGTCGCGCTGCCGGTGTTGCTCGTGGCCGTCGTGGGGACGCTGTGGGCTTCCCGCCGGCGTCCGGCGGAGCGGGAGGACGCGCCCGGCGAGACAGCCCACGGCGGGCCCGAGCGCCGGTGGCTGCCGCCGCTCGGCGCGCTGGTCGTGTTGGCCGCGGTGCCCGCGCTGGTCGTCCCGTTCAAACTGTGGCTCGCGCGGCCGGGCCCGCCGCGGATGGCGGGCGGCGCGCACGACGGCTTCTACCCCTCGGGCCATGGCGCCACGGCTGCCGTCGCGTACGGCGTGGCCGCCCTTCTTCTGGCCCGCTGCCACCGGCGGGCCGGCCGCGGGGCCGGGGCCCGGTGGGGTCTCGCGGCGGGCGTCGTACTGCTCAACGCCGGCGTCGGCACCGGCTTGGTGCGTCAGGGCTACCACTGGCCGCTGGACGTGCTGGGCAGCTGGTGTCTGGCCGGGGTGCTGCTGGCGTCCTGGTCCGGGATGTGCGGCCGGTGGTCAGGCGGGCGGCCCGCGTAGCTCGCGCTCAGCTCTCCCCGGCCAGGGAGGCCGCCGCCTCGTGCATCGCCAGTTCCAGCACGCCGGGGTCGGTGAGCGTGCCCGTACCGTCCGGCGGGACCAGCCAGCGCACGCCGCCGGTGACCCGGCCCGGGTAGGGCACCACTATCCATGTGCCGCGCCCGGCGGCCCGGACGCCGGTGCCCAGCCAGCGGGTGGCCGTGCCGGGCGGCACGAAGAATCCCATCCGCGCCTCCCCGAAGTCGGACAGGACGGGGCCGGGGCGGCGGACGACGCGGGTGAGGACGTCGAGCGTCGGATAGCCGAGCATGCCGTCGAGGATCAGGACGTCCCAGAGCAGGCCGGCGGGCAGGAGCGCGACCCCGAGCGGGTTGCGCTCCCATTCCCACCGGCAGGCGTCCGGGTCCGGTGCCGCCGACACCAGCCAGTCCACTGCCTTCTTGGCTCCCGCGGCGCTCATCTCGCTCCTCGCTCTCCCGGCCCGGTCGGGCCGCGGTTCCCCAGGGAGAGGGCGCGCGGGCGGCATCCTTACACGGGTTGGCGAGGGTTTTTTGCGCGGGAGGCAGGGGCGGCGGCGCATCTCGCCGGCAGTCGGGATGCGGGGCCGCCCGCCCCGCTCAGCTGTCGAAGCCCAGGCCCGCCTTGTCCATGGCCTTCAGCCACAGATTGCGGCGCCCACCATGCCTGTCTGCGCGCGTCATCGACCACTGCGTGATGCCGATCCCCGCCCAGCGCAGCGGCTCCGGCGGGAACGGCAGCGGCTTGCTGCGCACCATCTCCAGCTCGGTGCGTTCGGTGCGCTCACCGCTGAGCAGGTCGAGCATCACGTCGGCGCCGAAGCGGGTCGCGCCCACGCCCAAGCCGGTGTAACCCGTGGCGTACGCGACCCGCCCGGCGTGCGCGGTGCCGAAGAACGCCGAGAAGCGTGCGCAGGTGTCGATGGCGCCGCCCCAGGTGTGGCTGAACCGCAGGCCCTCCAGCTGCGGGAAGCAGCGGAAGAAGTGCCGGGCGAGCTTCTCGTAGGTGGCCGGGTGCTGGTCGTATTCGGATCGGACCCCGCCGCCGTAGCGGTAGACGATGTCGTAGCCGCCCCACAGGATGCGGTGGTCGGCGGTGATGCGGAAGTAGTGGAAGTGGTTGTTGCTGTCGGACAGGCCCTGGCGGTTCTTCCAGCCGATGGCGGCGAGCTGTTCGTCGGAGAGCGGCTCGGTCATCAGGGCGTGGTCGTAGACCGGGACGACGTACGGACGCACCCGCTTGACGAGCGAGGGGAAGGCGTTGGTGCCGAGCGCGACATGGCGGGCGAAGACCCGGCCGTAGGGGGTGCGTACGGCCATGCCCATGCCTTCGGAGGCGAGGGCGGTGGCGCGGGTGCGTTCGTAAATGCGGACCCCGAGGTCGAGGCATGCCCTCTTCAGGCCCCAGGCGAGCCGTGCCGGGTTGAGCATGGCGACGCCGTCGCGGTCCCAGAGACCGGCCAGGAACGTCGGTGAGTCGACCTCGGCGCGCAGTGCGTCCTGGTCGAGGAAGCGGTGCCGGTCCAGGCCCAGCCGGGCGGCGTCCTCGGCCGCCTCCTCGAGTTCGGCGACCTGGTGGGGCTCGGTGGCGATGTCGATCTCGCCGGTGCGCTCGAAGTCGCAGTCGATGGCGTAGCGGGCGACGGCGTCCTCGATGGCGTCGAGGTTGCGGATGCCGAGCTCTTCGAGCCGGGCGAGTTCGTCCGGCCAGCGGGCCATGCCGTTGCCGAGGCCATGGGTGAGGGAGGCGGCGCAGAAGCCGCCGTTGCGCCCGGAGGCGGCCCAGCCGATCTCGGCGCCCTCGACGAGGACGACGTCGCGCTGCGGGTCGCGTTCCTTGGCCAGGAGCGCGGTCCACAGTCCGGAGTAGCCGCCGCCGACGACCAGCAGATCGCAGGTCTCGTCGCCGACGAGGGCGGGCAGGGCGTCCGGGCGTGCCGGGTCGTCAAGCCAGAAGGGGGTGGGGGCGGCGTCCGCGAGCGCCTGGACGGCGCTCGACAGGTGGGCCTTGGACGTCATGGCATCTCGTGCCATGTTTCTCAGCTCCTCTTGCTCCTCTTGCGACGGCTGCCGGCCAGTTGGCCGACGAGAACGCACACCACGGCGACCAGGAACATCGCCGTCCCGATGACGTTGATCTGCACGGGGGTACCCCGCTGTGCCGAGCCCCAGACGAACATGGGGAAGGTCACGGTGGAGCCCGCGTTGAAGTTGGTGATGATGAAGTCGTCGAAGGACAGCGCGAAGGAGAGCAGGGCGCCGGCCGCGATGCCGGGTGCGGCGATCGGCAGCGTCACCCGCAGGAAGGTCTGTACGGGCGAGGCGTAGAGGTCCTGGGCGGCCTGTTCCAGTCGCGGGTCCATGCTCATCACGCGTGCCTTGACGGCGGTGACGACGAAGCTCAGGCAGAACATGATGTGTGCGATGAGGATCGTCCAGAAGCCGAACTGGATGCCCATGTTGAGGAACAGGGTCGCCAGGGAGGCGGCCATGACGACCTCGGGCATCGCCATCGGCAGGAAGATCAGGGTGTTGACGGAGGACCGGGCGCGGAAGCGGTAGCGGGCCAGCGCGAACGCGATCATGGTGCCGAGGGCGGTCGCGCCGAGGGTCGCCCACAGGGCGATCTGCAGGCTCAGGCCCAGCGACCCGCACAGGTCCGCGACGCCGCACGGATCGGTCCAGCCATCCGTGGAGAAGCGCTGCCACTGGTAGTTGAAGCGGCCGTTGGGCTTGTTGAAGGAGAACAGCATCACGACGACGTTGGGCAGGATGAGGTAGCCCAGCGTGCACAGGCCCGCTATCGCGATGATGTTGCGGCGCAGCCAGCGCAGCCCCCGGTTCCGGGCGCGCTGGGGCGTGGGGCGTGCTGTGGTCTCGCGTACGGCCATCAGACCAGATCCTCCGTCCCGGACTTGCGGATATAGATCGTGACCATGGCGAGGATGGCCGCCATGAGGATGAAGGAGAGGGCGGCCGCGGTCGGGTAGTCCAGGACCCGCAGGAACTGCGACTGGATGACGTTGCCGATCATCTTCTGGTCGGTGGAGCCCAGCAGTTCGGCGTTGATGTAGTCGCCGGCGGCGGGGATGAAGGTGAGCAGGGTGCCGGCGACGACGCCCGGCATGGACAGCGGGAAGGTCACCCGGCGGAAGGTGGTGGACGGGCGGGCGTAGAGGTCACCCGCCGCCTCGTGCAGCCGGGGGTCGATGCGCTCCAGGGAGCTGTAGAGCGGCAGGACCATGAACGGCAGGAAGTTGTAGGTCAGACCGCAGACCACCGCGAGCGGCGTGGCCAGCACGCGTTGGCCTTCGGTGAGGCCAAGCCAGCTGGTGACGTCCAGGACGTGCAGCGAGTTGAGCAGGCCGACGACCGGTCCGCCGTCCGCGAGGATCGTCTTCCAGGCGAGGGTGCGGATCAGGAAGCTGGTGAAGAACGGGGCGATGACCAGGATCATCACGAGGTTGCGCCAGCGGCCGGCCTTGAAGGCGATGAGGTAGGCCAGGGGGTAGCCGAGGAGCAGGCAGAGCGCGGTGGCGGTGGCCGCGAACAGCACGGACCGCAGGAACTGCGGCCAGTACTCGCCCAGCGCGTCCCAGTAGGTCGCGATGTGCCAGGTGACCTTGAAGCCCTCTTCGAGGGAGCCGGTCTGGAGGGATGTCGACGCCTGGTAGACGAGCGGGGCGGCGAAGAAGACGACCAGCCACAGGATGCCGGGGAGCAGCAGCCAGTAGGGGACGAGCCGCTTGCGGGTGGGGGGCTTGCGTATCGGCAGCGGCGTTTCGGGGTCGGTCTGCGGCGCGGGCGCCTCGACGGTGCTCACGCGGCCTCCTCGGCGAGCTCCGCGCCGGGTGCGGCCGTGGTCCCGGCGAGCACCGACTGGGCCGCGTCGAGTCCGAAGGTGTGCGCGGGGCTCCAGTGCAGGACGACGTCGGCGCCGGGGACGAGGCGGCCGTCGCGTTCGATGTTCTGCTCGTAGACGGCGAGTTCACCGAAGCCGGGGACGTCGATGACGTACTGGGTGGAGACGCCGATGAAGCTGGCGTCCTTGATGCGGCCCGGGAGGCGGTTGCGGCTGTCGGTGAGGGTCCCGGCGTCGTCGGCGTGCGCCAGGGTCACCTTCTCCGGCCGTACGCCCGCGAGCACCTTCTCGCCCGTGGTGGCCGTCGCGCTGCACCGGGAGGCGGGCAGCCGCAGGGTGGCGTCACCGGCCTTGAGGAGCAGCTGCTCGCCGCCGGCTTCGACGACCTCGGCCTCGATGAGGTTGGAGGTGCCGAGGAAGTTGGCGACGAAGGTGGAGGCGGGGTTCTCGTAGAGGTCGGCGGGGGCGCCGAGCTGTTCGACCCGGCCGCCGCTCATCACGGCCACGGTGTCGGCCATCGTCATGGCCTCCTCCTGGTCGTGGGTGACGTGCACGAAGGTGATGCCGACCTCGGTCTGGATGCGCTTGAGTTCCAGCTGCATCTGCCGGCGGAGCTTGAGGTCGAGGGCACCCAGCGGCTCGTCGAGCAGCAGCACCTGGGGGTGGTTGATCAGCGCGCGGGCGACGGCGACGCGCTGCTGCTGGCCGCCGGAGAGCTGCTGCGGTTTGCGGTGCGCCATCGGGCCGAGCTGGACGAGGTCGAGCATCTCCTCGACCTGCTTCTTGACGGACTTGATGCCGCGGCGGCGCAGCCCGAAGGCGACGTTCTCGTAGATGTCGAGGTGGGGGAAGAGCGCGTAGTTCTGGAAGACGGTGTTGACCTGGCGCTTGTAGGGCGGCAGGGCGGTGACGTCCTCGCCGGAGAGTTCGACGGTCCCGGTGGTGGGGTCCTCCAGTCCGGCGATCATGCGCAGGGTGGTGGTCTTGCCGCAGCCGGAGGCGCCCAGGAGGGCGAAGAACGAGCCCGCGGGGATGGTGAGGTCGAGGGGCCGGACGGCGGTGAAGGTGCCGTAGGTCTTGCTGATCCCGGTGAGGCGGACGTCGCCGCCACTGCTGCTGTGGGCGTTCTTGGTCATGTCGGTCGTCCCGTGTGTCGGAGGTCGGAACAGCTCAGGCGGGCCTGGCAGGGGGTCAGGCACCGGTGAGGTCGGAGAACTTCTGCGCGAACTCCTTGCTCTCCTTGGCGCTCAGGGCGCGGAAGGAGTGGGACCTTGCGGCCATCTCCTCGTCCGGCAGGATCAGCGGGTTGTCCGCCGCCGCCTTGTCGATCTTGGCGAGCTCCTCGCGTACGCCGTCGACGGGGCAGACGTAGTTGATGTAGGCCGCGACGCGCGCCGCCACCTTCGGCTCGTAGAAGTAGTCGATGAGCCGCTCGGCGTTCTGCTTGTGGCGCGCCTTGTTCGGCACCATGAAGTTGTCCGTGGACGTCATGTAGCCGGCCTTGGGGACGGCGAAGGCGATGTCGGGGTTGTCGCTCTGGAGCTGGACGACGTCGCCGGCCCACGCGACACAGGCGGCCAGGTCGCCCTTGTCGAGGTCGGTGGTGTAGTCGTTGCCGGTGAAGCGGCGGATCTGCTTGGTGTCGACGCCCTTCTGGATCCGGGCGATGGCGGCGTCGAAGTCGTCCGCGGTGCACTTCTCGGGCTGCTTGCCCATGTCCAGGAGGGTCAGGCCGACGCTGTCGCGCATCTCGGAGAGGAAGCCGACCCGGCCCTTGAGCTCGGGGTCCTCCAGCAGCTGGCTGATGGAGTCGACCTTCCGGCCGCCGGTCGCCTTCTTGTTGTACGCGATGATCGCCGGGATGCCCTGCCAGGGGTAGGAGTGGGCGCGGCCCGGGTCCCAGGCGACGTCGCGGAACTCCGGCACGAGGTTGGTGTAGGCGTGCGGCAGTTTGGCCGGGTCCAGGGACTGGATCCAGCCGAGGGAGATCATCCGCGCGCACATCCAGTCGGTGAGCACGATCAGATCGCGGCCGGTGTCCTGGCCCGCCGCGAGCTGCGCCTGGATCTTGCCGAAGAACTCGTCGTTGTCGTTGATGTCCTCGGTGTACTTGACGGCGAGCCCGGTGCGCTTGGTGAAGGCCTCCAGCGTCGGCCGGTGCTTGCCGTCGTCGCTGACGTCCATGTACTCGGTCCAGTTGGAGAAGTTGATGCGCTTCTCCTTCGAGGAGTGGTCCTCGGAATTGCCGGCGTCGGTACGGCCGGCCGGCGGGATGCCGCAGCCGGCGAGGGCGCCCAGGCCCCCCATCGCGGCCGCCGCAGCACCGGAGGCACGCAGCAGTGAGCGCCTGGTCATGGCCAGCCGGCCATCGGTCATGCTGTGACGCATCGCGGATATCTCGGCCAGGGACAGGGGTTCGTGCTGCTCGTGATGCTCCATGCGCGGTGCCCTTTCAGGGGTGAGCCCGGCGCTCGGCCGGTGGTGACGATGCCGCGCGGCACTGGCCGCTGAGGGGCGTAGCACGCCGTTGTGGTGGAACTGCCGTGTCGTGGACGCCCCCAGGGATGGGCCGTCCCATGACCGTGGATCCCGATCCGGGCGGGCACCCTGCTCGGTGGGCGCCCGCCGCCGGCGGGTCCGCTGCCGGTGGGCCTCCCTTACGGGCGGTCCCCGAAGACCGTGCGGTGCCAGTCCTTCCTGGCGACCGCGGTGTTGTCGTACATCACGTGCTTGACCTGGGTGTACTCCTCGAAGGAGTAGGCCGACATGTCCTTGCCGAAGCCGGACGCCTTGGCGCCGCCGTGCGGCATCTCGCTGATGATCGGGATGTGGTCGTTGATCCACACGCAGCCCGCCTTGATCTCGCGGGTGGCGCGACCGGTCCGGTAGACGTCCCGGCTCCAGGCGGAGGCGGCCAGCCCGTAGGGGGTGTCGTTGGCGAGGGCGATGCCCTCGTCGTCGGTGTCGAAGGGCAGCACGACCAGGACCGGCCCGAAGATCTCGGCCTGCACGATCTCACTGTCCTGGGCGGCGCCGGCGATCAGCGTGGGCCGGTAGTACGCGCCCTTGGCCAGCGACCCCTGGGGCGCCTCGCCGCCGGTGACGACGGTGGCGTAGCCCCGCGCCCGGTCGACGAACCCGGCCACCCGGTCGCGCTGGGCGTGCGAGATCAGCGGACCGAGGTCGGTGGACGGGTCGAAGGGGTCGCCGAGCCGTACGGTCGCCATCAGGTCGGCGACGCCGCTGACGAAGGCATCGTAGAGCGGGCGCTGGACGTAGGCGCGGGTGGCGGCGGTGCAGTCCTGGCCGGTGTTGATCAGCGAGCCGGCCACCGCTCCGTGCACGGCGGCCTCCAGGTCCGCGTCGTCGAAGACGACGAACGGGGCCTTGCCGCCGAGTTCGAGGTGCAGCCGCTTGACGGTGCCGGTGGCGATCTCGGCGACCCGCTTGCCGACACCGGTCGAGCCGGTGAAGGAGGTCATCGCGACGCCGGGGTGGCCGACAAGGCGCTCGCCCGCGTCCCGGCCCGCCCCGGAGACGATGTTGATCACACCGTCCGGGAGGCCCGCGCGCTGTGCGGCCTGCGCGAAGAGCAGCGAGGTGAGCGGGGTGATCTCGGCGGGCTTGAGGACGATGGTGTTGCCCGCGGCGATGGCCGGCAGCACCTTCCACGCGGCCATCTGCAACGGGTAGTTCCAGGGCGCGATGGAGCCGACGACACCGATCGGCTCGCGCCGGATGTGGGAGGTGTGATCGGGGCTGTATTCACCGGTCGCCTTGCCCTCCAGGTGACGGGCGGCGCCGGCGAAGAAGGCGGCGTTGTCTACGGAGCCCGGCACATCGAACTCGTTGCTGAGCTTGATCGGCTTTCCGCAGTTCAGGGACTCCGCGTAGGCGAGGTCGTCGGCGTCCTCGGCGAGCGCGGCGGCGAAGCGGTGCATGGCATCGGAGCGCTCACCGGGCGTCGCGCCGCCCCATTCGGTGAACGCCCGCTCCGCGGCCTCGACGGCGGCGTCCACATCCGCCGTACCGGCGAGTTCGTAGGAGTACACCTCCTGGCCGGTCGCCGGGTCCACGACGCTCTGGCTGCGGCCGGAGGTGCCGCTGCGGAGGCCGCCCGCGATGAATTGGGCGCCCTCGGCAAATCGCTCGGTGACATCGAATCGCTGGTCCATGGTGCTCTCCTCCGCCGGGCGCCGGGGCCGCTCAGCGGCGCTGCCAGGCGTAGCTATTTCCGGAATCGATGGCTGATCTTGACAGAGTAGGAGGTGTGCAACAAGGGATTCCGTTGTTGCCTTTTGGTTACGCGACGGATTCTGCGCTTTCCGCAGTCAAATCCCCCGACACGTTGTCAGTGCCCGCTGACAGAATCCCGGCATGCTGCACGACACCACGGGGATGATCACAGGAAGCACCTCCCGGCGCGCCACCGGCGAGCCGCGGACGGTCGAGGAACTGCGCAGGGCCACCGCGGGCCGCAAACGCGTCAAATATCTCCACTTCTGGGGCCATCGTCCCCAGCGGGACGGCTCGCTCGGCGCCGGCTGCCTCAGCCAGTGGTGGCCCGCGCCCTTCACCGTCGACGGCGTCCGCTACGCCACCGCCGAGCACTGGATGATGGCCGGCAAAGCCCGGCTGTTCGGGGACGCGGAGGCGGAGCGGCGCGCAATAGCGGCGCGGCACCCCAAGCAGGCAAAGGACGTCGGGCGCACGGTCCGCGGTTTCGACGAGGAGGTCTGGCGGCAGCACCGCTTCGAGCTGGTGGTGGAGGGCAGTGTGCACAAATTCGGCCAGGACGCCGGACTGCGGGAATTCTTGCTGGGGACGAATTCCCGGGTGCTGGTGGAGGCAAGCCCGGTGGACCGCGTCTGGGGCATAGGTCTGGCCGTCGACGACGAGCGTGCCGAGGACCCCGCGCGCTGGCGGGGGCTGAATCTGCTGGGCTTCGCGCTGATGGAGGCCCGCGGGCGCCTGACCGAGGAACCGTCCGGCACCGAGTAGTCGTCCGGTACCGCGTAGTCGTCCAGCGCCGCGTAACCGTCCGACACCCTCGCCGAGGGGCGTCTCCGGGCTAGACGGCGGACGCCTCCGGGGCCCGCGGGGCGGCCTCGTAGGTGTCCGAGTAGCCGCCGTCCTGACCTCCGCTGCCGCCCCGGCGCTCGTCCTGCGGATGGCTTGCGCCGATCATGGCGAGGGTGATCACCACGGCACTGATCAGCAGGGCGATCCCTCCGAGAATCAGCCCGGCGAGCGCCATCCCGCCGTTGGTCGCCTCACCACGGGTCGCCTTGGCCCGGCCCAGGGCTCCGAAGACGATCGCCAGTACCCCGAGGACGATGCCGAAGATGATGCTGATCCCGAGGAGCACTCCGACGATCCCGACGACGAGCGCGGCGGTGCCGAACCCGTTGCTCGGCCGGGCGGGCTGCCAGGTCGAGTAACCCATCACCGAGGGGTAGGCGGCGTAAGAGGGGTGAGCGGCGTAACCGGAGGGGCCCACGGCACCGCCCTGCCCCCACTGACCGCCGTACACGTCCTGACCACCGTGCCCGGCAGCGGGCGCCCCGTACGCGGGCCCGCCGTATGCCGACGTCCCGTAGTCAGGCGCACCGTACGCAGGGGCTCCGTCAGCAGGTGCCGCGTGTGCGGGCACTCCGTAGGCAGGCGCCCCCTGCGTCCGCTCTCCGTAACCCCCCATGGACGACGGGAACGCCGGGGCGGACGCGGCCTGCACAGTCTGCGCGGCCTGCGGGGCCGCCCAATCCACCGACGGCTCGGCCTCGTTGGCGAGCGGGCCGCGGTCCGTCGGCGGCGCCCACGGGTCCCCCGGCTCGGACTGCCTGCTGTCGGCCATCGCACTCCCCTTTGGTTGTCCGGCTCATGCTAAGACCTCCCCCGGACTCGTACCCCCGGCCCCGCATACGATGACCATCCGTTCCGCATCGTCGCGCGCACCCTTGACCAGGAGGACCCGTTGTCCGATATCGATGCATTCACCGCGGGCCTGCCCAAGGCGGAGCTGCATGTCCACCACGTCGGCTCGGCATCACCGCGGATCGTCTCCGAACTCGCCGGCCGGCACCCGGACTCGGCCGTCCCCACCGACCCCGAAGCGCTCGCCGACTACTTCACCTTCCGCGACTTCGGGCACTTCATCGACGTCTATCTCTCCGTCGTCGACCTGATCCGCGACGCCGAGGACGTCCGGCTGCTGACCTACGAGGTCGCCCGGGACATGGCGCGCCAGAACATCCGCTACGCCGAGCTGACCATGACTCCCTTCAGCTCCACCCGCCGCGGCATCCCCGACGCCGCGTTCGTCGAAGCCATCGAGGACGCCCGCAAGTCCGCCGAGTCCGAACTGGGAGTTGTGCTGCGCTGGTGCTTCGACATCCCCGGTGAAGCGGGTCTTGAGGCCGCGGAGGAGACCGCCAGGATCGCCTGCGACCTGCAGCCCGAGGGCCTGGTCTCGTTCGGTCTCGGCGGACCGGAGGTCGGTGTGCCCCGCCCGCAGTTCGCACCGTACTTCGAGCGGGCGATCGCCGCCGGCCTGCATTCCGTGCCGCACGCCGGGGAGACCACCGGCCCCGGCACCATCTGGGACGCGCTCACCTCGCTCCGCGCCGAACGCATCGGCCACGGCACCAGCGCCACCCAGGACCGCGAGCTGCTGGCCCACCTCGCCGAGCACCGCATCCCCCTGGAGGTCTGCCCCACCTCCAACATCGCGACCCGGGCCGTGCGGACGCTGGAGGAGCACCCGGTCAAGGAGATGGTCGACGCGGGCGTGCTGGTCACGATCAACAGCGACGACCCGCCGATGTTCGGTACCGACCTCAACACCGAATACGGCGTCGCCGCACGCCTGTTGGGCCTGGACACCGACGGACTGGCTGCCCTCGCCAAGAACGCTGTCACGGCCTCCTTCATGGACGCGCCCGCCAAGGCGAAGCTGGCCGCCGAGATCGACGCGTACGCGAAGTCCTGGACCGTGTGACATCCACGGCCGGGGGCGGCGGGGCGGCGGGCCCGCCCCGCCGCCCGCCGCCCGTGCGGTCCCGGCGAGCGACGCGGAGCGCGAGGATCAACTCCTCCGCTCCGCGGGCCGCGCGCCCCTACTCCACCCGCCAGGGCGCTCCGAGCCCTCCGGGAAACCCCGCGGCGAACTGCCGGACCGCCCATCGCGCGGCCGCTGCGTCGACAAGCTCCTCCGGCGGGAAGTACGCGCCCTGGCCGCCGCAGACGAGCCAGATCGCCTCTTCCTCGGGGAGCCGGGGGTCCTCCTCCAGGCGGCGGGCGGCGCCTCTGCCGAGGTACGCCCGGCCCCACTCCCGGTCCGTGGTGGTCCGCTCCTGCGTCGCCCGGCACAGCTGAAGCAGCGTGCCGTCGTCACACTCACCGGTGACCAGGAAGACCGTCGGGCCGCCGCTGACCGTCAGACATCCCCCGCCTTCTTCCCAGCGGTCGAGCGAGAGTTCCGTGCAGACCTCTCCGTCCAGCTCCGCCAGGGCCGCCTCCAGCGCGGCCCGGTCCGGCTGCCTCAGCATCCGCGACCGGCAGACTCCCGCCTCCCAGCGGCTGACGGCGGCCTTCATCCCGTGCACCGAGGTTCGTGGCCGCGCGCACCGCGGGAATCGGCGGATCGGCTGCCGTGGACGGTATGGCGGGCGGTCCGGCCGGGCGCCGTACTGATCGGGGGGCGGCTCATGGGGGGAGCATACGGTCGCCCCGCCCTGACCTGCTCCCTTCCAGCCACCCGGCCACTTTTGATCGGACGAGGCACCCACCTCGGAACGCCCGCCCGACACCTCACCGTGCCGACCGCCCACCGCTCAGGCCGGCCCCGTCACCGTCGTCACGCGCCGGGCCACCGCGTGCGAGACCACCGTGGCCGCCCCGGCGACCGCGAGCCCGCCCAGCGTTCGCCGCACGGTCACGGGGTTGCGGATGCCGGCCCGCCGCAGCCGTCCGCGTGCCCACAGGGCGAACGGGATCACGATGACCGGGGAGGTCGCGGACCCCGGGGTGTAGCCGCGGGCGGCCGCCGCCTGCGCGAGGTGCACAAGGCCGTGCAACCCGAAGCCGTCCAGGGCGCCCTGGAAGAACGCGGACCGGCCGCCGGTGCGGTGGCCCTCGGCCGACGCGGCCGCGACGATCACCCCCATCACGCCCACCGCGACGGCGAACTCCCGCTCGTCGACACTCTCCATGGCCTGCCAGACCCGCTCCGGGACCCGCGGGAAGCGGGTCCGCAGGACGGGGACGTTCTCCCGGACCCAGCGTGGCCCGAAGGCCACCTCCTCGGCGTCGTGCAACGCCCAGGCGGCGAACAACCCGAGGGTGACCAGAGGCGATATCTCATGCGACGGCTTCGACATGAACAGCGATTCTGGCACGGCCGCTTGACGCCCCTTCAGGGGCGTCCTACAGCCCCACGAGCGCGTTCCACTCCTTCGCGAAGGTGATCCGCTCCTCCGAGGTGATGTCACGGGCGATGGCCAGCCGCTTGCGCATCGCGTCGTCGGGAAAGATCAGCGGGTCCTCGGCGAGGGCAGCGCGTTCCTTGTCCTTGGCGGAGGCGAGGATCTCGCGCGCGGCCGGGACGGGACAGACGTAGTTGACCCAGGCCGCGAGGTCCGCGGCGACCTCCGGCCGGTAGTAGTGGTCGATCAGCTGCTCGGCGTTGCGCTTGTGGTCGGCGAGGTCGGGAATCATCAGGCTCTCCGACCACAGCTCGGCGCCCTCCTGGGGCACCACGAACTCGATGTCCGGGTTGTCCGCCTGGAGTTGGATGACATCGCCCGAGTATGCCTGGGCGGCGAGCACATCGCCGGAGTCCAGGTCCTTGATGTAGTCGTTGCCGGTGAAGCGACGTATGTGGCCCTTGTCGACTAGGCGGCGCACGCGGTCGGTCATCCGGTGGAAGTCGTCGGCCGTCCAGCGGGTGATGTCCACGCCGTCGCCCTGCATGAGCATCGCGAAGGCCTCGTCGAGCCCGGAGAGCAGGGTGACCCGGCCGCGCAGGTCGTCCTTCCACAGGTCGGCGGTGTGCCGGATCTCCCGGCCGAGCTTCCTGCGGTCGTAGGCGATGCCGGTGATCCCGGACTGCCAGGGCACCGAGTGCGTCCGGCCGGGGTCGAAGTGCGGGGACCGCAGGAGCGGGTCGAGGTGCGCGGCGACGTTCGGCTGGGCGGCCCGGTCCATTTCCTGGACCCATCCCAGGCGGACGAACCGGGCGCACATCCAGTCGCTGATGACGATCAGATCGCGCCCGGTGCGCTGGTGGTTCATCAGCGCCGGGCTGATCTTCCCGAAGAACTCGTCGTTGTCGTTGATCTCCTCGGTGTACGTGACGGAGATCCCGGTGCGCCGGCGGAAGGTCTCCAGGGTCGGCCGGAGCTGTGTGTCGTGGTCGTCGACATCGATGTACAGCGGCCAGTTGGCGAAGACGACCTGCCGGTCCCGGGCCGAGCGGTCCCGGCCCGCGCGCTCCCCCGCCTCGATGTACGCGGCCGGCACCCCGCATCCGGCCACGGCGCCCAGCGCCCCGATCGCGCCGATGGTGCCCATGCCTCTTAGCAGCGAACGCCGCGAAAGATCAGCCATGGTGAGCACTCTCACGCGACGCGGGCGGAGGCGGCAAGAGACAGATCGTCAACTGCCGGGCCTCCGCCCGCGACGGTGTGTCGAGCGGTCCGTGCCGCTCGACGGTGTGGATCCCCCTGGATCCTGCCGGATCAGCCGTCCAGCGAGGTCATCACGTGCTTGATGCGGGTGTAGTCGTCGAAGCCGTAGGCCGAAAGGTCCTTGCCGTAACCGGACTTCTTGAATCCGCCGTGCGGCATCTCGGCGACCAGCGGGATGTGGGTGTTGATCCACACACAGCCGAAGTCGAGGCTCTTGGACATCCGCATCGCGCGCGCGTGGTCCTTGGTCCACACCGAGGAGGCCAGGGCGTACTCGATGTCGTTGGCCCAGGTCAGCGCCTGCGCCTCGTCCGAGAACGACTGGACGGTGATGACCGGGCCGAAGACCTCGTGCTGGATGATCTCGTCGTCCTGCTTGAGGCCCGAGACCACGGTCGGGGCGAAGAAGTAGCCCTTGTCGCCGACCTGATGGCCACCGGCCTCGATCTTGGCGTGCGCGGGCAGCCGGTCGATGAAGCCCTTGACCTGCTTCAGCTGGTTGGCGTTGTTGAGCGGGCCGAAGAGCACGTCCTCGTCGTCGACCGCGCCGGTCTTGGTCTCCGCGGCGGCCTTGGCAAGCGCGGCGACGAACTCGTCGTGGATGGAAGCCTGGACGAGCACGCGGGTCGCGGCCGTACAGTCCTGGCCGGCGTTGAAGTAGCCGGCGACGGAGATGTCCTCGACGGCCTTGGCGATGTCGGTGTCCTCGAAGACCACGACCGGCGCCTTGCCGCCCAGCTCCAGGTGGACCCGCTTGAGGTCCTTGGACGCCGACTCGGCGACCTGCATACCGGCGCGCACCGAGCCGGTGATCGAGGCCATGGCCGGGACGTGGTGCTCGACCATCAGGCGGCCGGTCTCACGGTCGCCGCAGACGACGTTGAACACACCGCGGGAGTGGCCCAGTTCGTCCAGCACGCTGCCGATGATCTCGCCGATCAGCACCGTCGAGGCCGGGGTGGTGTCGGACGGCTTGATGACGACGGTGTTGCCCGCCGCCAGCGCCGGCGCGAACTTCCACACGGCCATCATCATCGGGTAGTTCCACGGCGCGACCTGTGCGCAGACGCCGATCGGCTCGCGCCGGATGATGGACGTGAAGCCGTCCATGTACTCGCCGGACGAGCGGCCCTCCAGCATCCGGGCGGCACCCGCGAAGAAGCGGATCTGGTCCACCATCGGCGGGATTTCCTCGGAGCGTACGAGCGCGACCGGCTTGCCGCAGTTCTCGGACTCGGCGGCGATGAGCTCCTCCGCCCGCTCCTCGAAGCGGTCGGCGATCTTCAGCAGCACCTTCTGGCGGTCGGCCGGGATCAGGTCGCGCCAGGCGGGGAAGGCGGCCTCGGCGGCGGCCATGGCGGCGTCGACGTCCACGGCTGCCGAGAGAGGCGCGGTGGCGTACGCGTCACCCGTCGCCGGGTTGACCACCTCGGTGGTCCGCCCGTCGGCGGCGTCCCGGAACTCCCCGTCGATGTAGTTGCGCAGACGACGCAGTGAGGTGGTCACTGTGCGCCCCCTTCAGTCAGATGTCCGGTGGTTGAGACACCCACCCTAGCCATGGATCCGACGTTTTCAACACACCCGCCACCCCCGAACAACGGAATCAGTGCAATTTCAATCGCTGGACAACTGATTTCATCGGTTTGGGGTTGCCATACAGACGAGGCTCGTGCACAGTGAGGGCCGTGGCCACTCGTGACAGAAACGGCACCCCGTCGATCGACTCCGTCTCCCTGGCGATCATCGAGCAGCTCCAGGAGGACGGGCGCCGTCCGTACGCCGCAATCGGCAAGGCCGTCGGCCTCTCCGAGGCGGCGGTACGCCAACGCGTACAGAAACTGCTCGACCAAGGCGTGATGCAGATCGTCGCCGTCACCGACCCCCTCACGGTCGGATTCCGACGGCAGGCAATGGTCGGCATCAACGTCGAGGGCGACCTCGATCCCGTGGCCGACGCCCTGACGACCATGGAGGAGGTGGAATACGTCGTCATGACCGCAGGCTCCTTCGATCTCCTCATCGAGATCGTCTGCGAGGACGACGACCACCTCCTGGAAATGATCAACAAGCGAATCCGCACGCTGCCCGGCGTCCGGACCACCGAGAGCTTCGTTTACCTCAAGCTCCGGAAGCAGACCTACACCTGGGGAACGAGATAGACATGAGCGGCGACCTCTCCAAGACGGCATACGACCACCTGTGGATGCACTTCACCCGCATGTCGTCGTACGAGAATGCCCCCGTGCCCACCATCGTGCGTGGTGAGGGCACCAACATCTACGACGACAAGGGCAAGCGCTACATCGACGGCCTCGCGGGCCTCTTCGTGGTCAACGCCGGCCACGGACGGGTGGAGCTCGCCGAGACCGCCTACAAGCAGGCGCAGGAACTGGCCTTCTTCCCCATCTGGTCCTACGCGCACCCCAAGGCCGTGGAGCTCGCCGAGCGCCTGGCGGGCGAGGCCCCCGGCGACCTGAACAAGGTCTTCTTCACCACCGGTGGCGGCGAGGCCGTGGAGACCGCCTGGAAGCTGGCCAAGCAGTACTTCAAGCTCACCGGCAAGCCGATGAAGCACAAGGTGATTTCCCGCGCGGTGGCCTACCACGGCACCCCGCAGGGCGCCCTGTCCATCACCGGGCTGCCGGCCCTGAAGGCACCCTTCGAGCCGCTGGTCCCCGGCGCGCACAAGGTGCCGAACACCAACATCTACCGCGCCCCGATCCACGGCGACGACCCCGAGGCCTTCGGCCGCTGGGCCGCCGACCAGATCGAGCAGCAGATCCTCTTCGAGGGCCCCGAGACCGTGGCCGCGGTCTTCCTGGAGCCGGTGCAGAACGCCGGTGGCTGCTTCCCGCCGCCGCCCGGCTACTTCCAGCGGGTCCGCGAGATCTGCGACCAGTACGACGTGCTCCTCGTCTCCGACGAGACGATCTGCGCCTTCGGCCGTCTCGGCACGACGTTCGCCTGTGACAAGTTCGGCTACGTGCCCGACATGATCACCTGCGCCAAGGGCATGACCTCGGGCTACTCCCCGATCGGTGCCTGCATCGTCTCCGACCGCCTGGCCGAGCCGTTCTACAAGGGTGACAACACCTTCCTGCACGGCTACACCTTCGGCGGCCACCCGGTCTCCGCGGCGGTCGGTGTCGCCAACCTCGACATCTTCGAGCGCGAGGGCCTCAACAAGCACGTCCTCGACAACGAAGGCGCCTTCAAGAGCACCCTGGAGAAGCTGCACGATCTCCCGATCGTCGGCGACGTCCGCGGCAACGGCTTCTTCTACGGCATCGAGCTCGTCAAGGACAAGGTCACCAAGGAGTCCTTCAGCGACGAGGAGACCGAGCGCGTCCTGTACGGCTTCCTCTCCAAGGCGCTGTACGACAACGGTCTGTACTGCCGCGCCGACGACCGTGGCGACCCGGTCATCCAGCTCGCCCCGCCGCTGATCGCCGACCAGACGGTCTTCGACGAGATCGAGCAGATCCTGCGTTCCGTCCTCACCGAGGCGTGGACCAAGCTCTGACCGTCGCACCGGCTCCCAGTTCGATAGCGCACAACTGAATAAGCACGGCTCGGATTCACTCAATTGAAGCCATACGAGTGAATTCGAGCCGTTCTGCGTGCCCAGGGGCGATTGCGAGGGGTCACCACTACTTACCGTGCCAGTGACCGATACCCTCCATGGTCGTTCACCCGGACAGGGGAACGAGTCGACGCGAACAAGCAAGAGGTGCGCAGATGGTGGCCCCGCCTGACAACGACGTTCTCTGGGCCCGCGGCCTGCACCACGCCTACCGCGGCACCACCGCTCTCGCCGGAGTCTCCCTCGGCGTCCAGGAGGGCGAGATCCTCGCCGTGACCGGTCCGCGGGGGTGCGGCAAGACCACGCTCCTGAAGTGCCTCTCCGGCCAACTCCGCCCGACCGAGGGCGAGGTGTGGTTCAACGGCTCCCCCGTCCACTCGCTCTCCTCGCTCAGCCGCGAACGGCTCCGCCTGGACCGGTTCGGCTGGATCGACACCGAACCGCATCTCGTCCCCGAGCTCACCGCCTGGGAGAACGCCGCCCTGCCGCTGCTGCTCCGCGGAGCGGGCCACCGCAGCGCCAAGCACGCCGCCGTCGAATGGCTGGACCGCCTCGACGTCGGCATGTGCGCCCGCCGCCGCCCCTCCCAGCTCGACCAGTCACAGCGCCAGCGCGTCGCCATCGCCCGTGCCCTGACCACCACGCCCCAGGTGCTGTTCGCCGACGAGCCGACCGCCCCGTTGCACCACTCGGACGGCACCCAGGTCCTGCGCACCCTCACCACCGCCGCCCGCTCGCACCAGATCACCGTGCTGCTGGCCACGCACGACCCCGACACCGCCACGCTCGCCGACCGGTCCATCGCCCTCCTCGACGGCTGCCGGTCGGACGCCTCGCCCGCCACCGCTGGCTCCTCCGACGAGGAAAGCAGGGCAGCGTGCTCGCTCTCCGTCTAGCTCGCGGCTCCCGCCCGCTCGTCCAGCTGCGCCGTCTCTTCGTGGCCGCCGCGGCGGCCGGTACGGGTTTCCTGCTGCTGGCCACCGTCGGCCACGCCGCCGGCCACCCGACGACCGCCGGCGATTCTCTGGTGCGGCTGCTGTGGTGCGCGGCCCCGCTCGCCGCCACCGCGCAGCTCGCCATGTCGGTGGCCCGCTCGGACCCCGCCGCCCGGCTCCAGCGCGGCATGGCCGCCGCCGGGCTGGGACCGATCCGGCTCGCCCTGATCGCCGCGTCCTCCACCGCGCTCACCGGCCTGCTCGGCGTCCTGGTCTCCCTGGCCGTCTTCTTCCGGCTCCGCGGCGACCTCGGCGGCCCGCCCACCACCGCCCTCGACGCCGACCTGCTGGGCGCCGGACACTCGGTGCCACTCGTCGGCGCGCTGATGCTGCTGGCGGTCGTACCGCTGACCGCGGCCGGCGCGACCGCCTTCTCGCTGCGCCCCCGCGCCGGGGGCGACTCCCGCCACGGCGACCACCGCACCCGGGTGGACACCCCGACCGCGCTGCCGTGGGGCATCGCGCTGACGGCGGCAGGCCTGGCGATCGAGGCGTATGCCAGCCGCGGCACCGTCTCGTCCGGCGGGCTGCTGCCGCTCCCCGGCCGGCTGATCGGCAGCCCCCCGGGCGTGCTGGCCGGCTGGGCGCTGTCGGCCTGTGGCCTGGTGCTGTCGGGCCCCGGCCTGGTGCATGTCTGCGGCCGGCTGCTGTGCGCGGGCCGGCCCGGAAGCCTGCGTCTGCTGTCCGGCCGGGTGCTCCAGCAGGAGTCGCAGCGCATCGGTCGCCCCCTCGGCGTGGTGTGCGCCGTCGGCTCCGGCACGTACGCGGCGGCGAAGGTGTACGACGCCTCCCCGACCTCGCCCTTCGGGCCGCTGACCGCCATCGGGGCGGTCGTCGTCCTCGCCTGTGTCGCGGCCAGCGCGCTCACCGCGGCGGTGGAATCCCGCGCGGCCCGCGCGCACACCACGGCCGCCCTGCGCCGGCTCGGCGCCCCGGCCTCCGTGCTCTACCGTGCCGCGGCGCTGCGCACCTCGGCTCTGGTGATCGTGCTCGGCCCGCTGACCTGGGTCGTCGCCGAGACCGCCACGCTTCCGCTGGTGCACTGAGCCGGGCCTCGCCCGGGGCCCGGCCGCGGGCCGCCGGCGGGGTGCGATCCGCTCTCGGCCCGTGAGAGGGGTCTCGGCCCGCCGCCACGGGGCGCCCCGGGGCCCTCTCCGCCGACGCGATCACCGCCCGCCTACGATGACGGGCGTGCCGTCGAATGCAGAGTCCCCAGCGCCCCGCAGTGCCCACGACCACGACACCGAGATCGAGTCCCTCGCGGAGTTCGACCGGGTCGTCGCCTCGGGAAGTCTCGCGGGATACCGCCTCCAGTCACTGGATCTGACGGACCGTGGCTTCGCGCTGCTCAGCACGGACACCACCGACGCGGTGTTCCTCGGCTGCGTCATGGAGCCGGACGCCGCCGCGAAGGTGCGCGCCGGCGGAGCCCTGGTCTTCCCGCCCATACCGGGCCTGCCGTTCGATCCGTACCGCGGCACGCTGTACGGCGCGGACGAGCTCTTCGAGGGCCTGGCGAACGAGGGCTACGAAGCCACTCCCGACGCCCGCGCCTACGACTGGTACCGGCGGACCAGGTCGGACGGCGACGTCTTCGCCTCGATGCTGCGCAGCGTCCACGACGACGCCATTTCCGACGCCCTGCACGAACAGCTCGCCGGTGCCCGCGTGGTGGGCATCATGGGCGGCCACGCGCTGGAGCGGGACTCCGCCGCCTACGCCGGCGCGGCCCGCCTCGCCCGCGAACTCTCCCGCGGCGGCCTGACGGTGGCGACGGGCGGCGGCCCCGGCGCGATGGAGGCCGCGAACCTCGGTGCGTACGCCGCTCCCTTCGAGGACGGCATGCTCGACTCGGCGCTGGAACTGCTGAGCGCGGTCCCACACTTCACGCCTTCGGTCACCGACTGGGCGCGGGCCGCCTTCGCGGTGCGCCGGAGCCGGCCGGGCGGCGGCACCTCGATCGGCATCCCCACCTGGTTCTACGGCCACGAGCCGCCGAACGCCTTCGCCTCGCACATCGCGAAGTACTTCGTCAACGCGGTGCGCGAGGACGGGCTGTTGGCGCATTCCAACGCGGGTGTGGTGTTCCTGCCGGGAGCCGCCGGCACCGTGCAGGAGATCTTCGACAACGCCACCCCCAACTTCTACGGTTCGCGGGGCGAGCCGACCCCCATGGTGCTGGTCAACCGCGAGCACTGGACCGAGAGGCTGCCGACCTGGCCGTTGCTCCAGGCGCTCGCGGAGGGCCGCCCGATGGCCTCCCGGATCGCCCTGGTGGACTCCGTGGACGAGGCTCCGGAGGCGCTGGCCAGGCTGACGGCGGCGGAGGCCTGAGCGCCCGGCCGGGACCGGCGACGCCCCACCGGCTTTCGTCACCCGTCCGGCGGATCTTTGCCCGCTGAGGCAACGCACGTCCCGGAATGCGCGTCTGCCTGACCAGGTGCGGAAAAGGTCGTGCAGGCAGCGGCCCTGCGGGCAGCGCGCGAACGGAGTTCTTGGTGATCATCGGCCTTCTGACGGCCGTGGCGGCGTCTGCCTGCTACGGCACGGGTTCGGTCCTGCAGGCGGTGGGTTCGCGGCGGTCCGCCCGCCAGGAGGCCGCTGCCGCGTCCGGCAGCGGCGTCACGCAGCACGGCGGCCCCAGCCTGTCGTCCACCGCAAAAGCTGCTGTGACCTGGGAATTCATGGTGGGCACGGTGCTGGACTTCCTCGGCTTCGCGCTGGGGGCGCTGGCCGCCCGGCTGCTGCCGTTGTTCCTGTCCCAGACCGTGATCAGCGCCAACCTGGTGATCACGGCGGTGCTCGGCATCAAGCTCCTCGGTATCCGGCTCAGCCGGGCCGAGTGGACCTCCATCGCCGTGGTCTGCTCCGCTCTGGTGCTGCTGGCTACCGCCGCGGGCTCCGAAGGCGGCGGCGACGCCTCGCTCGCCACCCACTGGTGGCTGCTGGTCGCCTCCGTCGTGCTCATCGGCGGCGGCACGCTGCTGGTGCGCCTGCTCGGCAGCCGGGCCGCGATCCTCGCCGGCCTCCTCTCCGGCCTGGGCTTCGGCGCCCTCGGCGTCGGCGTCCGGGTGCTGAACGGCGTGGATCCCTTCGAGCTGTCCTCGCTCCTCGCGGATCCGGCCCTCTACACGATCCTCGTCGCGGGCATCGGCGGGATGTATCTGCACACCGTCGCCCTGCAGATCGGTTCGGTCAACGGCGCCACCGCCGCGCTGGTGGTCGGCGAAACCGTGGTGCCGGGCATCCTGGGTGTGCTGTGGCTGGGGGACTCCTCCCGCCCGGGCTTCGCCTGGGTCGCCGTCCTCGGCTTCCTGGTGGCGGTGGCCGGTGCCGTCGCGGTCGCCTGGTTCGGGGAGCCGGAGGCCGATCCCGGTGCGGTGAGCGGGGACGAATCGGCGGGGCAGGCCGCGGGGACAGCTGGGAGCGATTCGTCGCAGGACGACGGGCCGGCACCGGCAGCGGTGGCCGGCGACGGCGCGGAGGCGAGGTCCGGGCAGGAGGGTCGCCCCGCCCCCTCATTGGCCGGCGACCGGACCGGCTCCGCGTAAGGAACGCACCGAGGAGGAGCCGGGCCCGAGCCGGCGCGAACCGGCTCCCTCCCGCTCCGCTCCCCTACTCCGCCGAGGCGTCCAGCACCACGACATCCTCCGCGGCGAAGGCGACGCCCACCCGCTCCCCGCTCTCCGGCGCGTCCCGGAGCGCGCACGCCGCCTCCAGCGAGGGCGCGCCGGCCGGCTGGAGCAGCAGGGCGACATGGGTGCCGCGGAATGTACGGGCCGTGACCGTGCAGGTCAGGCCCTCCTCGGCGGGAGTCAGCCGCACCCCGGCCGGGCGGACGAGAAGGCGGCACGGGCCGTCCGGGGTACCGTCCGGGACCGGCACCTTGCCCCAGGGTGTGGCGGCGGCCTCGCCCTGCACCGTCGCATCGACCACGTTGTCGAAGCCGAGGAAGCGGGCGACGAAGGCGGTTGCGGGCCGCTGCCAGACCTCCAGCGGGGTGCCGGTCTGCGCGATGCGCCCGTCCTGCATCACCACGACCCGGTCGGCGAGCGCGAACGCCTCGCCCTGGTCGTGCGTGACGGCGAGCACGGTCGTCCCCAACTCCTTGAAGAGCCGCCGCAGTTCGACGACCAGGCGCTCACGCAGCCCGCGGTCGAGCTGCCCGAGCGGCTCGTCGAGCATCAGCAGCCGGGGGCGCGGGGCGAGCGCGCGGGCCAAAGCGACGCGCTGCTGTTCACCGCCGGACAGCGAGGCCACGGCGCGCCGCTGGGCGCCCGGCAGCCCGACGAGGTCGAGCAGTTCGGCGACCGTACGCTCCTGGTCGGCCCGCGAGGCACGCCGCATCCGCAGCCCGAAGGCGACATTGCCGGCGACGTCACGCTGCGGGAAGAGCTGGTGGTCCTGGAACATCATGCCGACCCCGCGCCGGTGCGTGGGCACTCCCGCCTGGTCCCGCCCCTCCAGCAACACCCGCCCCGCGTCGGCCTGTTGCAGTCCCGCGACGACCCGCAGCAGAGTGGACTTCCCGCTGCCGCTCGGCCCCAGGACACACACGATCTCGTGGGCGGAGACGTCCAGATCCACCGCGTTCAGCGCGGGCCGCTCACCGGAGGTGTCGAACCGGACGGTCACCCCGCCCAGTTGCAGCAACTCCCGACCTGCGGCCAGGTCCTGTGCGGTCATCTAGAACTCCCCGGTGTGGTCGATGGGGGTTCCCCCGGCCGGGCCCGTGCGGGGCCGGGGGCGGAGGCGGAGGCGCTCCAGGGCCAGCAGGGCGCAGGCGCACACCACCATCAAGATGGTCGACAGGGCCATCGCCTGCCCGTAGTTCTGCTCGCCGGCCCGCCCCAGCAGCCGGGCGACGGCCACCGGCAGGGTCGGCTGGTCCGGCCGCGCGATGAAGACCGTGGCCCCGAACTCGCCGAGCGATACGGCGAAGGCGAAGCCGGCGGCGATCAGCAGCGCCCGCCGCACCATCGGCAGGTCCACCTCGCGCCACACCCGCCAGGGTGAGGCGCCGAGCACCGCGGCCGCCTCCCGCAGCCGGCCGTCCACCGCCCGCAGTACGGGCAGCATCGTCCGGACCACGAACGGCACCCCGACCAGCGCCTGGGCGAGCGGCACCAGCCACCACGAGGAGCGCAGGTCGAGCGGCGGCCTGTCGAGCGTGATCAGGAATCCGAAGCCGACGGTCACCGCCGAGACCCCTAGCGGCAGCATCAGCAGCGCGTCGAACCCGCGGACGAGCCGGCCGGCCGTGGGGACCTTGCCCGCCGCACGGCCGCGCGATGCGGGGAGGGTGAGTGCGGCCGCCGCCAGACCGCCGACCACCAGCGCGATCAACGTCGCGACGGCCGCGTAGGCGAGGGAGTTCCAGAGCGCTTCGAGGGGGGGGACAGCGAAGGTGCTGTCGGCGGTCGCGGCCGATCCCAGCGTCTCGTAGAAGACCGCGCTGTAGCCGTCCGGCCCGGCGAACGAGCGCTCCGCGAGGACCAGCAGCGGAGCGATGAGCAGGACGGCGATGACGGCGAGCGTGCTCCACAGCAGCGCCCACTGGCCGGCGCCGCGCGGCCGGCGCGCGGTCTGCGACGCGTCGACGAGCCGCAGGGCGGACTCCCGGCGGCGCACCGTCCAGGCGTGCAGCGACAGCAGGCCCAGGACCGCGGTGAACTGGATCATGGTGAGGACCGCGGCGGTCGGCAGGTCCAGGAAGTCGGCGGTCTGCCGGTAGATCTCCACCTCCAGCGTGGAGAAGGTGGGCCCGCCCAGGATCTGCACCACCCCGAAGGAGGTGAAGGTGAAGAGGAAGACCATCAGCGCGGCGGCCGCGACGGCCGGCCCCAGCGCGGGCAGCGTCACCCGCCGCCAGGCCGCGAACCGTCCGGCGCCCAGCACCCGGGCGGCCTCTTCCTGACGGGGGTCGAGCTGCCCCCACAGGCCGCCGACGGTCCGTACGACCACCGCGTAGTTGAAGAAGACGTGCGCCAGCAGGATCGCCCACACCGAGGTGTCCAGCCGTACGCCCCACAGGTCGTCCAGCAGGCCGCCGCGCCCGACCAGGGCGAGGAAGGCCGAGCCGACGACCACGGTCGGCAGCACGAACGGCACCATCACGACGGCCCGCAGCAGCTGTTTGCCGGGGAAGTCGAAGCGCGCGAAGACATACGCGCCGGGCAGCGCGATCAGCAGCGTCAGCGCGGTGGAGGCGGCCGCCTGCCAGACGGTGAACCACAGGACGTGCAGCAGGTCCGGATCGCCGAGCACCTCACCGATCCGGGAGAGCTGCCACTGCCCGCCGTCCTTCAGCCCCCGTCCGACGATCGAGACGACGGGGTAGGCGAAGAACAGCGCGAAGAAGGCGAGCGGCAGGGCCATCAGGCCGAGCCGCACCGCCGTTCCCCGCGCGGTGTTCCCGCGCCGGCCACGGGCTACTTCAGTACGAGCGAGGACCACTGCTTGATCCACTGTTCGCGGTTCTCGGTGATCTTCTCCGGGGCGAGCGTCGCCGGCTTGTCGATCGTCGCGCCGTACTTGGTGAACAGCTCCGGCAGCTCGGCGTCCTTGCGGGCCGGGTTGACGAACATCTGCAGCGGCACGTCCTCCTGGAACTGCTTGCTCAGCAGGAAGTCCAGCAGCGCCTTGCCGCCCTTCTCGTTCTTCGCACCCTTGAGCAGGCCGCCGAATTCGACCTGGCGGAAGCAGGTGCCGGTCGCGACGCCGGTCGGCGCCTGCTCGGGCTGCGGCTTCTTGCCGAGGACCTCGGCCGGCGGGCTGGACGCGTAGGAGACCACCAGCGGCTTGTCGCCCTTGCCCTTGGCGGCGGCCGAGCCCGTGAACCGCTCGTAGTACGCCTGCTCCCAGCCGTCGACGACCTCGACGCCGTTGGCCTTGAGCTTCTTCCAGTAGTCCTGCCAGCCGTCGGCGCCGTACTTCGCGATGGTGCCGAGCTGGAAGGCGAGGCCCGGCGAGGACGTCGCGGCGTTCTCCGTCAGGAGCAGCCCCTTGTACTCGGGCTTGATCAGATCGTCGAAGCTCTTCGGCGGCGCGATCTTGTGCTTCTCGAAGTAGGCGCGGTCGTAGTTGACGCAGATGTCGCCGTAGTCGAGGGGGGTGACGCGGTGCTCGGCCTTGTCGAGCTGGAGCTCGCCCGGGACGCTGTCCAGGCCCTTGGCCTTGTACGGGCTGAAGATGCCCTCGTCCAGGCCACGCGAGAGCAGGGTGTTGTCGATGCCGAAGAACACATCGCCCTGCGGGTTGTCCTTGGACAGGATCGCCTGGTTGACGGCCTTCCCGGCATCGCCGCCCTTGAGCATCTTGACCTTGTAGCCGCTCTCCTTCTCGAACGCGGCGAGCACCGACTTCGACACGTTGAAGGAGTCGTGGCTGACGAGCGTCACGGTCTTGGCGTCCGCGGCGCTCCCGCTGCCGCCGTCCGAGCCGCCGCATCCGGCGAGGACGGTCATACCGACCGCGGCGGCGAGCGCGGTCGCGATGACCTTGCTGGTGGTGCTCACTGATTTCCTCCTGGCTGGCCAGGAAGAGACGCGGCCCCGCCCGGAGCCCACCGCAGAAGACGTCGCAGGACGTACGGCGGACGGACCGGGGCGGGGCGCAACAGCATGAGTGACGACCGAACTTCCTACCCGGAATGACCCGGGCGAGGTTCAAGGGTCTGCGGGCACCGTATGACTACGACGCGACCGCACTCTCAGCGCTGTGGCGCTCCCCTGTCGGAATGTGCATTTGTTCGATCACACGGTACCAGCGAGCGGTCAGCGTTCCGAGGCCGCGAGCTGTCCGCAGGCCCCGTCGATCTCCTGACCACGGGTGTCCCGCACGGTCACCGGGACGCCGTGCGCCTCGATGGCCTGGACGAACGCCCGCTCGTCCTCGGGCCGCGAGGCGGTCCACTTCGAGCCGGGCGTCGGGTTCAGCGGGATCAGGTTGACATGGACGCGCTTGCCCTTGAGCAGCCGTCCCAGCAGGTCACCGCGCCACGCCTGGTCATTGATGTCCCGGATCAGCGCGTACTCGATGGAGATACGACGCCCGGACTTCTCCGCGTACTCCCAGGCCGCGTCCAGCACCTCGCGGACCTTCCAGCGGGTGTTGACGGGCACCAGCTCGTCCCGCAGCTCGTCGTCCGGGGCGTGCAGCGACACCGCGAGCCGGCACTTGAACCCCTCGTCGGCGAACCGCAGCATCGCCGGCACCAGGCCGACGGTGGAAACGGTGATACCCCGCTGGGACAGGCCCAGCCCGTCCGGCTCGGGGTCCGTCAGCCGCCGGACGGCGCCGACCACCCGCTTGTAGTTGGCCAGCGGCTCGCCCATCCCCATGAAGACGATGTTCGACAGCCGCGCCGGCCCGCCCGGCACCTCGCCGTCCCGCAGCGCCCGCATCCCGTCGACGATCTGGTGCACGATCTCGGCGGTCGAGAGGTTGCGGTCCAGCCCCGCCTGGCCGGTGGCGCAGAACGGGCAGTTCATGCCGCAGCCGGCCTGCGAGGAGATGCACATGGTGACCCGGTCCGGGTAGCGCATCAGCACGGACTCGACGAGCGTGCCGTCGTGCAGCTTCCACAGCGTCTTGCGGGTGGTGTCGTCGTCGCACGAGATGTGCCGCACCACGTTCATCAGGTCGGGCAGCAGCTCGGCCGCCAGCTTCTCGCGCGCCGCCGCCGGAATGTCGGTCCACTGCGCCGGGTCGTGCGCATAACGGGCGAAGTAGTGCTGCGACAGCTGCTTGGCGCGAAACGGCTTCTCACCGATCGCGGCAACCGCCTCACGGCGCTCGACAGGTTCAAGATCGGCAAGGTGCCGCGGCGGCTTCTTGGCCCCGCGCGGCGCGACAAAGGTGAGTTCTCCGGGTGCAGGCATGGTCCGTCCAGTGTGGCAGATCGTCTCGCTCCGGCCCGGGCCGGAGCGAGGTGGGTCCGGTCACCCCGTGAGGCCCTCTGCCGCCGGTGGCCGACCTCGCACGGCCCAGGGACGGCCCGGGACGCCATCCGTCGCCGTGAGGTGCTGCTGCCGCCCCCAGGGCCTCGGCCGCCGCGGATCACCTCTCGTGAGGCAGTGGGACGACGGGGGAAGTCGCCCTAGCCTCTCGATCATGCGCATCAATGAGATCGAACCGTGGCTCCGCAAGCATGGTGCGGAGGTACAGCCCACGTTTCTGCCCACTCAGTTCCATGCGTACCTCAGCACGCTGCCATGGGCAGGTAGTGGCATCGACTGGCGAGACCTGCCACACCGCTCACTGGGACTGGACGACGTCTCGGACGAAGCCGTAGTGGACTGGGCTCGCCGGACACCCATCGCTCTGCACAGCCACTCGCTGATCATCGACTCCGCCTCCGAGCCCGGCGTGCTGTGCCGCTTCGAGGACGCCATGCGGGATTTCGAGCTGCTGTCGAACCGCCCCGAGCTCTACATCTGCGGCGTCGATCGGGTGGACGGCGAGGTACAGCCGGCCTTCGACCACTTCATCGAGCGGCGTTCCTTCATGACCCTCATTGCTCGAATCTGAGACCAGCCGCAGCAGCGATGGGATGTACTGCTGCCTTGCGACAGGCAGGAACCCGAAGACACCTACCGGTTGGGCTAGCCCGCCCTCTTGGCCTGAACGTCTGCGGCTGTCAGGGCCTGGCCACCGACTGCCCATTCGCCGCTGGGTGTTTCGGTGATCGCGACATGCGTCACCGGTCGCATTGCCTCGCCTTCGATGGCGATCAACGCCTCGGAGACATCTTTGACCATCTTCTGCTTCTCTTCGGGCGTGAACACTCCCGCGATCACCTTGATGTCGATGAATGGCATCGCATGCCTCCCACGTGATGGTGAGATCGAGCCGTCGTGTCGCTTTGGGTACCAGGGCCGAATGCAGTGTGGGCTCGTGTCCCCTCTTCGGGGAGCAGGGCGCCACGAGCCGCACAGCTTTCTCGTGGCCTGCCGCAACAGCACTCGTGGACGGCGCCCGACCCTCGTCCGGCGGGGCCGGTTAACCGTGATCAGCGAGGCTGATGCCTACCGCTGCTATCAGCGCTGCGGCGCTTGCATTCCTCTACAAGTGTCGCAGATTGACGCCCGTGACGGGCAGCAGCTCAGTTCCGCTGGGGCCCTTGTTGGGCGGCCATTGGTCAGCCTCGGACAATCCGAAGACGACCTACACACAACCGGTTGAGCCACCGCTCCAGAAGCCGAACTTCTCTGGCAGATGCACCCGCTGCTTTCCCCACCAACGCCCCCGCCGAATCACTTGAAAAATCAACTTGACTTCCCAAACCGGGAACTCGATAAGTCAACCATTCATGTTCGCTGGCAGGCCCTCAGCGAAGGGGAATTCTGTGCGTGTGATCCGTGTCGGGATCTCGTCCGCCTCGATCCTGATGACCTCGCGGTGGGGCCGGACTCGTTTCGTGGTTCAAGCGGAGTGGGTCGGGGAGACGGTTCGGGCCGGTTGAGTGGACCACGTGCCGGGAGTTGAGCCCGGCCAGGAGTGTGGTCGCGTTCGGGGTCGAGCACCGTGGAGCGCTGTTTCCTGCGGAGATGTTCGCCGACATGCATCCGCCCCGCGAACGAGCGTCCGTCCGTGCCTCCACAGGTCGTCCGACCTACAGGCAGCTATCCCGCCCCCGCCCGAAGCAGGGCCCGGCGCGGAAGACACACCCCGCCCGCAACCACGAGAAACCGCCCGGCGGAATCGCTCGGGCGGTCTCTTCCTGCTCTGTCCTGCTGTTTCCAGCTGCTTTCCGGTTGTCTGCCCGTCCCGTCAGCCGGAGCCCACGAAGATGACGAACAGGAGCCAGACGACCGGGGCGGTCGGCAGCAGGGAGTCGAGGCGGTCCATGATGCCGCCGTGGCCGGGCAGCAGGGTGCCCATGTCCTTGATCCCCAGGTCGCGCTTGATCATGGATTCACCGAGATCGCCGAGGGTGGCGCTGGCCGCGACCGCGAGGCCGAGCAGCAGGCCCTGCCACCAGGCACCGTCGTTGATCAGGAACTCCATGCACAGCGCGCCGGCGACCATCGCGAACGCCACCGCGCCCAGGAGTCCCTCGCGGGTCTTGCCGGGGCTGATGCGCGGCGCGAGCTTGTTCTTGCCGAAGCGCCAGCCGACCGCGTACGCGCCGGTGTCGCTGACGACCGTCAGCAGCAGGAACGTCAGCACCCGCTGCGGGCCGTCGTCCTCGGCGGCGAGCATCAGGGCCACGAACGTCGCGAGGAACGGCACGTAGAACGCCGCGAAGATTCCGGCGGTGACGTCCCGCAGGTAGTTCTCGGGCGCGTCCGTCATCCGCCAGACGAGGACGGCCAGCGCGGTGAGCGCCATCGCCACCCACGCACCCTCGGCACCCCGCACATACCCGGCGATGATCATGGCGGTGCCGCCGACCGCGAGCGGCACCAGCGGTACGCGGATGTCCTTGCGCTCGGCCAGCCGCGAGGTCAGCTCCCACAGGCCCACGACAACGGCGATCGCTATCACGCCGATGAACAGGGGCTTGTAGAAGAAGAGGGAGGCAGCGATGACCACACCGAGGCCGACGCCGACCCCTATCGCGGCCCGCAGATTACGGCCCGCGCTCTTCTTCTGCGGCTTCTCTCGGTTCTGCGGGCTCTCGGGCCCGGAAGGACCGGGGAAAGAGGTGGGCATGGGCTCCTGCGGCTTTTCGTCGCGGAACAGGGGGCCGCTCAGCCGAGCAGCCCCCCGGTCGTCCCGGTGCTCCCGGTCGTCCCGGATGTCCCGGGGGTCCCGGTCGTCGTCCTGGTGTCCGCCTGCGTCGGGCACGATGGGCATGGGCCGAGTCTGCGCCGCGTCGCCCGCGTCGTGCACGGGACCCGCCGGGGCGGGGGGCGCCGCCCCGCGCAGTGCGGCGGCCGGGCCCTGATCGGGTGGTCCCCAGCGACCGGCGCCGGGCGGGGTCCCCCAGGATGACTCGTTCATCAGACCTCGAGGAGCTCGGATTCCTTGTGCTTGAGCAGCTCGTCCACCTGCGCGACGTACTTCGCGGTGGTGTCGTCGAGCTCCTTCTCCGCGCGGCGCACCTCGTCCTCGCCGGACTCCTTGTCCTTGACGAGCTTGTCGAGGGTTTCCTTGGCCTTGCGGCGCACGCTGCGGATCGAGATCTTCGCGTCCTCGCC
Organism: Streptomyces sp. NPDC017993; assembly: GCF_044328065.1. Taxonomy (NCBI): domain Bacteria; kingdom Bacillati; phylum Actinomycetota; class Actinomycetes; order Kitasatosporales; family Streptomycetaceae; genus Streptomyces; species Streptomyces sp. NPDC017993. The sequence continues at coordinate 104,483 of NZ_JBIRGO010000010.1, forward strand.
CTTGGTCTTGGCGACCTTGATGTACTCCCGGCGACGCTCCTCGGTGAGTTCGGGGAACGTCACACGGATGATGTTGCCGTCGTTGCTCGGGTTGACGCCGAGGTCGGAGTCGCGGATGGCCTGCTCGATGTTGCGCATCGCGCTCTTGTCGAACGGGGTCACCACGGCCATCCGCGGTTCGGGAACCGAGAACGACGCCAACTGGTTGATCGGCGTCAAGGCGCCGTAGTAGTCCGCCACGATCTTGTTGAACATCGCCGGGTGCGCACGCCCGGTGCGGATCGCGGCGAAGTCCTCCTTGGCGACCACGACGGCCTTCTCCATCTTCTCCTCGGCCTCGAGGAGGATCTCTTCGATCACCACTTGCTCCTGGTCTTGTCGGTAAGAAGCAGAGCCTCGCCCCTGCCGCGCGTCTTCTCCTGCACGGTGTCCGACCGGCAGGCGGTTGTCCATCCCCGAACCGGGGTCTTCCCCCGGCCGGGAGTTGCCGCCCGTACAGGCCGATGCCCGTACGGAATCACGGCAGTTGGGGCCGTCAGGCCCGGGTGCCCTGATCGCTGACGAGCGTGCCGATCTTCTCACCCTTCACCGCGCGCGCGATGTTGCCCTCGGCGAGCAGTTCGAAGACGAGGATCGGGAGCTTGTTGTCGCGGCACAGGGTGATGGCGGTGGCATCGGCGATCTTCAGGTCGCGGGTGATGACCTCGCCGTATTCGAGGGCGTCGAACTTGACCGCGTCCGGGTTCTTCTTGGGGTCGGAGTCGTAGACCCCGTCCACACCGTTCTTGCCCATCAGCATGGCCTCGGCGTCGATCTCCAGGGCGCGCTGGGCGGCGGTGGTGTCGGTGGAGAAGTACGGCATGCCCATGCCGGCGCCGAAGATGACGACCCGGCCCTTCTCCAGGTGGCGCACCGCACGCAGCGGGATGTACGGCTCCGCGACCTGGCCCATGGTGATGGCGGTCTGGACGCGGGAGTCGATGCCCTCCTTCTCCAGGAAGTCCTGGAGGGCCAGGCAATTCATGACCGTGCCGAGCATGCCCATGTAGTCGGAGCGTGCCCGGTCCATGCCGCGCTGCTGGAGTTCGGCGCCGCGGAAGAAGTTGCCGCCGCCGATCACGATGGCGATCTCGTATCCCTCACGCACCACGGCGGCGATCTCGCGGGCCATGGCGTGCACGACGTCGGGGTCGACGCCCAGTCCGCCGCCGCCGGCGAATGCCTCGCCCGACAGCTTCAGCAGGAACCGTTGCCTGCCGCCGTGAACGGCTTTGTCTGTGTCCGCGCCATCGGCACCGTGATTCATTGAGCTCTCCTCGTGCACATACGAAGAAGGCCATTGCCGTGGGTCTGGGTCAGATCCCTGTGCGGCAATGGCCTCCTCGTCACATCTGCGGCCGGCCGGTGAGCGGCCGACTGCGTACGACCCTAGCGGGGTCGCAGGTCATTCGCTGCCTTCGCGGCAGGCTCAGGCGCCGACGCGGATGCGCGCGAAGCGCTTCAGCGTGACACCGGCCTCGTCCAGAACCTTCTGGACGGTCTTCTTGTTGTCCTTGGCGAACGGCTGCGCGAGCAGCGTGTTCTCCTTGAAGAAGCCGTTGACGCGACCCTCGACGATCTTCGGAAGGGCGGCCTCGGGCTTGCCCTCCTCCTTCGCGGTGGCCTCGGCGACGCGGCGCTCGTTCTCGACGACGTCGGCCGGGATGTCGTCCTTGGACAGGAACTTCGGCGCGAAGGCCGCGATGTGCTGCGCGACGTCCTTGGCGACCTCGGCGTTCTCCTTGTCCAGCTCGACCAGGACGCCGACCTGCGGCGGGAGGTCGGGCATGGTGCGGTGCATGTACGCGGCCACGAAGCCGTCGGTGAACTGCGCGAAGCGGTCCAGGACGATCTTCTCGCCGAGGGTGGCGTTGGCCTCGTCCACGTACGCCTGGACGGTCTTGCCGGCCTCGATCTCGGAGGCGAGCAGCGCCTCCAGGTCGGCGGGCTTCGTCTTGGCGACGTGCGCGGCGAGCGTGTTGGCGACGGCCTGGAACTTGTCACCCTTGGCGACGAAGTCCGTCTCGCACTTCAGCTCGAGCAGAACGCCGGCGGACTTGTCCTCGGCGATCAGGGAGACGACGGCACCGTTCTCGGCCGAGCGGCTCTCGCGCTTGGCGACGCCCTTCTGGCCCTTGACGCGCAGGATCTCCACGGCCTTGTCGACGTTGCCGTCGGCCTCGTCCAGGGCCTTCTTGCAGTCCATCATGCCGGCGCCGGTGAGCTCGCGGAGCTTCTTGACGTCAGCGGCGGTGTAGTTCGCCATGGTCTGTGAATCTCTTCTCGAAATCTCGACAGTCGAAAGATCTACGGGTGGACGGCGGGGGCGGCGCTCGTGGCGCCGGCCCCCGCCGTCCTCAACCGGTACTGAGGTCAGGCCTGCTCGGCGTCCGCCGCCGGCTTCTCGGCCTCGACGGCCTCGGCGGCCGGGGCAGCCTCGGCAGCCGGCGCCTCGGCGGCAGCGGCCTCGGCGGGCTTCTCAGCCGCGTCCTCGGAGTCGGCCTTCTTCTCGCCCTCGAGCAGGTCGCGCTCCCACTCGGCCAGCGGCTCGGCGGCAGCCTTGTCGCCGGGCTTCTGGTCGCCGGTCGCGGCACCGGAACGGGCGATGAGGCCCTCGGCGACAGCGTCGGCGATCACGCGGGTGAGCAGGGTGACGGAGCGGATCGCGTCGTCGTTGCCCGGGATCTTGTAGTCGACCTCGTCGGGGTCACAGTTGGTGTCGAGGATCGCGACGACCGGGATGTTGAGCTTGCGCGCCTCGCCGACGGCGATGTGCTCCTTCTTGGTGTCCACGATCCAGACGGCGCTGGGCACCTTCTGCATCTCGCGGATACCGCCGAGGGTCTTCTCCAGCTTGGCCTTCTCGCGGGAGAGGACGAGGAGCTCCTTCTTGGTGAGGCCGGAGGCGGCCACATCCTCGAAGTCGATCTGCTCGAGCTCCTTCAGGCGCTGCAGGCGCTTGTAGACGGTCGAGAAGTTGGTCAGCATGCCGCCGAGCCAGCGCTGGTTCACGTAGGGCATGCCCACGCGGGTCGCCTGCTCGGCAATGGCCTCCTGGGCCTGCTTCTTCGTGCCGACGAACATGACCGAGCCGCCGTGGGCGACGGTCTCCTTGACGAACTCGTAGGCGCGGTCGATGTACGACAGCGACTGGAGCAGGTCGATGATGTAGATGCCGTTGCGCTCGGTGAAGATGAAGCGCTTCATCTTCGGGTTCCAGCGCCGGGTCTGGTGCCCGAAGTGGACGCCGCTCTCCAGCAGCTCCCGCATCGTGACGACGGCCATGGCCGTACTCCTTGTTGTACTCGGTTCCACTGCGGCCGGTCGGCCGCGGTGCCTGACGTCCCTACGCGCCTGCCGAGGAAGGAACCTTGCGGAACCTTCCGAGGACCGAGGAGCGCGGCCACCGTGCTGCCCGAGAGGGACTGGTGCACTGATGGCGGGGCGTGCGAAGTCGACCCGGTGACCCGGATCGCCACAAGAAGTGTACGGGACAGCGGATGCACTGGGCGACACGCACCTTTTCGTGCCCCGGGCGGGTGACACCGTTGTCCACAGTCGGCAGGTTTTCCACAGCAAGAGACCAAGATCCCCACGCCGCGGCGGAGTACGCCACCGTCAAGACATGCAACAACATTCCAGCTCAACCACAGTCTTCCAAGGATCCGGAGCGTCCGGAGCAGGCGGCTCGGGGATCAGTTCGAAGAGAGCCAGGAGCGGCGCGGCTGGCGTCCACTTCCGCCATTTCCGCCCTTTACCCGGCGCCTGGCCGCGTCCGGCGGCCGCCGTCCCGCCGGCTCCCGCCGGTACAACCACGCGGGCGAAAGGGTGCGCGCTTACGCCTGAACCCATCCGGTACGGATCCAGCTGCTTCTTTCCGTCGCGCGCGGCGAGTGCCTGGGCGGTCGTAGCGGTGGGTGCAGCGCTCATAGCGGCTGGGCCGGGGCCGGGGCGCGCATCAGCCACCCCCACCGATCGCTCCGCTCCGCCACCGACGTCAACCACGGTCCTTGCCACGACCACGGCCTCGGCTACTGCCACTGCCACTGCCACTGCCAGGGTTGCCGCCACGGGTAGACCTGCAGAGCGTGTACGGGAGGACGACGCCCCCTCGACGCCGGAGGCGAGGGCGGCGAGGGCGGGGGACCGAGCGTGGCCGGTCGACGGACCGGCAGGCTTGCGGCCCACGGTCGTCCGGGGATGGGAGCCGCCTCCGTCGCCGTGGGCGGCAGGGCACCGCGGAGTGGATCTCTCGGCATCCGCCGGGGTGCCGGTCCGCGCAGCGGCGCCTGGCAACGTGACCTTCGCCGGGACGGTCGCCGGCCGGGGAGTCCTCACCATCGAACTGCCCCGCTCAGGCCATCCCCCCTTGCGCACCACCTATGAACCGGTGCGCGCGACCGTACGGAAAGGCACCCGCGTCAGGGCGGGCCAAGCAGTTGCCGTCCTCCAGCGCGGCCCCTTTCACTGCCGCGGACCGTGCCTCCACTGGGGCCTACGCCGCGGAAAGGATTACTTGAACCCGCTCTCACTCCTCCCCCCGTCAATGCTCCACGGCGGCCACTCGCGCTTGCTCCCGATCTTCGGCGTCCCCCACCCGCCGAGCCGCGCGGATCCCACCCGATCCGAGGAGGCGGCCCACACGGCGGAAACCGCAGGGACGCCGACGAAAGCTGCCCTGCTGGCGGCGGTCGCCCTCACGGCTGCGGCTCTCTGGGCCATCGGCCGTTTGTCGCCTTATCGGTTCGCGGGGCGCAACCGTGACCGAGGGAAGAGTGGAGGCCGCAGCTCGGGGACCATACGACGGGCTGCCGCCCCTGCCCCTTCGGCCGGGGTATAGGACCTGACCAGAGTTACGGGCTGCCGTCGCTCAGAGGCCGCCGAAGGCGCGGACAAGCAGGGCCTCAGGCCGGCGACCGTACGCCGACGACGTGCGGGCTGCGGGCTGCGGGCTGCGGGCTGCGGGCTGCGGGCTGCGGGCTGCGGGCTGCGGGCTGCGGGCTGCGGGCTGCGGGCTGCGGGCTGCGGGCTGCGG
>NZ_JBIRGO010000010.1:109653-337998 GCF_044328065.1 Streptomyces sp. NPDC017993
CGGGCCAACGAGTGTGGAGGCGGGCGGGAGGCGGGGTGGGTGGGGGCGGGGGAGGCCCCCCAAGGCTGCGGTCAGCCTCGGACGCCGCGGAGGACCATGGCCACCGCCGCCTCCGTGATCTGGTCGGGGTCTTCCGCCGCGCCGAGTTCGATGCGGCGTACTGCGGCGTCGACGATGCCTTGGAGCAGCATCGCCGCGAGGCGGGGTTGCTCGTGGCCGAGGTCGGCCAGGGCTTCGACGATCATCGTGATGAGTCCGCCGTGGGCGGCGCGGATTTTCTCGCGTGCGCCCGCGTCCAGTTCGCCGGCCGAGATGGCGACGACGGCTCGGTGTCGTCGGTCGCCGACCAGCGCGAGCTGGCGGCGCACGTACGCCTCGATCTTCGCCTCGGCCGTGTCCGCGCGCGCCATTGCCGCCTCGACCTCGGCGGCCCATACGGGGAAGTCGACGGCGCACAGTTCTTCGACGACCGCCGCACGCGAGCGGAAGTACTCGTACACGGAAGAGCGCGCGAGTCCCGTGCGCTCGGCGAGGGCGGGGAAGGTCAGCGCTTCCGTTCCGCCTTCGGACAGCAGGGTGCGGGCGGCGTCCAGAAGGGCGCCGCGCTGCATCGTCCGGTGCTCGGCCACAGAGGCCGCTCGAATCCTTGGCACGCCACCACTCTACGGACGGCGGGCCCGTCGTGGCACTCCGCGTCGTGTCTCCGTGCCGAGGATCAGCGTCCGACGTCGGCGAGTTTCGCTCTGAGCTGCAGTACGGACTTGGTGTGGATCTGGCTGACCCGGCTCTCCGTGACGCCGAGTACGTTGCCGATCTCGGCGAGGGTGAGGCCCTCGTAGTAGTAGAGGGTGACCACGGTTTTCTCGCGCTCGGGGAGGGTGTTGATGGCCCGCGCCAGCAGACGCCGCAGCTCTCGGTCCTCGGCGATCTCGACGGGGTTGTCGGCGGCCGTGTCCTCCAGTGTGTCCATCAGGCTGAGCCGTTCACCGCCCTCGCCGCCGGCGTGGAGGAGTTCTTCGAGCGCGACGACGTTCGCCAGGGAGAGCTGGCTGAACACGCCGTGGAGATCCTCCAGGGCGATGCCCATCTCGTGGGCGACTTCCGCCTCCGATGGGGTGCGGCGCAGCTGCGCTTCGAGGGTGGCGTAGGCGCGTTCGACGGCGCGGGCCTTTTGTCGTACGGAGCGCGGGATCCAGTCCAGGGCGCGCAGTTCGTCGATCATCGCGCCGCGGATGCGGGTGATGGCGTAGGTCTCGAATTTGATGGAGCGTTCGGGTTCGAACTTTTCGATGGCGTCGATCAGGCCGAAGACTCCGGAGGAGACGAAGTCGGCCTGTTCGACGTTGGGTGGTAGTCCGACGCTGACCCGGCCTGCGACGTATTTGACCAGGGGTGAGTAGTGCAGGATCAGCTGCTCCCGCAGTCGTCCGTCGCCCGACGCCTTGTAGGAGCGCCACAACTCGTCGAGCGCAGTGGGCGCGGTGGGGCGCACGCTGCCGCGCGCGGCGGGTGGTACTGCCGCGCGGTCAGACCCGGAGGTGTGCTGGGGCATTCGTCGCCTTGAGCCGTTCTGCCGAGACGGTGGTGGGTGGGTGCGTGAAGGGGAGATTGCCTGTGAGCGTAGCGTGACCGATGTGTTGCGGTGCGCGAGGATCGGGGGTTCGGGCGTGCGCAGATACGTTCCGCTAGCCGCACCTCGTCGTCACCTCGTACAGCGTGGCGACAGCCGGCCGAGAGGTCGGACGCGTGTTCCCGGGGGGTGCGCGGCGGGATGCGGTGACGTGGCCGACGGGGCCCCGTCGGCCGGTTGCGTCCACGTCGCTATGCCCCCACGGATCGACTCCGCATGCCGAAGCGAGGCAAACCTGGATTCTGCGGTCATTCCCCTCACCCTTTCACCCGTTCGCCCCAGGTCAAGTACCGCCTCGCCGGGAACCTTCGGCGTGCTCGGCGCGTCGCGCCAACTCCCAGCGGTCACCGCACCTTTGAACGAATCCGAGGGACTGCAGCTCGAAGAGCTTGCCCTGCGTGAGGTCGCGTGGGGTGCCTGATTCGCGTGCCAGGTGGGCGGTGTCCGTTCCGCCGCGCGCTGGCAGGGCTTCCAGTACGCGGGCCGCGACGGGGTCCAGCAGGTCGCGGGTGAGGGTCGGTCCCCGGCGTTCGGGGGCGAGGTCGCCGATGCTGCCGACGAGTTCGACGACATCGTCGGCGTCGGTGACCACCGCTGCTTCGCCACGGAGGAGTTGATGGACTCCGGCGGACAGCGAGCTGGTCACGGGGCCGGGAATGCCCATGGTGTAGCGGCCCATTGCCATGGCGCGTCGGGCGGTGACGAGGGAGCCGCTGCGGAGTTCGGCTTCGACGACGACGGTTCCTCTGGTGAGTGCGGCGATGACGCGGTTGCGTTGGACGAAGCGGCTGCGGGTGGGGTGGTCTCCGGGCGGTAACTCGGCCAGCAGGATTCCTTGTTCGGCGATCCGTCCGATCAATTCGGTGTGTCCTCGCGGGTAGGCGTAGTCGACGCCGGAGGCGAGTACGGCGATGGTGGGGCCGTTCGCGGCCATGGCTCCGCGGTGGGCTGCTCCGTCGACGCCGTATGCGGCGCCGGAGACGACCGTCCAGCCGCGGTCGGCCAGGCCCGCGGCCAGGGTGGCGGCGAGATGGGCGCCGTACTCGGTGCAGGCTCGTGCGCCGACGATGGAGACCGAGCGCAAGGCCCAGAGTCGGAGGTTGGCACGTCCGCGTACCCACAGGCCGATGGGGCGGCTGTCGCCCAGGTCGTCGAGTTGTCCGGGCCATTCGTCGTCGCCCGGGCAGAGGAAGCGGCCACCTAGTGCGGTGACGGCGGCGAGGTCCGCGGCGGGGTCTGTGCGTTCGGCGCGGAGCCTGAGGCCGGCGAGCTTGTCCCGGCCTGCGTCTTTGGGCGGGTCGGCGTCGGGGGAGGACAGTGCCTGCCACAGGGCCACAGGACCCATTTCGCGCAGCCAGCGACCGGCGGTCTCGTCACCTGGTTCGAGGATGCGGGTGAGTGCCGCACGGGCTGTGCGCTGCGGCGTGTCGGGCTGGTGGCGCACCGGCTCCTGGGCGTCTGGCGGACGGGGAGCACGTTCCGGTGCGGTTCGATGCGTCGCGCCTCCGCTCTCGCTGCCGCTCGGGCGGCGTGGGGTGCTGTCGTCGGCTTCCTCCGTGGCGAAGCCCCATGTGTCGGTCCCGCTCATCTCTCCCCCGTCGTGCGGCCGTTGCGGCTGCGTGTATTCCCTGTTCGTGTGACCGCTCAGGCAGTGGGCTTGAGCGGCCGCTGCGGCCCGCAAGGTGCGCTCATGGTCCGGCGGTCGCCGTCACCGCTCCTCGTCGTACGCCGGTGCGGAGTTCCAGTGCCCAGTTGACGTCTTCGGTCGTCGGGCGGTCGCGGCCTGCGAGGTCGGCCGCGGTCCAGGCGACGCGGAGGACGCGGTCGAGGCCACGTGCTGTCAGCAGGCCACATTCGAGGTCGCGTTCCACTTGCGCGAGTGCGCCGGGCTGGACCTGCCAGCGGGTTCTCAGTTCGTGGCCGGGCACTTCGCTGTTGGTGCGCCACGGGGTGTCGGCGAAGCGCGCCGCTGAGCGTTCGCGGGCGGCGCGTACGCGTTCGGCGACTGTCGCGGAGGATTCGGCGCCACGGCCGAGGGCGATGAGTTCGGAGCGTGCGACGGGTTCCACGGCGATGCGTAGGTCGACGCGGTCCATCAGGGGTCCGGACAGACGGGCGCGGTAGCGGCGGATCGAGGACGGCCTGCATTCGCAGCCGCCGCCGATGGTGCCGTGTCGTCCACAGGGGCAGGGGTTGGCCGCGAGGGTGAGGAGGAAGCGTGCGGGCATGCGCATCATGCCCGCGGCGCGGGCCACGACGACGTGTCCGGATTCCAGAGGCTGGCGCAGGGCGTCCAGGACGCGTGCGTTGCATTCGGCTGCTTCGTCGACGAAGAGGACGCCGTGGTGGGCGAGCGATACGGCGCCGGGGCGGGGCAGTCCGCTGCCGCCGCCCACGAGGGCGGCCATGGTCGCGGAGTGGTGCGGGGCGCAGTAGGGCGGGCGGTCGACGAGCGGTTGCCCTGGTGGAAGGGTGCCGGCTACCGAGTGGACGGCGGTGACCTCCAGGGATTCCTTGGGTGACAGGGGTGGCAGCAGCCCGGGTAGGCGTTCGGCGAGCATGGTTTTGCCGGCTCCGGGTGGGCCTTTGAAGAAGATGTGGTGGCGTCCCGCGGCGGCCACCTCCAGGGCGCGGCGGGCGGTGTGCTGGCCCGCGACGTCCGACAGGTCGAGGGTGCGGTCACCGGGGGGCAGGCCGGCGCCGGCGCCGGTGCCGGGCACGATGAGCCCGGCGAGCAGGGGGTCGGGGCGTCCTTCGCCCGGGGCGTCGTCCTCCTCGGGCACCGGTTCGTCGGTGAGGACGGCGATGAGCTGACGCAGGCTGCGGACGCCGAGGACGGAGATGCCGGGGACGAGTGATGCCTCGGCGACGGTCCTTTCCGGTACGACGACCTGGCGGTATCCGGCGTCGGCCGCGGCCAGGACGGCGGGCAGCACGCCCCGAACGGGGCGGACCCGGCCGTCCAGGCCCAGTTCGCCGATCATCATCAGGTCGGTCAGTTCTCGTGGGTCGAGGCGCTCGGCGGCGCCGAGGACGGCGCATGCCACGGCGAGGTCGAAGCCGCTGCCGCCTTTCGGGACGGATGCCGGGCTGAGGCCGACGGTGAGCTTCTTCTGCGGCCATTCGGCTCCGGAGTTCACCACCGCGGCGCGTACCCGGTCCTTGGACTCGACGAGGCTCTTGTCGGGGAGTCCGACGAGGGTGAAGGCGGCGACGCCTGGTTCGAGGTCGGCCTGGACCTCGACCACGACGCCTTCGACGCCGACGAGGGCGACGGAGCAGGTGCGGGCGAAGCCCATCACGCCACCCCCCGTGCGTGGTCGACGACCGGGGCACCGCGGGCGGGCAGCAGCACGCCGACGACATCGATGCGCACTCCGCCGGGCGGCGGCCCGCCGTGCCGCTCCAGCCAGCGTTCGGCCAGGAGGCGCAGGCGCTGGGTCTTCTCGGGACGAACTGCTGCCATGGGGTGCTCGTACCAGCCGGCGCGGCGTGTCTTGACCTCGCAGATCACGAGGGCGTCGCCGTCGGCGGCCACGATGTCGATCTCGCCGTCGCGGCAGCGCCAGTTGCGCTCCAGGATGCGCATGCCGGCCTGGATGAGGCGTCGGACGGCGAGGTCTTCGCCGTAGCGTCCGAGGGCCCGCCGGGCGTCGGTCGGCTTGGTGGCCGGTGCGTGGGAGTCGGCTGTGTCGGTCTTGCCCGGTGGGGGCGCTACGCGTTTTTCGGCGTCGGGTCGGCGGGCCCCGGCGTTACGGCGGCGCCCGGGGGCGGATCCGGGCCCGTTCCTGGGGTCCTGTGCCGGGTCCGGGCGCGTCCTGCCGTGGCCTCGGCTTGGGGTCCTGGGCTGCGCCCCGCCCGGCTCCCCAGGTGGCGTTCGGCGCCCCGGCGGTGTGCACCCGAAGGGCGCCGCTCCGCCGCCACCGCCGCCCGGCGTTCCGCCTTCGCCGGGCACTCCCCGGCCTGATGGCCCGCCGCGCCCGAACCCTTCCCCGTGTCGGCCGGACTCGCTCTCGCTCCGAGTCCCTGTGCTGTCGTACGCGCTCGGGGCCCCGTCCGGGCCGGGCATGCCTCCCGCGGCCTGTGCTCCGTACCTGGCCTGCCGGCCTGCCTCCATGGCGTTCATGCGGCACCACCTCCGGCACCGACAGTGACGCCTGCACGCCAAGCTGTTGGATCTTGGTGGATAACCCTTCAGCTGTGGATAACCCGGTCACCCACAGTGGTGATCAGCGGCGCACACGTAGCCGGCTGGGCCGTGCAGCCAACTCTGGTTTACGAGACTCAGCCGACCCTTGGGCTCAGACCAGCCGCAGGCACGCCCACCCGAGGCACAACCCGCGGCCCGCCCCTCAGCGCCCACAGCCGGCCATCCGCAGCCACCCAGCACGCCCGGCCGGCCAGAAAGGCCCACGCCCCTGAGCAACCCATGCCTCGGCGGCCCCGAGTCCCGAGGGAGCCCCTCAGCTCCCCGGCAGATCGAGGTCGCTCTTGTTGAGCTCCTCGATATTCACATCCTTGAACGTCAGGACGCGCACCTGCTTGACGAAGCGCGCCGGGCGATACATGTCCCAGACCCAGGCGTCGGCCATCGAGACCTCGAAGAACACCTCACCCTGCACCGAGTGCACCTGCATCTCGTAATCGTTGGTGAGGTAGAAACGTCGCTCGGTCTCGATCACGTACTTGAACAGCCCGACGACGTCGCGGTACTCCCGGTAGAGCTTCAGCTCCATCTCGGTCTCGTACTTCTCGAGGTCCTCGGCGCTCATGGCAGATCCCCTTCAGCCGTGCGTCCCCCTATTGTGCGTCAGACCCTCTCGGTCTCCAGGAGCACCGGCGCACTGGGGGGCCCTTCGTCGAGCAGCGTGCGCAGCAGCTCGGCGAGTCTGGTCGGATACACCGTCTCATGCGACGCGGACAGTTCCTCGAAAGTCCACCACCTCAGTCCCGAGACGCTGCGTCGCTCCAGGTCCGTCTGCCCGCTGGTGTCGGTCGCAGTCCGGTCCGTCCGCCCCAGGTAATACCACTCGTCCTGCTCCCATTGACGTCCGTCGAAGGGGAAGGAGCAGCGGCGTTTCCACAGGACGGGGCCGAGGGCTGCCCGGGTGATGCCGGTCTCCTCGGCGAGTTCGCGGCGCGCCGCCTCTTCGCGGGTCTCGGTGCCTTCCACGCCGCCGCCGGGGGTGAACCACCAGGTCTCGGTGGGACGGGCCGGTTCGAAGCCGTGCAGGAGCAGGATCCGGTTGTCGGGATCGAGCAGCACGACGCGGGAGACCTGGCGCACCTCGGTCGGCCGGTCGGCGGCCGTCTCGCCTCGGTCAGCCGCCTCGTCACGCTCGGCTGCCTCGTCGCGACGGGCCGCCTCGTCGCGGTCAGGCACGGGCGCTGCCCTTGCGCCGGGTGAGGGGCCCGTGGGCGGCGCCGCCGAGGATGAGGACGGTGCCGGCGATGACGGCGTAGGTGATGGGCCGCAGCGGGCCGGGCTGTGAGGTGCCGCCGGGCAGCTCGGAGAAGGCCGCCGGGCGGTCCATCATGCCGACGCTGCCGATCGGCCAGGCACGGGCGTCCACACGGGCGCTCACGGCGCTGCGCGGCACTGAGCCGTGGTCACCGTCCGTGAGGTGGACGCGGGAGTCGAGGGAGTCGCTGCGGTGGTCGCCGAGCAGGAAGAGCTGGCCGGTGGGGACCTTTGCCTTGAAGCCGGTGGGTGAGGCGGGCCCGTCGCTCTGCAGATACGGTTCCTCGACCGGAATGCCGTTGACGGTCAGACGGCCTTCCTTGGTGCAGCAGGAGACCTTGTCGCCCCCGACGCCGACGACGCGCTTGACCATCGGCAGGTCGCCCCACACCGAGTCCTTGAAGACGACGACGTCGCCGCGGCGTATCTCGGAGCCCTCGACCCGTTCGGCCAGGACCCGGGCCCCGGCCGCGATCGTCGGTGCCATCGAGTCGGTCGGAACCGTATACGGGCGGTAGATCAGTGCCCCCCATACGAAGCCGCCCAGGAACAGCGCACAGCCGACGGCCACGGCCAGACCGGACAGCACACTGCCCTTGGTCCGGCCGCGGCCGTCGGTCCTGCGTTCCGTACTGCTGCTCATCCCAGCGCTCCCACCCCGCGGGACCGGCCCGCGTCGAAGATCTGGGACGGCACCCTACCTGGGGGTACGTTCCGCGGTCAGCCTCCTGCGGCGCCACAGCACGATCGGCACCGCTCCGGCGAGCCCCAGCGCGGCCGGCGCCGCCGCCATCGCCTTGTTGATCCCCGGCTGGTCGAAGGTGTCCGGCACCGGCAGCGTCGACCAGCGGTTGATGGGCCAGGCGATGGTGAAGGCGCGGCCGACGACCTCGTCCACCGAGACGGTGCCGTTGCCCGGGAGGTTCTGGTGGTAGCGGGAGTCGAGGGAGTCGTCGCGGTGATCGCCCATGACCCAGATCCGGTCCTTGGGGACGTGGATCGGGCCGAACTCCCGGTCGCCGCAGGGGGTGGCGCCCGGGAAGACGTAGGAGTCCTCCTTGAGGGCCTTGCCGTTGACCTTCACCGGGCCGGTGCCGTGACACTCGACGGTGTCCCCGCCGACCGCGATCACCCGCTTGATCAGGTCTTTCTCCTCGGCCGACGGCATCAGCCCGATGAAGCTGAGGACCTTTTGCACGGGGTTCGGCTCGGGGGTGGGTGCTTCGTTGAGCCAGCCGCCCGGGTCGTGGAAGACGACGACCTCGCCGCGCTCCGGCTTCGAGCCGAACCACGGTGTCAGTTTGTCGACGAGGACCCGGTCGCCGCGTTGCAGGGTGTCCTGCATGGAGTCGGACGGAATGGAGAACGCCTGCACCAGGAACGTCTTGATCAGCAGCGCGAGGATCAGCGCGATACCGATGAGAATCGGTAGCTCTTTCCAGAAGGCGCGCGGCTTTTTCCCCGTCGTCATGCTGCCGCTCTCCTCCTCGGCCGCCGACCGGTCCGTCCTTGCTGACTGCTGCGCCTGCGACTGATGCACGGAACTCGTCGCCGCCTGCGGAATTTCACCGTGCCCTGCCGGCTCCTCGGGCTCTTCGGTTCCGGACCGCGCGCCGACCGCCAAGTCCCCCACATCTGCTCCTTACTCCACGCTCTCGCCCGCCCGTCAACCGGTGCAGGCCCACCACTCCCATAACGAGCGGGAGTTCCGCAGGGGTCGGGAGTACGGCCAAAGTCTCGGAGGACACCCTATGTGGCGCACCGACTCCGGACGCCCTGGCGCCCGGCGAGTCGTGCACGGTTGAGAAGGTGTCGGGTTCTTCGAGTTGCCGCCAGTGACTGAACGGCCAGGCGATCACCACGGCGCGGCCGACGACATTTTCCTCCGAGACCGTGCCACGGTACGGCTCGTCGAGGTGGAAGCGCGAATCCGCGGAGTCGGAACGGTGGTCACCCATCACGAAGATCCGCCCGGTGGGAACGTTCACGGTGAATTTCAGCGTGGACGGCGGATTTCCGGGGTGGACGTACGGTTCGGTGAGCGGGGTTCCGTTGACCGTCACGCGGTTCTGCTTGTCGCAGCATTTGACGGTGTCGCCGCCCACTCCGACGACGCGTTTGATGAGGTCCTGTTCATCGGCGGACGGCAGCAGCCCGATGAAGGTCATGAATTCCTTGAACTGCTTCACGCCCGGTCCGTCTTCAGCGGTTTGCGCCTGCTCGCCCTTGAGCCAGCCTCCCGGGTCCTTGAAGACGACGACCTCGCCGCGCTCCGGCTTCGAGCCGAACCACGGCGTGAGTTTGTCGACGAGAACCCGGTCGCCGATTTTGATCGTCTGCTCCATGGAGCCCGACGGAATCACGAACGCCTGCACAAGGAAGGTCTTCAGCACCAGCGCGATGGCCAGCGCCACCCCGATGAGGATGGGGATTTCCTTGATGTAGGAGCGTTGCCTGCGGCGCTTGATGCGCTTCGCCTGCCGTCGTCGCTCGGCCCGCCCGCCGGTCGCCTGGCGGCCTCCACGGCCGTCTGCGGGCTCCACGGCCTCTGCGGGCTCTCCTTTGCCGTGGCGGGTTCCTGTGCTGTTCTGCTGCCCGTGACGGGGCCGCCCCCGATTACCCATGGGGGCCTGCCGGGGCCGGTATGTCGTCGAAGGCCCGCGGCCGGTCGAGGGTGGTCCAGCGGCCGACCGGCCAGGTGATCCAGTCCGCCCGGCCGATCACCTTGTCGACGGGGACGGTGCCCCCGCCCGCCTCACCGAGGTGGTCGCGGGAGTCGCGGGATCTGGCGCGGTGGTCGCCCATCACCCACAGCTTCCCCTCCGGCACCTCGATGTCGAACTCCACCGAGGAGGGTGCGTTCCCCGGGTAGAGATAGCCCTCGGCCACGGGCTCACCGTTCACTTCGATCCGCCCCCGTTTGTCGCAGCAGGTCACACGGTCGCCGCCGACCCCGATCACGCGCTTGACGTAGTCGGTCTCAGCGGGCCGGGCCAGGCCCAGCGCCGCGCCGGCACCGCGCAGCAGCGCCGTGACGGGATTCTCCCCCGGCTCCCTGTGAACGAAAGACCCCGTGCCGTCGAACACCACCACATCGCCCCGCCGCGGGTCACCGCCGAATCCGTACGCCAGCTTGTTGACCAGCACCCGGTCGCCGATCCGCAGGGTGTTCTCCATGGAGGAGCTGGGGATCAGGAACGGCTGCGCGACGAAGGCGCTGAGCAGCAGGAGGAAGGCCGCGCAGAGGACGAGGAGGGTGGCCGGCCGCTGCCGGAGCCGGGCGGGGCCGGCGAGAAAACGCGCGGAGCGCGACCTCTGCTCCGGCCCCTTGTCGGGGGCGGGAGAGCGGTCGCGCTCCGAGAGCTGTGCGTCGTTGTCCATCGGGCCCTGAGCCTATCCGGCCGGGTCCGGACCTCGGACGTGAGCTTGGCTTTGCGTTGCTCCGGCGCAAAAAATCGCGGTCCGGAGCGGCACGACTCAGTTGTCGCGCTTCTCCTTGATCTTCGCGGCCTTGCCGCGGAGCTCACGGAGGAAGTACAGCTTGGCGCGACGGACGTCACCGCGGGTCACGACCTCGATCTTCTCGACGATCGGGGTGTGCACCGGGAAGGTGCGCTCCACGCCGACGGAGAAGCTGACCTTGCGGACCGTGAAGGTCTCGCGCACGCCGGCGCCCTGACGGCGGATGACAACGCCCTTGAACTGCTGCACACGGGAGCGGTTGCCCTCGATGACGCGGACGTGGACGTTGACGGTGTCACCCGGGCGGAAGGCCGGGACGTCGGTGCGCAGCGACGCGGAGTCGACGGAGTCGAGAAGGTTCATGACCTACTGCTTTCTTCGCTGATGCCACAGGTCATCAACGGGATATCGGGATGATGTTTCGGATGCCGTTCCGTCGGGCGGGCGTCGTTCCCCCTGTGGCAGGGGCGCGCGCCGGACGCACACAGCAGCGGCCTATTCTTCCACGCCGTCACTCGTACGCCCAAATCGGCCGTCGTCACGGGCGGACCAGCCGAGGGCGGCGAGGATCGCGCGGTCATGCTTGTCGAACGCGGTGGGGTCGGCGCGCTCGATCAGATCGGGGCGGTTGAGGTCGGTGCGGCGGAAGGCCTCGTCGCGTCGCCAGCGGGCGATCTTGCCGTGGTGCCCGCTGACCAGCACGTCGGGGATGCCGCGGCCGCGCCACTCCGGGGGCTTGGTGTAGACGGGGCCCTCCAGGAGGTCGGCCATCGCTCCGGGGGCGAAGGAGTCGTCCTGGTGGGAGGCGGCGTTGCCGAGGACGCCGGGCAGCAGTCGGGCGATCGCCTCGACCATGACCAGGACCGGGGCCTCGCCGCCGGCCAGGACGTAGTCGCCGATGGAGACCTCGCGGACGTCGAGGCGGGAGCCGTACTCCTCGACGACGCGGCGGTCGATGCCTTCGTAGCGGGCCGGGGTGAACACCAGCCAGGGCTTGGCGGAGAGTTCCACGGCGAGCTGCTGGGTGAAGGGCTCCCCGCTGGGGGTGGGCACGACGATCACCGGTTCGCCGTCTCCGGAGGCGAGCACCTCGTCGAGCGCCTCGCCCCAGGGCTCGGGCTTCATGACCATGCCGGGGCCGCCGCCGTAGGGGGTGTCGTCGACGGTGTTGTGCTTGTCGTGCGCCCAGTTCCGCAGGTCGTGGATGCGCACGTCGAGCTGTCCGCGGGCGCGGGCCTTGCCGACGAGGGAGACGTTCAGCGGTTCGAGGTATTCAGGGAAGATCGTGACGACGTCGAGCCGCATCAGGTGTCCTCGCGGCCGGCGGCGACCTCGGCCTGGCTGTCGTCGAGGAGGCCGGGCGGCGGGTCGATGACGGCGCGCTGCTCCTCCAGGTCGATCTCCGGCACGATCTCGCTGACGAACGGGACCATGACGTCGCTGCCGTCGGGCCGCTTGACGATCAGCAGGTCCTGGTACGGCAGGTGGGAGACCTCGGAGATGCGGCCGACGACGGCGCCGTCGCGGGTGACGACGTCGAGGTCGATCAGCTGGTGGTCGTAGAACTCCTCGGGGTCCTCGGGGACCTCCTCGGGGTCGACCTCCGCGATCAGCAGGGTGTTGCGCAGCGCTTCGGCGGCCGTGCGGTCCTGGACGCCTTCGAAGCGCAGCAGCAGCCGGCCGCTGTGGACCCGGCCGGTCGCGATGGTGAGCGGTCCCACGGAGGAGGGTTCCGTGGCGAGGACGGCTCCGGGCCCGAGCCGCAGCTCCGGCTCGTCGGTGCGCACCTCTACGGTGACCTCGCCCTTGATGCCGTGGGCGCGGCCGATCCGCGCGACTACCAGCTGCACTGTGGCTTTCCTTTTCTCATGCGGCGACGACAACGGGCCGGGGTGGGCCGTAGCCCTCCCCGGCCCGTGCCGGTGTATCGATGCTCAGCGGACCTGGTCCACGTCGACGAGGTCGACGCGGATGCCTCGGCCGCCGATGGCGCCCACGACGGTCCGCAGCGCGCGGGCGGTACGGCCGTTGCGGCCGATCACCTTGCCGAGGTCGTCGGGGTGGACCCGCACCTCGAGCACACGCCCGCGGCGCAGGGTGCGCGAGGCTACCTGCACGTCATCGGGGTTGTCGACGATGCCCTTGACGAGGTGCTCGAGGGCTTCCTCGAGCATGCTCAGGCCTCGGTCGACTCGGAGGTGGACTCGGCCTCAGCAGCCTCGTCCGCCTTCTTGTCAGCCTTCTTCGCCTTCGGGGTGATGGCCTCACCCTTGGGCTCGTCGCCGGAAGCCTTGGCAGCGGCCTCGAAGAGGGCGCGCTTGTCGGCCTTCGGCTCGGCGACCTTCATGGGCGCCGGGGCGGGCAGGCCCTTGAACTTCTGCCAGTCGCCGGTGACCTTGAGGATGGCCATGACGGGCTCGGTCGGCTGCGCGCCGACACCCAGCCAGTACTGGACACGCTCGGAGTCGACCTCGATGCGCGAGGGGTTCTGCACCGGGTGGTACAGGCCGATCTCCTCGATGGCCCGGCCGTCACGGCGGGTACGGGAGTCGGCGATGACGATGCGGTAGTGAGGCGCGCGGATCTTGCCCAGACGCTTCAGCTTGATCTTGACTGCCACGGAAGTGGTGTCTCCTGGTCTTGACGTGGTGGGGCACAACGGGATGCCACGTGGGGTTGCGGTACTCGGTATGCCCGATGGACGCGTCAGCCGGAGGAGAGAGGGGTCCTATGCGACTGTCGAGTACAGCTAGCCATTGTGCCACACGCCCCGGAGTCAGCCGACCGCGGCCACCTCGGGGATACGGAAGGGCTTGCCGCAGCCGCCGCACACGATCGGCGCCTGGGCGAGCACTGAGGGGACGACTCGGACATTGCGTCCGCAGTCGCAGACGGCCTTGACGCGGACGCCGCCTCCGGAGGAGCCGTGCCGGGCCGCGGGGCCGCGGAAACTGCGGGTGGTGTCGGTGGCCGTGGCGGCGGTGTGCGCCTTGAGGGCCCTGGCCAGTCGTTCGATGGTGGGGCGGTAGCGCCTCCTGGCCTCGGGGTTGAGCGTGACCAGGGAGAAGCCGCTGCTGGGATGCGGTTCGTCGACGTGGTCCAGGCCCAGCTCCTCGGCGATCGTCAGGAACCGGCGGTTGTGGTAGCGGCCTGCGCGGGAGGTGTCGCGGATGCCGCGGGCGGCGGCGATGCCGTGGACTGCCTCGTGGAGCAGCCGTTCGAAGGAGAGCTCCGCGCCACAGGCGGACGAGGACTCCCCGATCAGGGATTCGGGCGCGGCCAGATCCGGCAGCTCGGGGTGGTGCCGTTGAATATCGGCCCACGCGAGCGCCAGTTCGGCGGCGAGAACAGGCGGTGTCGTGCTCACGTCGTGACAACGAGCCGGACAGGCCCAGTGTTCCGATTCCGGGGCATCCCAAATAATTTGCACGTACCAGTCAGTTTCTGGTCATGGGTTATGCCGAGGGCCGGGTGCGCCGATCTGCGGAGAAGGCGCCCAGCGGCTACCAAGCCGGTACGTACCCCCGCGTACGCCGCACGGCGTAGTGCGGTCGTATCCCGGGACGGTGATCACGGCCGCGATGGTACGGGTGATCTCCCCTGCCCGCGCGGCCGGCCCGGGGGCGGGTTCGTGCGTGCGCCGTCGCGAAAGAGGGCCGTATGCCCCACCGTAGGGGTTCTCCACGCGGGGCTCGGCGGCGGGAGGCGCAGGTGACGCTCTTGCCATGGCGAAACTGGTCGGGCCGGGGCACCCTGGAACGGCGCTCCAGGGAGCGGGCCCGGCGCATACGGGGGCGCGCGGGAGACAACCCCGGCGCAACCCCTGGACGCCCGGACGGATGCGCAGTTGTCTGGAACTCGGGGGCGCACAACGCGCGAAAACGGGGGCGATCGGCACTGAACAGCTTCGGGTTCTCGGCGAATAGGGGCGCATTCGATGTCACCCACGCTCGTACGGCACCACCTTCCGAACTCCGGTCCCATGGGATCCGATGACCTTCCCGCACCGACCGGCACCAAGGCGCGCGCCCGTGACTGGGCCGAGATCCAAGAACGCATGCTGGTGCCGCTGTACGAAGCCGCTTACGACCGTTTGGGTGTCGGTTCCGGCACCCGGTTGCTGGGTCTGGGTTGCGGTTCCGGCCTGGCGTTGCTGCTCGCCGCGGGACGGGGGGCGCAGGTCAGCGGTGTCGACTCGGACGAGTGCCGGCTGGAGCTGGCCCGTGAGCGGCTCACGCCGGACGGTATGCCGGAGGTCACCCGGCTGGTCAGCGGTGGCCTGGAGGACGCGGCCGTGGGCGAGGCACCGTTCAATGTGGTGACGGCGTTCCACCCGGTGGGCTGCGTCAGCAGCGAGCAGGGGCTGACGGCTGCGCTGACGGCGTCGGCCGGGCTGGCGGAGCGCGGCAGCGCGATCGTGCTGGGCGGTTGGGGGCCGGTGGAGCGGTGTGCGACGGCCGGTGTGCTGCGGGTGGCGCAGCGGCTGGCCGATCCGTTGCGGACGGCGGGCGGCTGGCGGCCCAGTCGCCGGGACGACCTGGAGGATCTGGCGGAGCGTGCGGGGCTGCGGCCGGACGGTTCGGGCCGGGTGGCCTGCCCGTTCGGGTACGCGGATCTGGCGAGTGCGGTGCGTGGGCTGCTGTCGACGGGGTTGTTCGACGCGGCGCTGGAGGTGACCGAGCAGCGGCTGGTGGAGAAGGAGTTGGCGGAGGCGCTGCATCCGTATCAGCGGGCGGACCGGACGGTCTGGATGCCGAATGTGTTCCGGTATCTGATCGCGCGGACCCAGTAGCGGCTCCTCGCGGAGGGCGCAGCCGGCTGTCGTGCATGCGCGAAGCCCCCGGTCACCAGGAGGTGGCCGGGGGCTTCGCGGATGACAGGGGCCGGGGTCAGCCCATGAACTTCTTGAACTCCTCGGGGAGTTCGAAGTCCTGCGGTTCCTGGCTGCCCTGAGGCAGGCCCAGCGGGTTGCCGGACTGGGCGGCCTCGCGGCGGGCTGCCGCGGCCTCCTCGTCGGCCTTGCGCTTCATCGGGTTACCGCTCTTGCGCTTGCCCTTGGCCTGCTTGACCTGCTTCTTCTTCTTGGCGCCGCCGCCACCCATGCCGGGCATCCCGGGCATGCCCGGCATGCCGCCGCCCTGGGCCATCTTCGACATCATCTTGCGGGCGTCGAAGAACCGCTCGACGAGGTTCTTGACGGCGCTGACGTCGACGCCGGAGCCCTTGGCGATACGGGCGCGGCGGGAGCCGTTGATGATCGTCGGTTCGTGGCGCTCGGCCGGGGTCATCGACTTGATGATGGCGGCCGTGCGGTCGACCTCGCGCTCGTCGAGGTTGTTGATCTGGTCCTTCATCTGCCCCATGCCGGGCAGCATGCCGAGCAGCTTGGAGATGGAGCCCATCTTGCGGACCTGCTCCATCTGGGCCAGGAAGTCGTCGAGGGTGAACTCCTTGGGGCCCTTTTGGAGCTTGGCCGCCATCTTCTCGGCCTCGGCCTGGCTGAAGGTCTGCTCGGCCTTCTCGATGAGCGAGAGCATGTCGCCCATGCCGAGGATGCGGGACGCCATGCGGTCCGGGTGGAACGCGTCGAAGTCGTCCAGCTTCTCGCCGTTGGAGGCGAACATGATCTGCTTGCCGGTGACGTGCGCGATGGAGAGCGCGGCGCCACCGCGGGCGTCGCCGTCGAGCTTGGAGAGCACCACGCCGTCGAAGCCGACGCCGTCGCGGAACGCCTCGGCGGTGTTGACGGCGTCCTGGCCGATCATCGCGTCGACGACGAAGAGGACCTCGTCGGGGCTGACCGCGTCGCGGATGTCCGCGGCCTGCTGCATCAGCTCCTGGTCGATGCCCAGGCGGCCGGCGGTGTCGACGATGACGACGTCGTGCTGCTTGCCGTGGGCGAACTCGATGGAGTCCTTGGCGACCTTGACGGGGTCGCCGACGCCGTTGCCCGGCTCGGGCGCGTAGATCGCGACGCCGGCGCGCTCGGCGACGACGGAGAGCTGGTTGACGGCGTTGGGGCGCTGGAGGTCACAGGCGACGAGCAGTGGGGCGTGGCCCTGGCCCTTGAGCCAGCGTCCGAGCTTGCCGGCGAGGGTGGTCTTACCGGCGCCCTGGAGGCCGGCCAGCATGATGACGGTCGGCGGGGTCTTGGCGAAGCGCAGCCGGCGGGTCTCGCCGCCGAGGATGCCGACGAGCTCCTCGTTGACGATCTTGATGACCTGCTGGGCGGGGTTCAGCGCCTGGGAGACCTCGGTGCCGTTGGCGCGCTCCTTGACCTGCTTGATGAAGGCGCGGACGACGGGCAGTGCGACGTCGGCCTCAAGGAGGGCGATACGGATCTCGCGCGCCGTGGCGTCGATGTCCGCCTCGGAGAGGCGGCCCTTGCCCCGGAGGTTTTTGAAGGTACTCGCCAAGCGGTCGGAAAGCGTATCGAACACGGCGGTCGTCGATCCTCGGGGTCGGGGGCGGAGACAATCGCCTCCTAGGGTATCCGGCCCGGCAAGCGGGCCACCGCTGCCCGCCGGTCGTGGGGCCGGCGGGCGGGCGCGGGCGCGGTGGCGCGGGTCACTCCAGCGCGGTCTGTACGGCGCGGGCGACGGCTGTGGCCCGGTCCGTGGGCAGGGGGTCGCCCTTGGTGTCGGTGACGTAGAACGCGTCGACGGCGTTGGCGCCGAGGGTGCTGATGTGGGCGCTGCGGACGGTGACGCCGGCGTCCTCCAGGGCGCGGCCGATGCGGTGCAGCAGGCCGTGGGCGTCCTGGGCGCGGACCTCGATGACGGTGGCGGTGCGGGAGCTGCCGGGGGCGACGGTGACGCGGGGTGGCGGGGCGAGGACGGCGCGGGAGCGCCGGGCGTAGGCGCGTTCGCGTTCGGCCAGGCGGGCGGGGACGTCGAGGGAGCCGTCCAGCGCGCGGATCAGGTCCGCGCGCAGCAGTACGGCCTGGGGCAGTGAGCCGTATTCGGCGGCGACGCGCCAGTTGAGGAGGAGGACCGGGCCCTGGCCGATGGGGTCGAGGACGCGCAGGTCGGCGGCGCGGACGGTGAGGCGGTGCAGGGCCAGTACGCCGGCCGCGGCGGCGAGGACGCCGGGTTGGTCGGGGACTGCGATGAGGAGTTCGACGCCGACGGGCTCCTGGCCGTCCGCGGTCGGTTCGGTGTCCTCGGCGTCGGCCGGGGCTTCGCTGCGGGCGTGCAGGGCAAGGACGGGGCCGCCGGTGCGGCCGGCTTCTATGGCCAGGCGCTCTTCCTCGGCGGTCGGCTCGTCGGCGCCGCGGTTGTCCGGTACGTCTTCGCCGGCGAGTTGTGCGGCGACGCGTGTGACGAGGTCGGTGACGAGGCCGTCGCGCCAGGTGCTCCAGGCCGCGGGGCCGGTGGCGAGTGCGTCGGCCTCGGTCAGGGCGTGCAGCAGTTCGAGGGTGCCGGCGTTGCCGACGGCGTCGGCGACGGCGCCGACGGTCGCGGGGTCGTCCAGGTCGCGGCGGGTGGCGGTCTCGATGAGCAGCAGGTGGTGGCGGACGAGGGTGGCGATGACGGTGACGTCGCGGGTGTCGAAGCCGAGCCGGGTCGCCACGTCGCGGGCGATGGTCTCGCCTGCCACGGAGTGGTCGCCGGGCCAGCCCTTGCCGATGTCGTGGAGCAGCGCGGCGACGAGGAGCAGGTCGGGGCGGTGTACGCGGCGGGTGAGGGCGGCGGCTCGTACGGCGGTCTCGACGAGGTGGCGGTCAACGGTCCAGGTGTGCACGGCGTTGCGCTGGGGGCGGCAGCGGACGCGTTCCCAGTCGGGCAGCAGTTGCGTGATGAGGCCCTCCGCTTCGAGGGACTCCCATACGGGCACGGTGTGGGCGCCGGCGCCGAGGAGGGTCACCAGTTGTTCGCGGGCTTCGGCGGGCCACGGTACGGGCAGGGGCCGGGCGGCTGAGGCCAGCCGGCGTACCGCGTGCATCGACAGCGGCAGGCCGGCCTGGGCGGCGGCGGCCGCGGCGCGCAGGGCCAGGACGGGGTCCCGTTCGGGGCGCGCGGTGCGGGCCAGTACGGCTTCGCCGTCGTGTTCGACGACGCCTTCGGCGAGCGGCGAGCGTTCGCCCTTGCCGGCGGTGCGGCCCTGCAGGAGGCCGCGAATGAGGGGTTTGACGGACCGGGCGCGCAGGACCCGGCCGACCTCGCGCCAGGTGACGTCGCTGGCGTAGGAGATGGTGCGGGCGGATTCGTAGACCTCCCGCAGCAGGGTGTCGGCGTCGAGGAGGCCGAGGGCCGCGGCGACCTGGTCCTGTTCCTGGAGGGAGAGGCGGTCGGTGGCGCGGCCGGTCACCAGGTGGAGGGCGTCGCGGGTGTCGAGGAGCCGGGTGCGGGCGGCTTCCAGGCCGCCGCGTGGGGCGTCGGCGAGCCAGGAGGCGGCGACGGCCCGCAGGGCGGTGGCGTCGCGGAGTCCGCCGCGGGCTTCCTTGAGGTCGGGTTCGAGGAGGTATTGCAGTTCGCCCTGCCGGTCGGCGCGTTCCTGGCACAGCTCGTGGAGTTCGGGCAGCCGTTTGGGGGCGCTCTCTCGCCAGTCGGCGTAGGCGCTGGTGCGCAGGCCGGCGGTGAGTTCGGGGTCGCCGGCCAGGTGGCGGGCGTCGAGCAGGCCGAGTTGCACCTTGAGGTCGTCGCGGGCGGCCTTGCGGGCCTCGGAGGGGGTGCGGACGGAGTGGTCGAGGTGGAGGCCGAGGTCCCAGACGGGGTACCAGAGGCGGTCGGCGAGGGCGGCGACGGCGGCGGTGTCGGCGCGGCCGTCGTGCAGCAGGAGGAGATCGAGGTCGCTGCGGGGGGAGAGTTCGCCGCGGCCGTAGCCGCCGACGGCGACGAGGGCGGCACCGTGGACGCCGGAGGTGCGGACGGCGCCGTCGAGGAGGGCGACGAGCCAGTCGTCGGTGAGCCGGGCGAGGGCGGCGCGGCGGTCGGGTCCCGTGGGTGCGTCGTCCTGGAGGAGCTTGCGCCGGGCAGCGGGGTAGCCGCCGTCGGTGCCGGTGGTGGGGGCGGTCTCCGGGGCGGTGTGCGGGTCCGGCGCGGCGGCCGGTCCTGCCGTGTCCTCGACGCTGTCGGTCAACTCGGGCGCTCCTTGGTCGTGTTGTCCCCCGCTGCCGCCGGGCCCCGTTCTTCAGTCTGGGCCGCGGCGGGGCCTGCGGCCATTCGCCGCGCGGGCCGGTCCGCCCGGCTCCGCCCCACCGGGCGGTTGTCCGGGAGTGCCCCGGCTCCGGCTCCGGCGGCGGGTGCCGCGCGGAGGCCGGAGCCGGGGCCGCGTACCGGTTTCCCGGTGTCATGCCGGCTACGTCCCCGGGGTGGCCCGGGTGCGTAGGTCGTGCGGGTGTGTCAGAGCGCGTCGGGGCCGCGCTCGCCGGTCCGTACCCGTACCGCTTCGTCGACGGGGACGCTCCACACCTTGCCGTCGCCGATCTTGCCGGTGCGGGCCGCGTTCACCACGACCTCGACGACCTCTTCGGCGTCCGCGTCGTCGACGAGCACCTCGACGCGGACCTTGGGCACCAGGTCGACGGTGTACTCCGCGCCGCGGTACACCTCCGTGTGCCCGCGCTGCCGTCCGTATCCGCTGGCTTCGGTGACGGTCAGGCCGTGCACGCCGAATGCCTGCAGGGCGTCCTTCACCTCGTCGAGCCGGTGCGGCTTGATTACTGCCGTGATGAGCTTCACGCGTCCACCTTCTTTGTCAGGGCCTCGCCGAGTGCCGGGCCCTTCCGGGCCACCGTGCCACCGCCCGCGCCGGTGAAGTCGTACGCCGTTTCGGCGTGCGCGGCCTGGTCGACGCCGGCCATCTCCTCGTCCTCGCTGACCCGGAAGCCCATCACCAGGTCGATGACCTTGGCAAGGACGTACGAGACGACGAGGGAGTACAGCAGCACGCAGACCACACCGATCGTCTGCTTGCCGAGCTGTTCGAAACCGCCGCCGTAGAAGAGGCCCTTGGCCTCGCTCTGCACACCGCCGGTGGCGAACAGGCCGACCAGCAGGGAGCCCGCGACACCGCCCACGAGGTGGACGCCGATGACGTCGAGCGAGTCGTCGTAGCCGAGCTTGTACTTCAGGCCGACGGCCATGGCGCACAGCACACCGGCGATGACGCCGACCGCGATGGCGCCGAGGGGGCTGACGGCGCCACAGGCCGGGGTGATCGCGACGAGTCCGGCGACCGCGCCGGAGGCGGCACCCAGGGTGGTGAAGGAGCCGTGGCGCAGCTTTTCGTACGCGAGCCAGCCGAGCATCGCGGCGGCGGTGGCGACCTGCGTGTTGACGAAGGCGACCGCGCCGATGCCGTCGTCGTTGCCGAGCCAGGAGCCGGCGTTGAAGCCGAACCAGCCGAACCACAGCAGGCCGGCGCCGAGCATCACCAGGGGAAGGCTGTGCGGCCGCATCGGGTCCTTCTTGAAGCCGATGCGCTTGCCGACGACGAGGATCACGCCGAGCGCCGCGGCACCGGCGTTGATGTGCACGGCCGTGCCGCCCGCGAAGTCGATGACCCCCAGGTCGAAGAGCCAGCCGCCCTCGGCCCACACCCAGTGGGCGACGGGGAAGTAGACGATGGTGACCCACAGGGCGATGAACAGGGCCCAGGCGGTGAACTTCACCCGGTCGGCGAGCGCACCGCTGATCAGTGCGGGCGTGATGATCGCGAACATCAGCTGGAAGACCGCGAAGACATAGACCGGGATGGTGGTGGCGCCCCACAGCTCGGTCAGGCCGATTCCGCTGAGGCCGGCGTAGTTGCCGTTCCAGCCGATGAAGCCGCCGCTGTCGGTGCCGAAGGCCAGTCCGAAGCCGTAGAGGACCCAAAGAATGGTCACGATGCCCAAGCTGATGAAACTCATCATCAGCATGTTGAGCACGCTCTTGACCCGGACCATGCCGCCGTAGAAGAAGGCGAGACCCGGGGTCATGATCATCACCAGTGCGGAGCAGATCAACATGAACCCGGTGTTGGCCGGGCTCAGTGTGACCTTGTCTGCTGCGAGCGTCAGGATGCCTGGGGGCATCGGCGTCTCCTCGTCGTCGATGCGGCCCGTGCGGGCGAAACTTTGGTGGGCCGACTTTCGCCATGAGGTTGTCGCAGCGTGGTTTCGGCCAAACCTTGCCGGTGTTTCACCGCAGTGACGAAGACGGCCCCCGTGTTACGCCCCGATGAACGGCGAGATCATTGCGCCCCCACCCGTTCAACCCGCCGAAACCGGTCATCGACGACCCCGGAAAAGGGCCCGGCCACGGCTGCCACCCGCGTGACCTGGCATGGGGGAGCCGAGTCGGGCTGTACGGGGTGGATGGCCGTGGCCGGGGGCTGGGGACTGCTCTCAGACGGCCTCCGCCGCGGTCTCCGGCAGTTGGCGGGAGAGCTCCTCGGTCAGCTGGATCACCTCGGCGACGCCTTCGAACTCCCGGGCCGCGGTGTCCACGGTCTTGCGCAACCGGGTGTTGACCCGCTCGGAGCGGACCTGCCGGGCGAACGGGATCGCCTGCTGCGCCATCGCGGCGCAGGCCTCCGGCTCCTTCTGCAGCAGCCGGACGGTGGCCATCCCGATCAGGTTCAGCGCATACGAACGCTGGTGCTCGGGGTCCTTGCCGAACAGGTCGACGGCGCGCTCCATGACCGGCTCGGCCAGCGAGGCGTAGGTGGGGCTGCGGCCGGCGACATAGGCGAGGTCCCGGTAGGAGTGTGCGTTCTCGGCGTTCAGCTCGGCCTCGGAGAAGAAGCGGATCCAGTCCGGCTCGGGCTCGCCGGGCATCGCGTCGGAGAAGGTGTCCTCGGCCATCCGGACCGCCCGCTTGACCTTGCTGGGCTGGCCCATGCCGGCGTACGCGCGGGCCTCCATCGCATACAACATTGCCTGGGTGCGCGCGGTGGCCGTTTCCCGACTGCCGTACTGCGCCAGATGGATCAGCTCCAGGGCGTCGTCCGGGCGGCCGAGGTGGATCATCTGGCGGCTCATGCTGGAGAGGATGTACGAGCCCAGGGGGCGGTCACCGGCCTCCTTGGAGGCGTGCAGGGCCAGCACGAAGTATTTCTGCGCGGTCGGCTGGAGCCCGATGTCGTAGCTCATCCAGCCGGCCAGCTCGGCGAGTTCGGCGGCGACCTTGAACAGCCGCCTGGAGACCGGCTCGGGCTGCGGCTCCTGGAGGAGGTCGGTGACCTCGTGCAGCTGGCCGACCACCGCCTTGCGGCGCAGGCCGCCTCCGCACTGCGCGTCCCACTGCCGGAACATCGCGGTCGTCGACTCCAGCAGGTCGAGCTCCGGCTGCGACAGCCGGGCGGGCCGCTTGGCCCGGTCCGGCTGCGGCGCCGCGCCGCCCTGCCCCGCGGGCACCGGCACCAGCCAGCGCTGCATCGGCTCGATGAGGGTGGGGCCCGCGGCCAGCGCCAGCGAGGTGCCCAGGAAGCCGCGGCGTGCCAGCATCAGATCGCTGCGCGAGAACTCGCTGATGAGGCTGACCGTTTGCGGTCCTGCCCAGGGCAGGTCCACTCCGGAGACGGACGGGGACTGGTGCGCGGAGCGCAGCCCCAGCTCCTCGATGCCGACCACACAGCCGAAGCGTTCCGAGAAGAGTTCGGACAGGATCCGCGGAATGGGCTCGCGGGGCTGTTCACCGTCGAGCCAGCGGCGCACCCGGGAGGTGTCGGTGCTGATGTGGTGGGCGCCCATCTGACGGGCCCGGCGGTTGACCTGTCGCGCCAGCTCTCCCTTGGACCAACCGCTGCGCACGAACCACGAACCCAACTGCGCGTTGGGACGTTTGACGGTGTCGGTGCCGCCTGTACCGCCGGATCCGGCGGTGCCGCCGTTGCCGCCCACTGGAACGCCCCCACTCCGCTAGTCGCCTCGTCGCGAACCACCCACAGCATGCCGCCTGTTGCGACGCCTGTCCGGGGTACATCTACCCGAGCACGGTTTCCGGCCACACCTCCGGCCGGTGCGGGAACGGTGAATTGCCACCGGCATACCCGTGCGAACGATGCCTCTCCGGGGTTCGTGCACCGAAAGTAATCCTACGATCACGCCCCTCGCGAGGGCGATCGCGGAAACGCCACCATTCGCCACCCCTACGAATGAACTCCCCGGCGGGCTCTCGCGATTGACTTGACACGGGTTGAACAGGGCCTGTTGGAGCGGAGCGCGGGAGGGGGTGCGCACCGCACCGCACCACCCGACGCACCCCACTGCGCCACCGGCACCGCGGACCGTCGACGGAGCGTCACCACTCCGACGCCGGCCCGCCGCCTCGTAACCACAGACACGCATCACCCGTTGGAGGGGGCATGGGCTTCACGATCGCCGGCATCCGGGAGATTCGATCCGGCTCGCGGCGCCGCGCCCGCTCGTCCGAGAGCACGGCCGTGGCGGAATACACCGGGCTGTGGGGCTGGGCTGTCGCTCCCGGAGCCCGTGCGGCGCGTGCCGGCAGCGGACGTACGGACTGCTCGTGCGGTGCCGCCGACTGCCCCTCCCCCGGCGCCCATCCACTGGCCTTCGGCCGGGAGCTCGCGGCGGGGGCGACGCTGGAGGAGGCCGCCGCGGCCTGGGCGGAGACCCCGGGCGCCGCCGTACTCCTCCCGGTGGGCCGGTCGTTCGACATCCTCGACGTGCCGGAGGCCGCGGGCCGCGTCGCCGTGGCGCGTCTGGAGCGGATGGGGCTGCCGCTGGGCCCGGTCGCGGCCACCCCGACGGGCCGTGCGCTGTTCTTCGTCGCTCCGGGGGCCGCGGCCGAGCTGCCGGACCTGCTCTACCGGATGGGCTGGGACGACGCCGACCTGGACCTGCGCCCGTTGGGCGACGGCGACCACATCACCGCGCCCCCCTCCGACCTCGGCGGCCACGGCCCGATGCGCTGGCTGCGCCCGCCGAGCCTGGACACCGCCGGCTGCCCGCCCCAGGCCCGGCTGCTGCTGGGCACCCTCGCCTACGTGTGCAACCGCTCCTGCGCCTGAGTCCGGCGGCTCGATCCACCGGATGCCCCGGCCTGTCCGGGCTGCGCCGTCGGTGGCCGGCGACTCCGCCCGAGGGGCCGGCCGCGATGCCTCCGTTCGACGCCTCGGCCGGCGCCTGTGTAGCCCCTGTGGCGCCCAGGGGTCGACGGTCCGGAACGGCGACGGCCCCCGGCGCCCGCAGAGAGCGGGTGCCGGGGGCCGGGGACGGACGGGGCGCGGGGCCGCGGGCGGGCGGCCGGCGCGGCGGCGTCAGTCGAGCAGGGCGTCGACGAACGCCTCGGGCTCGAAGGGCGCGAGATCGTCCGCGCCCTCGCCCAGACCCACCAGCTTGACCGGCACGCCCAGCTCGCGCTGGACGGCGACGATGATGCCGCCCTTGGCGGTGCCGTCGAGCTTGGTGAGCACCACGCCGGTGATGTCCACGACCTCGGCGAACACGCGCGCCTGGACCAGGCCGTTCTGGCCGGTGGTGGCGTCCAGGACGAGCAGCACCTCGCCGACCGGGCCGTGCTTCTCGACGACGCGCTTGACCTTGCCGAGCTCGTCCATCAGCCCGGTCTTGGTGTGCAGCCGTCCCGCGGTGTCGATGAGGACGACGTCGGCGACCTCGGCGATACCTTCCTTCACGGCGTCGTAGGCGACCGACGCCGGGTCGCCGGCCTCCGGGCCGCGGACCGTACGGGCACCGACCCGCTCGCCCCACGTCTGCAGCTGGTCGGCGGCGGCGGCGCGGAAGGTGTCGGCCGCACCGAGGACCACGGACTTGCCGTCGGCGATCAGGACCCGGGCGAGCTTGCCGGTGGTCGTGGTCTTGCCGGTGCCGTTGACGCCGACGACCATGACGACGCCCGGGATCTCCTCGCCGCCGTTGCCGATGGCGTTGTCGGTGTGCACCGAGCGGTCGGCGTCGGTGCCGATGAGGGCGAGGAGTTCCTCGCGCAGCAGTGCGCGCAGCTCCTCGGGCGTACGGGTGCCGAGGACCCGGACCCGCTCGCGGAGCCGTTCGACCAGTTCCTGGGTGGGCGCGACGCCGACGTCGGCGGTCAGCAGGGTGTCCTCGATCTCCTCCCAGGTGTCCTCGTCGAGGTGTTCGCGGGAGAGCAGGGTCAGCAGGCCCTTGCCCAGGGTGTTCTGCGAGCGGGAGAGCCGGGCCCGCAGGCGCACCAGCCGGCCCGCGGTCGGCTCGGGGACCTCGATCGCCGGGGCGGGCGGCGCCTCGGCTTCGGCGACCGGTGCCTCGGCGGTCGGCAGTCCGACTTCTTCGATGGTGCGACGCTCTTCGTCGCTGGGGGTCTCGGCCTCCTCACCGACCTGCGGCTCTGCGGGAGGCGCGGTAACGGAGGGCGTGGCAGGGGTGGCCGGCGGGGACGGCGGCAGCTGCTTCTTCTTGCGGCCGCTGACGACGAGCCCGCTGATCGCGCCGAGCACGACCACGGCGATGACTACAGCAAGGATGACGATTTCCATAACCCCTCCAGTATCAGTCACTCGCCGCTTCGGGGGACTGCACGCGCCGAACCTGGATGTGTACTATCCGGATTCAATCCCCGTGACCCGCTCGGGGCGCACCGGAAGGTGAATCCGGATGTTTGATGTCCTGGTTCTGGGGGGTGGCTTCGCCGGGCTGTGGAGCGCCGCCGCGGCGACCCGCCTGTTGCGCGCGCAGGGCGGTACGGCCGCAGGCCACCGCGTCGCGTTGCTCACCCCGCTCCCCGATCTGACCCTTCGCCCCCGCCTGTACGAGGCCGATCCGGCGCGCCTGCGGGTGCCGCTCGACCGGGTGCTCGGCCCGGTCGGCGTCCGGCTGATCGCTGCCACCGCGACCGCGGTCGACACCCGTCGGCGCCGGGTGACCGCCGTTGCCGCCGACGGCAGCCGCACCGAGGTGGCGTACCGCCGGCTGGTGTTGGCAACGGGCAGCGCGGTGGTGCGGCCACGGTTCCCCGGCGTCGCTCAGCTGCACGACATCGACAGTCTGGACGCGGCGGTGCGGCTGGAGAACCATCTGCGGGCGCTGCCGGGCACGCCGGCCGGGCCGGGCCGCTACACCGCGGTCGTGGTGGGCGCCGGTTTCACCGGTCTGGAGATCGCCGCGGAGCTGGTCGGCCGGCTGCGCACCCGGGCGGCGACCCACGGCGCCGAGAACGAGGTGCGGGTCGTCCTCGTCGAGCGCGCCGAGGCGGTCGGAGAGGGGCTGGGGGCGGCGGCCCGGCCGGTGATCACCGCGGCGCTGGACACGCTGGGCGTGGAGCGCCGCCTCGGCGTCACGGTCAGCGGGCTGGACGAGCGCACGGTGCGACTCTCGGACGGCAGCAGGCTGCCCGCGCGGACGGCGGTATGGACCGCCGGCATGCGGGCGAGTGCGCTGACCGCGCAGATCCCCGCGCCCCGTGACGAGCTCGGGCGGCTCGTCGTCGATGCCCGGCTGCGGGTGCGGGGCGTTGACGCCGTCCACGCGGCCGGGGACACCGCGGCGGCTCCCGCGGGCGGTGGCCGCACCGTGCTGCAGAGCTGTCAGCACGCGATGCCGCTCGGCAAGGTCGCGGGGCACAATGCCGCGGCCGCGCTGCTCGGCCTGCCGCCGGTGGACTTCGCTCCCGGCCCGTACCGCACCTGTCTGGATCTCGGCGAGGCCGGTGCGGTGGCCACGGCCGGCTGGGAGCGGACGCTGCGGCAGGGGTCTGAGGGCTTCGCGAAGGAGCTGAAGCGCGCCATCAACGAGACCTGGATCGTTCCGCCGGTCGACGATCCGGCGGAACTGCTGCGGCAGGCCGACCACCGCGTCACACACCGGCGGACAGCGGCCTCCCCTGCCTGATCAGCGGGGTGCGGCTGGATCCTTCGACGATAATGGCGCGGGCGTGGCCTCGTTGTGGGATCCAAAGGGACGTACGAGTGGAAGTTGGATCAAAGTACGATGGTCCACGGCCACGCAACGCGCGTAGAGTCCTGGCAACATCCGGCCAGGCACCACAGCCGCTGCCTGCACCTCCTCTCCCCCGGGGGTGCCTCCCAGATCCCCCCGCACGGAGAGACCTGCACCATGGGCACCATGTCCGCTCACGAAACCGAAGGCGCCGTCGAGACACGAGGCATCGAGCCCGTCCCCGACCACGAGCGCCAAGGCCGCGTCCGCGAGCTCTTCCCCACCTGGGTCGCCGCCAACATCAGTGTGCTGTTGCTCACCATGGGCGCCTCGCTCGTGGTCAACAACGCACTGAACTTCTGGCAGGTTCTGCTGGTGGCCACGGTCGCCGCGGCCATCGCCTACGGCATGGTGGGCGTGCTCTCGGTCTCCGGCAAGTGGGGTGGAGCGCCCGGCGCGCTGCTCTCCCGGGCCGCCTTCGGCGTCCGCGGCAACTACTTCCCCGGCGCGATCCTCTGGGTCGCCCGCTTCGGCTGGGAGACCATCAACGCGGTCACCGGCGCGTACGCGGTGCTGACCGTGCTGCACCTGCTGTTCGGCGTCGAGAGCAACAACGTCCTCGTCGTCATCACCCTGCTCGCCTTCGTGGCGGTCACGTTCCTGGTGAGCGGCATGGGCCGCAAGGCGCTGAACGTCTGCAACAAGTACTCGACGTACCTCTTCGGCCTGTTCAGCATCATGGTGCTGGTCTACCTGGTCGCCACAATGGACTGGGACGCCGTCTTCGCCAAGAAGGCCGGCACCACCGCCATGGTGATCGCCGGTATCGGCACGATCGCGGCCGGCGGCATCAGCTGGGTCCCGACCGGACCGGACTTCGCGCGCTACCTCCCGCACTCCGCCTCCGGCAAGAAGATCGTCGGCGCGACGGTTTCCGGTGCGGCGCTGGTGCTGCTTCCGATGGTGCTGATGGGCGGCGTGATGGCCGTCTCCAGCCCGAAGCTGGCCGGTCAGAACACCGACCCGATGTCCTTCCTCGGCAACATCCTGCCGACCTGGCTCGCCGTGCCCTACCTGATCACCGCGCTGGTCGGCATGGTGCTGATCAACAGCCTCTCGATGTACTCGGCGGGATTCACGGCCCAGACGATGGGCGTCAAGCTGCCGCGCGCCATGGCGGTCAGCATCAACGCCGTCATCAGCCTGGTCGGCGGCCTGTTCATGATGCTGGTGGCCAAGGACTTCATCGGGCAGTTCATCGCCTTCCTGACGCTCCTCGCGGTCTCCTTCTCGGCCTGGATCGGCGTCTACGCCGTCGACATGGCCCGCCGGCGCAGGATGGCGGTCCGCTA
Organism: Streptomyces sp. NPDC017993; assembly: GCF_044328065.1. Classification (NCBI taxonomy): domain Bacteria; kingdom Bacillati; phylum Actinomycetota; class Actinomycetes; order Kitasatosporales; family Streptomycetaceae; genus Streptomyces; species Streptomyces sp. NPDC017993. Next base: position 138,387 of record NZ_JBIRGO010000010.1, read on the forward strand.
CGACGCCGCCTCCCTGATGGACACCGGCCCCACCAGCCGCTACTGGTACGCCGGCGGCTACTGCTGGCAGGCCATGTCGGCCTGGGCGGTCGCGCTCGCCGCGGGCCTCTGCTTCACCAAGGTCCAGTGGTTCACCGGCCCGCTGGCCACCACCTGGATCGGCGAGAACGGCCTGGGCTGGGCGGCCACGATCGTGATCGCCGCGGCGGTCTTCGCGGCCCTGCCCGCCGCCAGGGAGAACGTCACCCCGGCCGCGTCCGGGGAGCCCGAGGCGGCCCGGCAGCCGGTCGAGGCCCGCTGAGCCCGCGGCTCCTTCGGCCGCCGCCCTAGTGATCTGACGCCACGTCAGCTAACGTCCCCTTCGCCCACCTCCCTGGCGAAGGGGACGTCCGCCATGCCCGTCACGGTCCTGCGCTTCAACCTCGTCGACCCCGCCCCCACCCCCGCAGCCCTGTCCGCGCGCTATCGGGCGGCCGTCGAGATGGCCGCCTTCGCCGACGACCGCGGCATCAGCATGATCCAGACCGAGGAGCACCACGCCACCGGAAATGGCTGGATGCCGTCCCCGCTGACCTTCGCGGGCGCCGTGTTCGGCGCCACCCGCCGGATCGGCGTCACCGTCTCCGCGCTGATCACCCCGCTGCACGACCCGCTGCGGCTGGCCGAGGACCTCGCCTGCCTCGATCTCCTCAGCCACGGCCGCCTGGTGACCGTCGCCGGCCTCGGCTACCGTGCCGAGGAATACGCCGCGCACGGCAGGGACTGGCACCGGCGGGGCGCGCTCCAGGACGAGGCGCTGGAGACCCTGTTGGCCGCCTGGACCGGCGAGCCGTTCACCTACCAGGGCCGTACGGTCCGCGTGACCCCGCAGCCGTACACGCAGCCGCACCCCCTCCTGCTGATCGGCGGCAGCTCACGCGCCGCGGCCCGTCGCGCGGCCCGCCTCGGCCTACCGCTCTTCCCCAGCGCGCACCTCCCGGAACTGGAGGCGTATTACCACGCCAAGCGCGCGGAGTTCGGCACCGAAGGATGGGTACTGCTGCCTCCCGCGCGCACGTCCTTGCTGCATCTCTCAGAGAATCCGGACCGCACCTGGGCGGAGCACGGGCGCCATCTGCTGCACGAGGCCCGGACATACGCGTCCTGGCAGTCCGCCGACATCCACTCCGCCGTACGCTCCGCGGCGAACGACGTCCAGGCCCTGCGCGAGGAGGGCGTCTACCGCATCGTCACCCCTGACGAGTGCGTTGAGCTCGCTCAAGAGGCAGGCGCCGAGGGCTCGTTGATCCTGCATCCGCTGTGCGGCGGGATGCCCGTCGACGAGGGCTGGCGATCGCTCCACCTCTTCGCCGAACGCGTCCTGCCCCGCATCAAGGACTGAGCCGGCGCACGCGTCCCGCCGTCTCCTCGGGTAAGAGACCTCCCGGAAGGCCCCGGGACGACGCGGAACCCTTCGACCGGAAAAGCTACTGCCCCGGCTCATTGATGAGCCGGGGCAGTACCCAGAACTGAGGAGAAGGACTGGCGGGGGGGGGTTAGCCCATCTCCTCCAACGCCTTGCCCTTGGTCTCCTTGACGTACCGCAGTACGAAGGGGATCGAGAGCAGAGCGAAGACCATGTAGATCACGTAGGTGCCCGACAGGTTCCAGTCGGACAGGCTCGGGAAGCTGGCCGTGATGGCCCAGTTCGCGATCCACTGCGCGCAGGCGGCGACGCCCAGCGCGGCGGCACGGATCCGGTTCGGGAACATCTCACCGAGGAAGACCCAGACCACGACGCCCCAGGAGAGCGCGAAGAAGAGCACGAAGGCGTGCGCGGCGATCAGCGCGACCGTTCCCTCGGTGGCCGGCAGGGTGCCGGCCGCGGTCTTGGCGGCGAACGCCCAGGCTTCGAGGCCCAGGGCGAGCGCCATGCCGACCGAGCCGATCAGCGCCAGCGGACGGCGGCCGATCTTGTCGACGAAGAACATCGCGATGACGGTGCCGATGATGTTGATGATCGACGTCGTGAAGCTGTAGAAGAACGAGCTGCTCGGGTCGATGCCGACGGACTGCCACAGCGTCGAGGAGTAGTAGAAGGCGACGTTGATGCCGACGAGCTGCTGGAAGACCGACAGTCCGATACCGACCCAGACGATCGGCAGGAAGCCCATCTTGCGGCCGAGCAGGTCCTTGAACGTCGACTTGTGCTCACGGCGCATCGCGTCCTGGATCTCGACGACCCGGGTGTCCAGGTTGACGGTGTGACCCTCAACCTCCGAGAGCACCTCCTTGGCCCGGGTGATCTTGCCGACGGAGATCAGGTAGCGGGGCGACTCGGGAATCACGAAGGAGAGCAGGCCGTAGATGATGGCCGGCACGACCATCACGCCCAGCATCCACTGCCATGCCTCGAAGCCCGCGAGCTTGCCGCGCTGGTCGCCGTCGGCGAGGTTGAGGATGCCCCAGTTGACGAGCTGGGAGACGGCGATGCCGACGACGATCGCGGCCTGCTGGAACGAGCCGAGACGGCCGCGGTAGGCCGACGGCGAGACCTCGGCGATGTAGGCCGGGCCGATGACCGAGGCCATGCCGATCGCGATGCCGCCCAGGACCCGCCACATGGCCAGGTCCCACAGGGCGGTCGGGAGGGCGGAGCCGACGGCGCTGACGGTGAACAGCACCGCGGCGATCTGCATCACCCGGATACGGCCGATGCGGTCAGCGATCCGCCCGGCCGTCGCCGCGCCGATGGCGCAGCCGATCAGGGCGATGGCGATCACCTGGGCGAGGACGGCGGATCCGACGTCGTAACGTCCGCGGATCGCCTCGACGGCACCGTTGATCACGGAACTGTCGTAACCGAAGAGGAAGCCGCCCATCGCGGCAGCCGCGGTGATGAAGATGACATGGCCGAGGTGGTCCGGGTGAGCCTTGCGGCCTTCCGGAACCGTCGGCTGCGCGGTGCTGGTCAACGTGTACTCCAGTGGCCCGGCTGCGCTGCCGGGCGTAGGGGGCTGGCCCTACAAGTGGTGCATAGGTTGGGGGTACCCACCACTTGAAGGTAAAAGCAACGTTGCCGAGACTATGCCTTCAAGTTTCGAAGTCAATAGGGCGTAATGAATTTGTTTCCCGGTCCCGCGAGAGAGGTTTCGTTCAAGTTGTGAACAGATCCTCACGCAGGCGACGCTTTCCCCGCGCAACCCGGCTCAACGCAGCCGCTGACTGATGACCTTTGATACTCCGTCACCTTGCATCGATACGCCGTAGAGCGCGTCGGCGACCTCCATCGTCCGCTTCTGGTGCGTGATCACGATCAGCTGGGAGCTCTCCTGCAGCTCTTCCATGATCCGGATCAGCCGCTGCAGATTGGTGTCGTCCAGCGCGGCCTCGACCTCGTCCATCACATAGAACGGACTGGGCCGCGCCTTGAAGATCGACACCAGCAGCGCCACGGCCGTGAGCGACCTCTCACCACCCGACAGCAGGGACAGCCGCTTGACCTTCTTGCCCGGAGGCCGCGCCTCGACGTCCACACCGGTCGTCAGCATGTTGCCCGGATCGGTGAGGATCAGCCGGCCCTCGCCGCCCGGGAAGAGCCGGGAGAAAACCCCCTCGAACTCGCGCGCGGTGTCCTGATACGCCTCGGTGAAGACCCGCTCCACCCGCTCGTCGACCTCCTTGATCACCTGCAGCAGGTCCGTCCGCGTCTTCTTCAAGTCTTCAAGCTGTTCGCTGAGGAACTGGTGCCGCTCCTCCAGGGCCGCGAACTCCTCAAGGGCCAGCGGGTTCACCTTCCCGAGCTGCTGATACGCCCGCTCGGCGGCCCTGAGCCGCTTCTCCTGCTCGGCCCTGACGTACGGCACCGGCTGGTTGCGCGGATGCTCCGGATCCTCCGGCAGCACCTCGCCCTCGGCGGGCGGCGACGGAGCGACCGGCTGGTCGGGGCCGTACTCCGACATCAGCCCGGCCGGCTCCACCCCCAGCTCCTCCAGCGCCTTGGTCTCCAACTGCTCGATACGCATCCGCTTCTCGGCGCCCAGCACCTCGCCCCGGTGCATCGAGTCGGTCAGCTTGTCCAGCTCGGACTTCAGCTCCCGGCCCTGGTTGCGCTCGGCCACCAGCGCCTGCTCGCGCTCGGCCTTGGCACGCTCCGCAGCACCCCGCTCCTCCTCGGCCCGGACGACCGAGACCTCGACGTGCGCCAGCAGCTGCCGCGCGCCGGAGGCGACCGCCCCGGCAACCTCGGCCTCGTGCCGCAGCCGGGCACGCCGCTGCTCGGCTCGCGCCCGCGCCTCGCGCTCGGCGCGCGCACCCCGGTCCAGTGCGTCGGCCCGCCCGGCGAGCGCCTTCACCCGCTCCTCGTGGGTACGCGCCTGGAGCCTGGCCTCCATCTCGGTCTGCCGCGCGTTGGCCCCGTCGGCCGCCAGACGGTCCCGTACGGAGGTGTCGGGCTCCTCGTCGGTCACGCCCGGGGCCTCCTCGGCCACCGCAAGCCGCTCGGCCAGCTCCTCGGCCTCCTCGGTGGCCCGTTGCAGCGCTTCCTCAGCCCTGGCGGCCGCCGCGCCGGACCGCTCGGCCTCGCCCGCCGCCGCCCGCGCCTGGCCGCCGAGCCGCCCCAGATCTCCCGCGACCTTGGACTTCTCCCGATCCGCAGCGCGCCGCCGCTCCCCCAACTCCTCGACCAGGGCGGCACACTCCGTACGCCGCTCCTGCGCGGCCCGCTGCGCCCCGGCCAGCTCCTCGCAGCGACCCGCAAGCTCCTCCAGCTCGGCCGCCGCCTCGTCGACGGACGCCTGCACCTCCAGCAGGCTCGGCGCGCCGGCCGACCCGCCGTGCGCGAAATGCGCCCCGAGAAGATCACCCTCGCCGGTGACGGCGATCAGCTCCGGGCGCGCGGCCACCAGGTCCTCGGCGTCCTCCAGCGTCCCGACCACCACCACATCGCGCAGCAACCGGCCCACCGCGGCCGTCAACTCCCGCGGCCCTCCGACCAGTTCGGCGGCACGCACCGGCTCGGAACGCGGGCCCGGTACGCGGTGGGCGGCCGGCGCGGGGATACGGCCGGCAGCCTCGCCCGGCGCCCCGGCAGACGCACCACCCGCCGCACCTTCACCGGGCACCGCGGCCGCATCGTCTGCCCCGGTCGCCTGTGGGCCGATCACCGCACGCCCGCCCGTACCGCCGTCCGGCCCCGGGCCCACTCCGTCGTGGTCCGGCGCACCGGCCGGCCGCGCCGGACCGGGCACCCGCGGCACCCCGCCCTGCGCTTCCACAGCATCCACAGCATCCATGGCATCCACCGGCGCGACCGCGCCGCCCGCCGCGTCTCCCTGCGCCCCGTCCCCTGCTACCGGGGAGGACGCCACGGACTGCCCGTCCACCGTCCCCGCTGCCGCGCGCGCCGCGAGCTGCTCGGTGTCGGCCAGGGCGCCCAGCACCATCGCCGCCCGCCCCGCGTCCTGCTTGCGCAGCAGCCGGATGGCCTCGGCAGCCGTGGCGGCGTCGGTCACGGCGATCGCGTCCGCGGCCGCGCCGAGCGCCGCCGCCACCGGGACCTCGAAACCGGGCGTGACCTGCAGCAGTTCCGCCGCCGGACCGAGCACCCCGGTCAGGCGGTCCGCCGCGGCCAGGAGCGCGCCCGTCCCGTCCTTGCGGCGCAGTCCGAGCGCCAGCGCGTCGTGCCGCGCGGCGGTCGCGGCGCGCTTGCGCTCGGCCCCGGTCAGCGCCTCCCGGGCGGCGGTCAGCGCGCCCTCCGCCTCCGCCAGTTCCTGCCGGGCCGCGTCATGGCGGGCCGCGGTCTCCTCGTCGTCCGCGTCCAGCCCGTCGACCTCGGCCTTGAGCTGCTCGTACGCCTCCTGCGCGGCGGACGCCCGCTCCCGGGCGCCGTCCCTGGCCTCGGCGAGCCGGCCGATCTCCGCCTGGGCCGAGGCCGCCCGGCCGCGCGCGGCGGTGACCTGGCCGCTCAGCCGTGCCAGGCCCTCGCGGCGGTCGGCGATGGCGCGGGCCAGATCGCGCAGCCGCCGCTCTTCCTCCGCCAACTGCCGCTCCAGCCCGGCGCGGTGCTCCACGGTGTCCTCCAGCGCCCGGCTCGCCGCTTCCAGAGCGGCCTCCAGCTCCGCTTCCTGCTCCCGGATACGGGCGGCCTCGCGCTCCATGTCCTCGGGGTCACGCCCGCGCCGCTCGTCGGGCGGGGCCGCGGAGGCGCTCTTGACGCGGGCCTCGGCCAGCGAGATCGTGCCGCGCACCCGCTCGGCGAGCTGCGACAGTTCGTACCAGGTCTGCTGGGCGCGCTGCAGCCGCGGCGTCAGGTTGCGGACTTCTTCCTCCAGCACCGCCTCACGCTGCTGGGCAGCGCGCAGCCGGGCCTCCGCGGCTTCCTTGCGTTCCTTCAGTGCCGCCTCGTCGGCGATCTCGGCGCGCAGTGCGCGGCGCATGGTGACGAGGTCGTCGGCGAGCAGCCGCAGGCGGGCGTCCCGCAGGTCGGCCTGGATGACGGCGGCCCGCCGGGCGACGGCGGCCTGCCGTCCCAGGGGCTTGAGCTGGCGCCGCAGCTCGTCGGTGAGGTCCTGTACGCGGGCGAGGTTGGCCTGCATCGCGTCCAGCTTGCGCAGCGCCTTCTCCTTGCGCCTGCGGTGCTTGAGGACGCCCGCCGCCTCCTCGATGAAGGCCCTGCGGCCCATGGGGTCGGCGTGCAGTACGGAGTCGAGCTGTCCCTGGCCGACGATGACGTGCATCTCGCGGCCGATGCCGGAGTCCGACAGTAGTTCCTGGATGTCCAGCAGCCGGCAGGTGTCGCCGTTGATCTGGTACTCGCTGCCACCGTTGCGGAACATGATCCGGGTGATGGTGACTTCGGCGTACTCGATGGGCAGCGCACCGTCGGAGTTGTCGATGGTAAGCGAGACCTCGGCCCGGCCCAGCGGCAGCCGGCCGGTCGTGCCGGCGAAGATGACGTCCTCCATCTTGCCGCCGCGCAGCGACTTCGCCCCTTGCTCGCCCATCACCCAGGACAGCGCGTCCACGACATTGGACTTGCCGGAACCGTTGGGCCCCACGACGCAGGTGATGCCGGGCTCGAACCGCAGCGTCGTGGCGGAGGCGAAGGACTTGAAGCCTCGCAGGGTCAGACTCTTGAGATGCACGCCTTTGGACTCTACCGGCCACCCGTCCGGGAGCGGCCTCAACATTCCGTGCCGCGATCCGCCGCCCTGCGCCGCCGGCCTGCCGGGTACGGGCCCCGGGTATACGGACGGCGTTCACTTTCGGTTTCACCGGTCAAGGCGCAGGGCACATCATGCGGTAAGAGAGACGCCGCGCGGCTGGTGCGGCCGCTGAGGAAACAGATGGCGGGGGAATGACGAAGGGACGCCGAAGCGTCCCTTGCAGTTCTTGAACAGAGCTATGCGTCAGGCGGCTGTCGAGCAGCCCGACCGGCCCTTGGGTTGAGGTCAGGTGAGCGCGGGCTCCGCCTGGGGTACGTCGATGTCGAGCATCGAGTCGTCGTGCCGTGCGGCAGCTGCCAGCATGTCGTTCTGGGCCTGCATCCGAATGAGTTCGGATTCCAGGTCCTGGACGCGCTGCTGAAGCCGTCGCATCTCGGAGTGGACTCGGGGGTCGGAGCCGCCGACGTAACCGAGAAGCGCCTTTGCCATGATGGATGGTCCTCCACAATGAGTGACCGACCGAAGCGGTGTGGGTCGTGTAGGGATTCGCACCCGCGGTGCTTGTCATTACTGGTGCACTCAATGCCAAACAGCTAAGGTGCGCGGGGATTCCAGAGTCTCACCAAAAGGTTTGAGGGTCAACACGATCACACCCCGTATCGTCGGGCACCTGAGAGTGCGCGGCCGTGAAGGCACTGCGCCGACTCTCCAGAAAGGTCCCGCGGGGCGTGGAGATCATCCGTACAGCGGCAGCCTTGCACGGGTCGGCCGAGTTGGCAACCACCAGGGGTTATCTCCTGTGAGCTGCTGACAAAGGCGGGGCCCGCGATCACTGCCACGGGCCCCGCGGCGCCTTTCCGGGGGCGCGCTCAGCGAATGGCGAAGGTGTCGTAACCGCCCCGTGGCGTGTCCCATATCTCAGTGACTCCGTCGACCCTGCCGGGCGTGTCTCCCGTCCGCAGCCATTCCAGCAACTGATCGCAGCGGTCCTTGGACCCCTCGGCGACCACCTGGACCCGGCCGTCGCCGAGATTGAGCGCGAATCCGACGAGGTCACCGATGCGCAGCGCGTTCGCGCGGGTGAACCAGCGGAACCCGACGCCTTGGACTTGACCGCGCACCCAGGCGGTCAGACGGACATCTTCGTTCATGTGTGCACGTTAACCGGCCAATTGCTCCGTGGGCACATGGGCCCCTTGCGCCATGGCGTACAGTCCCCCGACAACGAAACTCACCCGTTCGGGTGAACCATGTTGAGCTGAGGACGGAAGGAAGACAGCGGATGGGCCGCCATCGACGCTCTGCTCCCCCCACGCCCGAAGCCCTGCGTACACCGCCTGTTGACACCCCGGCACCCGCGTCCGCCGCCTCGGCCTCGGCCCGGCACCGCGGCCGGCGTGCGGTGCGGGCAGGCCGGATGGCGCCCGTACGTACCGGCTTGCTCGGTGCCTCCGCCGCCATGGCGATGGGAGCTGTCGCGGTCGCCTCCGGACTGATCCCCGGAAACGGCCAGTTCGAGGTGGGCGCGGAGGGCGACGGCGACCGCATACGCGCCCGCGCTCTGCAGGACACCGAACAGCAGGGCGGCCGCTCCGCGACGCCCACGGACCGCGGCAGCGACACGGCCAGCCGTAGCGGCGCACGTCCGAAGGCTCCGGAGACCGACCGGCCGTCGTCCGCGGCGGCCCCCTCGACCTCGCCCTCCCCCAGCCGGACGGCCACGTCGCCGAGCGCCAAGACGCGCTCGCAGCAGCCCGAGCGGAGCGCCGACCGGAGCACCTCCGCGTCGCCGAAGCTCTCGGCGACGCCGTCGAAGACCTCGGACGGGACGTCGTCGGCGGAGTCCCAGGTGCTGTCGCTGGTCAACCAGGAGCGCGCCCAGGCCGGCTGCTCCCCGGTGACCGCGGACAAGGAACTGGGCACTCTGGCCCAGCGGTTCAGCGACGACATGGCGGCGCGCGGGTTCTTCGACCACACCGATCCGGACGGCGACACCCCCTGGGACCGCGCCCGGCAGATGGGCATCAGCGACCTCGGCGGCGAGAACATCGCCCGCGGCCAGGCCGACGCGCAGGCCGTGATGGACTCCTGGATGGACAGCCCGGGCCACCGCGCCAACATCCTCAACTGCGACTACAAGACTCTCGGTGTCGGAGCCCACTTCGGCTCCGGCGGCCCGTGGTGGACGCAGGACTTCGGCTTCTGAAGCAGCCGCCGGCAGGGCGCGTGCCCCCGGCCGGGCCGGACGTCGGGGTTCAGCCGATGCGGGTCGGGCGGGGCGGACGCTGGCAGCGGGGACAGAAGTAACTGGAGCGGTTCATCCAGGGACGGCGGCGGATCGCGGTGCCGCAGCGGCGGCAGGGCTCGTCCTCGCGGCCGTAGGCGTCCAAGGAGCGTTCGAAGTAGCCGGACTCGCCGTTGACGTTGACGTAGAGGCTGTCGAAGCTGGTCCCGCCGACGGCGAGCGCCGCGTTCATCACGTCCCGCACATGACCGAGCAGCTCGGCCGTGCGGGGACGGGTGAAGGTGGCGGTCGGCCGCTCGTAGTGCAGCCGGGAGCGCCACAGCGCCTCGTCGGCGTAGATGTTGCCGACGCCGCTGATCAGCGACTGGTCGAGCAGCGCGCGCTTGACGGTGGTCCGGCGGCGGCGCAGCGCGTCGTGGAAGGCGGCGTCGTCGAAGGCCGGGTCGAGCGGGTCCCGGGCGATGTGCGCGATCACGTCGGGAAGGTGGTCGGGGTCGCCGGGCACGGTGTCGTGCAGCGAGAGCCCGCCAAAGGTCCGCTGGTCGACGAAGCGGAGCTCGGTGTCGGCTCCCTCCGCGCCGGCGGGTGGGGTCCCCGGGGTGAAGCGGATCCGGATCCGCAGATGCTTCTCGTCCTGGGCGTCCTGCGGCTGGACCAGCAGCTGGCCGCTCATACCGAGGTGGGCGAGGATCGCCAGGCCGTGGGTGACGGACGGCGTGATCATCGGGGTGATGCCCTCGGCCGCGGTCTGTGCGGCCGGGCCGCCGCCGGTCACCGGGAGCCAGAGGTATTTGCCGCGGCGGCGCGCCTCCCCGAGGCGCAGGCCCGTCAGACGTGCCGCGAAGTCGCTCGCGCCGGCGGTGTGCCGGCGGATCGCACGCGGGTGCAGGACCTCGACGGTGTCGATCGTGCGGCCGCTGACCCAGCGCTGGAGTCCTCGGCGTACGACCTCGACCTCGGGCAGCTCGGGCAAGAAAGCTCCTCGGGAAAGGCTTCTGACCCTGTCCGAGGCGGCGGTGCCGTCCGAACAGGGTCAGAAGGGGAATTCAGTGTGCCGACGACGAGGTGTCGTCGGAAGCCGGAGCCAGGTCCTCGGCCGGCGGCGGCGTACCGTCGCCGGAAGCCTCCTCGGCCTTAGCCGCTTCGTCCGCCGCGGCGCGAATCGCACGCCACGCGGACTCCGCCGCCTGTTGCTCGGCTTCCTTCTTGCTGCGGCCGGTGCCGGTGCCGTACGAGACACCACCGACGCGGGCAGCAGCAGTAAAGGTCTTCTCGTGGTCGGGGCCGGTCTCACTGACCAGGTACTCCGGGACGCCGAGGCCTTCGGTCGCGGTGAGTTCCTGGAGGCTGGTCTTCCAGTCGAGGCCCGCGCCCAGACTGGAGGACTTCTCGATGAGCGGGTCGAAGAGCCGGTGTACCAGCTCGCCGGCCGCTTCGAGGCCCTGGTCGAGATAGACCGCGCCGATCACCGCTTCAAGGGTGTCGGCGAGGATGGATGCCTTGTCCCGGCCGCCCGTGCCTTCTTCGCCCTTTCCGAGGCGGATGAAGGCGCCGAGGTCGAGGCCGCGGCCCACCTCGGCAAGCGCACGCGAGTTGACCACCGCGGCCCGCAGTTTGGCCAGCTGGCCTTCCGGCAGGTCGGGGTGGATGCGATACAGCGTGTCCGTGACCACGAGGCCGAGCACCGAATCCCCGAGGAATTCGAGCCGCTCGTTGGTGGGCAGACCGCCGTTCTCATACGCGTACGAACGGTGCGTCAGTGCACGCACCAGAAGGGCGGACTCGAGCTTGTACCCGAGCCGCCCTTCCAGAAGCGTGTGGGACGAGGCTGTGTCCGCCGGTGTCGGTTCCTCCCCGCGCTGGCGAGGGGACGAATTGGCGTCTGACATGGAGCCTGTCACCAGCCGCTCAGACCTCGAGGACCTGGCGCTTGTTGTAGGTGCCGCAGCTCGGGCACGCGATGTGCTGCTGCTTCGGCTCATGGCAGCGCTCGCACGACACCAGGGTGGGGACCGCAGCCTTCCACTGCGACCGGCGGTGGCGCGTGTTGCTGCGCGACATCTTCCGCTTCGGAACAGCCACGGCTACTTCTCCTGCTTCTCGTCGACGTGCGCTGATCGAGGCGCGTCGCCGCTCATGTTGTCCTTCTCGCCGTCCTGGTTGGTCCCGGCGAGTCCCTGCAGTGCCGCCCAACGAATGTCGACGGCATCGTGGTGGTGGTCCGGGTCGTCCGCGAGCCGCACTCCGCATTCGGAGCACAGGCCCGGGCAGTCGTCCTGGCACACCGGCTGCAGCGGCAGTGCAAGCACCACCGCGTCCCGCAGCACGGGTTCGAGGTCGAACATGTCGTCCTCGAGGAAGAGGGTGTCCTCCTCGTCCTCGGCGTCGTCGCCGGATTCCGCGGGGCGGGTCCGGGCGTCGGCGTCGGGGTAGGAGAACATCTCCTGGAAGTCCGCGTCGAGCTCTCGCTCCAGCGGCTCCAGACACCTTACGCACTCCCCCTTCACGGATGCACGGGCGGTGCCTGTGACAAGCACCCCGTCCATGACCGATTCCAGGCGGAGGTCGAGTTCGATCGGCGCGCCCTCGGGCACTCCGATGACCTCATTGCCGAGGTCCCGGGGGGCCTCGGCAGTGCGGGAGAGCCGCTTGAGCGTGCCGGGACGACGACCCAGCTCGCGTGTGTCGAACACGAGCGGGGAACGGTGGTCGAGGCGGGCGTTGATGGCTTCCTGCTTTCTGTACTGCGGAACGAGCCGCCCGGTCCCGGTTCGGAACCCGGGCAGCAAAGATCGCGGACGTACGCGCGACCGAACAGCCAGGATACTTGACGGGCCCCGATAGACCCAATCCGCTGCCGGCCGCCGACCGGACCCCTACTGACGTCGCTCTTCGTACTCCCGGAGCTGATCAAGGTTGATCATGCTGGTGTCGAAGAGACTGGTCTCGTCGAGGGCACCGGCCTGGGCGCTCTGGTCCTGCGGGGCGTGCTGCGGCTGCTGGGGCACCTGCTGCTGGACGTAGCCGGTGTTGGGGTCGTAGCCCTGCTGCTGCCAGCCGTAGCCGTAGGGGTCCTGCTGCTGGACGTACTGGGCCTGCTGGGGCTGCTGATAGCCGTAGACGTCCTGCTGCTGATAGCCCGGGTCCTGGTAGTAGCCCTGCTGGGGCTGGAGGGGCTGCTGCAGGTCCTGATACTGCTGGTGATCTTGGTGCAGCTGGTGGTCCTGGTGCTGCTGCGGCTCGGGGATCTGCGGCGGCGCCTGGGGCTGCGGTGGGGCCTGGGGCGGCGCCTGGTCCGCGCCGATGCCCGCCAGACCGGCCAGATATTCGGCGTCCGCCTGCGGCTGCCCGGACTGCGGATCTCCCTGGGCCGCCATGTGGGCGCCGAGCTCGTCGACAGCCCGCGCGCCCTGGAGCTTGTCGCGTCCGCGCCCGACCGCCTCCAGCGTCTTGGTCAGCACGGCCTGGAAGGCGCCGAACTTGGCGTCCACATAGGCGTCGGCACGCTGCCTGAGGGTCTCCGGGTCGGCGCTGCGCTCCGGGGCCTGGGTGCCGTCCTCCTCCGGGTAGCCGGGCTCGTAGGAGCCCGGGTCACGGCCGAGCAGCTTCTCGCGGCCGCGGTCGACGGACCCGATGGTCTTGGTGAGCACGACCTCGAAGTTGGCGAGCTTGCTGTCGACGTAGTCGTCGGCCTCGGCGCGGATCTCCTCCGCCTCCCGGCGGGCCTCCGCGAGGATCCGGTCCGCCTCTTCCTGGGACTGCCGGGCGACCTCGGTGTCGGAGATCAGCGAGCCGCGGTGGGCGTGTGCGGACTCGATGATCCGCTCCGCCTCGGCGCGCGCCTCCTCGACCAGCTGCTGCTGCCCACCGAGCAGCTCCTGCGCCTGCGCGAGGGAGCCGGGCAGTGCGGCACGCACCTCCTCCAGCATGGCGAGCAGCTCCGCGCGGTTGACCACACAGGAGGCCGACATGGGCATGGACCGGGCGCTGCCGACGGTCTCGACGATGTCGTCGAGCTTCTTCTGCACGTCCACCTTGGACTCGCCACTCTCTGAAGGGATGGAACGACGGAACGGGACGACTGTACGGCCACGAGCCCTCGGCCCGACACCTGCTGACGCCTCATCAACCGGGCGGGGCACTCACGGCGCCCCGCGCCGCGTCACTGCTTCTTCTTCAGGCGTTCGGTGAGGGCTTCGTAGACGAACGGCGGGACCAGGTGGGCGACGTCGCCGCCCCAGGCCGCGACCTCCTTGACGAGGCTGGAGGAGAGGAAGCTGTAGGTGGGGTTGGTGGGGACGAAGAGCGTCTCGACACCGGAGAGCCCGTTGTTCATCTGGGCCATCTGGAGTTCGTAGTCGAAGTCGCTGACGGCGCGCAGTCCCTTGACGATGGCGGGGATGTCGCGCTGCTTGCAGAAGTCGACGAGCAGGCCGTGGAAGGCCTCGACCTCGACGTTGCCGTACTCGGCGGTGGCCCGGCGGATCAGGTCGATCCGCTCCTCGACGGTGAACAGCCCCTGCTTGGACTGATTGATCATCACGGCGACGTGGACCACGTCGTACAGCTTGGAGGCACGGGCGATGATGTCCAGGTGCCCGTTGGTGATGGGGTCGAAGGACCCCGGACAGACGGCGCGGCGCAACTCGATTTCCTCGCTCTCCGAACTGGTCATGACACGCTTGTTGACGTCGATTCGGTGGACGCCGAAGCGGCGCGACCGTACCAAAGCGTCCCCTCGCCGTAGCGACGGGCCTTGATCGCTTCGAAACCGTCCGGCCAGGGGAAGGTGCCGCCTCTGGTGCTTCGCTCCACCGTGACGAGTGCCTCCTCCGCAAGCCACCCCTGACCACGGAGTGTGAGCAGAATCTCGCGGAGATCCGCGTCCGTCACGGCGTACGGAGGGTCCAGGAACACGATGTCGTAGGGGTCGCCCGGAGCCGGTGTCGCGGCGGTCTGCTCGGCCTTGCCGACCCGTACCTCAACGCCGGGCAGGCCGACCGACCGGACGTTGTCCCGGATGGTGCGGGCCGCGCGGGCATCGGCCTCGACGAGCAGGACGTGCGCGGCACCGCGGGAGAGGGCTTCCAGACCGACCGCGCCGGAGCCGCCGTAGAGGTCGAGCACCCGGGCGCCGGCCAGCGGTCCGTCGAGCGACTCCCAGGTGGAGAACAGGCCCTCGCGGGCCCGGTCGGAGGTCGGGCGGGTGCCGTTTCCCGGTGGTACGGCCAAGCGGCGGCCGCCGGCCGTACCGGCGATCACGCGGGTCATGGGCCCGTCCTTACGTTGTGCGGGTCGGTCTGAGGAGAGCCCGGGGGCTCCGTCCTCCCACGATATTGCGTCGGGTACCGCTCGACGCCCGTCCGAGCTGCCCGGTGCCCTCGGGAGCGGTGATCGATCTCACGTGGGCGGCGGCCCGTCCGCGCCTGTGCCCGGCGCCGGAGGCCGGTCAGCCCTTGTCGAGGTACTGCTCCCGGTCGTCGTCCAGGAGGGCGGACAGCGCGATCCGCAGCTCCGGATAGCCGGCCAGCTCGGGATCGTCGGTGACCAGCGCGGTGGCCTCCTCCCTGGCGGCCGCGATCACCTCCTCGTCCTCGATGACCGTCAGCATCCGCAGCGAGGTCCGCACGCCGGACTGCGCCTGCCCCAGGACGTCGCCCTCGCGTCGCTGCTCCAGGTCGATTCGGGAGAGCTCGAAGCCGTCGAGGGTGCCGGCCACGGCGGCGAGCCGGGCGCGGGCCGGGGCGGCCTCGGGCATCTCGGTCACCAGCAGGCACAGGCCCGGTGCGGCGCCCCGGCCCACGCGGCCGCGCAGCTGGTGCAGCTGGGAGACGCCGAAGCGGTCGGCGTCCATGATCACCATGGCGGTGGCGTTCGGGACGTTCACGCCGACCTCGATGACGGTCGTGGCGACCAGCACGTCCAGCTCGCCGGCGGCGAACCGGCGCATCACGTCGTCCTTGTCGTCCGGCGCCATCCGGCCGTGCAGCACCGCCACCCGCAAGCCCTGGAGGGGGCCCTTGGCTAGCTGCTCGGCGACCTCCAGGACCGCGAGCGGTGGCCGCTTCTCCTCGGCGTCCTCCGGTGTCCCCTGCTGGGCGGCGGCCCCCTTTTCTCCCTTGGCCCCCTTCTTGGCGCCCTTGGGGGCGTCCTCCTCGTCACCGATGCGCGGGCACACCACGTAGGCCTGGTGGCCGCCCTCGACCTCCTCGCGGACGCGTTCCCAGGCGCGAGCGAGGAAGTGCGGCTTGTCCTGGGCGGGCACCACATGGCTGGCGATCGGTGAGCGTCCGGCGGGGAGTTGGTCCAGGACGGAGGTCTCCAGATCGCCGAAGACGGTCATGGCGACCGTGCGGGGAATGGGCGTCGCCGTCATCACCAGCAGGTGCGGTGGCTGCTTGCCCTTGTTGCGCAGGGCGTCGCGCTGCTCGACGCCGAAGCGGTGCTGTTCGTCGACGACGACCAGGCCGAGGTCGTGGAACTGCACCTTGTCCTCGATCAGGGCGTGGGTGCCGATGACGATGCCGGCTTCGCCGGTGACCAGGTCGAGCAGCGCCTGGCGCCGGGCGGCGACCCCCATCGAGCCGGTCAGCAGGACCACTTTGGTGCCGTGGTCGGCGCCGCCGAGCATGCCGCCCTCGGCCAGTTCGCCCATCATCTCGGTGATCGAGCGGTGGTGCTGCTGGGCGAGGACCTCGGTGGGTGCGAGCATCGCGGCCTGGCCGCCGGAGTCCACCACGCCGAGCATGGCGCGCAGCGCGACCATGGTGTTGTGCGTGACCGTGAAGTGGTCGGTGACGTAGGCGTGGTCGGGGTGGGCGACGCTGATGCACTGGACGGGTCTGCGTCCGACGTGTTCCACGGCCCGGACGTCGCGGCGGAAGCGGCGGTCGTCCGCGGGCCAGGTGGCGCATGGGCCGGGCGCCGCGCGAAACGCCGGGTAGCCGTCCGGCAGCGCCAGGAGAACGTCGTGGGCATCCCCGGCGGGCCGCAGGCGTGCGTGGCCGCCCAATGAGCGAACGAGCCAGGCGAGGTCGTCGGCCAGCCGGCGCGGGGCGGCGCGGAACGCCGCGGGCTCCTCGCCCGGCTGGCCGCCGGGCTCCTCCGGCGCGAGGGTGCCGGCGGTGTCCATCAGCCCTTGGAGCAGGGCCAGCCGGTCCTTGAGCGGGGCGTTGCGGTAGGCGTCCGGCACGGCGGGTCCGTGCGGTGCGGCGGTCGTGCGGCCGGGGGCCGCGGCGGTCTGCCGGTCGCCGGCCAGCGCGCACCCGAGCACGTACGGGTCGAGCGGACGGTCCTCGCCGCCGTCCAGGTCCACCGGGGCCGCCGGGGCGATCGACCACCTGGGCCGGCCGTCGGCGGCACGGAGGTCGGCCCGCAGCTCGCGCGTCGTCAGCACGCGCGTCCTCGGATCGTGCCCGACCGTGCGGCCTGCGGGCGCATCGGGCGCGTGCGCGTCCTCGGCGACGATCCAGAGGTGTTCGTCGTCGCATTCGACGGAGCTGCCGTCGGACAGGACCAGGCGCCAGACGTCCCGTTCGCCCTGTGGGAAGACGCCGTCCACCACGGCGAGCTCACCGCTCGGCACCACCACCTCGCGGCCGACGGCCATCTCCCCCATGGGGCGGAACCCCTGGGGTGTCAGCACCAGTGCGTCCAGCGGCTGGGCCTTGCCCGAGCCCACCTCGCCCTGCAGGAGGCGGTGCATGGGGTGGTCCGTCGCCAGGTCGTCGAAAATCTCCCGGCTGACCTTCTGCTGGCCTTCCGTGAGGGTGAAGGGCAGCTTGGCGTCGAAGGCGTCCAGGATGCCGTCCGCGATCAACGATCTGGGGACGGCGGGGAGTTGGGTCTCCGCCAGGCGGCGCCGGGCGAGCGCGACCTGGAGGACGAACGCCTCGTCCCACTTCAGCCGGGCCCGTGCGTCGGCGATGTCGGACTTGCTGTGCGGCCGGTGGATCTTCAGCAGCGCCTCGGTGAGCGGCACGAGAGCGCGGCCCTCGCGCAGCGCATCGGGCAGCGGGTCGACGGCGTCCTGGGCGCTGGGCAGCACCGCGTCGACCGCCTTGGCGAGCTTCCAGGACGCCATCTGCTGGCAGGCCGGGTAGATCGGCATGAGCTGTTGGGCGAACGCGTCGACGGCTTCGCTGTCGGTGTCGCGGTCGAGGAGTTCGTATTCGGGGTGGGCGAGCTGGAGTTTGCGGTTGAAGACCGAGACCTTGCCCGCGAACATGGCCCGGCGGCCCGGGGTCAGATCCTTGTGCGGCTTGTGAATGCCCTTGCCGAAGAAGACCAGCTGCAACCGGCCGCTGCCGTCGGTGAGGGTGACCTCCAGACGCTGCCCTCTGCCGTGGTTGAACTTCAGCACCCTGGCGTCCGCGACCTGCGCGACGACCGTGACGTGTTCGTCCAGCGGCAGGTCCGCGAGCCGGGTCAGCTCACCGCGCTCGGCATAGCGCCGGGGATAGTGGTGCAACAGGTCCCCGACCGTGTGCAGGTCGAGATGCTCGGCCATCACCTTCGCGGTGGTGCCACCGAGGATTTTCTTCAGGGGTTCGTCGAGCGCTGCCACGCGGTCCATTGCACACCACACCACTGACAACGGGCGACAATCGCCGCCATTACCGCCTCGGATATTCGGCGGCGACGCCTTTCGCCGCTTGTCGCGGAGAACCGTCGGCTCCTCCCCCGCCGGGCAGGCCCTATTCGACGCCGATGAGCAGCGGAACCGCGTACTGCCCGCCCTCGTAGACGACGGTGTCCACGGCGAGATGCCGCTCGCGCACATGCCGCTCCAGCCGCTCGCCGAGCGTCTCGGGAACCTCGGCCCCCAGGACGAGGGTCACCAATTCCCCGCCCGCGGAGAGCATCCGGTCGAGCACCGTCATCGCGATCTGTGCCAGGTCGGCTCCGATGACCGCGACATCGCCGTCGATCAGGCCGAGGATGTCCCCGGCCTGGCAGACCCCCGCCATCGTCCAGGACTGCCGCTCCGCGACGGCCAGCTCGGCATGGCGGGCGGCCCCCGCTGCCGACGTCATCGCCACCACGTCCTCGTCGAAGCTGCGGCCCGGCTCGTGCACGGCCAGCGCCGCGAGGCCCTGGACGGCGGAGCGGGTGGGGATGAGCGCGACGCGTACGCCCTCGGTGCGGGCCTCTTCCGCCGCGGCGGCCGCGGTGTGCCGCAGGTCGGCGTCGTTGGGCAGCAGCATCACCTCGCGGGCGTGCGCCTGGCGGATGGCCTGGACGAGTTCACCGCTGGCGGGCGGCTCTCCGGGGCGCACGGACACCGTGGTGGCGCCGGCCTGCGCACAGAGGCCGGCCAGCCCGTCACCGGGCACCACCGCGACGACCGCCCGGGCCGCCATCACGGGCTCCTTGGCCCGGGAGGCGCCGCCGAAGTGGGTGATGCGGATGCGGTAGGGCCGGCCCGCCTCGATGCCTGCTTCGACGGCTGCCCCCGCGTCGTCGACGTGCACATGGACGTTCCACAGGCCGTCGCCGCCGACCACCACGAGCGAGTCGCCGAGGGCGTCGAGCCGGGTGCGCAGCCGTGCGACGGCGCTGTCGTCGGACTCCAGGAGGTAGATCACCTCGAAGGCGGGCCCGCCGTCGTCGGGAGCCGCGCAGCCGCCGGCGTCCCCTGCGTCGGGCACGTCGCAGCCGGCCGCCTCCGGGAGCGGGGCGTCGGCCCGTACGACGACGGGTGCGGCGGACACCTCTCCCGAGAGGGCGTCGGCGAGGGCCCCCAGCAGGGCGACCAGGCCGCAGCCTCCGGCGTCCACGACGCCGGCGCGGCCCAGGACCGCGAGCTGCCCCGGGGTGGCCCGGAGCGCGGCGCGGGCACCTTCGTGGGCGGCCCGTGCGACCTCCGCGGCGTCGCCGCCGGCCTGCTCCGCGGCATCCGCGGCGGCCGTCGCGACGGTCAGGACGGTGCCTTCGACCGGGTGGGCGACCGCCTCGTACGTGGAGGCGGCGGCCCGGCGCAGTGCCCGGCGCAGCGCCTCGGACGAGGTGTCCGCTCCGTCACCGCCGGTTCCGTCCGCCGCCGCGAGGACTTCCGTCATGCCGCGCAGCAGCTGGGCGAGGATGGTGCCGGAATTACCGCGGGCGCCGATCAGCGCGCCGTGTGCCATGGCGCCGATGGCGTCGGCGAGACGGGGCGCGGTGCCGGTGGAGGCATGCCCGTCGAAGGCGGCTTCCACCGCGCGGGCGGCCGATTCGAGGGTCAGATAGAGGTTGGTGCCGGTGTCACCGTCGGCGACCGGGTACACATTGATCGCGTCGATGCGCTCGCGTTCCCGGCCGAGTGACTCCAGGGCCAGCCCGCACCAGGCGCGTACCGCGGTGGCGTCGAGCGGGTAGGGCACGTTCGTCCTCCTGGGTCACGGGATGCACCGCACAGTAGCCGCGCTCCGCCTGGGAGGCCGGGGCGGGGCCCGGGGCGCTCATGGTAGTTTCGTTGTACGCGAGCGGTCGTTGTATGCTGCTCCGGTTGCCCGATGGAAATCGGGCCATTCCTCTCCTGGCGAAGCCGGTCGGTCAATGCACTCGGCTCGTCGGGATTTCACCGTAAGTGCATCTGAAGTCTTTGGAGTGACCCGTGGCTGCCAACTGCGACGTCTGTGGCAAGGGGCCGGGCTTCGGCAAGAGTGTTTCGCACTCGCATCGCCGTACCAACCGTCGTTGGAACCCCAACATCCAGACGGTGCGTGCAGTGATCGGGCGCACGCCGAAGCGGCTGAACGCCTGCACCTCGTGCATCAAGGCCGGCAAGGTCTCGCGCTGACGTCTTAGCCGTAGCGCAGCCCAGCCGGTTGCTTGGGAAGGCCGGTCCATCGAGAGATGGGCCGGCTTTTGCCTTTCCTGGGGGCGGGTGAGCCCGGGAAAGGCGAGTTCGGGGCGGGCGAGCGCCCGCCCCGTTCCGCGTCCGGCCGTCAGTGCGCGCCGCGCGTGCGCCAGCCGTGGTCGACGGGGCCGATGCCCGCGCCGAGCCGGAAGCCGGCCGCGATGGCGCCGGTGACGTAGTCCTTGGCGGCCGCGACCGCCTGCGGGACGGTCTCTCCCTTGGCGAGCTGCGAGGCGATGGCGGCGGCGAGGGTGCAGCCGGTGCCGTGGGTGTGCCGGTTGTCGTGGCGAGGGGCGCGCAGCCAGTGTTCCTCGGTGCCGTCGGTGAGCAGGTCCACGGCGCTGCCGCCGTCCTCCTGACCGGGGCGGGGCGGCAGGTGTCCGCCCTTGATGAGGGCCCAGCGCGGCCCGAGTTCCAGGATCGCGGTGGCCGCCTGCCTCATGTCGGCCTCCTGCGCGACCTGGATGCCGGTCAGCTGAGCGACCTCGTCGAGGTTGGGGGTGGCGACCGTGGCCGTCGGCAGCAATGCGGTGCGCACGGCGTCGAGGGCGCTTTCAGCGAGCAGCGCGTCGCCGTGCTTGGAGACCCCGACGGGGTCGACGACGACCGGCACCCGCAGGGCGGCGAGGAGTTCCGCCACGGTCTCGACGAGCACGGCCGAGGAGAGCATTCCGGTCTTGACCGCCTGGACGCCGATGTCGTCGACGACGCTGCGGAACTGGGCACGCACCGCCTCGGCCGGCAACTCCCACGCGCCTTGGACGCCGAGCGAGTTCTGCGCGGTGACGGCGGTGAGCGCGCTCATGCCGTGGGTGCCCAGCGCCAGCATCGTCTTCAGGTCGGCCTGGATTCCCGCGCCGCCGCCGGAGTCGGAGCCGGCGACGGTCAGGACGCGTGGAGGTATCTGCATACCGTCGAATCTACTCGGCGGCACGGGGCCGGCCGGCGGCCGCCCGGAGGACCGGACGCCGCCGCGGCGGGCGGGCTATTCGGCGTCCCCGTTGTCCCCGAAGTGATCCCAGCCGGCCTTCGCCCAGGGCGCGCCGTCCACCGTCACCTGGGGCAGCGCGGAGGGGTTGAGCACCTCTCCGATGACCTTCCACCGGGCGGGCAGCTTCACATCGGGCGGGAAGGTGGCCACGATCGCGTGGTCCTCACCGCCGTTGAGCACCCACTGCATGGGGTCCACACCGCAGGCCGTGCCGATGTCGGACATCTGCGAGGGGATGTCGATGTGGGCGGACCGCAGGTCGATGCGGACCTTGCTGGCCTCGGCGATGTGGCCGAGGTCCGCGACCAGTCCGTCACTGACGTCCGTCATGGCCGTGGCGCCGAGTCCGGCGGCCGCGGGGCCCGCGTGGTACGGCGGTTCGGGCCTGCGGTGGGCCTCCACGAACGCCCGCGGCGAGCGGAATCCACGCGAGAGGACGGCGTGCCCGGCGGCGGACCAGCCGAGCCAGCCGGTCACCGCGACGACGTCGCCGGGCTGGGCGCCGGCCCGGGTGACCGGTTCCTGATTGCGCAGATCACCGAGTGCGGTGATGGCGACGGTGATGGTGTCGCCGCGTACGACGTCGCCGCCGACCACCGCGGCGCCGGCCACCTGGCATTCGTCGCGGAGCCCGTCCATCAGCTCGCTGGCCCAGGTCGCGGGGAGTTCCGCGGGGACGACCAGGCCGAGGAGGATCGCGGTGGGCACCGCGCCCATCGCCGCGATGTCGGCGAGGTTCTGCGCGGCGGCCTTGCGGCCGACGTCGTAGGCGGTGGACCAGTCGCGGCGGAAGTGCCGGCCCTCCAGGAGGATGTCCGTACTGGCCACGACCCGTCGGTCGGGCGCGGTGACCACCGCGGCGTCGTCTCCCGGCCCGATCCGTACGGCCGGAGTGGTGGTGAGCCGGGAGGTGAGCTCCCTGATCAGCCCGAACTCCCCCAACTCACCCACGGTGCCCTTCATGCTGTTGCCCTTCCCACGCGTACGGACGGTCCGTACTCCGCTGACGCCTGCACCGCTCTTGCCGTGTTCACCGCGCGGGTCTCCCCGCTCCGCACGGTGACGCGGTACCGTGGCGTCCCTTCTTCCCACATGATCCTCGTAGCCGCCGCCCTGGAGGTCCCGTGGTACAGGCGTACATCCTGATCCAGACCGAGGTCGGCAAGGCCTCGGCGGTGGCAGAAGTGATCGCGCGGATCCACGGCGTGCTCCAGGCCGAGGATGTGACCGGTCCCTACGACGTCATCGTGCGCGCAGAGGCCGACACGGTCGACGAGCTGGGCCGCATGGTGGTCGCCAAGGTCCAGCAAGTGGAGGGCATCACGCGCACTCTGACCTGCCCGGTCGTCCATATCTAGCTCCCCCGTATGCTCGGCCGGGTGATCTCTTCGCGTCGCCGGTATGTGGCTTGGCCCCTGCTCACCGTCCTGTTCGCGGCGGTGAGCTGTTCCTCTTCGGACGTCGCTGTCCCCTCCCCCGAGGGTGAGGCCGCACGACACTGCAAGGCCCTGCACAAGGAATTGCCCTCGGCCGTGAACGGCCTGGAGCGGGGTACCGCGGAGCCCGTCTCCGACTTCACTGCCATCTGGGGCGATCCTGCCGTGCAATTGCGGTGCGGTGTGCCGAAGCCCGACGTGTTGACGTACGGGAGTGAACATTACAACCCTCGCGCCGACGCCGCGGAAGTCGACGGCGTCGAATGGCTCTTCGAGAAGCAGTCGGACGGATACCGCTTCACAACGGTGTTGCGAAAGGCTTTCGTCGAGGTGACCGTTCCGGGAAAGTACGCCCCCGAGGTGAATGTGCTCACCGCGTTCGCGCCCGCCGTGAGGAAGACCGTCCCCAAGGGGGTGTAGGCCGGCGCCGTGACGGCGCCGGCACCGCGATCAGCGCAGGCCCGTGGAACGGTGCAGCGCCGACTGGATGAGCCGGTCGATCAGCTCCGGGTAGCTCACACCGCTCTCCTGCCACATCCGCGGGTACATCGAGATGGGCGTGAAGCCGGGGAGCGTGTTGATCTCGTTGATCACGAACTCGCCGTTGTTCTGAAGGAAGAAGTCCGCGCGGACCAGGCCCTCGCAGGACGCCGCATCGAACGCCGCGACCGCCAGCTCCTGGACCCGGGCGGTCTCCTCGGCGCTCAGCGGCGCCGGCACGATGCCGGCGGCGGAGTCGATGTACTTCGCCTCGAAGTCGTAGAAGTCGTGTGCGGTGACCGGCGGGATCTCGGCCGGCACGCTGGCCCGCGGGCCGTCCTCGAACTCCAGCACCCCGCACTCGATCTCGCGGCCGCGCAGCAGCGACTCCACGAGGATCTTGGGGTCGTGCCGCCGAGCCTCCTCGATCGCGTCGTCCAGGCCGGAGAGGTCGTCGACCTTGGTGATGCCCATCGACGAACCGGCACGGGCGGGCTTCACGAACAGCGGCCAGCCGTGCTCCCCGGCGAAGTCCACGATCTTCTTGCGGGCGGCGGCGGGGTCCTGCTCCCACTCGCGCGGGCGGATGACCTCGTACGGCCCGACCGGCAGCCCGAAGGAGGCGAACACCCGCTTCATGTAGTCCTTGTCCTGGCCGACCGCGGAGGCGAGGACGCCCGAGCCGACGTAGGGCACTCCGGACAGCTCCAGCAGCCCTTGGAGGGTGCCGTCCTCGCCGTACGGGCCGTGCAGCACGGGGAAGACCACATCGACCTCGCCCAGCGCCTTGGGCACCGAACCGGGCTCGCTGTAGACGATCTCGCGGTTGGTCGGGTCGACCGGCAGGACGACTCCGCCCTCGGTGGACTCGGCCAGATCGGCCACATTGGGCAGCCGGCGGTCCGAGATGGCCATCCGCGCGGGGTCGTCGGCGGTCAGCGCCCAGCGGCCGTCGGACGTGATGCCGATGGGCAGCACGTCGTACTTCTCACGGTCGATGGCGGCCAGCACGGCTCCGGCGGTGACCACGGAGATGGCGTGCTCGGAGCTGCGTCCGCCGAACACGACGGCGACGCGGGGCTTGTGGGAGAAGGTCTCGCTGCTCATATCGGGTCGAGGGTACCTGCTGACCGGCCCGGAGTCAGTGCTGCGGCGGCCGTTGGTGGCGCCGTGCCGCCGACCAGGCGGCACGGCGGCGGGTGCGGCCGCTCATCGCTGCCCCTCCCGGACCTCCCGGCCTTTCCCGGACCGACGGCTCAGTGCCGCTCCGGCTTGGCGCTGCGCGACATCAGCTCCTTGAGCGCCACCATCGGCGGCTTGCCCTCGTGGACGATGTCCACGACGGTCTCGGTGAGCGGCATGTCGACCCCGTGCCTGCGGGCCAGGTCCAGCACGGACTCACAGGACTTGACGCCTTCCGCGGTCTGCTTGGTGACCGCGATGGTCTCCTCCAGCGTCATCCCGCGGCCGAGGTTCATGCCGAAGGTGTTGTTGCGCGACAGCGGCGAGGAGCAGGTGGCGACGAGGTCGCCCATCCCGGCCAGGCCCGCGAAGGTGTGCGCGTCGGCGCCCATGGCCAGGCCGAGGCGGGTGGTCTCGGCGAGCCCACGGGTGATCAATGAGCCCTTGGCGTTGTCGCCCAGGCCCATGCCGTTGGCGATCCCGACGGCCAGCGCGATGACGTTCTTGACCGCGCCGCCCAGTTCGCAGCCGACCACGTCGGTGTTGGTGTACGGGCGGAAGTACGGGGTGTGGCAGGCGGCCTGCAACCGGCGGGCGACCGCCTCGTCGACGCACGCGACGACGGCGGCGGCGGGCTGCCGGGCGGCGATCTCCTTGGACAGGTTGGGCCCGGTCAGGACCGCGACCCGCTCCGACGGGACCTTGGCGACCTCTTCGATGACCTCGCTCATGCGCTTGGCGGTGCCCAGTTCGACGCCCTTCATCAGGGAGACCAGGACCGTGTCGGCGGGCAGCAGGGGCGCCCATTCGGCGAGGTTGCCGCGCAGCGTCTGGGAGGGCACGGCGAGCACGGTGAAATCCGCGCCGCGGGCCGCTTCCGCCGGGTCGGTGGTCGCCCGTACCGACTCGGGAAGCTCGACGCCGGGCAGGTAGTCGGGGTTGGTGCGGCCGTTGTTGACGGCGTCGACGAGGGCCGCGCGGCGTGCCCACAGGGTCACCTCGCATCCCGCGTCGGCGAGCACCATCGCGAATGCGGTGCCCCAGGACCCCGTGCCGTAGACGGCGCAGCGCGTCACTTGCCTTCATCCTCCTGTGCCTGCTGGGTGCTTCGGGTCTGCGGTGTGGCGGCCGGTTCGGTGGCGGTGGCCGGCGTGGCGGCCCGCTCCGCCCCGTTGGCTTCCGCGGCATGGGCTTCCGCTGCGGTGGCGGCCTTGGCGGCCACGCGGGCGGCCCGCCGCTCCCGGGCGATCGCCTTGCGGTAGTCGTACACCTCGGCGGGGACCGGCTCGTCGCGGATCTCGGCCAGCTGCTGGGTGATCGCGGCCATGATCGTCTCCGTGACGGCGCGCAGCACCTCGGCGGTGGGCTCCTTGCCGTAGAACTCGCTCAGGTCGACCGGCGGTCCCGCCTTCACCCGCAGCGTCTTGCGCGGGAGGAGCCGGAGCTTGTTCTCCTTGGCGTACGGCGGCATGGCGTCGTTGGCGCCCCACTGCGCGACGGGGATGACCGGCGCCTTGGTCAGCAATGCCACGCGGGCGGCACCGGTCTTGCCCTGCATGGGCCACATCTCGGGGTCGCGGGTGAGGGTGCCCTCCGGGTAGAAGGCGACGCATTCGCCCCGGTCGATCGCGGTGACGGCGGCCCGGAAGGCCGTCGCGGCGTCGGTGGTTTCCCGGTAGACGGGGATCTGACCGGTGCCGCGCATCATGACGCCGACAAAGCCGCTCTTGAAGAGCCCGGCCTTGGCGAGGAATCGCGGGACCCGCCCGGTGTTGTACTGATAGTGCGCATAGGAGAGCGGATCAAGATACGAGTTGTGGTTGACCGCGGTGATAAATCCGCCGTCGGCCGGAATGTGCTCCATTCCCTGCCAGTCCCGCTTGAACAGAACCAAGAGCGGCGGTTTGCAGATGACCGCGGCCAAGCGGTACCAGAAGCCGATTCTGCGGCGGGACACTGGGACACCCTCCTTGTGGACTGCTGCGCTGCTGCGAGCCGGCAGCCGCACAAGTGTCGCCCCAGGTACCCGCTATGTCGAGAACACCGTAACCCCGCCGCTCCCGAACGGCGGCGGCAGCGGGTCAGAATGATGCCGATGCGAAGAGACGGAGCGGATGTGGGCTGGAGTCTGGTGGTCCCGTTGAAACCGCTGGTGCGAGCCAAGAGCAGGCTCTCCCGGGCCACCGGTGAGGAGTTTCGGCCCCGGCTGGCGCTCGCCTTCGCCCTGGACACCGTCACCGCGGCGCTGGCCTGCGCGGACGTCCGGGATGTGGCGGTTGTCACGGACGATCCCCTGGCCGGTGAGCGGCTTGCGGCCCTGGGGGCGCGCATCGTGCCCGACGCTCCGGCCCGGGGGCTCAACGCCGCGCTGGCACACGGCGCCGCCGCCGTACGGGCGCGTCGGTCCGGCGCCGCGGTGGCCGCCCTGAATGCCGATCTGCCCGCGCTGCGCACCGCCGAACTGGAACTGGTGCTCCATTCCGCCGCGCTATTTCCGCGCGCATTTCTCGCAGATGCCGCGAATATCGGAACAACACTTCTGACCGCGACTTCCGGGACGGAATTGGAACCGGCATTCGGGGGGCCATCCCGGGCACGTCACCTCGCGTCCGGGGCGCGGGAGATCGTCGCGGTGGAGGTGCCGTCGGTCCGCCGGGACGTGGACACCGGCGAGGATCTGCGCGCCGCGCTGGCGCTGGGCGTGGGCCCGCACACCGCGCGTCAGACGTCGCAGCTGGGGGGCGGGGCGGCTGCCGGGGCGGACGGCGCAGCCGCGGTCGAGGGGCAGCCGTCGTCGCGGCTCAGAACGTCTGGAGCGTGACGAGGACGACGCGTCGGCCGTCCCCCTCTCCCGCGACGTCGACACGGACCCGCTGACCGGGCCGCAGCAGCCGCAGGCCGCCGGCGTCGAAGGCCGCCGCGTCGAAGGGCAGCGGGGTGCCGTCGTCCAGCAGCACGCTGCCGGAGTGGGTCTCGGAGTCGTAGGTGTACGCGGTGGCCTGCATGGGCCAAAGCCTAGACGCCGGGCCGGGCGCGGGGAGCCCGGCCCCCGAACGCACCGCGGGCCGGGCTCCCCGAAGGGAGACCGGCCCGACGCGTGGCGTCGCCGCTCCGCATTACCGCTTGCGGGCGGTGGTCTTCTTGGCGGTGGTCTTGCGCGCCGTGGTCTTCTTGGCGGGGGCCTTCTTCGCCGTCGCCTTCTTGGCGGGGGCGGTCTTCTTCGCCGTGGCCTTCTTCGTGGCCGTGGCCTTCTTGGCCGGGGTCGCCTTCTTGGCGGCGGCCTTGGCGGGCGTGGCCTTCTTCGCCGTGGTCTTCTTGGCGGGAGCCTTCTTCGCCGTCGCCTTCTTCGCGGTGGCGGTGGTCTTCTTCGCCGTGGTCGCCTTCTTCGTGGCGGCCTTCTTGGCGGTGGCCTTCTTGGCGGCGGCCTTCTTGACCGTCGTACGGGTGGAAGTTCCACCCGAGAGGCTTCCCTTGGGGGCCTTCTTGACGGCCACGTCGTTCTTGGGGAGCTTCTTCGAGCCGCTCACCAGGTCCTTGAAGCCCTGACCGGCGCGGAAACGCGGCACCGAGGTCTTCTTGACCCGGACGCGCTCACCCGTCTGCGGGTTGCGGGCGTAGCGGGCCGGACGGTCGACCTTCTCGAACGAGCCGAATCCGGTGACCGAAACGCGGTCGCCGGAGACAACGGAACGAACGATTGCGTCCAGTACCGCGTCCACCGCGTCCGCGGCGTTCTGACGGCCGCCGAGCTTGTCGGCAATGGCTTCTACGAGCTGCGCCTTGTTCACGTCTTCCCCTTCGGAGACATTGCTGGAACGAAAGTGTCCAAGCTTTTTCGCACGTTAGGCAGATATATACCGCAAATCAAACACGAAACGGGCTAATCACCCTTGTGCCGCAACGAACTCGACCTTCACGGACTTCTGTCGGTACGCGCATCTTCGGGATAACGACCTTCGTCGAGGTCTTCCATGAACCACTCCAGACGCCTTGCCGCGTCCGCAAGATCGTGTTTTGCCGCGGCCGTGATGACGAGCAGCTTCCGGGTCAGCGCCATCCGTACGCCCTCCGGGACTTGCAGTGTCCGCACTCTTGCGTGTGCGACCTTGAGACGGTCGGCGACGTGACCGTAGAGCTCGAGTTGGTCGTCGCGTTCCATGCGCTAATTGTGCCATCTGCGGCGAGTTGTCGCTTCACGGGGCCTCAACAGCCGCCTCCACAAGCGGATGCGCCCCCTGCCAACTGCACAGGGGGCGCATCGTACGCAATAACGCTTTGAGCCAAAAACCCGAGGTCAGACCTCTACCGTACGCGGCTTGAACGACGGCCTGTTCGCCTCGTACTCCACGATGGACGACTCCTCCCGAAGGGTGAGGCTGATGTCGTCCAGCCCCTCCAGCAGCCGCCAGCGGGCATTTTCGTCCAACTCGAAGTCGACGCTGACACCCTCGGCGCGCACCTGCCGGTCGACCAGGTCCACCGTCACCTCGGCGGTCGGGTCGGCCTCCACCAGCTTCTGCAGCGTGTCGACGGTCTCCTGCGGCAGGACCACCGTGAGCAGCCCGTTCTTGAGGGAGTTACCCCGGAAGATGTCCGCGAAGCGCGAGGAGATGACGGCCTTGAAGCCGTAGTTCTGCAGCGCCCAGACGGCGTGCTCACGGGAGGAGCCGGTACCGAAGTCGGGGCCGGCGACCAGCACCGTGGCGCCCTTGTACCGCTCCTGGTTGAGGACGAAGCCGGGGTCCTTGCGCCAGGCCTCGAACAGCCCGTCCTCGAAGCCGTCGCGGGTGACCTTCTTCAGCCAGTGCGCGGGGATGATCTGGTCGGTGTCGACGTTGCTGCGGCGCAGCGGGACGGCCCGGCCGGTGTGGGTGGTGAAAGCTTCCATGGTTCTCAGACTCCCGCGGGCACAGAGACGTCGGCGTCGGACAGGTCGGCCGGTGAGGCCAGATGGCCGAGAACCGCCGTTGCGGCGGCAACCTGCGGCGAGACCAGGTGGGTACGCCCGCCCTTGCCCTGCCGGCCCTCGAAGTTGCGGTTGGAGGTGGACGCGGCGCGCTCACCGGGTGCCAGCTGGTCGGGGTTCATACCCAGGCACATCGAGCAGCCCGCGTGCCGCCATTCGGCCCCCGCCGCGGTGAAGACCTTGTCCAGGCCCTCGGCGACGGCCTGGAGGGAGACCCGGACCGAACCGGGAACGACCAGCATCCGCATCCCCTCGGCGACCGAACGGCCGTCCAGGATCTGGGCGGCGGCGCGCAGGTCCTCGATGCGGCCGTTGGTGCACGAACCTACGAAGACCGTGTCCACCTTGATCTCGCGCAGCGGCTGACCCGCCGTCAACCCCATGTATTCCAGGGCCTTTTCGGCGGCGTAGCGCTCCGAGGCGTCCTCGTACGAAGCCGGGTCGGGGACGTTCGCCGAAAGCGGCGCACCCTGGCCCGGGTTGGTGCCCCAGGTAACGAACGGCGACAGCGAGGAGGCGTCGATGACGACCTCGGCGTCGAAGACCGCGTCGTCGTCGCTGCGCAGCGTCTCCCAGTACGCCACCGCCGCGTCCCAGTCCGCGCCCTGGGGGGCGTGGTCGCGCCCCTGCAGGTAGTCGAAGGTGGTTTTGTCGGGGGCGATCATGCCGGCCCTGGCGCCCGCTTCGATCGACATGTTGCAGATGGTCATCCGGGCTTCCATCGACAGCTTCTCGATGGCGGAGCCGCGGTATTCCAGGACGTAGCCCTGGCCGCCGCCGGTGCCGATCTTCGCGATGATCGCCAGGATCAGGTCCTTGGCCGTCACGCCGTCGGGCAGTTCGCCGTCGACGGTGATGGCCATGGTCCTGAACGGGGCCAGCGGGAGTGTCTGGGTGGCCAGGACGTGCTCGACCTGGCTGGTGCCGATGCCGAACGCCAGGGCGCCGAAGGCGCCGTGGGTGGAGGTGTGGCTGTCACCGCAGACCACGGTGGTGCCGGGCTGGGTCAGTCCCAACTGCGGTCCCACGACGTGGACAACGCCCTGCTCGACGTCGCCGAGCGGGTGCAGCCGGACACCGAATTCCGCGCAGTTCTTGCGCAGCGTCTCCAGCTGGGTGCGCGAGACCGGGTCGGCGATCGGCTTGTCGATGTCGAGGGTGGGGGTGTTGTGGTCCTCGGTGGCGATGGTGAGGTCCGTGCGGCGCACCTGGCGGCCGGCCTTGCGCAGGCCGTCGAACGCCTGCGGGCTGGTGACCTCGTGCAGCAGGTGGAGATCGATGAAGAGGAGGTCGGGCTCGCCTTCCGCGCGCCGGACGACATGGTCGTCCCAGACCTTCTCCGCGAGTGTCCGTCCCATCGCTTTCCCTCCGGCCGGCCGCATTGCCGGCCTAACTCGACTGTGCGCGTGCTGCCCGCAACCCCGTGCCGGGCCTTACGCCGGGCCCTGGTAGAGGGCCACACCTACAGATTGACGACTTCCCCGGAAAATTGAACTTGCGTTTCACACTGTGAGACGCGAGTATCGTTGCATGGACAACTCTAGCGGCGTCGGCGTTCTCGACAAGGCAGCTCTGGTATTGAGCGCTCTGGAGTCCGGTCCGGCCACCCTCGCCGGGCTGGTCGCGGCGACCGGGCTTGCACGACCCACGGCACACAGGCTGGCCGTGGCTCTGGAACACCACCGGATGGTGGCGAGGGACATGCAGGGCCGGTTCATCCTCGGTCCGCGGCTCTCCGAGCTCGCGGCAGCGGCAGGCGAGGACCGCCTGCTGGCAACGGCCGGACCGGTGCTCACCCACCTGCGCGATGTGACGGGCGAAAGCGCCCAGCTCTATCGCCGGCAGGGCGACATGCGTATTTGCGTGGCAGCGGCGGAACGACTGTCCGGACTGCGGGACACCGTCCCGGTCGGCTCCACGCTCCCCATGAAGGCGGGCTCCGCCGCGCAGATCCTGATGGCCTGGGAGGAGCCCGAGCGGCTGCACCGCGGCCTGCAGGGCGCGCGCTTCACGGCGACCGCCCTGTCGGGCGTACGGCGCCGTGGCTGGGCCCAGTCGATCGGCGAACGGGAACCGGGCGTCGCGTCCGTCTCCGCGCCCGTACGGGGCCCCTCCAACCGCGTGGTGGCCTCCGTGTCGGTCTCCGGTCCGATCGAGCGGCTGTCCCGCCACCCGGGCCGTATGCACGCCCAGGCGGTCATCGACGCCGCGGCGCGCCTCTCCGAGGGTCTGCGCCGCAGCAGCTGAGCCCACGGCCGGGCCCTGTCCGGCCGGCCCCCGCGGGCCGGCTCGACAGGGCCCGGGCGCGACCGCTCAGGCGGCCAGCCGGTCGGTGGCCTGTACGCCGTCCCGCAGCGGGACGACGCCGTGGGCCTTGCCCAGCCCGTAGGGCGGCATGTCGCCGTAGATCGACTCGTAGGACCCCTCGGGCACCACATACGTCTCGTGCCAGATCCCCACGTGCTGCTTGCCGTTGCGGGCGTAGCGGTTGAACTTGGCCCAGGCGGGCCGGTGCAGCTTGTCCGGCGCCGCGGCGTAGGCGAGCAACTTCTCCTTGGACTCCCAGTACTGCACGACGTAGTAGGTCCTGGGCGACCCGGACAGCAGCTGGTGGCCGAGCAGCCCCGCGGAGGGATCGCGTGACAACTCCCGCAGCATCCGCGGCATGGCGAGGAAGACGGGCAGCCATCGGTGCACCGCCCAGAAGTGGTTGATCCGCATCCCGATATGAAAGACCACGACATCACCCTCGGCGGCCGCCGTGGTCCGGCCGGGCTGGGTCCTGCTGCGCATGACGACTCCCTGGCTCGTTGGATAGTGGAGCTATCCAGTGATTGGATAGTGACACTCTCCCAGGAGGAGGCACAAGGGATGCGACTCTCCGAACTCAGCGCACACAGCGGAGTCTCCACCGCCACGATCAAGTACTACCTGCGCGAGCAACTCCTGCCGCAGGGGCGGCGGATCACCGCGACGCAGGCCGAGTACGACGAGTCCCATCTGCGTCGGCTGCGACTGGTGCGCGCCCTGACCCAGGTCGGCAAGGTCCCGGTGGCGGCCGTCCGCGAGGTCCTCGCGGCCGTCGACGACGAGAGCCTGAGCCGCACCATCCGGCTCGGCGCGGCCCTGTGGGCGCTGCCGCAGCCCCAGGAGGCCGACCCCGAGGCGCCGGCGACGACGCGTGCGGACGAGGAGGCCCGACGCCTTCTGGGCGAACTCGGCTGGGACAACGCCCTGGAGATCGGCCCGCTCTCCCCCGCCTACCGCACCCTGGTCACCGCGATGGCGAGTCTGCGGCAGCTCGGATACGAGGCCGGTGTCGCCGAACTCACGCCGTACGCACGGCAGATGGAAGAGGTGGCGGGCCACGATCTCGATGTCCTCGAAGCGCTGCCGGAGGAGGTCGAGCAGGTCGAGGCGGCAGTCGCCGCAGCCGTGCTCTACGAACCGGTGCTCCTCAGCCTGCGCAGGCTGGCCCAGGAGGAACTGGCCACGCGCCGCTACGGCCTGTGAGGTGGCGCCACGGGGCAGCCCATCGGGCACGACAAAGGCCCCCGCCGAAGCGAGGGCCTTGCCTTCACGTACCCCCGACCGGATTCGAACCGGCGCTACCGCCTTGAGAGGGCGGCGTGCTAGGCCGCTACACAACGGGGGCCTGTTTTCTTGCAGTTGAGCCGTGTCCGGAAGACACTCTGCGCTGGGCTACCAGGACTCGAACCTAGACTAACGGAACCAGAAACCGTCGTGCTGCCAATTACACCATAGCCCATGGTGGTTTAGACCAGTACCCCCGACCGGATTCGAACCGGCGCTACCGCCTTGAGAGGGCGGCGTGCTAGGCCGCTACACAACGGGGGCCCTAGCGATCCTTGCGTCGTTGCATCCGGGAGCGACCCGAAGGAAACGGAGAGAAAGGATCTGTACCCCCGACCGGATTCGAACCGGCGCTACCGCCTTGAGAGGGCGGCGTGCTAGGCCGCTACACAACGGGGGCCTGGTACTGCGATCAAGAAACCTTCAGCACTGGCGAAGAAGACTTCTTGCTGGGCTACCAGGACTCGAACCTAGACTAACGGAACCAGAAACCGTCGTGCTGCCAATTACACCATAGCCCACCAAAACACAACCCCCGAGCGGGGGTTTGTTTGGCTTGCGCCCTCCGGCCAGGCCTTTCGGCCCTCTCGGGCGGCGCAGGAAGAACATTACCCGATGGGAGACGGCGCACCAAAACCGATAAGCCCGCGCAGCAGGGCGGGCAGCTCCGCCAGACTCGCGATGCGCCGCACACCGTGTGGCAGGTCAGCGCCGGTGCCCGTGCGGTCCAGCCAGACGGCGGCCAGACCGGCGTCCCGGGCACCGAGCGCGTCGATGTCGAGCTGGTCGCCGACGTAGACGACATCGGCCGGTGCCACGCGGAGCGTCTCGCAGGCTGCCAGGAAGGCCGCGGGGTCCGGTTTGGCGTGCCCCAGGGCGTCCGCGCACAGCACGGCTTCGAAGCGGGCGCGGATGCCCAGGGCCGTCAGCTTGCGCTCCTGGTTGGCAGTCGAGGAGTTGGAGAGCACGGCCTGGCGGACCAGGGGGGCGAGGGTCTCCAGGGCCGGCCCTGCGTCCGGGCAGAGGGTCCAGGCCGCTTCGTAGTGGGCGATGTAGCGGCCGAACCAGGCGTCCGCGTCGGCGTCGGAGAGCGGGGCACCCAGGAACGTCCGGGCGCGGCCGCGGCGATGGTCGAGGAAGCCGACCTCCCCGGCGAGGAAGCGGGCGAACTCGCTCTCCATCGCCGCGCGCCACCGCTCCAGGGCCGGCTCCGCGCCGCCGTAGGCGTCCAGCAGCCCCTCGGCGCGGAGGTGCCGCAGGGCGCCGTCGCGGTCGGAGCCGGTGTAGTCGAAGAGGGTGTCGTCGATGTCCCACAGGACGGCGTGCACGGGCATGGCGGTCTCCTCGGGATGTCCTGCCCATTGTCGCGTTCGGCCTCCGGACGCGCCTGCGCTTTCCGGTGGCCCTTCCTGCCCCGGCAACGACGGAGGGGGTGACCGCCGGATCGGCAGCCACCCCCTCCGGGCATCATTCGCTCACGCGGTCAGCTTCGCCAGCGCCGCGTCGACGCGGGCCAGGGTGCGCTCCTTGCCCAGGATCTCCAGCGACTCGAAGAGGGGCAGGCCGACCGTGCGGCCGGTGACGGCGACCCGGACCGGGGCCTGCGCCTTGCCCAGCTTGAGGCCGTGCTCCTCGCCGGCGGCCAGGACGGCCTCCTTGAGGGACTCGGGGCTCGACCAGTCCGCCGTTTCGAGCTTCTCGCGGGCCGTCCTCAGCAGGGCGTCCGAGCCCTCCTTCATCGCCTTGTTCCAGGACGCCTCGTCCTCCACCGGGGTGTCGAGGAAGAGGAAGTCGACATTGGCGGTGATGTCCGAGAGGACCGTCAGGCGGGTCTGCGCGTGCGGGGCGATGGCCTCGAACTGGGCGCGGTCGAACTTCTCCGGCGCCCAGGGGGCGTGCGGGGCCTGCAGCCAGGGCTCGCAGGCGGCGATGAAGTCCTTGACGTCCAGCATGCGCAGGTGCGTGCCGTTGATGGCCTCGCACTTCTTGAGGTCGAAGCGCGCCGGGTTGGCGTTGACGTCCTCGATGTCGAAGGCGGCGACCATCTCGTCCATGGTGAAGATGTCGCGGTCCTCGGACAGCGACCAGCCCAGCAGGGAGAGGTAGTTGAGCAGTCCCGCGGGGAGGAACCCGCGCTCGCGGTAGAGGTTGAGGGACGCCTGCGGGTCGCGCTTGGAGAGCTTCTTGTTGCCCTCGCCCATGACGTAGGGGAGGTGGCCGAAGGCCGGGATCTCCTTGGCCACGCCCAGCTCGATCAGAGCCTTGTAGAGGGCGATCTGGCGGGGGGTGGAGGAGAGCAGGTCCTCGCCGCGCAGGACGTGGGTGATCTCCATCAGCGCGTCGTCGACCGGGTTGACGAGCGTGTAGAGGGGCGCGCCGTTGGCGCGGACGATGCCGTAGTCCGGGACGTTCTCCGGAGTGAAGGTCAGCTCGCCGCGGACCAGGTCGGTGAAGGTGATCGGCTCGTCCGGCATCCGGAAGCGGACGATCGAGGTACGGCCCTCGGCCTCGTAGGCGGCCTTCTGCTCGGTGGTCACCACGCGGCACTTGCCGTCGTAGCCGGAGGGCTTGCCGGCCTTGCGGGCGGCGTCGCGGCGGGCGTCGAGCTCCTCGGTCGTGCAGTAGCAGCGGTAGGCGTGCCCGGCGGTGAGGAGCTTGTCGGCGATGTCCTTGTAGAGGTCCATCCGCTGCGACTGGCGGTAGGGGGCGTGCGGGCCGCCGACCTCCGGTCCCTCGTCCCAGTCGAAGCCCAGCCAGCGCATGGCGTCCAGCAGCTGGCCGTAGGACTCCTCGGAGTCGCGGGCCGCGTCGGTGTCCTCGATACGGAAGACGAGGGTGCCCTTGTGGTGCCGGGCGAAGGCCCAGTTGAACAGGGCGGTGCGGACCAGGCCCACGTGCGGGTTGCCGGTCGGGGAGGGACAGAAACGTACGCGGACGGGGGAGCCGGGGGTCGCGTTAGCCACGCTTGATCACCTTGTTGGTGAGAGTGCCGATGCCTTCGATGGTGACGGCGACCTCGTCGCCGACGTTGAGCGGGCCGACCCCGGCCGGGGTGCCCGTGAGGACGACGTCGCCGGGGAGCAGCGTCATCGCCTCGGTGATGTGGACGATGAGGTCCTCGACGGGGCGGACCATCTCGCTGGTGCGGCCGAGCTGGCGCTGTTCGCCGTTGACGGTGCACTGGACGGCGAGGCCGCGGCTGATGTCCGCGAGGTCCAGGCCGGTCTCGACCCAGGGGCCGAGCGGGCAGGAGCTGTCGAAGCCCTTGGCCCGCGCCCACTGCTTCTCGCGCTGCTGGACGTCCCGCGCGGTGATGTCGTTGGCGCAGGTGTAGCCGAGGATGACGTCCTTGACGCGCTCGCGCGGCACCTCGCGGCACATACGGCCGATGACGACCGCGAGCTCCGCTTCGTGGTGCACCTCCTGGGAGAAGGAGGGGTACGCGACGGGGTCGCCGGGGCCGACCACCGAGGTGGAGGGCTTGAAGAAGGTGACCGGCACGTCCGGGATGGTGTTGCCCAGCTCGGCGGCGTGGTCGGCGTAGTTGCGCCCGATCGCCACGACCTTGTTGGGCAGCACCGGCGGCAGGAGGCGGACCTTGTCGAGGGGGACCTTCTGGCCCGAGCGCTCGAATTCCGCGAAGGGATGCCCCTTGATGACGTCGAGTTCGTCGCCTTCGACGACGCCGAAGCCGACGTTGCCGTCGATGGAGAATCTGGCGATGCGCACGGGTTGCCGCTGCCCCTCATTGATCATTGGCCGGAGTTGACACTCCAGGCTATCGCGGGGTCGCGGCCGGTCCGCCGCCCTACGAGGCCGGGGCGCCCTGCTCGGGTGCGTCCATCAGGACGGTGCGGCGGGGGTTGGCGGTCTGGGCGGGCAGCTCGACGCCGTGTTCCGGTGCCTCCAGGGCCGCGGTGCCGAGCTCGTCGGCGTCCTTGAGGTGGGCCAGGGTGGTGCGCCGCGGGTTGGCTATGTTGCGGAACATCATCGTGGTCTTCACTGCGTCACGCCTCGCGTTGGTGAGATGGGGCCGGTCGTTCGGGAAGTAATGCGGTGTCGCCTTGTCGTTCCCGGCAACTGTGTAAAGCGTCAGGCTAAGCGCGCTATTCCCGGTGACGCGCTGAGTATCTCGTTGATCTCCCTGTGAGTTTGCTCACGAAGTGTGTGACAAATGCCGCATTTCCCATGATCAACAACCATGGGCGAATGGGACATTGCCACATTGAAGCGCACGTTCCGCTCCCGATCACCGCACCTGGGACAGGGCCCTTGAGGGAACGACTCGCGGGCAAAAGTCCGTTATCTGGGGCGCAATCCTCTACGTGTCGTCACACGTTCCGTACATTGCGTCACCCATGTCACAGCCAATGGCTCCGCTCTTGTTGGAGATCCTGCACTGTGCTGGAATTCCACGGACCGCCGCACGTTTCAGCCGGCGCGCAGGGCGCTGAAAGCAGCGCCGCGCGGTGGTGCCGCTCTCTCGGCCAGAGGGGGCAGCCCGCCGGTCACTCACGACCGCCATGGGGGACTTAGCGGTCCCCTACGACTCGACACCGTCCCGCCGTTCACGCGGAGGGACGCCTGGTCCAGAGGTTGCGACGCTAGTGCAGGGACGTTTCAAGAGGGATGGCAGCGCTGCGGCGGACCCGGAGCTGCGCGGCGGGACCGACCGCGCCTCCTCGCCCCAGCGCGCCCAGGGCAACAAGCCGGTGGGCGGCGGCACCGTGCCGACCGACCGCAATGGCCAGGCGCCGGGCGACAGCTCCACGGAGAGCTCGACACCCAAGGCGCCCAAGGGCACCGGACCCGGCAACCGCATGGCGCTACGTAACTGGCGCATCAGCACCCGCCTGGTCTCCCTGCTCGCGCTTCCTGTCGTCGCCGCCACCACCCTCGGCGGCATGCGCATCACCAGTTCGCTGGAGAACATCGACCAGCTCGACAAGATGCAGCTGCTCACGGAGATGACGCGGCAGGCGACCGAGCTCGCCGACGCGCTCCAGGTGGAGCGGGACAAGTCGGCCGGTCCGCTGGCCGGCAGTGGCAACACCAAGGACGACGCGAACGTGGTCGCGCCCCGTGAGGCCACCGACCGGGCCAAGATCTCGTTCAACCAGGCCACCGGCGACATCCAGGGCGAGGACGCCACGATGGCCGGTGTCCGGGCCACCGTCCTGGAGATCGGGCGCCAGCTCAACACCCTCAACGAGATCCGCAGCAACGCCTACGACGACGACGACAACACCGCGCGGACGGTCAACAGCTACAACCAGCTGATCACCTCGCTGCTGTCGCTCTCCCAGGACATGGCGCAGGCGACCAGCAGCCCGGAGATGATCCGCAGTACCCGTGCGCTGGCGGCGTTCTCGTCGGCCAAGGAGTACGCGTCGATCCAGCGGGCCATGGTCAGTGCCGGCCTCGCCCACAAGGGCGGCCCCGAACTCTCCGCCAACGACCGGGTCGCCGGCCACACCGCCGAGCTGAACGAGAAGGCCGCCCGGGACCGCTTCTCGCAGATCTACACCAACAACGCCGGCGCGCTCACCCGCGGCCTGGACGGCAACAACGACGAGATCAAGGCCGCGGTGGCGTTCGCGCACCGCGCCTTCGCGAGCGGCAGCGGCATCCGCAGCCAGGAGTACAAGTACCTCGACTGGTACGACTCCGACACCGTCAAGATCGACGAGATGTCGCGCATCGAGACAACGCTGCTGTCCGAGATGGAGCAGAAGTCCCGCGAGCTGCGCAACGACGCCACGCAGGACGCCATCCTCAACGGTGCGCTGATCCTCCTCGTCCTCGGCGTCTCGCTGGTCGGCGCCTTCGTCGTGGCCCGGTCCATGGTCCGCTCGCTGCGCCGGCTGCAGGACACCGCGCAGAAGGTCGCCCAGGACCGCCTGCCCGAGCTGGTCAAGCAGCTCTCCGACGCCGACCCGCAGGACGTGGACACCTCCGTCGAGTCCGTCGGTGTGCACAGCCGGGACGAGATCGGCCGGGTGGCCGCGGCGTTCGACGACGTCCACCGCGAGGCCGTCCGGCTGGCGTCCGAGCAGGCGCTGCTGCGGGGCAACGTCAACGCGATGTTCACCAACCTCTCGCGCCGCAGCCAGGGTCTGATCCAGCGCCAGCTGTCGCTGATCTCCGAGCTGGAGTCCCGCGAGGCCGACCCGGACCAGCTGTCCTCCCTCTTCAAGCTCGACCACCTCGCCACGCGTATGCGCCGGAACGGTGAGAACCTCCTCGTCCTCGCGGGTGAGGAGCCGGGGCGCCGGTGGACGCGGCCGGTGCCGCTGGTCGACGTCCTGCGTGCCGCCGCCTCCGAGGTGGAGCAGTACGAGCGGATCGAGCTGAACGCCGTACCGCAGACCGAGGTCGCCGGCCGGGTCGTCAACGACCTCGTGCACCTCCTCGCCGAGCTGCTGGAGAACGCCACGTCCTTCTCCTCGCCGCAGACCAAGGTCAAGGTGACCGGCCACGCGCTGCCCGACGGGCGGGTGCTGGTCGAGATCCACGACACCGGTATCGGGCTGTCGCCCGAGGACCTGTCGGCGATCAACGAGCGGCTCGCCAGCCCGCCGACCGTGGATGTCTCGGTGTCGCGGCGCATGGGCCTGTTCGTGGTCGGCCGGCTGTCGCTGCGTCACGGCATCCGTATCCAGCTGCGGCCCTCCGACTCCGGCGGCACCACCGCGCTGGTCATGCTGCCGGTCGATGTCGCCCAGGGCGGCAAGAAGCCGGCTCCCAGCAGCGCCAAGAGCAGTGCGTCCGACGCCGGTGGCACACCCTCCAGCCGACTCGCCGGCCTCCAGCCGCGCGGTCAGGTCGGTGCGGGCCCAGGCCCTGGGCGCCCCGCGCTGCCCGGCCGAGGCGGCCCCGGAGGCGGCGGCGCGCCCAACGCCTTCGGTGCCCCGGCGCCGGCAGGCCGCGGCCAGGCTCCCGGCGCTCCCACGCAGGGCGGCGGCTCCCGTCCGCCCGCCGGCCGCCCCGGCGGCGGCGAAGGCCGTCCCTCCCTTCCCACCCGTGGCGCCGAGAACGCGCAGGCGCCCACCGTGGCACCGCCCACCGGCGCGCCCCGGCGTGAGGAGCGGCCGCAGCTGCCGCCGCGGGGACCCGCGGCCGAGCTGCCCGGCGGTTCCTCCCCGGCGGCCGGCGGTTCCGGCGGTCAGAGCGGTCCGGGCAACCAGCAGCAGGGCACCACGAGCTGGGGTGCGCGCCGTGAGCGCGGCGCCGGCGACGACTGGCCGCTTGCCCCTCGCGACGCCCAGGACCGGCCGCGCGGTCACGAGGACACGGAGACCTCCGGCAGCTTCGAGCGGCCCGCGCCCGCCGGCGGCCCCGGCGACACCGCGGCGTTCGCCCGCCCCGACTTCGACGGCCCGCCGCCCGGCGCGGACGGCCCGCAGAGTGGGCGCGGCCCTGCCGACACCGGTGGCTACGGCCGCGGTGCGGGCAGCGGCTCCGCCGACACCGGGCAGTACGAGACCGACCGGTTCCCGCAGGTCGACAGTGACACCGGGCAGTACGAGACCGGCCAGTTCCGGCAGGTCGAGGGCGACACCGGCCAGTACGACACCGGCCAGTTCCCGCAGGTCGACAGTGACACCGGCCAGTACGACACCGGCCGGTTCCCGCAGCAGGACACCGGGCGCGGTGCGTACGGCGACGAGTCCAGGGGCACCGGTCAGTACCCGGCGCGCCAGGACAGCGGTGCGCCGGCCCCCGACATGCTCGGTAGCGGGGACGCGGGCCCGGGTGACGGCCGTACCCCGATCTTCGACACGATCGAGTCGAACTGGTTCAACCACCCGGCGGCCGCGGCGGCCGGTGTGCCGCAGCAGGCCGACGAGGCGGAGGCCCCGCAGCTTCCGCGCCGCGGGTCCGCGCAGGACAACGCGGGGCGCGACAGCGCCGGGCGCACCGGCGCTCCGGCCGACGGCGCCCGCAACCGTGCGGTGGCCGGCGGCGGAGCGTCCGAGAGCACGCCGCAGTGGCGTACCTCGCCGAACGATGAGCGATGGCGGCAGGCGGAACAGGTCCGTCAGCCCGCCGCGGGCGGAGTCACCACCTCCGGACTGCCCCGGCGCGTCCCGCGCGCGAATCTCGTCGCGGGCACCGCGCAGCAGCAGTCCACCCAGACCGGTCCGCAGGTCTCGCGTGCGCCCAGTGACGTGCGCGGGCGGCTGACCAATCTCCGTCGGGGCATTCAGCAGGGCCGACAGGCCGGAGGGACTTCCTCCACCGGCAACCACGGCGTTGTCGACCCCACTCACCAGCAGGAGCGTTAGTTGAGTCCGATGAGCCAGGCGGCGCAGAATCTGAACTGGTTGATCACCAACTTCGTGGACAACACCCCTGGGGTGTCCCACACGGTGGTGGTTTCCGCGGACGGGCTGCTCCTCGCGATGTCCGAGGGCTTCCCCCGCGACCGTGCCGATCAGTTGGCGGCGGTGGCCTCCGGCCTCACCTCGCTGACGGCCGGCGCGTCCCGCATCTTCGAGGGCGGGAGCGTCAACCAGACCGTGGTGGAGATGGAACGCGGTTTCCTCTTCATCATGTCCGTCTCCGACGGCTCCTCGCTGGCCGTGCTCGCGCACCCCGAGTGCGACATCGGCCTCGTCGGTTACGAGATGGCCCTGCTGGTCGACCGCGCAGGCAGCGTTCTCACGCCGGATCTGCGCGCCGAACTGCAGGGCAGCCTGCTGCACTGAGGCGGTCCCCAGCGTCTCGCCGCACACTGCCCACCGACCACTACGCCGCACCCCCCACCGGCCCAACCAAGACAACATTCGTTGTCCCGCCCGGAGGATCAATGACCCCGCCACCTGCCACTTCCGGCCCGTACGGCGCCTACAGCCAGGCGCCGTACGGGAGCGAAGGTGACCAGCCGCTGGTGCGTCCGTACGCCATGACCGGAGGCCGGACCAGGCCGCGCTACCAGCTCGCCATAGAGGCGCTGGTCAGCACGACCGCCGACCCCTCCCAGCTGCCCGGGCTGCTGCCCGAGCACCAGCGCATCTGCCACCTGTGCCGCGAGGTGAAGTCGGTGGCGGAGGTCTCGGCGCTGCTCCACATCCCGCTGGGTGTGGCACGGATTCTCGTCGCGGACCTGGCAGAGGCCGGGATGGTGGCGATCCATCAGCCCGGCGGCAGCGGCGAGGCCGGTGGCACGCCGGACGTGACCTTGCTGGAGAGGGTGCTCAGTGGACTTCGCAAGCTCTGACGGCGGCTCCCAGGGCCGCGCGACGACCTCCGCCAAGATCGTGGTGGCGGGTGGCTTCGGCGTGGGCAAGACCACGTTCGTCGGTGCGGTCTCGGAAATCAACCCCCTGCGCACGGAAGCCGTGATGACTTCCGCGTCGGCGGGTGTCGACGACCTCAGCCACGTGCAGGACAAGACCACCACGACCGTGGCGATGGACTTCGGCCGCATCACCCTGGACCAGGACCTGATCCTGTACCTCTTCGGTACGCCCGGTCAGGACCGTTTCTGGTTCATGTGGGACGACCTGGTCCGCGGTGCGATCGGCGCCGTCGTGCTGGTGGACACCCGCCGGCTCGCCGACTGCTTCCCGGCCGTCGACTACTTCGAGAACAGCGGCCTGCCGTTCGTCGTCGCCCTCAACGGCTTCGAGGGGTACCAGCCCCACACGCCGGAGGAGGTCCGCGAGGCGCTGCAGATCGGCCCCGGGACCCCGATCATCACCACCGACGCGCGGCACCGCAGCGAGGCCAAGAGCGCGCTCATCACGCTCGTCGAGCACGCCCTGATGGCCCGCCTGAAGTAGTCGCCGACGACGGCCCGCCGCGCTTCGGCGCGGGCCGTCGGGCCCTCGGCTCCGGGCGGGCGCATTCCCCCGCCCCGGGCCGGTTCCCTCCTGCCGCGAATGGATCTGTGTCCTTCGACACGCCCGCGGAGGGTGTTCATAACGTTTCGACAGTGAATCAGGGCGCTTTCGACACCCCTCGCGCATGCCCGGCTTCGCTGTGCGCACATTTCGCTTGCCTTTTGGCGGGGCTCGCCCTTAACGCCCCTTTTATCTCGCGCATTTCCGTGCCCTCCCCAGCTTTACCCAGTGTTTGGAAGGCACCGCCCTGACGTGCTGAAATTCGCTGAACTCCGGAGTAGGAACGCCCAGAAGAAACGGCACAGCAGGTCAGGTGCCGGCGCCGAGAGGTTGTTGGTCGAGTGAGGCGAAGCAAGTCGAGCCCTGAGCCGCAGGAACCGCGGCGGGGCAACTTCACCCCGCCGCCGCGAGGTGGCGTACCGGCTTTCGACGCGCCCGAAGATACGGGCGCGACGCCTCCGGTCAGTGGTGGGAAATGGTCCCCGGGCAACTGGCGGGTGGCCACCCGCCTGAACGCCATCCTGCTGATCCCCGTTCTGGTCGCGCTGGTATTCGGCGGCCTCCGGGTGAACAGCTCCTTTGCCACCTGGCAGGACGCGAAGGACGCGGAGGACACCGCGAAGCTCGTGCGGGCGGCCCTCTCCTACGGCAACGCCCTCATCGACGAGCGTGACCGCACCGCCGAGCCCCTTCTCAAGGGCCAGCGGAACGACCCGGTCGTCGAGGAGACGCGCAACGCCACCGACGACGCCGCGGACACCTTCCGCAAGGCCGTCACGGCGATGCCGGACAAGGAGGGCCTCAAGCGCCGCCTCGCGGCGTTCGAGAAGGCCGAGCCGAAGCTGGAGCCGCTGCGCAAGGCCGCGTACACCTCGAAGCTGCGCGGCGCGCAGACCGAAGAGGGCTACGTCCAGATCCAGCACCCGCTGATGGAGTTTGCGAACGAACTCGGTCTGGGCACCGGCAACATCACGTCGTACGGCCGCACCGTCTACGCCGTCTCGCTGGCCAAGGCCGCCGTGTCGCTGCAGCGGGCCATCGGCTCCCACCTCCTGATCGACCCGGCGGCCCCGCAGGGCGGCCGGGAGCACAAGCTCCAGCTGACCGCGTTCGCGTCGTACCGCTA
This sequence comes from Streptomyces sp. NPDC017993, assembly GCF_044328065.1. Classification (NCBI taxonomy): domain Bacteria; kingdom Bacillati; phylum Actinomycetota; class Actinomycetes; order Kitasatosporales; family Streptomycetaceae; genus Streptomyces; species Streptomyces sp. NPDC017993. The sequence goes on from NZ_JBIRGO010000010.1 coordinate 182,243, forward strand.
CCTGGAGGGCATCGCCATCGGCGAGTACACCTCCGGTGGTACGCCCGAGGACGTCGCACGGCTGAACAAGGACGCGGCGGCGCTGAAGAAGTCGGCGCAGCAGAAGGTCGCCCGGGCCAAGGAGCAGGCGCAGGCCGCCGGCCAGCCGTTCCGCACCCCGCCGTCCATCGACGCCATGTCCACCGCGATCGCCTCCGGCGCCGCACCCGAGCGGCTGGGTCTCAAGGGCGTCAGCTCCGAGACCTGGTTTGCGGCTGCGACCGCCAAGTTCGACATGTACAGGTCGATCGAGAGCGACCTGTCGGACAAGGCCGTGAACGAGGCGGCGCACATCTCCGCCGACGCCAGGCGGTCCACCTTCTCCGACTCCGGCATCGTGCTGGCGGCGCTGATCATCGCCTTCCTCGTGGCCGGCATGATGGCCCGCCGGATGAGCCGCAACATGCGCCAGCTGCGCAACGCCGCCTTCGGCATCGCCGAGCAGCGGCTGCCGATGCTGGTCGACCAGCTCTCGCGTACCGACCCGGGCCGGGTCGACACCCGCGTCCAGCCGATCAACATCTCCACCACCGACGAGATCGGCGAGGTCGCCCGCGCCTTCGACCAGGTGCACCGCGAGGCCGTCCGGCTCGCCGCCGAGCAGGCGCTGCTGCGGGGCAACGTCAACGCGATCTTCACCAACCTCTCGCAGCGCAACCAGGGCCTGATCGAGCGCCAGCTGACGCTGATCACCGACCTGGAGAACAACGAGGCGGACCCGGACCAGCTGGAGAACCTCTTCCGGATGGACCACCTCGCCACGCGTATGCGGCGAAACGGCGAGAACCTCCTGATCCTCGCGGGCGAGGAGCCCGGGCGCCGGTGGAACCAGCCGGTGCCGCTGATCGACGTCCTGCGGGCGGCGACCTCCGAGGTGGAGTCGTACGAGCGAATAGAACTCACGGGCGTCCCCGAGAGCGAGATCCACGGCACCGCCGTGACCGACCTCGTGCACCTGCTGTCCGAGCTGCTGGAGAACGCCACCACGTTCTCCTCTCCGCAGACCAAGGTGCGGGTCGCCGCGACGCGGCTGCCCGACGGCCGCGTGATGATCGAGATCCACGACAAGGGCATCGGGCTCACCCCCGAGGACTTCGCGGACATCAACCACAAGCTGGCCAACCCGCCGAGCGTGGATGCCGCGATCTCCCAGCGCATGGGGCTGTTCGTGGTCGGCCGGCTGGCCGACCGGCACGGCATCCGGGTGCAGCTGCGCCCCTCCGGCGAGCAGGCGGGCACCACCTCGCTCGTCATGCTGCCCGAGGCGATCACCCACGGTGGTGGCGGCGAGGAGCAGTACGAGGACGACTTCACGGTGTCGCGGATCGTGCCCGAGCATCAGCACACGGCGTACGAGAGCAGCCACCGCACCGCCGCGGAGCTGGGCTTCGACGACCACGGCTACGGCCAGTCCGCCGACCCCGCCGAGCTGGACCCGGTGGGCCGCTCGCTGCTCCGTGAGGAGCGCCGTGCGGCTCTGGAAGCGCAGGCAGGCGGCGATCAGCAGGACGTCCGGCCGCCCTTCCCCGGCGACCGGCAGCCCGGCGGTGGCTACCAGGACTACCCGGACCAGGCATATGCGGAAGCCGATCAACCGCTCTACGACGATCGGTCCTTCGGCTCCGATGCCTTCCAGCAGCCGGGTATATCGGAGACAACTGGCCAGCAGCCGTACGTCTCGCACGAATCCGCCCGGCAGGACGACTGGTCCGAACGGCCCGCGTACAACAGCTACTTCGGGACCGAAGCGGAATCTGACCGGAATACAACTGCGGCTCCCGCAGATGCGTCCGAGCGCGTAACATTCGAGCGTCCGGGCCCCTTCACGAGCGACTCCCGCTCGCGGACCGACGCCGGCCTTCCGCGCCGCGGAGGCGGCTCGCCGCAGGCTCAGCAGGAGTGGCAGCAGCACGAGGAGCCGGTGGCGCCCCCGCAGCAGCGGAGCGCGCCGGAGAACGGCCAGGACGGTTCCGCATGGCGCACGTCCAATGACGAGCGCTGGGAGCGGGCGGAGCGGCTGCGTGAGCCGGCGGCGGGCGGAATCACTTCTTCCGGCCTCCCCCGGCGGGTGCCCAAGGCCAATTTGGTCGAGGGCGCAGCGGAGCAGACCCCGCAGGGTGGCCCCCAGGTCTCCCGCGCCCCGGAGGACGTCCGCGGCAGGCTGAGCAATCTCCGCCGCGGTGTCCAGCAGGGACGCAGCGCCGGTTCCGACAACTCCGGAGCCCCCCAGAATGACCAGCAGGGCTTCGGCCCCGGCAGCACCTACGATCAGGAGCGTTAGTGTGAGCCCGATGAGCCAGGCGGCGCAGAATCTGAACTGGTTGATCACCAACTTCGTGGACAACACCCCTGGGGTGTCCCACACGGTGGTGGTTTCCGCGGACGGGCTGCTCCTCGCGATGTCCGAGGGCTTCCCTCGTGACAGAGCCGATCAGTTGGCGGCGGTGGCCTCCGGCCTCACCTCGCTGACGGCCGGCGCGTCCCGCATCTTCGAGGGCGGGAGCGTCAACCAGACCGTGGTGGAGATGGAACGCGGTTTCCTCTTCATCATGTCCGTCTCCGACGGCTCTTCGTTGGCCGTGCTCGCGCACCCCGAGTGCGACATCGGCCTCGTCGGTTACGAGATGGCCCTGCTGGTCGACCGCGCAGGCAGCGTTCTCACGCCGGATCTGCGCGCCGAACTGCAGGGCAGCCTGCTCAACTAGCAGACAGGCAGTGCGTTTCCCGCCACCGCGCCATAGGGTGCGGTGGCGCGACCGGCGTCAGACAGGCAAGTTGGAGGAGGAGACGTGGCAACGCCCCCGAGCGGATACCCGTACGGTTCCGGACAGCAGTCCGGGCCCCAGGGCGAGACCCATAACAACCGCTTCAACTTTCCGTCTGCGCCGAGCCGCGGGCAGCAGCGGCCCCAGCCGCCGCAGTCACCGCATCCGCAGCACCAGCAGCCTCGGCCCTACGGCTCCCAGCCGTACGAGCCGCCGGTGTACGACCAGCCGCAGCCGCCCCGCATCCAGCCGGTGCAGCCCCAGCGGCGCGCGCCCGAGCCGTCCGCCCCCACCGGGGGCGCGCACAACCCGCTCGTGCGTCCGTACGCCATGACCGGAGGCCGGACCAGGCCGCGCTACCAGCTCGCCATCGAGGCGCTGGTCAGCACGACCGCCGACCCCTCCAAGCTGCAGGGCCAGCTGCCGGAGCACCAGCGCATCTGCCACCTCTGCCGCGAGATCAAGTCAGTTGCCGAGATCTCCGCCCTCCTCTCCATCCCCCTCGGCGTCGCCCGGATCCTCGTCGCCGACCTGGCAGAGGCCGGACTCGTCGCCATCCATCAGCCCGGCGGGGACGAGTCCGCCGGCGGACAGCCAGATGTGACACTGCTCGAAAGGGTGCTCAGTGGACTTCGCAAGCTCTAGCGGTGCAGCCCGCTCCACCACCTCCGCGAAAATCGTGGTGGCGGGCGGCTTCGGCGTGGGCAAGACCACGTTCGTCGGGGCCGTCTCAGAGATCAACCCGCTGCGCACCGAAGCCGTGATGACCTCCGCCTCGGCGGGCATCGACGACCTCACGCACGCGCCGGACAAGACCACCACGACCGTGGCGATGGACTTCGGCCGCATCACCCTGGACCAGGACCTGATCCTGTACCTCTTCGGTACGCCCGGTCAGGACCGCTTCTGGTTCATGTGGGACGACCTCGTGCGCGGTGCGATCGGCGCCGTCGTGCTGGTGGACACCCGCCGGCTCGCCGACTGCTTCCCGGCCGTCGACTACTTCGAGAACAGCGGCCTGCCGTTCGTCATCGCGCTCAACGGCTTCGACGGTCACCAGCCCTACACGCCGGACGAGGTGCGTGAGGCGCTGCAGATCGGGCCGGACGCGCCGATCATCGTCACCGACGCGCGGCACCGCAGCGAGGCCAAGAGCGCGCTCATCACGCTCGTCGAGCACGCCCTGATGGCCCGCCTGCGCTGAGCCCACGCGCGGGCTCCCCGTGCCCGTCCGTGTCGCTTCACGACGAAAGGCCCCCACGCCGATCCGGTGCGGGGGCCTTCGTCGTGTGCGGTGTGGTGCGGGGGCCTTGTGTACGCAGTCGTGTGTGGGCCGCCGTGTGTGGCCCGTCGTCCGTACGGGCCTTCGTCGTGTGCGCGTCGTCGGCACCGGCCGGCGCGTCCAGGCGCCGAGCTCGTCCTGGTGAGCGCCCGCAAGCGCGAGGGCCGCTTGGGGCGCGACCTCCGTGGGTAGCCCCCCGGTGGGGGAATTGCCACCCCGTAAGGGCCCGGCACCGGCCTCCCGTAGGGGCGCAGGCCCGCCCCGGTAGGGCCGCAGGCCCGCCTCCCCGTACGGGCTCAGGGCCACCTCCCGTACAGGCGCATGCCCGCCCCGGTAGAGCCGCAGGCCCACCTCCCGTACAGGCGCTCAGGGCCACCTCCCAGTAGGGCCGCAGGCCCACCTCCCGTACACGCGCAGGCCCACCCCGCGCCCCGCCACGGAGCCGTCGGGCACGTACCGCCGAGAGCCCGCGCTCCCCGCGCCGCCCGCGCCCACTCCCCCGCGCCCCTCCCCTCCCCTCCCCTCCCCGGCTTCGCCGCAGTCGCCGCAGTCGTCACAGGCACACCGGACTACGGCAACGAGCCTGAACACGGCGCGGGAGGGTGGCACTTGAAAGAACACGGCCGGTAGTCGTACACAGGCATCCGGCCCCCGCGCCGCCCGCCGTAGCGCGGCAGGGCCCGCACGCAAGCGTGCGGGCCCCTCTCTCAGAGCTCAATCAACTCTCTCAGCCGCTGCTCAGCGCCCGTCGGGACACTGCTTCCAGGCGAAGTGGTAGAGCGTATTGATGCTGCCGTCCGTGGAGTCCATGGCCATATAGCTGGTGGCCCTGGGGTCCGCGGACTTGGCATCGACCCGCAGCTCGGTGTTGATGTTGAAGTAGCGCTCTTCCCCGCACGGCGCGTAGACCAGCGACTCCACATCGGTCTCGTCCGACGACTGCCAGTTGGAGTCGTACGGCCCGGTGAAGGTGTGGCTCTTGCGGGCCGTCTCCGTCTGGCCCTGGAAGTAGTAACTTGCCTGTTCCAGGCCCTTGGCGCCGGTGGCCAGCGACGCGTAGCCGCGGTAGTCGGCTTTGGCGATCGCGTAGGTGAAGCCCTGCGGCACATGGACGTTCAGCGCGATCTGGCAGTTCTTGCGGGAGTCGGTGGGTCTGCTGCCGCCCCCCGCCTGGGCGAGGTATTCGCTGTAGGTGACGGTGAACGCGGTGTTGTCGGGCGCGATGGCCACCGCCGCGCTCCCGGGCCGGCAGCCCGAGCCGTTGACGGTGGCGACGGTGATGGTGATCTTTCCGGTCGGCGGTTCCTCACCGATCCGTGCCGATGTGGGGGATGCCGATCCGGCGAGGAGCAACGATGCCACCGCGGCACCAGCACTCAGAGTGCTGAGCATGGGCACTTCCTTCCGGTCGTCCTAGGGCCCGTCGTCCGGGAACCAGGAGAGGATGACCAGCGCATGCCAGCACGGGGATCTCCACTTGAACAGCTGTTCGTCCACGGGTTGGGGCGAACCTACGCCTTGATCCGGCCGCCGCCGGGGCACCCGGTGCCAACACCGGGCGCAGAGGCACCGTCAGACACAAACGGTCCCGTACCCACCCGGGTACGGGACCGTTCGGCAGAGCGAGCGCGCATCAGCCTTCAGCGCACAGCGGCCAGCGGCTCAGCGCTGCCAGCTGGTGGCGCCGTGGAAGCCGTACTGCCGCTCCAGGCGGCGCCAGCGGGCGGCGGTGGCGCGCGGGCCGGCCGGGGTGGCGGCCGGCTGGTGGGCGGCGCGGGCCAGGAGGACAGCGGTCAGGGCGGCGAGCTCTTCCTCGCTGGCCTGGCCCTTCTCCACGCGGATGGGGTCGTTGAGGCGGTCGGCAGGGTTCACGGTGTCTTCTTCTCCGTCGTCGCGGTGGCGCAGGGCCGGGTGCGGTTGCGGTGGGACTACTGGGGCGGGTTGCCGTGCTTGCGGGCGGGCAGGTCCGCGTGCTTGGTGCGGAGCATGTCCAGGGAGCGGATCAGCGTGTGCCGCGTCTCGGCGGGGTCGATGACGTCGTCGACCAGGCCGCGCTCGGCCGCGTAGTACGGGTGCATCAGCTCGGACTTGTACTCCTTGACCATGCGCACCCGCATGGCCTCGGGGTCGTCCGCCTCGCCGATCTGCTTGCGGAAGATGACGTTGGCCGCGCCCTCGGCGCCCATCACGGCGATCTCGTTGGTGGGCCAGGCGTAGGTCAGGTCGGCGCCGATGGACTGCGAGTCCATGACGATGTACGCGCCGCCGTAGGCCTTGCGCAGCACGATGGAGATGCGCGGGACGGTGGCGTTGCAGTACGCGTACAGCAGCTTGGCGCCGTGGCGGATGATGCCGCCGTGCTCCTGGGCGACACCGGGCAGGAAGCCGGGGACGTCCAGGAGGGTGATGATCGGGATGTTGAAGGCGTCGCAGAGCTGGACGAAGCGGGCGGCCTTCTCGGACGCCTCGATGTCCAGGACACCGGCCAGCGACTGCGGCTGGTTGGCGACGATGCCCACCACGCGGCCGTCCAGCCGGGACAGCGCGCAGATGATGTTGGTCGCCCAGCGCTCGTGGACCTCGAGGTATTCGCCGTCGTCGACGATCTCCTCGATGACCTTGCGCATGTCGTAGGGGCGGTTGCCGTCGGCCGGGACGAGGTCCAGCAGGGCGTCGCCCGAGCGGTCGGCGGGGTCCTCGCAGCCGACCGTCGGCGGGTTCTCGCGGTTGTTGGCCGGCAGCAGGGAGAGGAGGTAGCGGACCTCCTCCAGGCAGGTCACCTCGTCGTCATAGGCGAAGTGCGCCACGCCGGAGGTCTCGGCGTGGACGTCGGCGCCGCCCAGGCCGTTCTGGGTGATCTCCTCACCGGTGACCGCGCGGACGACGTCCGGGCCGGTGATGAACATCTGCGAGGTCTCGCGGACCATGAAGACGAAGTCGGTCAGCGCCGGGCTGTAGGCGGCGCCGCCCGCGCACGGGCCGAGCATCACCGAGATCTGCGGGATGACACCCGAGGCCTTGGTGTTGCGCTGGAAGATGCCGCCGTAGCCGGCGAGCGCCGAGACGCCCTCCTGGATACGGGCGCCGGCGCCGTCGTTGAGCGACACCAGGGGCGCGCCGGCCTGGATGGCCATGTCCATGATCTTGTGGATCTTGGTGGCGTGGGCCTCGCCCAGCGCGCCGCCGAAGATCCGGAAGTCGTGGGCGTAGACGAACACGGTCCGGCCGTGGACGGTGCCCCAGCCGGTGATCACACCGTCGGTGTAGGGCTTCTTCGCCTCCAGGCCGAAGCCGGTGGCCCGGTGCCGCCGCAGCGGCTCGACCTCGTTGAACGAACCCTCGTCCAGCAGCAGCTCGATCCGCTCGCGGGCCGTCAGCTTGCCCTTCGCACGCTGAGCTTCGGTGGCACGCTCGCTGGGGCCTCGCCGAGCCTGCTCGCGGATGGCATGCAGTTCGGCGACGCGCCCGCGGGCGTCGTTGGCGCCGGCGGGCACATCTTCGACAGTGGTCATGCATCGACGGTACGTGGGTCGGGGCCCGAGAACCGATGTCGGTTTCGTACAACGTCACGCGCGATTTGGTGGGCAAGCAGCACAGATTCGTCCTGCGAGCTGCTTGCGTCCAAGGCTCCATACGGGTGGTTGGGCTCTGCCGTATCTGTGAGAGCCCGACAAACGAGGGGCCGGAAGTGCCCGGTGCGGGCCGGTCAGGGCAGGGCGACGGTGCAGGTGTGGGTGGCACAGCCGGTGCCGGGGGTGAGGCGCAGCTTCAGGGCGCGCCCGGTCGCCAGGACCGCTACGGAGGGGTCGTGGTCGAGGACCGCGCGTACCGGCCGGTTCCAGGTGATCTCCACCAAATCCCCGGTGCGTTCCGGAGCGGACACGCACAGTTGTGCCGTCCGGGCGTGTCCGCGCGGGCGCGCCCCCGTACCAGCGGCGGCCCGGCGCTCGCGGACGAGGACGCTTGCCGGGCCACTGCTGGCGAGGGGGCCCGCGCTGCCCGGTCGCCAGAAGTTGGCGGCGGTCACGCCCAGGGAGGCGACGGCGACGGCCTGACGGTCGCCGTCGTTGGCCAGCAGGGTCAGCCAGTGCCGGTCGGCGGCGCGGGCGGCGAGGGTGCGCGGTCCCGCGCCCGGCATGAGGAGGTAGGCGTAGTCGGCGTCGGTGGGGTCGGTGCCGTGGTCGTGCCAGAGGGTGAGGTAGCGGCGGGTGAGCGGCTTCGGGTCGGATCCGGTGTTGATGTCGTGCCAGGAGCCGGTGCGGGCCTCGCGGTGCGCTTTCAGTGGGGCGCCGCCGGGGAAGACGTAGCCGCCGTGGCCGGCGAGGTGGGCCCAGTGGGCGCGTCGGAAGCCGGTGGTCGCGCCGAGCGTGCCGGGCTGTCGTACGCCGTCGACGGTGAGGGCGGCGGTGCCCGTCTCCCCCAGGGCGCGGTTGTCGACGATGGTCTCGGCGGGGACGCCGTCGTCGGCGGTGATGCCGGCGCCGAGGCAGATGACGGTGTCCGCGAGGCAGAACCACGACTTCTTGGCGGTGAGGGTGGAGGCGAGTCCGCGTACGTCTTGTCCGATGGCGGCGTATTCGCCGTCCGTGGTGCCGCCGACCCAGCGCGCGGCGGGTTTCGGCTCGCCCCAGCCGCCGCCTTCGTTGTCGGCGAGCCGTGTGGTGGACACGGTCGTGCCGGGGAGGCGGTAGGGATCGACGGTGGGCCAGAAGGCGTCGGTGTACTGGTCGCCGCCGAAGTCGGCGCCCCACCAATAGAGCATGCCGGCGCCGGTGTGCCAGCCGCGCGGGTTCTCCCCGTTGCCGTTCTCGTAGTACGTGATCCGGTCGGAGGCCATGGCCAGGCCCGCGGCCCACCCGGGGCGGCGGTGCACGGCGCGGTCCATGGCCGGGAAGAGGCGGTGGCCGACGGGTTCGGGGGCGGCGGGCGTGTCGCTGTCCGCGATCGCGCCGAGCCGGGCGAGGTCGGCGACCGTGTACTGGCGGTCGGTGCGCACCGGCAGCGTGCGGTCGCGCGCGATCCAGCCCTTGACCATGGCGTTCCAGCGGGTGCGTTCGGCGGCGCTCGCGCCCTGGCCGAGCAGGGCGACGGCGGCGATCAGCGCGTGGCCGTGGTAGTGGTCGCTGCGCAGTATGCGCCGCTCGTCGTTGCGCAGATAGCCGCGGCTGATGGCGCGTCCGTTGACGCTGTCCATCATCAGGCCGTTGTGGAGCAGTGGCGCGTACGCGTGCTCGACGCTGTCGAAGATGACTTGGCGAGCGGGGTCGGTGACCTCCCAGGCCGAGCCGCGGAGCAGGGTGAACAGGCGGCCCAGGCCGTCGAGCAGGACGTAGCCGTAGGTGCCCGAGTAGGCGACCCAGGCGTGCTGGACGAAGGAGCCGTCGGCGTAGAGGCCGTCGCCCTTGGTGACGTAGGGGAAGACCGGGGAGAGGGCGTCGCGGGCGAGCGCGATCTTGGCGGGGGCGCGGCCGAGGACGCCGCGGAGCGCGACGACGCGGCAGAGGTCGACGCGGTTGGCGCCGGTGCTGGTGCCGGTGTAGTCGCCGAGCGCGGTGTCGGGGACGAAGTGGTCGACCGCGGCGAGGAAGCGGCTGCGCAGGTGGTCGGTGAGTCCGCCGTCGGGCAGGTGCTCGTCGAGGATCGCGACGGTGTCCAGGAGGAGTCTGGGGCTGCCGATCTGCCACTCCCACCAGTTTCCGTAGCGGGTGGTGGTGGCGTTGTAGACGGTGGTGTCGAGGTGGTCGAGGCCGGTGATGATGTCCGCGGCCAGGCCCGCGTCGCCGGTGAGGCCGGTGCCGGGCTGGGCGTAGGCCTCGGCCATGGTGTTCAGCCGGTGGTAGCTCCGGGTGATGCCGGCCGGCGGGTCGTAGGGGCAGTCCGGCCAGAGCGAGCCGGTGGCCGGCCGCATGGCGGTGCTGAAGGTGGCGGCGAAGGTGCCGGTCTCCCGGAGGGCGGCGGCGTAGGGCGGGGCGGTGGGGTCGAAGCCGGTGCCGAGGGTGAGGTCGACCCAGCGGCCGCGCAGGTCGGCGTAGGTGTCCGCGGGGGCGGCGTGCGGGGCCGCGGAGGCGGCGCCGGCGCCGAGCCCCAGGCCGAGCGCGCTCGCGGTCGAGGCGGTGAGGAATCCCCTGCGGGACCAGGCGGACGAGGCGGGCGCAGGCGGCACGGGCGGTCCTCTCGTTGACGTCAACCAGCGTGTGGCGCAGTGCACTTGAGGGCGTGCGGACGGTCTAGCACGGGGTCGCGCGCGGCGGCAATGACCGTGCGGCGGCCCACTCCCGACACTCCCCGGATCCGTAGAGGTTGAAACTTGAACTAAAAGTGCTACGCTGAATCTCGTTGAACGTTAAACAACAACTCGAGGAGGAGCCATGGCTCTGTTCACCCGCAAGCGCACCGAGTCCGCCGACCGCACCGCGACCGCCGTGCTCCCCGCGGACCCCGCGCTGGCCACGCTGACCGGCGACTACACCATCGACCCCGCGCACAGCAGCATCGGCTTCACCGTCCGGCACGCGATGGTCACCAATGTCCGCGGCGCGTTCGCCGGCCACGAGGGCACGCTGCACCTCGACGGCACCGACCCGGCCCGCTCCACCGCCTCCCTCGACGTCACGATCGCGAGCATCGACACCGGTATCGCCGACCGCGACGCCCACCTGCGCGGCGCCGACTTCTTCGACGCCGAGAGCTTCCCGCTGATGACCTTCCGCAGCACCGCCGCCGAGCAGGTGGACGGCGACCGCTACCGCATCACCGGCGACCTGACCCTCAAGGACGTCACCAAGCCGCTCACCATCGACCTGGAGTTCCACGGCGCGGCCACCGACGTCTACGGCGCCGAGCGGGTCGGCTTCGAGGGCAGCGCCGAGATCCTGCGCTCCGACTGGGGCCTGACCTGGAACGCGGCGCTGGAGACCGGCGGCGTGATGGTCAGCGACAAGGTCAAGCTCACCTTCGACATCTCCGCGGTCAAGGCGGCCCCGCAGGACTGAGGCCGCAAGCATCCGAAACGCACGACGGCCCCGCGCCGGCCCTCCCCCGGGGGCCGTGCGGGGCCGCGGTCATGCCGTCCCCGCGGTGGTCACTCCTGCGGCTCGACGCCCGCCCGCAGCAGGCCGTACGCGTACGCGTCGTCCAGCGCCTGCCAGGACGCGGCGATGACGTTCTCCGCGACGCCGACCGTGGACCATTCGGCCTGGCCGTCGCTGGTGGAGACCAGGACGCGGGTGATCGAGCCGGTGCCCTGGGCGCCCTCCAGGATGCGGACCTTGTAGTCCACCAGCTCGATGTGGGCCAACTGCGGGTAGATCCGCTCCAGGCCGACCCGCAGCGCCCGGTCCAGCGCGTTGACCGGTCCGTTGCCCTCCGCGGTGGTGACGATCCGCTCGCCCTTCGCCCACAGCTTCACGGTCGCCTCGTTGGCGTGCGTCCCGTCCGGCCGGTCCTCGACGATCGCCCGCCAGGACTCCACCTGGAAGTAGCTGGGCCGCCGTCCCTCGACCTCCGCCCGCAGCAGCAGCTCGAAGGACGCGTCGGCGGCCTCGTAGGTGTAGCCCGCCAGCTCGCGTTCCTTGACCCGCTCGACGACGCGGCCGACCAGCTCGCGGTCGTCCCCCAGGTCGATGCCGAGTTCCTTGCCCTTCAGCTCGATCGAGGCCCGGCCTGCCATGTCGGAGACCAGCATCCGCATGGAGTTGCCGACCAGCGCCGGGTCGATGTGCTGGTACAGGTCCGGGTCGACCTTGATGGCGGAGGCGTGCAGCCCGGCCTTGTGGGCGAAGGCGGAGACACCGACGTAGGGCTGGTGGGTGGAGGGGGTGAGGTTGACGACCTCGGCGACGGCGTGCGAGATGCGGGTGGTCTCGGCCAGCTTGCCCTCGGGCAGGACCCGGCGCCCGTACTTCAGCTCCAGCGCCGCGACGACCGGGAAGAGGTTGGAGTTGCCCACCCGCTCGCCGTAGCCGTTGGCGGTGCACTGGACGTGTGTGGCACCGGCGTCGACGGCGGCCAGGGTGTTCGCCACGGCGCAGCCGGTGTCGTCCTGCGCGTGGATGCCAAGGCGCGCCCCGGTGTCCGCGAGGACGGTCCGCACCACGGCCGTGACCTGCGCGGGAAGCATGCCGCCGTTGGTGTCGCAGAGCACCACGACATCGGCGCCGGCCTCGCTCGCGGTCCGCACCACCTGCTTGGCGTAGGCGGGATTCAGCGCGTAGCCGTCGAAGAAGTGCTCGCAGTCCAGGAAGACCCGGCGGCCCTGGGACCGCAGGTACGCGACGGTGTCCCGCACCATCGCCAGGTTCTCCTCCGGCGTGGTGCGCAGGGCGAGCTCCACATGCCCGACGTGGGACTTGGCGACGAGCGTGATCACCGGGGCCTGGGATTCCAGGAGCCCGGCGACCTGCGGGTCGTCCTCGACCCGTACGCCGGCCTTGCGGGTGGCGCCGAAGGCGACCAGCTGGGCGTGCCGGAAGTCGATCTCCGTGCGGGCGCGCTGGAAGAACTCGGTGTCCCGGGGGTTGGCGCCGGGCCAGCCGCCCTCGATGAACCCCACGCCGAAGTCGTCCAGGTGCCGGGCGATGGTCAGCTTGTCGGCGACGGTGAGGTTGATGCCCTCGCGCTGGGCGCCGTCGCGCAGCGTCGTGTCGAAGACATGGAAGGTGTCGGACACCGGGCCGTCGGACCGGGGGCTCGGGGACGGGGAGGGTTCGGGTGCGTCCGTCATGCTGGTCTGGCTCCTGTCGGGATCTCGGTCTACCGGAATAACCGGCTCCACCGTCCCTCCATGATCCCTCGCGCTCCGCCTCCGGTGACGGGTGGGCCGGAAACGAAAAAACCTCTCGCGGGTGCGAGAGGTCTGCGCGCGGGTCTGGGACGACGATGGCCGCGCCGTACTCGGTTCGTACGGGGCGGTCACTGCGGACCGGCGCGCCTGCTGCCAATAATCGTGGCGAACGAGAGCACGGGGGCAGTCTGGCACGGGGGTGCGCGGCGGGGGTAACCGGTCTCACGATGCGGTCGGCGTGGTCCGGCGGGCGGGCTCCCCGAAGGGTCCCGCACCGGACCACGCCGCGTCCGAAGCCGGCGGCTCGTCGGCCCCGGACGCGGCGGTCGCTCACCCGGTCACATTTCCCGCGGGACGCTCAGACCTTGGCTTCGCTGGGCGAGCCGGAACCGGCCGCCCGCGTGCCCTTCCCGGCCGCCTCGTCCTTGCCGACCCGGTGCAGGTCGATGGTGCGGGTCTCGCGCATCGTGATGTAGACGATCAGCGAGACGGCGGCGCAGCCGGCGACGTACCAGTAGTAGCCGGACTCGATGCCGCCCTCCTTGAACCACAGGGCGACATACTCCGCCGTGCCGCCGAACAGGGCGTTGGCGATGGCGTACGGCAGGGCGACGCCCAGCGCGCGGATACCGGTCGGGAACAGCTCGGCCTTCACGCAGGCGTTGATCGAGGTGTAGCCGGTGACGATGACCAGGGCCAGCAGCGAGAGGCCCAGGGCGGGCCAGAAGCTGCCGGCATGCTGCAGCAGCGTCATGATCGGCACGGTCAGGAACGTCGAGCCGACCGCGAAGGTGATCAGCAGCGGGCGGCGGCCGATCCGGTCGGAGAGCTTGCCCGCCAGCGGCTGGAGGCACATGAAGGCGAACAGCGCGCAGAAGCTGACCAGCGAAGCGGTCGGCTTCTCCATGCCGGCGCTGTTGGAGAGGTACTTGGTGAGGTAGGTCGTGTACGTGTAGTACGCGACCGTGCCGCCCATGGTCAGGGCGATGACCAGGAACGCCTCGCGCTTGTGGGCCAGCAGCGCCTTGATCGTGCCGCGGTCCGGGTCGGTGTTGGCGCTGTCGTCCTCGGCGTAGACCTCGGTCTCCAGCATGTTGCGGCGCAGGTAGAAGACGATGCCGGCGCCCAGCGCGCCGACGATGAACGGGATGCGCCAGGCCCAGCTGTGCAGCGCGTCCTCGGACAGGGTGCGCTGGAGCACGATCTGCAGACCGAGTCCGAGCAGCTGCCCCGCGGTCATGGACACGTACTGGAAGCTGGAGGCGAAGCCCCGCTGACCGGGCGCGGACGCCTCGGTGAGATACGTCGCGCTGGCCGCGTACTCGCCGCCGACGGACAGCCCTTGCAGCATCCGGGCGACCAGCAGGACCGCCACGCCGCCGTAGCCGGCGACCGCGTAGGTCGGCGCGATGGCGATCAGGACCGCCGAGGCGGACATCAGCGTGACGGTCAGCGTGAGCGCCGCCTTACGGCCCTTGCGGTCCCCCACCCGGCCCAGCACCCAGCCACCCACCGGGCGCATGAAGAAGCCGACCGCGAAGATCCCCATGGTGTTCATGAGGTTCGCGGTGTCATTCCCCTCGGGAAAGAACGAATCCGCGAAATACACCGCAAAGCTGGCATAAACAAACCAGTCAAACCACTCGACCATGTTGCCGGCCGAGCCGACCCAGATCTTTTTCCATTGCTCTCGTCCCATAGCCGCTCACGGTCTCCGACACCGCGTCACACGGCAAGAGGCACTGGTGCAACGATCGCGATTACTTGCGTACGTTGTGGTCACGGCCGGCGGCGCGGGAGCGGCACCGTGCCGCGGGCCTACGGCGGAGGCATTGCCGAACGGGGTTCCGCTCCCCCTCACACCATGAGCGACTCGTCCAGGAACTCCCGTACATGGCCGCGTACTTCCTCCCGGTCCGTGCCGGGGAGGCCGACGACGAGCTGGGAGCCGAAGCCGTCGAGCAGGGCGCGGGTGCGGGTGGCGAAGCGTTCGGCGTCGACGGGGCGGAACTCGCCCTTCGAGGTGCCTTCGACGAGCAGCGCCACCAGGTCGCGGTGCCAGGCCAGCTCCAGTTCGAGCTGGCGTTCGCGGGTTTCGTCGTCGGCGTTCTGCGAGCGGTTCCATACCTCCAGCCACAGGGTCCAGCGCGGGTCGCGGTGGCCTTCGGGGAGGTAGAGGTCGACGAGGGCGTCCAGCCGCTCGCGGGCCGGGACGCGGCGGGAGAGAGCGGCCCGGCGCTCGGCGCCGAGCTGCTCCTCGCTCCACTGAAGGGTCTGGAGCAGCAGCTCGTCCTTCGTACCGAAGTAGTAGAGGATGTGGCCGCTGCTCATGCCGACCTCGCGGCCCAGGCCCGCCATGGTCAGCCGGTCCAGGCCCTCCGCGGCGATGGTGGTCATCGCCGCGGCGAGGACTTGTTCGCGGGGCTGGGTGAGCCGCCGCCGGGGACGGCGCACGGGACCGGACACGGGGACCTCCGGGGTCGGCGGGGCCTGCTGGGTCAGACCTTGGGCTGCTGCTGGGTGATGCAGTGGATACCGCCACCCGCTGCGAAGATCGTACGGGCGTCCACAAGGGTCACGGTGCGGTCGGGGAAGAGCCGGCGGAAGATCCCCGCGGCGTGCTCGTCGCGGGGGTCGTCGAAGCCGCAGAGCACCACCCCGTCGTTGCAGAGGTAGTGGTTGATGTAGGAGTAGTCGACGAGTTCGCCGTCCTCCTCGATGACGGTGGGCGCGGGGACCTCGACGACCTCCAGCTGCCGACCCTTGGCGTCGGTGGCGGAGCGCAGCAGCTTGACGATCTCGGCGCAGATCGCGTGGTCGGGGTGGTCGGGGTCGGGCTGGGTGTGGGCGAGGACGACGCCGGGGCGGGCGAACGCGGCGACGATGTCGACATGGCCGCGGGTGCCGAACTGGCCGTAGTCGGCGGCCAGGCCGCGCGGCAGCCAGATCGCCTTGGTGGTGCCCACGTGCGCATGGATCTCGGCCTCGACCTCCTCGGCGGTGCGGTCGGGGTTGCGGCCCGGGTCGAGCTGGACGGTCTCGGTGAGCAGCACGGTGCCCTCGCCGTCGATGTGGATGCCGCCGCCCTCGTTGACGAGCGGGGTGGCGTAGCGGCGGGCGCCGGCGAGGGCGGAGACCTGCTCGGCTATCTTCTCGTCGTGCTCCCAGCGGGCCCATTCCTGGGCGCCCCAGCCGTTGAACACCCAGTCGGTGGCGGCGAGTCGGCCGTTGCCGTCGGTGAGGAAGGTGGGGCCGATGTCGCGCATCCAGGCGTCGTTGAGCGGCCGATCGACGAGGTCGATGTCCGGGCCGAGCAGGGCGCGGGCGCTCTCGGCCTGGCCGGGCCCGGCGACGACGGTGACCGGCTCGAAGCGGCGTACGGCGCGGGCCACCGCGGCCCAGGCCCGGCGTGACTCGGCGAGCGTCTCGCCGCCCTCTTCGCCGAAGGTGAAGTTGGGGCCGGGCCAGGCCATCCAGGTGCGCTCGTGCCGGGCCCACTCCGGGGGCATGCGGAAGCCGTCGGCGGCAGGGGTGTTCATGCGGGGTCCTCACGGGTCGCGGTGACAGTTGGGGTGGGAGTGGCCGAGGTGATGGGCCCGATGCCGCCGGGCAGCGGTCTCGCCGGGCGCACCCCCGGTGGGTACCGGGGGTGCGGAGGGCGGGCGGCCGGTGTGCGGGTGCGCGCCGGCGGTGCCTGCCTTACAGGAAGTACAGGCGGGACAGCGAGACGGTGTCGGCCGGCTCGGAGCGCATCGGGTCGCCGTCGAGGGTGACCAGGCCACTGTGCCCGTCGACCTGTACCTGTCCGACACGGGAGTTGTGGACGAGGTCGCCGGGGCCGATGCCACGGGTGCCGCGGACGGCGACCCGGCGGCGGCGGGTGGGCATGCCGTCGCCGCCCTGTTCGGCCGCGGCGCGGGCGACGAAGGCGACCGAGATCTCGGCGGGCGTCGCGCCGTGCGCCCCGAACTGCGGGCCGAGGACGAGGGGTTCGCAGGTGTCGGTGGCGGCGTTCGGGTCGCCGGTGACGCCGTAGGCGGGGAAGCCGGACTTCAGTACCAGCTGCGGCTTGGCGCCGAAGAACTGCGGCTTCCAGAGCACGATGTCGGCCATCTTGCCGACCTCGATCGACCCGATCTCGTGCGCGAGGCCGTGGGCGATGGCGGGGTTGATGGTGAGCTTGGCGACGTAGCGCAGCACGCGCGCGTTGTCGTCGTGCGCGCCGTCGCCCTGCATGGGTCCGAGTTCGGCCTTCATCTTGCCGGCCATTGCGAAGGTGCGGCGTACGGTCTCGCCCGCGCGGCCCATGCCCTGGGCGTCGGAGGAGGTGATGCCGATCGCCCCGAGGTCGTGCAGCACGTCCTCGGCGCCCATCGTCCCGGCCCGGATGCGGTCGCGGGCCATCGCGGCGTCGCCCGGCAGATCGGTCTTCAGGTCGTGGACCGAGACGATCATGCCGTAGTGCTCGGCGACCGCGTCCCGCCCGAAGGGGAGGGTGGGGTTGGTGGAGGAGCCGATGACGTTGGGGACGCCGGCCATCTTCAGGACGTTGGGGACGTGTCCGCCGCCGCAGCCCTCGATGTGGAAGGCGTGGATGGTCCGGCCGTCCAGGACGCGCAGGGTGTCCTCGACGGAGAGGCATTCGTTGAGGCCGTCGCTGTGCAGGGCGACCTGGACGTCATGGTCCTCGGCGACGCGCAGCGCGGTGTCGAGGGCGCGGGTGTGGGCTCCCATGTCCTCGTGCACCTTGAAGCCGCAGGCACCGCCCTCGGCGAGCGCCTCGACCAGCGGGGCGTCGCCCGAGGAGGAACCGCGGCCCAGGAAGCCGATGTTGACGGGCCAGGCGTCGAAGGCGCTGAAGGCGTGGCCCAGCGCCCAGGGAGAGTTGACGCCGACGCCCCAGACCGGCCCGAATTCCTGGCCGATGATCGTGGTCACGCCGGAGGCGAGTGAGGCCTCCATGACGCGCGGCGACAGCAGATGGACGTGGGTGTCGACGGCGCCCGCGGTGGCGATCATGCCTTCGCCGGAGACGATCGAGGTACCGGTACCGACGACGACATCGACGCCGTCGAGGGTGTCGGGGTTGCCGGCCCGCCCTATGGCGTGGATGCGGCCCTCGCGGATGCCGATGGACACCTTGCGGATGCCCTGGACCGCGTCGATGACCAGCACGTTGCTGATGACGACATCGCAGGTCTCGCGGACCGCGGCGGCCTTCAGGTGCAACCCGTCGCGGGCCGTCTTGCCGAACCCGGCGAGGAATTCGTCGCCGGGCTTCTGGGCGTCGGACTCGACGCGGACGACGAGTCCGGAGTCGCCGAGAACGACGCGGTCGCCGGCCCGCGGGCCGTGCACCGACGCGTACTCGTGGGGATCGATGCTGCCGGTCATGTCCGCTCCTCCGCTCCCAGGTAGCCGCAGGCGGCCGCCCGCCGCAGCGCTTCCGTCTTCGCGCCCGGCGCGTCCAGTGGCCCGTCGACGAGACCGGCGAAGCCGATCGCGACCCGGTCGCCGCCGATCGGCACCAACCCGACCTCCGCGGCGCCGCCCGGGTCGAACCGCACCGATGAGCCGGCCGGTACGCACAGCCGCATGCCGTAGGCGGCACCGCGGTCGAAGTCCAGCCGGGGGTTGGCCTCGAAGAAGTGGAAGTGGGAGGTGACGCTGACCGGCACGGTCGCGGTGTTGCGCACGGTCAGCCGGAGCGCGGGCTCGGGCTCCGGGTCTGCCGGGCCGGGCAGCACCGCACCGGGTACGGCCGTCTCCGCCTGCCCGTCGTCGGGCGCCGGGGTGCCGCCGCGGATCGGGTCGCTGACCACCGCGAGCCGGGAGCCGTCGTCGAAGACGGCCTCCACATGCACCTCGGTGACCACATCGGCCACGCCCGGCAGCACATCGTCCGGGCCGAGCACGCCGCGTGCCGCCTCGATGGCTTGAGCGAGGCGGCGCCCGTCCCGCGCCGCCTCGCAGACTGTGTCCGCGATGAGCGCGGTCGCCTCGGGCACGTTCAGCTTCAGGCCGCGGGCACGCCGCGTGCGCGCCAGCTCGGCCGCGTTGAACAGCAGCAGCCGGTCGCGTTCCGTCGGGGTCAGCCGCATCCCGTCACCTCCAGCTCGATTAGAGCAACACTCTAACCCGCAAACGGTCAAGCTGAAAGCATTGACCTGTGGCATGGGGATGAGTCACATTGAGCGCTGCTCTAATTTATGCCGCGCTCAGTGCGCAGGCCCGGAGCCCTCACCCACAACGCACACGGAAACGGGTGCTCCGAACGCGCCAGGAGCACCGCTCACACACCTGTTGTCCGGCCTCTCAGGGGAGCCCTCATGCCGATCGAACAACGCGGAGTCGACACCATTCCGGACGAGGAACGCACCAGCGGACCCCGCGATCTCGTCTCCATCCTGCTCGGCTCGAACCTCGCCCTCGGCGTAGTGATCTTCGGCTGGCTCCCGGTCTCCTTCGGCCTGGGCTTCTGGCCTTCGGTGAGCTCACTCGTCCTGGGCACCGTCGTCGGTACGGTGCTCACCGCGCCCCTCGCACTGGTGTCGCTGCGCACCGGCACCAACCTCTCCACCAGCAGTGGAGCCCACTTCGGTGTCCGCGGCCGACTGATCGGCTCGGTGATCGGGCTGCTACTCTCGCTCGGCTACACCGCACTGACCCTGTGGGTCGGCGGCGACGCGGTGGTCGGCACCCTCTCCCGGCTGTTCGGCCTGCCCAGCGGCGGCTTCACCTACGCGGCGGTCTACGCCGTGCTCGCCGCCTGCACCGCGCTGGGCGCGGTCCACGGCTACCGGCTGCTGCTGCGGCTGAGCCGGGTCCTGGCCATCGGGATGAGCGCGCTGCTGGCCATCGGCCTGATCGCCTACGCCCCGGACTTCACCACCGCCACGTCGGCGGGCTCGGAGTACCTGCTCGGCGGCTTCTGGCCGACCTGGTTGCTGGCCGTGGTCTCGGCCGGGCTCAGCGGCCCGATCGCCTTCATCACCCTGCTCGGCGACTACACCCGCTACATCTCCCCCCGCCGGCACACCTCGCGCAAAGTCTTCTGGTCCACCTGTGTGGGCCTGGTCACCGGTCTGCTGGTGCCCCAGCTCTTCGGTACGTTCACCGCCGTCGCGGTGGGCGCGGGCGAGGACTACGCGGGTCCACTGGTCGCGGGCGCGCCGTTCTGGTTCCTCGCCCCGCTGTTCCTCGCCGCCTCGGCCGGATCCGTCGGCAACGCCGGGCTGATGCTGTACTCCATGGGCCTCGACCTGGACGCGATCCTGCCGCGCGCCAGCCGGACCCAGGCCACGTACGTCGTCGCCGCCCTCGCCACGGTCTTCGTCTTCCTCGGCCACTTCGCCTGGGCCGCACAGGACGCCATGACGTCCTTCGTGCTGCTGCTGACGGCGGTCGGCACACCGTGGGCGGTGATCACCGTCATCGGGTTCCTGCGCTGCCGGGGCGAGTACGACCCGGACGCCTTGCAGGTCTTCAACCGCCGTACGCGCGGCGGGCGTTACTGGTTCCGTGCGGGCTGGAACCCGCGTGCCACGGCCGCCTGGGCCGCGGGGTCCGTGATCGGCGTGGCCGCCGTGGACACCCCGCTCTACACCGGCCCACTGGTCGCCTGGACCGGCGGGATCGACTTCAGCTTCCTGCTGTCCGCGGGCGTCGCCGGCACCCTGTGCCTACTGCTGTCGGGGCGGGAGCACCTCGCGCCGGCGGCGGAGGCCGCGGCGGACGCGCAGACGGCGGACGCGCAGGCGCCGGAGGGCGAGCCGGACGCCGCCGTGGCCCCCGCGGGCTAGGCGGAGCCACCCAGCGATCGCGTACGCCACGCGAAGGGCCGCCCGGCAGGTCATTCCTGCACCGGGCGGCCCTCGTGCGTACCGGCTCAGCCGAGCGGGTGCATCCACCCGTGGGTGTCGGCCCCGGCGCCGGTCTGGATGTCCAGCAGCGCCTTGCGGAGCTTCATGGTGACCTCGCCCGGCTCCCCGTCCGCGATCGTCCAGGAGGCGCGGGTGGACTTCACCGAGCCCACCGGCGTGATGACCGCGGCGGTGCCGCACGCGAAGACCTCGGTGAGCGCGCCGTCCTCGGCCGCCGCCTTCCAGTCGCCGACGGAGATCCGGCCCTCGGCGACCTCGTACCCCAGGTCGGCGGCGATGCTCAGCAGCGAGTCACGGGTGATGCCGGGCAGCAGCGAGCCGGTCAGCTCGGGGGTGATGATGCGGTTGCCGAACACGAAGTACAGGTTCATGCCCCCCATCTCCTCGATCCAGCGGCGCTCGATCGCGTCCAGCCACACCACCTGGTCGCAGCCGTGCTCGGCGGCCTGGGCCTGGGCGACCAGGGAAGCGGCGTAGTTGCCGCCGGTCTTGGCCGCGCCGGTGCCGCCCGGGGTGGCCCGGACGTACTCCTCCGAGAGCCACACCGAGACCGGCTTCACACCGCCGGGGAAGTAGGCACCGGCCGGGGAGGCGATGACGATGAAGAGGTACTCGTTGGCCGGCTTGACGCCGAGACCCACCTCGGTGGCGAACATGAACGGACGCAGGTAGAGCGACTCCTCGCCGGCGGCCGGCACCCATGCCTTGTCCTGCGTGACCAGCGCGTCACAGGCGGCGATGAAGGTGTCGACGGGCAGCTCGGGCATGCCCAGGCGGCGCGCGGAGGACTGGAAGCGGCGGGCGTTGGCGTCCGGCCGGAAGGTGGCGACGGTGCCGTCGGGCTGGCGGTACGCCTTCAGGCCCTCGAAGATCGTCTGCGCGTAGTGCAGCGTCATGTTGGCCGGGTCGATGGACAGCGGCGCGTAGGGCACGAGCTCGGCGTCGTGCCAGCCGCGGCCCTCGGTCCACTTGATCGTCACCATGTGATCGGTGAAGTAGCGGCCGAAGCCGGGGCCGGCCAGGATCCGCTCCCGCTCCGCATCGGACAGCGGGTGCGAGGAGGGCTTGAGCTCGATCGTGGGCGTCGTCATGAATGCGTGTCCTTCACTGCGTGTTCCGAATACCGCGGGTCACCGGGCCGGCCCTCCGGCCGGGGGGCTGAGGGGTCCAGGGGGCACCCCTGGGATGCGGTACCGGTGCGGTTGTCAGGGCCGCGCTCACGACGTGCACAGGACGTACCAGGATCGTTACTGGGACGTCCGAGTTTCCTCGCGGACAGCGGCCCCACGTCCGATTATCGCTCGTAGGGCTCCGCGGGTGAAAAACGTGTGCGCGGTCCGGGTCCGATGGTCGCACCCAACCGGGCGGTAGCCCAGGCCGGGACAACGCACACGGCGCCGGGACCCGTGGCCCCGGCGCCGTGCGTGATGCGGATCAGCTGCGCTGCGGGATCAGCCCGCTACGCGCGCGGCGAGCACGTCGCCGATCTCGTCGGTGGTGCGGGCCGTGCCGTCCCGGGCCTCCAGGTCGGCCGCGACGGCCTCCTCGATACGGGCGGCCTCGGCCTCGAAGCCGAGGTGGCGCAGCAGCAGCGAGACCGAGAGGATCGTCGCCGTCGGGTCGGCCTTGCCGGTGCCCGCGATGTCCGGCGCGGAGCCGTGCACCGGCTCGAACATCGAGGGGAACTCGCCGGTCGGGTTGATGTTCCCGGAGGCGGCGAGGCCGATGCCGCCGGTGACGGCCGCGGCGAGGTCGGTGAGGATGTCACCGAAGAGGTTGTCCGTGACGATCACGTCGAACCGCTCGGGCTGGGTGACGAAGAAGATCGTCGCCGCGTCGACGTGCAGGTAGTCGGTGGTGACCTCGGGGTACTCCTGGCCGACCTTGTCGAAGATGTTCTTCCACATGTGTCCGGCGTAGACCAGGACGTTGTTCTTGTGGACCAGCGTCAGCTTCTTGCGGGGGCGGTTGTTGGCCCGCTCGTAGGCGTCCCGGACCACGCGCTCCACGCCGTAGGCGGTGTTGAGGCTGACCTCGGTGGCGACCTCGGCGGGGGTGCCGGTGCGCAGGCTGCCGCCGTTGCCGGTGTACGGGCCCTCGGTGCCCTCGCGGACCACGACGAAGTCGATGTCGGGGCGGCCGGCGAGCGGCGTGGTGGTGTTCGGGAATAGCTTCGAGGGGCGCAGGTTGACGAAGTGGTCGAACGCGAAGCGGAGCTTGAGCAGCAGACCGCGCTCCAGCACACCGGAGGGTACGGAGGGGTCACCGATCGCACCGAGCAGGATCGCGTCGTGGTTCTTGAGGGACGCCAGTTCCTCGTCCGGGAGCGTGTCGCCGGTCGCGTGCCATCGCTTGGCACCAAGGTCGTACTCCTTGGTTTCCAGCTTGACGTCCTGCGGGAGGACCGCGGTCAGGACCTTCAGGCCCTGGGCCACGACTTCCTGGCCGATACCGTCACCGGGGATCACTGCGAGGCGAATGCTGCGAGACATGTCTGGACCCTACTCTCCGTCCCATTGATTGACACGTAACGTCCGTCATACGGACACATGGGGAACCGGTCAACCCGCGTTCACCCCGGCGCCCCGTTCCCGCAGGGTCGCGCTGGGACATTCGGGGGCATGACTGGTACTTCCCGGGGGGCCGGCCCCCTGCCCTCGCACACCCCTCGCGTCGGTATTCCGGAGCGGCTCGCGGCCCGGATGAGCATGCCCGAGCAGCACGAGTACCTCCGTACGAAGCTGACCCGGCGAGGGCTGCTGCGGAGCTCGGCCGCCACCGCGGGCGTCATCGCGGGCTCCGGTCTGCTGTCCGGTTCCGCACAGGCCGGCTCCCCGGTTCTCCTGCCGTCGCCGGCCGCCACCGCGGTGGACGGGTCGATGGTCGCGCCATTCGGCCGGCATCTGGCCTTCGGCGCCGATCCCCGCAGCCAGATGCGGGTGGGCTGGCAGGTGCCGTTCGCGGTGCGCCGGCCATATCTGCGGGTGGGCCTGAAGCCGTGGGACCTGGGGCGCAAGATCGAGGCCGAGGTGCGCGATCTGCACACACCGTCGCTCTCCGCGAAGCTGCCGGCGGTGCAGCAGTTCTACCTGCATGCCGCGCTGGACGGCCTGCGGCCCGGCACCACGTACTACTACGGCGTCGGGCACGACGGTTTCGACCCGGCCGACCCGCGGCACTTCTCGACCGTCGGCACCTTCCGGACCGCCCCGGCACGCCCCGAGCCGTTCGTCTTCACCGCCTTCGGCGACCAGGGCGTGAGCTACGACGCCCTCGCCAACGACCAGTTGATCCTGGGTCAGAACCCGGCGTTCCACCTCCACGCGGGCGACATCTGCTACGCGGACTCCGACGGCCAGGGCTCGGCGGACGACACCTATGACGCGCGGGTCTGGGACCAGTTCCTGGCCCAGACCGAGTCGGTGGCCAAGTCCGTGCCGTGGATGGTGACGACCGGCAACCACGACATGGAGGCCTGGTACTCCCCGCACGGCTACGGCGGCCAGAACGCCCGCTGGACACTGCCGGGCAACGGCCCCGACGCCCGCAACGCCCCCGGCGTCTACTCCTTCGCCTACGGCAATGTCGCGGTCGTCGCGCTGGACGCCAACGACGTGTCGTACGAGATCCCCGCCAACCAGGGCTACACCGACGGCGCGCAGACCCGCTGGCTGGACCGCCGGCTCGGGGAGTTGCGCGCCGCCGACGGCATCGACTTCGTCGTGGTCTTCTTCCACCACTGCGCGTTCTCCACCACGAACTCGCACGCCTCGGACGGCGGGGTGCGGGACGCCTGGCTGCCGCTCTTCGACAAACACCGGGTCGATCTGGTCGTCAACGGCCACAATCACGTCTACGAGCGGACCGATGCCCTCAAGGGCGGCCGGGTGGCCAAGAAGATGCCGCCGGGCGAAAGCGTCGACGCGGCCCGCGAGGGCATCGTCTACGTCACCGCGGGCGGCGCGGGCAAGGCGCTGTACGACTTCCCCGTACCGGACAGCTACGAGGGACACGAACACCGCCTCGACGAGGTCGAGACGTACCACTGGACCAAGGACCGGGCGAAGGAGAAGGACACCGTGACGTGGTCTCGGGTGCGCTACACCGGCTTCTCGTTCATCGCCGTCGCCGTGGAGCCGGGGCGCCACCCCCGGATGAAGGTCACCGCACTGGCCGAATCCGGCGAGCGCGTCGATCACTTCGAGGTCACCCGCTCGCGCGCGCGGTGAGGCGGGCGCGCGCCGGCCCGCCGTCGCTGACGGACGGCGTGCCGGCGTGCTGACGTGCCTGACGTGCGAGAGGAATCAGTGCCCGGTGGAGCCGCCGTTGTCGCGGCGGTCGAGCGCCCGCTGGAGGGCGGCTGCCGCGTTCCTGCGGTCGGCTTCGTTGGTCGTACGGGCGGTGTGACGGGTCCTGCGGACAGCAGTCTCGGCCATGATTCACGTCTCCAATGCCAAAGAGCCCCGAGAAAGGTGGGATGCGTCGATCCAGAAACGGCCGTCAGGGGCGTGGGCCTCGGCACGGCAGGGATCACCTGCGCTCGCGCACCGGGCCGCATCCGCCTTCGCTCGATGGAGCGATACGTTCGGCTCCTACAAAGCTAGGACAGCTCGGCCGTGATGTCTGCACAATTACTTGGGCTTCCTACTATCTGAGACGGACACCCCCCGAAGAGCCTCTTTCGAGGGGTGCGGGCAGGGTCCGGCGGCCCTCGTCGGGTCGGGCCACGCACGACGGACCGCCCCGGGCCTGTGGAGGCCCGGGGCGGTCCGTGTGGTACAGCGGCGTGGCGCGCCGCGGACGGGCGTCAGCCCATGTGCGGGTAGCGGTAGTCCGTCGGGGGCACCAGCGTCTCCTTGATGGAGCGGGTGGACGTCCAGCGCATCAGGTTCTGCTTGGCGCCGGCCTTGTCGTTGGTGCCGGACGCGCGGCCGCCACCGAAGGGCTGCTGGCCGACGACGGCGCCGGTGGGCTTGTCGTTGATGTAGAAGTTGCCGGCCGCGAAGCGCAGCTGCTCGCAGGTGCGGGCGGCCGCGGCGCGGTCCTGGGCGATGACGCAGCCGGTCAGGCCGTAGGCGGAAGCGGACTCCATCTGCTCCAGCATCGCGTCGTACTCGGCGTCCTCGTAGACGTAGACACCCAGGATCGGGCCGAAGTACTCCTCCTTGAAGATCTCGTTCTCCGGGTCGGTGGAGACCAGGACCGTCGGGCGGACGAAGTAGCCCTCGCTGTCGTCGTACGTGCCGCCGGCGACGACCTCGACGGTCGGGTCGGCCTTGGCGCGGTCGATCGCCGCCTTGTTCTTGGCGAAGGAGCGGTCGTCGATGACGGCGGACATGAAGTTCGTCAGGTCCGATACGTCGCCCATGGTCAGGGAGTCGACCTCGGCCGCGAACTCTTCCTTGAGGCCGGAGTTCCACAGCGAGGCCGGGACGTACGCGCGGGAGGCCGCGGAGCACTTCTGGCCCTGGAACTCGAAGGCGCCACGGGTCATGGCGGTCTTCAGCACGGCGCGGTCCGCCGAGGGGTGGCCGACGATGAAGTCCTTGCCACCGGTCTCGCCGACGAGGCGCGGGTAGGTCTTGTAGTTCTCGATGTTGTTGCCGACCGTCTTCCACAGGTACTGGAAGGTCTTGGTCGAACCCGTGAAGTGGATGCCCGCGAGGTCGGGGTGGTTCAGCGCGACCTCGGAGACGTCCTTGCCGTCACCGGTGACGAGGTTGATGACGCCCTTGGGCAGACCGGCCTCCTCCAGCACCTGCATCAGCAGGACGGCGGCGAGAGTCTGGGTCGGGGACGGCTTCCAGACGACGACATTGCCCATCAGCGCGGGGGCGGTCGGCAGGTTGCCGGCGATCGCGGTGAAGTTGAAGGGCGTGATCGCGTAGACGAAGCCTTCGAGGGGGCGGTGGTCCGAGCGGTTCCACACACCGGGGGAGTTCGCCGGCGGCTGCTCGGCCAGGATCTGGCGCGCGAAGTGCACATTGAAGCGCCAGAAGTCGATCAGCTCACAGGGCGTGTCGATCTCGGCCTGCTGCGCGGTCTTGGACTGGCCCAGCATGGTGGCGGCGGCCAGCGTCTCGCGCCAGGGGCCGGAGAGCAGGTCGGCGGCCTTGAGGATGATCGCGGCACGGTCGTCGAAGGCCATCTCGCGCCAGGCCGGGGCGGCGGCCAGGGCGGCGTCGACGGCGTCCTGGGCGTCCTGGACCGTGGCGTTGCCGTACGTGCCGAGCTTCGCTGCGTGGTTGTGGGGCTGCACGACGTCGAAGCGCTCGCCACCGCCCAGCCGCCGCTCGCCACCGATGGTCATCGGCAGGTCGATCGGATTGCCGGCCAGCTCCTTGAGCTTGGCCTCCAGGCGGGAACGCTCCGGGGTACCGGGGGCGTAGGTGTTGACCGGCTCGTTAACCGGCACGGGGACCTGGGTCACAGCGTCCATAGCGGCCGTGTCTCCTTCGATTTCGCTCGTCGGTTTCGTACGTCGGTAAAGCTGCGGCCGGGGCCGCGTGGGGTGGGCGGCTGCGGGCGCTGCTGTCCGGGGCTCACCCCGGGCTTCCAGCATCCACCCGTGCCCGCCGCCGCGGGGGGATCAGCCGCGGGTGGCGAGCGATCGCAGGAAGAACGCCATGTTCGCGGGGCGCTCCGCGAGCCGCCGCATGAAGTATCCGTACCAGTCCGTGCCATAGGGGACATACACCCGCATGCGGTGTCCCTCGGCGACCAGCCGCTTCTGCTCGGCCTCCCGGATGCCGTAGAGCATCTGGTATTCGAAGTCGGCCGGCTTGCGTCCGTTGCGGTGCGCGAGCTCCTGGGCGATGGCGACCATCCGCGGGTCGTGCGACCCGATCATGGGATAGCCCTGCCCTGCCATCAGGATCTTCAGGCAGCGTACGTACGCCTTGTCGACCTCCCGCTTGTCCTGGAAGGCGACGGTCGCGGGCTCCTTGTACGCGCCCTTGACCAGCCGCACCCGGGAGCCTTCCCCGGCGAGCGCGTGGCAGTCGTCCTCGGTGCGGAAGAGGTAGGACTGCACCACCGCGCCCGTCCGGGGGAAACGCTCGCGCAGCTCGGCGAGGATCGCGAGGGTGGAGTCGACGGTGGTGTGGTCCTCCATGTCGAGGGTCACCGTCGTACCGGCCTCGGCGGCGGCTTCGACCACGGGAGTGACGTTCTTCAGCGCCAGCTCGTGACCGCCGGGCAGGGCCTGGCCGAAAGCGGAGAGCTTGACGGACATCTCGGCCCGGTCGCCGAGTCCCTGCTCCGTGAGCGCCTCGGTCAGCTGGAGGTAGGCGTCGCGGTTGCGCAGCGCCTCCGCGGGGTCCGTGATGTCCTCGCCGAGGTGGTCGAGGGTGATCTCCATACCGCGCGCGGCCAGGGACCGGACGGCCGCCATGGACTCGTCCAGACGCTCGCCTGCGACGAAACGGTCCACCACGGGGCGGGTGACCGGGGCGGCCGCGACGATACGGCGGATGCTGTCGCTGCGTGCTGCGGCGAGAAGCACGGGACCCAGCATGGGGCACCTCCACGATTCAGGATGACGAATGCCGGGCGGGCGCCGGGCTGGCGGGCAACGGCAAGATGAGCCACCTGAAACTTAAGGATCTCGCCATCTTCCTGCCATCGACACCTGTCACGCCTTCGTGGTCGGGATCTCAGACAGATGTATGAGAATGGGAGTGGCGAGGGGCGGGATGCCCCCCATGAGACGCAGGAGACGGGACGGACGAGACGGACGAGCGGGATGAGAGAGCTGCCGGTGCGCCGGTGCGATTGGTGGTACCAGTGGTGAGGCTGAGGCGACAGGGAGAGGGGCCGGGCGGCGGATGCGAGGCGACTACCAGCAGCTCGTGGACGAGATCTCGTCGGCGCTCAGTGCACCGGCGACGCTGGAGGACCGGGACTTCGGACTGATCGCGTTCGGCGCGCACGAGGGCGATGACGATGAGGTGATGGACCCGGTACGCACCCGGTCCATCCTCCAGCGGCGGTCGTCGGCGGCGGTCCGGGCCTGGTTCGAGGCGTTCGGCATCGCCCGCGCCAAAACCGCCCTGCGCATCCCGCCGGACCCGGCGGCGGGCGTCTTCAAGGGCCGGATCTGTCTGCCGGTACGGCATCGCGGCATCGTGCACGGCTACGTCTGGCTGCTGGACGACGGGCATCTCACCGACCTCGCGCTCGGTGGCGAGGGCACGCCGGCCGACCCCCGGATCGCCCAGGCCATGGAGACCGCCGCCCGGATCGGTGCCCTGCTGGCGGACGAGGCCCGCGCCGGTTCCGAACTGGGCGATCTGCTACGGGAGTTGCTGCACTCCGCGCCGGGCGGCCGGGCGGCCGCGGCCGCCTCCCTGGACGACGCCCTCCGGGACAGCCTGCGGTTCACGCCCGGCGTCCCGCTCGCACTGGTCGCCGTACTGCCCTGGGACACCACGGACACCGACGTGGCGCCGCTGCCGAGCCTGCCCGGGCTCCTCGCCGCGTGCGCGCTGCCCGCGGGCGCCGGACTCCCCGACACCGGGGGCGCGGCTCCGTCCGCCGCCGCGGGCGCGGTCACGCCGCCCCGCGACGTCCGCCCGGAAGGCCGGGGCACCGGGGCCGACGGGGGCACGGGCGGCGCCACGGCCGGCCGGACCCCACCGGCGGCCCCCGCGCCGGTACTGGCCGCGCTGGTACGGCTGCGCTCCCCCGGCTCGCTCACCCCGGCGCACACCGTGGCGGAGCATCTGCTGCGCTCGCCCCGGGCGGGCGCCGCACCGGCGGCTGCGGGCCGGGCCGACGCGACCGAGGGCCGGCCGAGGCGAGGCGCCGCGCGTAACGGCGGAGCGACCGCCGGGTCGGGCGCGGCCGGTATCGGCACCGCCACCCAGGAGTTGACCGATCTCCCCGCCGCTTGGCGCGAAGCGCTGGACGCGGCCCGCGCGGCCCGCGCCGAGCCGCGTCTCGGCGCCATCGCGCAGTGGGACACTCTCGGCGCGTACCGCCTGCTGACGGCCCTGCCGGACGCGTCGGCGGACCCGGCCGTCCAGCCGCTGCTCGCCCCGGCCCACGCCGAACTCGCCCGGACCGCAGAGGTGTTCCTCGACTGTGCGGGCCAGGCCGGGCGGACCGCGCAGCTGCTGGGCATCCACCGTCAGACGCTCTATTACCGCCTGGGTCGGGTGGAGAAGCTCACCGGCCTCGACCTCGCCGAGGGCGAGGACCGTCTACTGCTGCACATGGCGCTCAAGTCGTCGCGCCTGTAAGGGCGTCGGCCGGCCGCAGTGCCTCCGGCTACTCCGCCGCGGGCCGTGCGCTCCCCAGCACCTCGCCCGCGGTGACCCGGCGCAGCGCGCCGGCCAGGTCGCGGCCGGTGGGCATCGCGTCCGGCGTGAGCAGGGACTGCACCATCAGGCCGGTGAGCAGCGCCTGGTAGAAGGAGCCGACGACCCGGGCGGCCTCCGCGTCGACCTCGCTGTCCGGCACCCCTTCGAAGACCGCGACAAGGCCCTCGCCGCCCTCCGGGTGCGCCTCGCCGATCGCCGCGCGCAGCGCCTCGTCGCGCGGCAGCAGCCCCAGCACCTCGACCTGCGAGGCGATGAACTCCCGCTCCGTGGCGATGTGTTGGAGGATCTGGTCCCAGACCGCGGCGAACCGCTCCAGGGGTTCGGCGTCCGGGGCCGCCGCGGCGTCGAGCGTGGAGGCTTCCGCCACGCCGGCGCCCCACTCCTCGACGGACGCGATGAGCGCCTTGCGCATCAGGGCGTCCTTGGAGCCGTAGTGATAGCCGATGGAGGCGAGGTTGGCGCCGGACGCCGCCACGATGTCGCGGGCGGTGGTGCGCGCGTACCCCTTCTCCACCAGGCACCGCTTGGCGCCCTCCAAAAGATCTTCGCGGTGTCCCATACGGGCAGCCTACCGGGGCGCCATACGCCCGTACCAGACAGTTGTATTAAACGTGCGTACGGGCGCGAGGCGAGCGCGATCACTAAAGCCGCCGGGCTCCGGGGCGCCAACAGCGACGCGCCCGGCGTGCGCGGACCGGCCGGGCCGGTCGCGGTGCGGGGCGCGGGAGGGTTGCCGGCGGAGGCCGGAGAGTTCACCCCGGCCTCCGCCGCTCCCCCGGTCGAGACGCCCCGGCGAATCACCGGAGCCGGTCCGGCCCCGGGCCCTTCTTGCCGCCCTTGGGGGACTTCATGCCGTCGTCGAACTCCAGCTCCTCCTTGCGGATCTCGGTGTTGACGTCCTGCTGTTCGGTCACCCGCTCGGTCTCCAGGTGGACGCGCTCGACCGGCACGGTCCGCTTGCTGATCACGGCCTGCTCCTCGTGCAGCACGACCTCGACCTCACCCTCGCCGAGCTTCGACTGGGTCCTGCCCGCCTTGCGCTCCTCCTCGGTGATGCGCTCGCGGACCATGCGCACTTCCTCGTGGGACACCGGGACCGTACGGTGCACCTCCTCGGTGACCACGTGCTTGCGCAGATGCGCCCGGCCGCTCTCGTGCTCCTCGGTGCCGATCTGCATCTGCTCCTCGGAGAGCACGATCTCCTCGGCCTGCTCCTTGCTCATGGCGTCCCCCTCGTCGCGTCCGCGCGACATCGCCATCGACCCGGCACCCGCCCCGGCCATCGGGCGGTCCGTGCTCGCCGGCGACTCGGTCACCAGCTTGTTGCGTTCGCCCTCCATCGGACGGCCCTGCGGCCGCTCCCCCATGGTGGTGCCCTTCGCACCGGCCGCGCCCGCGGCGCCGGCGCTCATCCCGGCCTCCGGGCCGGAGGACATGACGGTGTCGGAACGTGAGGTGTCGGCGCCCGAGGCGGGCCCGCCCGCGCCCGGCCTGGTCAGCCCGTAGTGGCGATAGAGCTCGGCCTCCTCGGAGGGATCGAGATGGCCTTCGGCGTCGATCCGCGGCGCGTCCTTGATCCGGTCCTTGGTATGCGGCACGCGCAGTTCGCCCTCCACCCGCCGCGCCCCGGCGAGCGGCACGAAGGTTTCCTTCATCCCGAAGAGCCCGGTACGCACCGTGATCCACTCGGGGGCATTGGTGGCGTCGTCGCGGTAGACCTGCTGGACCGTGCCGACCTTGGCGCCCTCTTCGTCGACCACATGCAGACCGGTCAGATCCTGAGGGGTGTCACCCAGGGGTGCATTCATGGCGTCTCGTCTCCTTCCGCACGCGCCGGCGGGGGCACGCGCAGTTCCCATTGCGCGACGCGAACATCCCCTCAGCGAGTCGGGAGGTCCGGCGCCGGGCGGGCACCGGCGGCCCCTGGACGGTGTTGGCGGGCCCCGCACCTTCGACACCGAATACGCCATTCGAGTGAATGGTTGGCCCTGTCATCCACAGCGGGCGGATCTCACCGGAACGGAGTACGGCCCCGCACGCGCACGAGCCCGGACTCCGCCGAAGCGGGGCCCGGGCCCGTAGAGCTGCTGGAACCGGCGGGATCAGTCGCCGAGGTTCACCGCACGCACGGAGGTAGCGCCGATCTCCTCCGCGATCTCGGTGAGCACGCTCGCCGGGATCGTGTCGTCGATGGTCAGCGCGACCAGCGCCTCGCCGCCGACGTCGGCACGGGAGACCTGCATGTTGCCGATGTTGATGCCGGCCTCGCCCAGGATCCGGCCGACGGTGCCCACGACACCCGGACGGTCGCTGTAGCGCAGGAACGCCATGTGGTCGGCGAGCGCCAGGTCGATCGAGTGCTCACCGACCGCGACGATCTTCTGGGTGTTCTTGTGGCCGGACAGCGTGCCGGAGATCGAGATCTCGTCGCCGCCCGCGAGGGTGCCGCGCACGGTCACCACATTGCGGTGCTCGGGCGACTCGCTGCTGGTCGTGAGCCGCACCTCGACGCCGCGCTCCTGCGCGAACAGCGGGGCGTTGACGTACGACACCGTCTCGTCGACGACGTCCTCGAACACGCCCTTGAGCGCGGAGAGCTCCAGCACCTTGACATCGTGCTGGGTGATCTCGCCGTAGACCTCGACGTCGAGCCGCAGCGCGACCTCACCGGCCAGCGCGGTGAAGATCCGGCCGAGGCGCTCGGCCAGCGGCAGACCCGGCTTGACGTCCTCGGCGATCACGCCGCCCTGGACGTTGACCGCGTCCGGCACCAGTTCGCCGGCGAGCGCGAGGCGCACCGACCTGGCGACCGAGATACCGGCCTTCTCCTGCGCCTCGCCCGTCGACGCACCCAGGTGCGGGGTGGCGACGACCTGGTCGAACTCGAAGAGCGGCGAGTCGGTGCAGGGCTCGGACGCGTAGACGTCCAGGCCGGCGCCGGCGACCCGGCCCTCCTTCAGGGCGGTGGCCAGCGCCGCCTCGTCCACGATCCCGCCACGCGCGGCGTTGACGATGCGGACCGAAGGCTTGACCTTGTGGAGCGCCTCGTCGCCGATCAGACCGACCGTCTCGGGGGTCTTGGGGAGGTGGACGGTGATGAAGTCCGCGGCCTCCAGCAGCTCGTCGAGGGTGAGGAGCTTGACGCCCATCTGCGCGGCGCGGGCCGGCTGGATGTAGGGGTCGTAGGCGACGACCTTCATACCGAAGGCGGACATCCGCTGCGCGACCAGGACGCCGATCCGGCCGAGGCCGACCACGCCGAGGGTCTTCTCGCTCAGCTCGACGCCGGTGTACTTGCTGCGCTTCCACTCGCCGTTCTTCAGGGCGGTGTTGGCCTGCGGGATGTTACGGGCCGTGGCGACCAGCAGACCGCAGGCGAGCTCGGCCGCGGTGACGATGTTGGAGGTCGGGGCGTTGACGACCATCACGCCGGCCTTGGTGGCGGCGGGCACGTCGACATTGTCCAGGCCCACGCCCGCTCGGGCGACGACCTTCAGCTTCCTGGCGGCCGCGATGGCCTCGGCGTCGACCTTCGTCGCGCTGCGCACGAGGATGGCGTCGACATCGGCGATCGCGGGCAGCAGCTCGGCGCGGTCCGCGCCGTTGCAGTGCCGGATCTCGAAGTCCGGACCGAGAGCGTCGACAGTGGCGGGCGACAGTTCTTCGGCGATCAGTACGACAGGTTTCGAGCTCACGTGGTCTTCAGTCCTCACTAGTCCTTCGCGGACGGCCGTCCCGACGGCCGAAGGCGGTGAAGGGGGCAGCCGCGTGGAAGACGCACGACGCTGTGAGCCTGACGCGCTTGTGGTTTGAGTGTAGTGGCGGTGCAGGGCACGTCCTGCGCCTTGGCGTCAGGATCACCCATGCGTGTTCGACGCGGTGGACAAGGCGGCGGCGCCTCATGGACAAGGGGGCCGCGAACGGCGTCGCGGCCCCCTGTCCCACGGGGCTCACGCCTCGTCGTCGACCCAGCTCATCAGCTTGCGCAGCTGCTTGCCGGTGGTCTCCAGGAGGTGGTCCTCGTCGGCCTTCTTGTACTCGTTGTACTTCGGCAGACCGGCGTTGTACTCCGCCATCCAGTTGTTGGCGAAGGTGCCGTCCTGGATCTCGGCGAGCACCTTCTTCATCTCGGCCTTGGTGTTCTCGTTCACGATCCGCGGGCCGGTGATGTAGTCACCCCACTCGGCGGTCTCCGAGACCGACCAGCGCATCTTCTCCAGGCCACCCTCGTACATGAGGTCCACGATCAGCTTCAGCTCGTGCAGGCACTCGAAGTACGCGATCTCGGGCTGGTAGCCCGCCTCGACCAGCGTCTCGAAACCGGCCTTGACCAGCGCCGAGGCGCCACCGCACAGGACGGCCTGCTCACCGAACAGGTCGGTCTCGGTCTCCTCGGTGAACGTCGTCTTGATGACACCCGCACGAGTACCGCCGATGCCCTTGGCGTAGGAGAGCGCCAGCGCGAAACCGTTGCCGGTCGCGTCCTGCTCCACCGCCGCGATGCACGGCACGCCACGGCCTTCCTCGTACTGACGGCGCACCAGGTGGCCGGGACCCTTCGGGGCGACCATGCACACGTCCACACCGGCCGGGGCCTTGATGAAGCCGTAGCGCACGTTCAGACCGTGACCGAAGAACAGCGCGTCGCCGTCCTTCAGGTTGTCCTTGATGGACTCCTCGTAGACCTTCGCCTGGATCGGGTCCGGCACCAGGATCATGATGACGTCGGCCTCCGCGGCCGCCTCGGCGGGCGTCACCACACGCAGGCCCTGCTCCTCGGCCTTGGCCTTGGACTTCGATCCCTCATGCAGACCGACGCGCACATCGACGCCCGAGTCGCGCAGCGACAGCGCGTGGGCGTGGCCCTGGCTGCCGTAACCGATGACCGCGACCTTGCGGTTCTGGATGATGGACAGGTCGGCATCGTCGTCGTAGAACAGCTCGGCCACTTCGGGTATCTCCTTGGATCTAGCTGGTTGCCCACACAGTACGTCGGGCGGGGTGAGGAAGGTTCGCGGGTCTCGCCATGCGAGCGGCGGGGCGGCGCCGTGTCACTCGGACACGGCGCCGTGCGGTCCACCAGGGGGACGGGAGTCAGGCCGAACGGTCCAGGGCACGCAGCGAGCGGTCCGTGATGGACCGGGCGCCACGCCCTATCGCGATGGTGCCGGACTGCACCAATTCCTTGATGCCGAACGGCTCCAGCATCTTGAGCATCGCCTCCAGCTTGTCGCTGGAGCCGGTGGCCTCGATGGTGACGGCCTCCGGGGAGACGTCGACCGTCTTGGCGCGGAAGAGCTGGACGATCTCGACGATCTGCGAGCGGGTCTCGTTGTCGGCGCGGACCTTGGCGAGGACCAGTTCCCGCTGGATCGCGGAGCCCGGCTCCAGCTCGACGATCTTCAGAACGTTGACGAGCTTGTTGAGCTGCTTGGTGACCTGTTCGAGCGGCAGCGACTCGACGGTGACCACGATGGTGATGCGGGAGATGTCGGGGTGCTCGGTGACACCGACCGCGAGGGAGTCGATATTGAAGCCGCGGCGGGAGAACAGGGCGGCGATCCGGGCCAGGATGCCGGGGGTGTTCTCCACCAGGACGGAGAGCGTGTGCTTGGACATGGTCGGTCTTCTCTCTTCTTCCGTGCGTCCGTGACGTCCTGGGATCAGTCGTCTTCGTTGTCGCCGAAGTCGGGACGCACGCCCCGGGCGGCCATGACCTCGTCGTTGGACGTGCCGGCGGCGACCATCGGCCACACCTGCGCGTCCTCGTGGACGATGAAGTCGACGACGACCGGCCGGTCGTTGATCGCGTTGGCCTTGGCGATGACCGCGTCCAGCTCGGCCGGGTCCTCGCAGCGCATCGCGACACAGCCCATGGCCTCGGACAGCTTCACGAAGTCCGGGACGCGGGTGCCGCCGCTGGACTTGCCCTCCACGGCGACGCCGTCGTCGGGGCCGCTGTGCAGCACGGTGTTGGAGTAGCGC
Organism: Streptomyces sp. NPDC017993; assembly: GCF_044328065.1. Classification (NCBI taxonomy): domain Bacteria; kingdom Bacillati; phylum Actinomycetota; class Actinomycetes; order Kitasatosporales; family Streptomycetaceae; genus Streptomyces; species Streptomyces sp. NPDC017993. The sequence continues at coordinate 218,302 of NZ_JBIRGO010000010.1, forward strand.
TGGTTGTAGAACAGGGTCTGCCACTGGCGGACCATGCCCAGCGCGCCGTTGTTGATGATCGCGACCTTGATCGGGATGTTGTTCAGCGCGCAGGTGACCAGTTCCTGATTGGTCATCTGGAAGCAGCCGTCGCCGTCGATCGCCCAGACCGTGCGCTCGGGCTGCCCCGCCTTGGCGCCCATCGCGGCCGGGACTGCGTAGCCCATGGTTCCGGCACCGCCGGAGTTCAGCCACGTCGAGGGCTTTTCGTAGTCGATGAAGTGGGCGGCCCACATCTGGTGCTGGCCCACGCCCGCGGCGTAGATCGTGTCGTCCGGGGCGAGCCGGCCGATCCGCTCGATGACCTGCTGCGGCGACAGGCTGCCGTCCTCGGGCAGGTCGTAACCCAGCGGGTAGGTCTCCCGCCAGCGGTTGAGGTCCTTCCACCAGGCGGTGTAGTCGCCCTTGTGGCCGGCGTCGTACTCCGCCTTGACGGCCACGATCAGGTCGGCGATGACCTCGCGGGCGTCACCGACGATCGGCACGTCCGCCACCCGGTTCTTGCCGATCTCCGCCGGGTCGATGTCCGCGTGCACCACCTTCGCGAACGGCGCGAAGGAGTCCAGCTTGCCCGTGACACGGTCGTCGAAGCGGGCGCCGAGCGTGATCAGCAGATCCGACTTCTGCAGCGCGGTGACGGCGGTGACCGCACCGTGCATACCGGGCATGCCGACATGCTGCGGGTGGCTGTCGGGGAAGGAGCCCAGCGCCATCAGGGTGGTCGTCACCGGCGCGCCGGTCAGCTCGGCCAGCACCCGCAGCTCGGCGGTGGCGCCGGCCTTCATGACGCCGCCGCCGACGTAGAGCACCGGACGCTTGGACTCGACGATCAGCCGGGCGGCCTCGCGGATCTGCTTGGCGTGCGGCTTGGTCACCGGGCGGTAGCCGGGCAGGTCGGTGTGCGGCGGCCAGACGAAGGTGGTCTGCGCCTGCAGCGCGTCCTTGGCGATGTCGACCAGGACCGGACCCGGGCGGCCGGTGGCGGCGATGTGGAACGCCTCGGCGATCGTCCGCGGGATCTCGGCCGGGTCGGTGACCAGGAAGTTGTGCTTGGTGATCGGCATCGTGATGCCGCAGATGTCCGCCTCCTGGAAGGCGTCCGTGCCGATCGCCTTCGAGGCGACCTGGCCGGTGATCGCGACCAGCGGGACGGAGTCCATGTGGGCGTCCGCGATCGGCGTGACGAGGTTCGTGGCACCAGGACCGGACGTCGCCATGCACACCCCGACCCTGCCGGTGGCCTGCGCGTAGCCCGTGGCGGCGTGACCGGCACCCTGCTCGTGGCGCACCAGGACGTGCCGCACCTTCGAGGAGTCCATCATCGGGTCGTACGCCGGGAGGATCGCACCGCCGGGGATACCGAACACGGTGTCGGCCCCGACCTCCTCCAGCGAACGAATGAGGGACTGCGCGCCCGTGACGTGCTCGACGGTGGTGGGCTGCTGAGCCCCGCCGGAGTTACGGGCCCGCGGCTGCGGATGGTGGGCCCCGGAGGCCTGCTCGGTCATCTGCGTCTCTTCTCGAAGCTGAGGGTTTTGACGGGATTTGTGAGGTTGCTGTGCAACAAAAAACCCCCCGTGCCAGGTGGCAAGCGAGGGGAGCGCGTCGGTGCGGTAGCTGGGGCTTCGTCAGGGGCCCAGCGTCAGCCGACGCGCTGTCCAAGTACGAGAATTCGGGTGCGCATGGCACTGACCCTCCCCCCGGCGCGCCATGAGTGTCAAGTGGGTGGGACGGAGGTCTCACTATTTGAGCGCAATGGCGGATGGGCGAGGGCATCGGGCCCGGCCGCACCGCCGCGCCGAACGGGCAGGCCGGTGCCGCTGAGGACCACCGCCCGGTCCTCTCCCGGGAGGTCGGGGACCGGGTAGCCGCCGACCGTCAGGGCGCGCCGCAGCCGGTGCTCGTCCAACGGCCCGGAGAAGGCCATGCCCTGGCCGTGGGTGCAGCCCATGGAGCGCAGGGCGAGGACCTGTTCGGGCAGATCGACGCCGTCCGCGACGGACTGCATCCCGAGGTCCGCGGCGATCCGCAGCAGACCCGCGGTGATCTTGTGCAGCCGGGCGGACTCCACGACGCCGTCGACCAGCCCCCGGTCCAGCCGCAGGACATCGACGGGGAGCCTGCGCAGCGCGCTGATGGCGGCGTATCCGCTGCCGAAGCCGTCCAGGGCGATCCGGACGCCCAGGCGCCGCAGCGCGGCCAGCCGACGCTCCAGTTCGTCCAGCGGGATACGGGGATCACTTTCGGACAATTCCAGAACGAGCGCGCCCGACGGGAGGCCGTGCCGGTTGAGCAGCGTCTCGATGGCCTTGGGGGGCAGACCCGTCGGGCCGTCGTCCAGCAGTCGGCGGGCGGAGAGCCGCACGGCCACCGGGACCGTATGCCCGGCGCGGTGCCGCGCCGCGGCCTGTTCCACGGCCTCCCGCAGCTGCCAGCGGCCCAGCTCGGCGGTGCGGTCGCCGTCCTCGGTGGGCCGGCCGCGCTCGCCGGACCTGAGGAGTTCGGCGGGGGTGAAGAGGATGCCCTGCGCGGAGCGCCAGCGGGCGTGCCCGGCGACGGCGGTCACCCGTCCGGTGGCCAGTGCCACCACCGGCTGGTGCAGCAGCGCGAACTCGCCTTCGTGCAGCGCCGTGCGGAGCTTGGTGGCGAGTTCGGCGCGGGGTGTCACCTCGGTCTGCATGTGCGGGGCGTAGAGCTCCACGCGGCCCTTGCCGGCCTGTTTGGCGCGATACATCGCGAGGTCGGCGTTGCGCAGCAGGCCGGCCGGGGTGACTCCGGGCTCGGCGAAGGCGACGCCGATGCTGGCGGCGACGCGGACGTCGCGGCCCTCGATGCGGTAGGGCTCGGAGAGCTTGATACGCAGCCGGTCGGCGATCTCCAGGACGCGCAGCTCACGGGCGGCGTGATCGTGGGTGCCGTCACCCGTGATGAGCGCGGCGAACTCGTCGCCGCCCAGCCGCGCCGCTATGTCCCCCGAGCGCACGGACTCGCCCAGCCTGCGGGCGGCCTGGATCAGCAGTTCGTCGCCCGCCTGGTGCCCGATGGTGTCGTTGACCTGCTTGAAGCCGTCGAGGTCGATGTAGAGCACGGCGGTGTCGTGGTCGGTGGAGCGGCGGCCGGTGACGGCCTTGCTGACGCGTTCGGTGAACAGTGCCCGGTTGGGCAGGTCGGTGAGCGCGTCGTGCGAGGCGTTGTGCTGGAGCTGGGCCTGCAGGCGAACGCGCTCGGTGACGTCACGGGAGTTGAAGATCAGCCCGCCGTGGTGGCGGTTGACCGTGGATTCGACGTTCAGCCAGCCGTCTCCGCCGGAGCGCTGCTCGCCGGCACGGAAGCGGCACTCGATGCGGGTGGTCGGTTCGACGTCCGGTGCGGCGGCGAGGAATCTGCGGACCTCGTGCACCACCCGGCCCAGGTCCTCGGGGTGGATCAGGGAGGCCAGCTCGGAGCCGACCAGCTCCTCGGCGTCGCGGCCGTAGACACCCGCCGCGGCGGGGCTCACATAGCGCAGGACGCCGGTGGGTGCGGCGATCATGATGACGTCGCTGGAGCCCTGGACGAGGGAGCGGAAGTGGTTCTCCTTCTGCGCCAGCTCCTGGGTGAGCGTGATGTTGTCGAGCAGCATGATGCCCTGGCGGACGACGAGGGCGAGGACGACCGTGCAGCCCGTGAAGAGCACCACGCGGTCGATGCGCCGCCCGTCGAGGACGTTGGTCAAGATGCCCAACGTGCAGACGGCGGCGGCGAGATACGGGGTCAGTGCGGCGAGCGAACCCGCGATGGGCCGGCTGCCTGCGGGCTGGGCACGGCGCGTCGCGCGCTTGAACTCGTCACCGGCGAACTCCGACGGCGCTCGGCGGGCGACCCACGGCGCGTACGCGAGGAGTATCGACCCGGCGAACCAGCCGGCGTCCAGGATCTGGCCGGACCGGTAGTGGTCACGCAGCAGCGGGGAGCTGAACAGGGCGTCGCAGAGCACCGTCAACGCCAGTGCGGCGATGGCGGTGTTGACGGCGGAGCGGTGCACCGAGGAGCGCCGGAAATGGAGTGCGAGCACCATGCTGACCAGCACGATGTCCAGCAGCGGGTAGGCGAGCGACAGGGCGCTCTCGGCTACGCTGCGGCCCTGGAAATGGGTGGTGTGGGCGAGCGCGAGGCTCCACGAGAGGGTGAGCAGCGAGCCGCCGATCAGCCAGGCGTCCAGGCCGAGGCAGACCCAGCCGGCCCTGGTCACCGGCCGCTTGGCGAGGACCAGCAGGCCGACGATGGCGGGCGGCGCGAACAGCAGGAAGCAGAAGTCGGCGACGGAGGGGCTGGGGACCCGCACGTCCAGGACGACTTCGTACCAGCCCCATACGCCGTTGCCGATGCCGGCCATGCCCGAGGAGACGGCGAACAGCACCCAGGCCGGGCGGAAGCGGCTCTCGCGCTTGCGGGCGTACAGTCCGCAGGAGACGGCCGCCACCAAGGCGGCGACGCTCAACCCGAAGTCCCCCATGAAGACGGCGACTTCGCGCGATCCCCAGCCGAAGGCGGCACCGACGGCGTAGCCGCCGCAGACGCCGGCAAGCGCGATCTGGGGCAACAGGCTCGGTGGGCCGCCGGCCTGTGCCGGGGGCCTGGAGAGCACCGCTCCCGGGGCGCTCACCGCGCTCTCCCGGTCGTCCGTCCGCGGCGTCGTCGTGCTCGGCGGACCCGAGGGTCCCGCAGTCTCTCCGTGGGTGCTTGTGGATCGCGCGTCTCGCGAATCAACCATCGGCCGTACATCGCCCGTCGCCCCCCTCGAGTTCCGGATCCTTCGCTCGGCGCCGCATACGCACCGACGTCGTCCCCGATCGGGACGATACACCAGTTCCGTCACTCAGGGACATAGTTCCTCTACGGAGCGTGACTACCTGCGGGATTGCGGATACACCCTGCAGTCGTACGGCCTCATAGAGCTACCCGCAACCGTTCCCCTTAGCCGTGGCGACCACGTTCCGCACCGCCTCGCCGGCCGCGAAAAGCGTCAACTGCTCCCGCAGGAGCCGCTTCGCACGAGGCAGGAAGGCAGAGCTGGGGCCGCCGACGTGTGGAGTGATGAGTACGCCCGGAGCGTGCCACAGCGGATGGCCGGGCGGCAGCGGTTCCGGATCGGTGACGTCGAGTGCCGCCCGAAGCCTGCCGGACTCCAGCTCGGCGAGCAGCGCCGAGGTGTCGACGATCCCGCCGCGGGCGATGTTCACCAGCAGTGCGCCGTCCTTCATCCGCGCCAGGAAATCGCGTCCGACCAGGCCACGGGTCTCTTCGGTGAGCGGTGTGGCCAGCACGACGACGTCCGCGTCGGGCAGGAGGGCGTACAAGGAGGAGAGTGGATGCACGGGACCGCGCAAAGTCTCACGTGCGGTGCGCGCGACGCGCGCCACCCGCGCACACTCGAAAGAAGTGAGCCGGTCCTCGATGGCACTGCCGATCGAACCGTAGCCCACAATGAGGACCGACTTGTCCGCGAGCGCCGGTTGGAAGCCCTGCCGCCACTCCCCCGCGTCCTGGCCCCGTACGAAATCAGGGATGCCGCGCAGTGCCGCCAGCGTCAGGGTGAGGGCGAGTTCCGCGGTGCTGGCGTCGTGCAGCCCGCGGGCGTTGCACAGCTGGGCGCCGGCCGGCATCCGAGGCAGCCCGGGCAGCATGTGCTCGATGCCGGCCGTCAGGGTCTGTACGACCTCGACCCGGTCCATCATCGACAGCGGGCTCAGGCAGCGGTCGGCGTTCTTCATGTAGGGGACGGCGTAGAAGACGCACCGGTCGGGGTCGGCCGGATAGTCGGGGCCTGCGTCCCAGTGGACGTAGTGGAGGCCCTCGGGGAGGCCCTCGATCTCGTCGGACGGGATGGGGAGCCATACGTCGTGCGCGCCGGTGCGCCGTTCTGCGGATGCCATGGCCAGAGGCTATGCGAAGAGGCGTTCGCTTCAGACGTTAGTTTGGACAGGCCCTTGACCGGGGGCGAGGGGACGGAGGCACAACCAGGTGGAGCGCAGGACAATCGGTGCGGCGGCGCTCGAAGTGGGTGCTATCGGGCTTGGCTGTATGCCGATGAGCTGGGGGTACACCGAGTCGCAGCGCAGCGGTGAAGGCTCGCTGCGGGCCGTGCACGCCGCGCTCGACCGGGGCTGCAGTCTGCTCGACACCGCTGACATGTACGGGCCGTTCACCAATGAGCTGCTGGTGGGGCGTGCGCTCAAGGAGCGGCGTCGGGACGCGTTCGTGTCGACCAAGTGCGGTCTGCTGGTCGGCGAGCAGCACATCGTCGCGAACGGGCGGCCCGGCTATGTGAAGCGTGCCTGCGACGCGTCGCTGCGGCGGCTGCAGACCGACTGCATCGATCTCTACCAGTTGCACCGGGCCGATCCCGAGGTGCCCGTCGAGGAGACCTGGGGAGCGATGGCGGAACTGGTGGCGGCCGGGAAGGTGCGGTCGCTGGGGTTGTGCGCGGTGGGTGCGCGGGCGGTCCGGCAGACCCGTGCGGCCCGGCAGTCGGCGGCCGGCGGCGGGGCGCGCGCCGGCTCGCGGATGCATGACGGGACGCTGCGTCAACTGGAGCGCATGCAGCAGGTCTTCCCGGTCAGCAGCGTGGAGGCCGAGCTGTCGGTGTGGTCGCCGGAGGCACTGGAGGCGCTGCTGCCCTGGTGCGAGTCGCGGGGGGTCGGTTTCCTGGCGGCGATGCCGCTGGGCAACGGCTATCTGACCGGCACCCTCACCCCGGGGCAGGGCTTCGAACCGGAGGACCTGCGGGCCCGCCACCCCCGCTTCACCGCCGAGATGATGGCGGCGAACCAGCCGGTGGTGGCCGGGCTGCGGAGGGTCGGCGCCCGGCACGGCGCGACGCCGGGGCAGGTGGCGCTGGCGTGGGTCCTGGCGCAGGGACGCCATGTCGTCCCGGTGCCGGGCACGAAGAAGGAACGGTGGGCGGTGCAGAACGCCAAGGCCGCCGATCTGGTGCTCGGCCCCGAGGATCTGGCGGAGATCGCGTCGCTGCCGCCGGCCCGGGGGTCGTGGTACTGAGCGTGGCGCGACGCCCGGCAGGGCCTGCCGCACCGTGAAGGACCCTCCTACGGCGCCTCGGCCCGGCTCCGGTCCGGGTCGCGCCGCTCCCCCTGTCGGCAGATCATGGCTGGTGGAAGTGGGCCCGGAAGCCATAAGGCGCGGCGGTGGGGCGCGCGATGTGGTGTCCTTGTCCACGCCCTGCCGACGAGAGGACCCCTGCCGTGCAACGCCGTTCCCAGACCGCCGTGTTGGCCGCCGCTTCGCTGCTCCTGGCAGCGGGCTGCTCCTCCGGTGGCGAGAAAACCGAGAACGGCGGGGATGCCTCCTCCGCCCCGCCCCGCAGCCCCGGTGCCTCCGCGCCGGCCTCGCCGAGCGCGTCACCGTCGCCGTCGGTGGCCGCCAAGGGGTCGGTGAAGGTGACCGCCACGCTGACCACCGGCCTGGAGTCGCCGTGGGGCGTGGCGCCGCTGCCCGGCGGTGATCTGCTGGTCGCCTCCCGCGACACCGGCACGATCGTGAAGGTGGCGGCGGACGGCGGGAAGAAGACGGAGCTGGGCTCGGTGCCGGGTGTGGAAGCCGGTGGCGAGGGCGGCCTGCTGGGAATCGCGGTGTCTTCGACGTTCGGCGCGGATCACCAGGTGTACGCGTACTTCACCACCGCGTCCGACAACCGCATCGTCCGGATGATCTACGACGAGAAGCGGCCCGCGGGCAATCAGCTCGGCGCTCCGGACACGATCTTCAAGGGCATCCCCAAGGGGCAGATCCACAACGGGGGGCGGATCGCGTTCGGCCCGGACAAGATGCTCTATGCCGGTACGGGCGAGACCGGCGACACCGGGCTGGCGCAGGACAAGGACTCCCCGGGCGGCAAGGTTCTGCGGATGACGCCGGACGGCGAGCCCGCGCACGGCAATCCCGAGGCGGATTCGGTGGTCTACGACTACGGCCACCGCAATGTGCAGGGGCTGGCCTGGGACGGCGAGAAGCGGCTGTGGGCCTCGGAGTTCGGGCAGGACACCTGGGACGAACTCAATCTCGTCCAGCCGGGCAAGAACTACGGCTGGCCGGAGGTGGAGGGCAAGGGCAAGGGCGACGCGGGATCGACGTTCGTGGACCCGGTCGCCCAGTGGAAGACCGCGGACGCCTCGCCCAGCGGCATCGCCTACGCCAAGGGCTCGATCTGGATGGCGGGGCTGCGCGGCGAGCGGCTGTGGCGGATCCCGCTGGACGGGACGAAGGCGGCGGCGGAGCCGCAGGCGTTCCTCGACGGCGACTACGGGCGGCTGCGGACCGTCGTGGCGGCCGAGGACGGCGGGTTGTGGCTGGTCACCAGCAACACCGACGGGCGGGGCGAGCCCCGCAAGGGCGATGACCGGATTCTCCACCTCGAGGTGAGCTGATCCCTTTTCGGCGGGCCTGCCTACACTCGGAGCAGGGGGACGGGCCACGTCGCGAGGGGGCACGGTGTTCAACGTCGTCGAGGAACTGTTCGCACCCGGCCGCAAGCACACGGACGAGGAGCGGCAGAAGATGTCGCTCGTCGTGGACGACGTGGGCGACGGCGACCCCGGGGAGGGGCCGATAGACCTCGCCTCCGGCACGGTCGTCGTCCGCGCGCCGCGGAGCCGAGAGGCTCCGGACGACGCGAGCTGATCTGGGCCGTCGGCCGCGACCGCGGGGGGCGGCGCCTGGGATACCGCTTGGGATGCCGCTGTCGTGCCTGTGCGGGTGCCGGGCCCCCAACGGTCTGCGGGGCGTGTGCGAGTGATCGCTGGGTCGCTACTGCGCCGCCACGGCCCCGTCCGGTGCCGGCTCGCTGAACAGCCGCAGCCGGTGGGCCACGGCGCCCGCCTCGCCGCGGCCGGAGACGCCGAGCTTGGCGAGGATGTTGGAGACATGCACGCTGGCGGTCTTCGGGGAGATGAAGAGGGCGTCGGCTATCTGGCGGTTGCTGCGGCCGTCGGCCACCAGGCGCAGCACGTCCCGCTCGCGCGGGGTCAGGCCGAGCGATTCCGCGGGCACGGCGACGGGTGGCGGTCCGGGCGTCACTGAGCCGTTCCGGGCGGCGGCCGGAGCCGTGGCCGCCGCCAGCCCCGGGAGCGGCACTCTGGCGCGCTGGGCGAGGAGTTCGAGTTCGTCGGCCAGCGGGCGGGCGCCCAGCTGTCCGGCGGCGGTGTGCGCCTGGGTGAGCAGGAGGACGGCGGCCTCCCGGGGCGTACGGCCGTGCAGGCCCGCGGTCGCCCGCTCGGCGCCGTGCAGCAGGGACTCGGCCCAGCGGTAGCAGGCCCAGGCGAGTTCGTGCGGGCGCTCCAGGGGTTCGAAGGAGGCGACCGTCTCGGCCCAGGCGTCCGGCGCCTCCCGGCCCTCGGCGCGCAGCAGTTCGGCGTCGACCGCGAGGCCGTAGGAACGGCAGACGGGGGACAGACGCGGCAGCTTCTTGGCGGCGTCCCGGATCCGGGCGAGGATCCTGGCCCGGCCGGGCTCGGCGGCGGGCAGGCCGCGGGCATCGGACTCCGCGGTGGTGGCGGACCACAGCAGCGGCCACGCATAGCGCTGGATGCCGGGCGGGAAGCCGGTGTCCAGGGTCTGCTGGAGGATGGCGCGGGCGTCGAGGATGCGGCCCTGGCGGGCGGCGATGCGCAGGGCGTGGCGGGCCATGGGGACGGCGTGCTGTGGCTGGGTGTCGTGGGTTCCGTAGTGCTCCTGGGCCACGGCCAACTCCCGCTCGGCGTCGGCCGATTCGCCCCGGTCCAGGGCGAGGGCGGCGAGGCGGTTGGCGGCCAGGGCGAGCGGGCGGGCGCTCTGGGCGAGGTCGCGGGCCTCGGCCGCGACCCGGCCCGCTTCCGCCCAGCGGCCGAGGGACTGCAGCGATTCGGCGCGGTTGCCGGCCACCCAGCTGGTGCTGTCCTTGAGGCCGTAGTGGGTGGTGAGTTCGAGGCCGCGGTCGGTGACCTCGACGGCCTCGCGGGAGCGGCCCACGCCCTCCAGCAGGGACGGGAGGTTGACGTGGCCGCGCCCGATGACGGCGAAGTAGCCGCGGTCGACGGCGAGGTCGAGTGCGGTACGGAAGTCCGCGAGGCCGTCGTCGACCTCTCCGGCCTCGACCCGCAGGCCGGCCAGGGTCAGCCGGGAGTTCAGCTCGGCCTCTTCGTCGCCGACCGACTTGGCGAGTTCCACGGCGCGTTCGGCCTTGGCGAACGCGCCGGGGCCCGGTTCGTGGAGCACCGCCCAGCTGGCGACGTGGGCCATCACGGCGGCGTGCACGGAGGACGGCGGCAGGCCGCGCATCAGCTCCTGGGCGGTGCCCAGGTCCGCCCAGCCGTCGCCGCGGCCGGTGCGCTGGACGAGCAGGGAGCGCTGCACCAGGAACCAGGCGGTGCGAAGGGGGTCGCCCCCGCTCGCGCCGTGCTGAGAGCTTCCGGGAGCGTCGCTGCCCTCGCGCAGTGACCGCAGGGCGCGCTTGGTGATCGTGAAGGCGCGCTCGCTGTCGCCGGAGAGCCGGGCGGCCACCGCGATCTCCGCGAGCAGATCGAGGAACCGCAGGGCGTCGTCGTCGCAGCCGCAGGCCGGATACGCCTCGGCGTAGTCGACCGGACGCACCGCGCCCCGGACCTCCTTGGGGGCGTCGTCCCACAGCTCCAGGGCGCGGTCGAGCAGCCGGAGCTGTTCGGCGTAGGCGTGGCGGCGGCGGGCCTGGACGGAGGCGGCGAGGACGGCGGGCAGTGCCTTGGCGGGGTCGTGGGCCTTGTACCAGTAGCTGGCCAGGCGGGCGGCGCAGACGTCGGAGCGGACGAGTGAGGGGTCGGCTTCGAGTGCCTGGGCGTAGCGGCGGTTGAGGCGGGTGCGTTCGCCGGGCAGCAGGTCGTCGACGACGGCCTCGCGGACGAGGGCGTGCCGGAAGCGGTAGCCGGTGCCGTCCTGGGTCGGGACCAGGGTGTTGCTGCCGACGGCGATCCGCAGTGCCTCGATGAGGTCGTCCTCGGGCATCCCGCAGACGGCGGAGAGGAGTTCGTGTTCCACGGTGGAGCCGCCCTCGGCGGCGGTGCGGACCACGCGCTGGGCGTGCTCGGGCAGCGCCTCGACGCGGACCAGCAGCAGATCGCGCAGCGGGTCGCTGAGGCCGTGCAGACAGCCGTCGGCGATGCTGCGGGCGAGCTCCTCGACGAAGAAGGCGTTGCCCTCGGAGCGGGCGAAGACCCGGTCGACGGTGGCTTCTTCCGGGTCGCTGCCGTTGATTCCGGCGATCTGGGAGCGGACCTCTGCCCGGTTGAAGCGGGCCAGCTCCACGCGCTGGACCGTGCGCATCCGGTCGATCTCGGCGAGGAAGGGGCGCAGCGGATGGCGGCGGTGGATGTCGTCGGAGCGGTAGGTGGCGACGAGGAGGACGTCGGCGTCGTGCAGGGCGCGCAGGAGGTAGGCGAGCAGCTCGCGGGTGGAGCGGTCGGCCCAGTGCAGGTCCTCGATGACGACCACGATCACGCGGTCGCCCTCGCGCTCGCCGTCCCGGCTGCGGCGCGCCGCGAGCCGCTCCAGCAGGCGGGCGGTCAGCTCGAAGAGGCGGGCGCGGCCGGTCTCCTCGTCGTGGGTCTCGGCGGTTTCCCCCAACTCGGGCAAGATGCGGGCGAGTTCGCCCTCCTGTCCGGCGACGGCGGCGGCGAGTTCGTCGCGCAGGTGCCAATTGAGGGTGTGCAGGATCGCGGAGAAGGGCGCGTAGGGCAGCCCTTCGGAGCCGATCTCGATGCAGCCGCCCGCGGCGACGAGGGCGCCCTGCGCGCGGGCGCTGTCGGTGAACTCCTCGATGAGCCGGGTCTTGCCGACCCCGGCCTCGCCGCCGATCAGCAGTGCCTGGGGCTCGCCGGATGTCCTGACGTGGGCGAGCGCGTCGCCCAGCGCGGCGAGTTCGGCCGCACGGCCGACGAACACGGGACTGACGGACCTGGTCTCCACGTCGCCGAGCATGGCACACCGGTCTGACAATCGGGCACCGGATTTCGGCAGGCGAAACGCCCGGCCCGGTGCGCTGGGCACCTGGGGCCGGGCGTGCGGTGGCCGGGTCGGCCGGGAGCGGGCGGGCACTTGTGGCCCGGGTCAGGCGGCGGCGCGGCGTACGCGCGTGCGCAGGCCCCGCTTTCCCCTCACCCGCCCTTCGGTTTCGTTCGCTCCTGAGCGGGCGGCGGCGCCGTGTCCGGCGCGCTGCCCTTCGGTCGCCTGGCGTACCAGGCGCTGCCGGTCGGCCTCGCGGCGCAGTTCCTCGTAGCGGACGCGGATGTCGAGTTCGGAGGTGTACACGGTGACTCTCCCTGGCGATGGTGAGGCGGTGGCTCGACGGCTGGTCGCTCGTCGATGACCTCAAGCCTCGTCGCCCAGGGGGGTCCACCACATCGGGAGAGTGCCCGATCTCCGTGCTCGCGCGTCCTTAGATTCCCGCGCCGGGGGCCGGGGGCTCCTTAGGGACCGGCCCCCGCGCCCGCGAGCGGCTTACTGGCCGGGTGCGGCACCCTTAGGAATGCTCGGCAGGCTTCCGAAGAGGTCGAGGTACATGCCTCCGGAGATGAGGATGCCGAGGACGCCGAGGGCCAGTCCGCCCCAGGCGACGGCCCGCACCCAGGTGCTGCGCGGCCGGGTCAGCACCACGGCGGCGACGATCACGGCGAGCAGCGCGAAGACGCCGTTCACCAGGGCGGTGGTGTGCCACGGGGTGCCGTAGACGGTGGAGATCTGGTCGGTGGCCTTGCCCGACTGGAGCTTGATCTGGCCCATCAGGGTCTGCCGCTCGGCCATCAGCGTGCCCAGCCAGGTGCCGGTCACGGAGGCGAGGCCGAGGCCCGCGGCGACGACGGCACCGGCGCCGGCGGCGACCGCCGTGGTGCCCGCGCGCGCGGCGTGCTCCTCGTCGGCGGTCGTGGTGTCGTCGAGGGCGTCGAGGTCGCTGTCGTCGTCGTGCTCGGTGAGGACGTCGGCCTTCCCACCGGCGTCGGCGGTGTCCGTCGACGCGGTGCTCTTGGTGGTCGTGGTGCCTGTGTCGACCTTGGTGTCCTTGGCAGCCTCACCGGTCGCGTCGCTACCGGTGGCCTCCGTGGTCCCCTCGGCCGCCTTGGCGGCCTGGGCCGGCACGGTCTCGTCGTCGGTTCGCTTGTCGGTCGTCCTGGTCGTTCCCATGGTCGCGACCGTAGGGGCCGCGTCTGAGAGTCCGATGAGAACCACCGCGGCAGTCGGAGGACCGGCCCTCGCAGCGGCCCGCCGCCCCTCGGTGTGCTACGCCCTGACCAGGGGTTTCTCCATTTCCCTGGGGCCGGGCAGGGAAACCGGATCGAGTGGTTCCGGCGGCGGTTCGATGCTGAGGCGGGGCAGCCGGCGGTCCATCCAGGCGGGCAGCCACCAGTTGGCTCCGCCGAGCATGTGCATCAGGGCGGGAACCAGCAGCGTACGGAGGACGAACGCGTCCAGGGCGACGGCAGCGGCCAGGCCGATGCCGAACATCGCGATGATCCGGTCGCCGCTGAGCACGAACGCCCCGAACACCGCGATCATGATGACCGCCGCGGAGTTGATCACGCGGCTCGTCTCGGCCAGCCCGACGCGCACCGCCCGGCGGTTGTCGCGCGTCAGCTGCCACTCCTCGTACATCCGGCTGACCAGGAACACCTGGTAGTCCATGGAGAGGCCGAAGAGCACCGACACCATGATGACCGGCAGGAAGGGTTCGATGGGGCCCGCGCTTCCGAGGCCGAGCAGTTCGCTCCCCCAGCCCCACTGGAAGATCGCGACGACGATCCCGAAGGACGAGGCGACGGCCGCGACGTTCATCACCGCCGCCTTGAGCGGGATACCGATACTGCGGAAGGCCAGCAGCAGCAGGACCGAGCCGAGGCCGATCACCACGCCGACGAAGAGGGGCAGCTTGTCGACGATGACGGATGCGAAGTCGTCGTAGCTCGCGGTGACACCGCCGACGTGGACGTCCATCGTCGTCGCGCCCTCGGCTTCGGGCAGCACGTCGGCGCGCAGCCGTTCCACCAGGTCGGAGGTCTGCTGGGACTGCGGTGAGCTGGTCGGCACCACGGTGATCACGCCGGTGCTTCCGCTGCCGTCGTACTCCGGGCCGCCGACCCGGTCGACCCCGGGGGTGGTGCGCAGTTCGTCCGGCAGCCTGTCGAAGGCCAGCCGGTCCTTGGCGCCGTCGAGGGAGCCGACGAGCGTCAGCGGGCCGTTGACCCCGGGCCCGAAGCCGCTCCCGGAGCCGCCGTCGGCGCCGCGGCCGCCCGCCAGCAGGTCGTACGCCTGCCGGGTGGTGGACGTGGCGGGGTTGTTGCCCTGGTCGGAGGTGCCCAGGTGGAGGCCGAAGGTGGGCAGGGCGAGGACGAGCATGACGGCGGCCGCCACCGCGCCCAGCAGCTTGGGGTGCCGCTCGACGAAGCCGGACCAGCGGGCGGCGAAGCCGGTGGGGTGCTCGGGCCGCGGCCCGTGCTCGGCCAGCTGCCGTCGTTCGCGGCGGCTGAGCGCCCGCTTCCCGATCACGCCGAGCAGCGCGGGCAGCAGGGTGATGGACGCGGCGACGGTCAGCACGACGGTGAGCGAGGCGGCGAGCGCGACACCGTTGAGGAAGTTGAGCCGCAGGATCAGCATGCCGAGGAGGGCGATGCAGACGGTGGCGCCGGCGAAGACGACCGCCCGCCCGGACACCGTCACGGCCCGTTCGGCGGCCTCCTGGACGGATAGCCCCTCCCGGAGGCCCTTGCGGTGCCGGGTGACGATGAACAGGGCGTAGTCGATGCCGACGCCCAGGCCGATCAGCATGCCGAGCATCGGCGCGAAGTCGGCGACGGTCATGGCGTGGCTGAGCAGGGTGATGCCGGCCGAGGCGGTGCCGACGGCGGCGACCGCGGTGATGATCGGCAGGAAGGTCGCGGCGAGCGACCCGAAGGCGAGGAAGAGGACCACGGCGGCGGCGCCCAGCCCGATGATCTCCGCCAGTTGGGCCTTCGGCGCCTCGGTCAGGGCGACGCCGGCGCCGCCCAGCTCGACCTGGAGGCCGTCGCCCGACGCGGCCTGTGCGGTGTCGACGACCTCTTGGACCTGGCCGGCGTCCAGCTGGTCGGTGGGGACGTCGAAGACGACGGAGGCGTAGGCGGTGTGCCCGTCCTGGCTGATCTGCTGCTCACCCTGCGGCCCGTAGGGCCCCTGGACGGTGGAGACGCCCGGCAGCCCGGCGATCTCGTCGAGGGTGTGCGCCATCTTCTTCTCGACCGCGCCGGAGCGAACGGTTCCGGAGTCGGTGTGCCACACGAGGGTGTCGCTGTCGCCGGACCGGTCGGGGAACGCCTTCGCCATCAGGGCGGTGGCCTGCCCGGATTCGGTCCCGGGGACGTCGTAGTTGTTGGAGTAGGCGGATCCCGCCACCCCCGCCGCCACCGCGACCCCCGCGAAGGTGGCGAGCCAGAGCACGATCACAACGATGCGGCGCCTGAGGCACCACCGAGCCAGAGCGGTCACGGACCTCGTCTGCTTCCCGGGTTGTGCGTCGATAACTCCCGGGTGACGGGTGGTGCCGAGCGCGTGGTGAACGGGTGCGTGGCGGGTCCGGCCCCGGAGGGTGTCCGGGAGGTCTCATCGCGGTGACGAAGGAGTGTCGGGCCTGCCTCTTCTGCAGGGTGGCAGCCCGAAAAGATCCTTTGTCCCCTTTGTGGACTTCCCCACAAAGGGGACACGACGGGGAACTCGGTCGCGGTCAGCCCGTGACCGACTCCTTGCCGTTCTCGATGTGCCCCATCAGCCGGCGGTGGAAGGCGCCGTCCTCGGTGATCTTCAGGGCCAGGTCGTACCACCCGTGCGCGTCCGCCGTGGCGTGCGCGACGGTGCGGGTGCTGCCCGCCTTCACCTTGAGCGTGCGGGGCGAGCTGTCGGAGTAGGCGAGCGGCGCGAGGGTGAGGGTGAGGTCCGTGCCGCCGCGGTTGACGACGGTCAGATGGATCTCCCGCCGGCCGGCGTCGATCCAGGAGCTGATCTTGACGGCCGCCGCGGCGCCCGTGCCCGCGCCGGCGAACTCCCGGCGGAACCCGTTCGGCCCGGTCACCGTGAAACGGTACGCGCCGTCCTTGACCGGCACCGCCCACTCCCCGGGCCCCGCCACGTCGCGGTGCTGCGGAGCGTCGTACTCCTTCGCGTACGGGTAGAGGGCCAGATGTGCGGCGGCCTTGCCGGTGTTGCGTACCGCCAGGCGGAAGAGCGAGGCGCCCGCGTCGAAGCCGCCGTCCGCGTCCGGTTGGTACGGCAGCGCGCGGGCCGGCCGGCTGCCGTGCTCCTGTTGCGGCAGCGCCTGCCGCGCCGGCGGCAGCGGCGCCCACCGCCCGCTGAACGCCGGGATCTCGCCAGGCTGCTCCACCGACGGCCGCCGGTGTCCGCGCGAGAAGTCGAAGGCGCTGGTCAGGTCGCCGCAGACGGTCCGCCGCCACGGGGAGATCTGCGGCTCCTCGATGCCGGTCCACCGCTCCAGGAACCGGGTGATCGAGGTGTGGTCGAAGACCTGCGAGCAGGCATGACCGCCGACCGTCCAGGGCGAGATGACGATCATCGGCACGCGGATGCCGAGCCCGGTCGGCCGGCCGTCCCAGAACTCCCCGTCCGTCCCGGCCGGCGGGACCGGCGGCGGCACGTGGTCGAAGAAGCCGTCGTTCTCGTCGTACGTCAGGAAGAGCGCGGTGTGCCGCCAGACCTCGGGGTTCTTGCCGAGCGCGTCCAGGACCTTGTAGACGATGGTGGCGCTCTCGACGGGTGAGGACGAGCCGGGGTGCTCGGAGTCGGCGGCCGACGGGACGATGTAGGAGACCTCCGGCAGCTTGCCGGAGGCGACGTCGGCGGCGAAGGCGGTCGCCGTCGTGTCCGGCTCGCCGCGCCGCAGCGCGCGCTCGAAGAGGCTCCGCTCGGCGCGGCTCAGCCCCCGCACCCCCTCTTCGAGCAGCCCCTGGAGCCGCGCGCGCTCGGCCGCGTCGGCGCCCGCCACCTTCCCGTAGAAGGCGGTCATGTTCGCCGCACCGTCCACCTTGGCGAGCGCCTTCTTCGCGACGGCCTTGAAGGTCGCGAAGAACTCCAGGTTGTTGTCGGTGAAGTTGTCCCACTCCTGGTAGACACGCCAGCTGCGGCCGGCCTTCTCCAGGCGCTCGGCGTACGTCGGCCAGGTGTAGCCGGTGTGGGTGTCCTCCTCGTAGGCGTCGTTGCCCACCGCGCGCTTGCCGGTGCCCGGCTCGAAGCCCGTCCAGCCGCTCACGAGGTGGTTGCGGTTGGGGCTGGTGGAGGAGTGGATGGAGGAGTGATAGGCGTCGCAGATGGTGAAGGTGTCGGCGAGCTCGTAGTGCAGCGGGACGTCCTGCCGGTCGTAATACGCCATGGTCGCCGCGGTCTTGGCGGTGACCCAGTTGTTCATCCACCCGCCGTTCCACGCCTTGGATCCGCCGTCCCAGCCGTGATCCAGCGCCCCGATGTACTGGAGATCCTTCTTCTGCGCCGCGGCCGCGGCCCGTACCGGGAAGGGCAGCACCGTGCCGAGGCCGAGGGGTCCGGGCTGCTCGTACACGCCGGTACCGGAGGGCAGCTCGATCGCGTTGCGGTCGGCGAAGCCGCGGACCCCGCGGAGCATGCCGAAATAGTGGTCGAAGGAACGGTTCTCCTGCATCAGCACGACGACATGTCTGATGTCGCCGATCCCGCCACTCCCCCGCACCGGCCGCGCCGCGTCGTCCGCCATCGCCTGCCGCAACGACGGTGGCAGCAGCGACCCTGCCACCGCGGCGCCCGCCGCCGCGCCAACTCCCAGCACCCGTCTACGAGATACCTCCGGTGCCACGCCAGACCTCCCACTCGACAGCCCTGCCCGAAGCCCCGTCACCAATGGTCGCCGCGCAGGCCATTGAGAGGGCGCGACGGGGACGGTAGCGGACGGCTGTAGACCGCGATAGGTACCCGGGTGACAACTTTGGGAACAGCTGCCCCGGGCCGGGAGCCCGGGGCGGCTCCCGGCCCGGGGCGGCTCCCGCGGCGTGGCGACGCGGAAAATGCGTTGCCGGCGCACGGACGACGGGGGAGGCTGCCCGGCATGCCTGACAACAGTGCGGGCGGCGCCCACGGGGTGGCCGCCCTTTTCGCCGGCGGGCGGCTGACGGCGATCCCCCGCAAGGCGGCCCGTCGCGAGCAGTTGCTCGTCCATCTCACCGAGACCCTGTTCGAGCGGGACCGGGAGTACGTCGAGCGAGAGGTCAACGAGGCGCTGCGCACGGTCCACGAGGACTGTTCGGCACTGCGCCGCTATCTGGTCATCGCCGGACTGCTGTCCCGGACCAGGGACGGCAGCTGCTACCGACGGGTCCACTGAGGGGTGCCGAGGGCGGCTGCGGCCGGCCCGTTGAAGGATCCGGCAGCTCTCCGGGGCGAATGCGCAGGTGACCAGCGCCCCGAACTGCCGCTCTTCAGGGGCGCTCGGGGCCGCGGGATCGCCGTTCCCGATCGTTACGCGGGACTAATGGTGCGAGCGACGCCTTCTGCAGCATAAGTGTCGTGGCGAGGCTTGACCGCCTCCTGAGGTAGCAGGAAGCTGAGCCGCCCCCCACGGCAACCCACCTCATTCACCGTTGGACTGCCCATGCGCCCGCTTGTCTCCGCAGGTCTGCTCGCGGCCCCCGTCGCCGTGGCCCTGCTCCTCGCCCCGTCCGCTCACGCCACTCCCGGCGACAACGGCACCGTGAAGATCCACGACGCCACCACGGGTGAGGAGCTTCGCAAGAACGAACCTCACGTGTGCACCTTCTACCTCGACGCCTTCGGCTTCGACGCCGGCCAGGAGATCGACTGGCGCATCGAGGCGTGGGCCCCGACCGCCGGAGTCAAGGGCGAGACCGCGAAAACCGGTTCGCTGACGCTCCGCAGCGACGGGCACGGCCGTACGCCGGACCTGTCACTGCCCGACGGCCATTACAAGCTGTTCTGGAACTTCGCCGGCGAGCACGGCCGGGCCAAGCACAAGGTCTTCTGGACCGACTGCGAGGACGACGGCCCGAGCGGCACGCCGTCACCGTCCACGCCCCCGTCCGCCACGCCCACGGCGTCCGCTCCCGCGGGCACCGTCCCCTCCTCCTCGTCGTCCGCGTCGCCCACGACATCCGCGTCCGCGCCGGCCGGCGGCGACCTCGCCGAGACCGGCAACGGCGCACCCGTCGGGCCGCTGGCGACCGTGGCCGCAGCGCTCGTCGCGGCCGGGGGCTACCTGGTGATCCGCCGCCGCAAGGCACGGCAGCACTGACCTCGCAGCACACCGTGCCCCCGCGTTCCGTGCGAGCGCGGGGGCACTGCCGTGCGGCCTCGACCGGTGCGGTACCACCCGCACCGACACGACACCGCACCCACGGTCCACCGCTGGCGCCGGCCGGGCCGCGCAGGCTCCAACACCCGCCACTGCGCGACCACTTGACAACAGCATTGGTCTGAACCATTTTGTGCGCAGAAGCGGTGGCCACCGTCTCGTGCAGTTCTCCTGCGTTTCCCTTCGGCACCGGAGACAGCCATGCCACGCATCGAGCGCACCAGACCCTCCCGTCACAGACGCGTGTTCACCGCATTCCTGGCGGCCCTCGCCGCCGTGGTGCTGGGCGCCGCCGGCGTCCAGGCCACCGCCGCCCCGGCGAGCGCCGGCGCCCTGGCCGACGTCAACGTCGCGAAGAACGCCGGATACGAGTCCGGGATCAGCAACTGGACCTGTTCCGGGGCGAGCGGAGCACCCGTCAGCAGCCCTGTCCACAGCGGGGCGAGCGCCTTGAAGGCCACCCCGACCGCGTCGGACCACGCCAAGTGCTCCCAGACCGTCGCGGTCAAGCCCGGTGCGACGTACCGGTTGAGCGCCTACGTCCAGGGCTCGTACGCCTACCTGGGCGTGTCGGGCACCGGCACCACGGACGTCTCGACCTGGACCCCGGGCAGCACCGGCTGGCAGCAGATCGGCACCAGCTTCACCACCGGCCCCGGCACCACCTCGGTGACCGTCTACACGCACGGCTGGTACGGGCAGGGCGCCTACCACGCGGACGACCTCAGCGTCTTCGGCCCGGACGGCGGAGGCGGCACCGACCCCGGCCCGGAGGTCCCGTCGGCGCCCGCCGGCGTCACCGTCGGCGCCGTGACCTCCTCCTCCATCGCGCTGACCTGGAACGCGGTCACCGCAGCCACCGGCTACACCGTCTACCGCGACGGCACCAAGGTGCAGGCCGTGAGCGGCACCTCGGCGACCGTCACCGGCCTGACCGCGGCCACCTCGTACCGCTTCCGGGTCTCCGCGACCAACACGGCCGGCGAGTCGGCGCGTTCCGCCGAGGTCACCGCCACCACGTCCGCCGGCAGCGGCGGTGACCCCTCGGTCCCCCGGCACGCGGTCACCGGCTACTGGCAGAACTTCAACAACGGCGCGACCGTCCAGAAGATCAGTGACGTGCCGAGCCGGTACGACATCATCGCCGTGGCCTTCGCCGACGCGACCACCACACCCGGCGCCGTCACCTTCAACCTCGACTCCGCGGGCCTGGGCGGCTACACCGTCGACCAGTTCAAGGCCGACATCAAGGCCAAGCAGGCGGCCGGCAGGTCCGTCGTCCTCTCCATCGGCGGCGAGAAGGGCACCGTCTCCGTCAACGACGCCGCCTCCGCGGAGAACTTCGCCAACAGCCTCTACGGCCTCATGCAGCAGTACGGCTTCAACGGCGTCGACATCGACCTGGAGAACGGACTCAACCCGACCTACATGACGCAGGCCCTGCGCATCCTGTCGCAGAAGGCGGGCAGCAAGCTCGTGATCACGATGGCCCCGCAGACCATCGACATGCAGTCCACGTCGGGCGGCTACTTCCGGACGGCGCTGAACATCAAGGACATCCTGACCGTCGTCAACATGCAGTACTACAACAGTGGTTCGATGCTCGGCTGCGACGGCAAGGTCTACTCCCAGGGCACCGTCGACTTCCTCACCGCCCTGGCCTGCATCCAGCTCGAAGGCGGCCTCGACCCCTCACAGGTGGGCCTGGGCCTGCCCGCCTCGACCCGTGGCGCGGGCAGCGGCTATGTCTCCCCCGGCGTCGTCAACGCCGCCCTGGACTGCCTGACCCGCGGCACCGGTTGCGGCTCCTTCAAGCCGGCCAAGACCTATCCGGGGCTGCGCGGCGCCATGACCTGGTCCACCAACTGGGACGCGGCGAGCGGCAACGCGTGGTCGAACGCGGTCGGCCCGCACGTCCACGGCCTGCCGTAGCTGGTACGCACACCGGCCGGCGCGCCGGAATCGCGTTCGCCGGCACCCCACATGCCGGCGAACGCACATCGCGCGGAGCGGCCCGGCCACCCTCACTCAGTTGTCAACACCGGTGCCAACTCCCGCAATTGGCTCAGCCCCAGGTCTCGCGGAGGCGCCAGCGGCTGGATCGCCACATGATCGGCCCCCGCCGCGTGGTGCTCCCGCACCCGCCGGTGAATCGCCTCCACATCGCCCCACGCCACGACCGCGTCGACCAGCCGGTCGCTGCCGCCCCCGGCGAAGTCCTCGTCCCCGAAGCCCAGTCGGCGCAGGCTGTTCACATAGTTGGGCAGCGTGAGGTAGAAGCGGGTGTGGTGCTCACGCGCCAGCGCGCGAGCGGCCGCGGGGTCGGTCTCCAGCAGCACGGCCTGCTCCGGGGCGAGCAGCGGCCCCGAGCCCAGGACCTCGCGGGCCTGCGCGGTGTGCTCGGGCGTGACGAAGTAGGTGTGCGCCCCCGCCGCCCGCTTCCCGGACAGTTCCAGCATCTTCGGTCCCAGAGCGGCCAGAACCCGGGGCGCCGGCCCGTCGGGCAGCGGCGCCTCGTACTCGGTTGCGTCCATGCCCTCCAGATACGACCGCATGGCCGCCAACGGCTTCTCATAGACATGCCCCCGCTGACCGACCTGCGGCGCGTGACTTGCCCCCAGCCCGAGGACGAACCGCCCGGGATACGCCTCGGCGAGGGTGTTGGCGGCGGCATTCATCGCCGTCGCGTCCCGCGCCCAGATGTTCGCGATGCCGGTGGCGACGACCATCCGCCGCGTCGCCGCCAGCAGCAATCCGGCGTGCGTCAGCGCTTCCTTGGTGGCGCGCCCCTCCCCGAACCACAGAGCGCCGTACCCCAGCCCCTCGATCTCCGCCGCCGCCTCCCGGGCCACCTCGGCCGTCACCAGCCCGAGCCCCGCGTGCCAGACCCCGACCCGGCCGAGCCGTGCGGCGAGAGTGTGCTGCTGCATCGTGCGTTCCTCCACTGTGCGGGCAAGACTGTTGCTCTCGTCTCAGCACGGGACCCCGCCTCGGCATTCCTCGCGGTAGCGGCCCTCTCCCCGAATCGCCAAGACCCCCCGAAACGGCTCGATGCGGCCCCCGTGACCGGGGACCGCATCGAGTACGCCGCTGCGCGGCAGCCGAACGTCAGCCTTCGACGCCCAGCTTCTCCAGGATCAGCTCACGCACGCGTGCCGCGTCCGCCTGACCGCGGGTGGCCTTCATGACCGCGCCGACCAGGGCGCCCGCCGCGGCGACCTTGCCGCCGCGGATCTTGTCGGCGATGGCGGCGTTACCCGCGATCGCCTCGTCGACGGCGGTGCCCAGCGCGCCCTCGTCGGAGACGACCTTCAGGCCGCGATTCTCGACGACGGTGTCCGGGTCGCCCTCGCCGGCCAGCACGCCCTCGATGGTCTGGCGGGCCAGCTTGTCGTTGAGGGAACCCTCGGTGACCAGGGCGGTGACCCGGGCGACCTGCTCGGGGGTGATCGGCAGGGCGGCCAGGTCCACGCCGTCCTCGTTGGCGCGGCGGGCCAGTTCGCCCATCCACCACTTACGGGCCGAGGCGGAGTCCGCGCCGGCGTCGACGGTGGCGGTGATCAGGTCGACCGCGCCGGCGTTGAGGATCGACTGCATGTCGTGCTCGGAGATGCCCCACTCCTCGCGCAGCCGGTTGCGGCGAAGGCGCGGCAGCTCCGGCAGCGTGGCCCGCAGTTCCTCGACCCACGCGCGCTCGGGGGCCACCGGCACCAGGTCCGGCTCGGGGAAGTAGCGGTAGTCCTCGGCGTTGTCCTTGATGCGGCCGGCGGTGGTGGAGCCGTCCTCCTCATGGAAGTGCCGGGTCTCCTGGACGATGGAGCCGCCGGAGGAGAGCACCGCGGCGTGCCGCTGGATCTCGAAGCGGGCCGCCCGCTCCACGGAGCGCAGGGAGTTGACGTTCTTGGTCTCCGAGCGGGTGCCGAGCTTCTCGGTGCCGTTCGGGCGCAGCGACAGGTTCACGTCGCAGCGCATCTGGCCCTGCTCCATGCGGGCCTCGGAGACGCCCAGCGCCTTGATCAGCTCGCGCAGCTCGGCGACGTACGCCTTGGCGACCTCGGGGGCCCGCTCGCCCGCGCCCTCGATCGGCTTGGTGACGATCTCGATGAGCGGGATACCGGCGCGGTTGTAGTCCAGGAGGGAGTGCGAGGCGCCGTGGATACGGCCCGTCGCGCCACCGACGTGCGTGGACTTGCCGGTGTCCTCCTCCATGTGGGCGCGCTCGATCTGCACGCGGAAGACCTCACCGTCCTCCAGCTGTACGTCGAGGTAGCCGTCGAAGGCGATCGGCTCGTCGTACTGGGAGGTCTGGAAGTTCTTCGGCATGTCCGGATAGAAGTAGTTCTTCCGGGCGAAGCGGCACCACTCGGCGATCGAGCAGTTCAGGGCCAGGCCGATCTTCACCGCGGACTCGACGCCGATCGCGTTGACGACCGGCAGCGAGCCGGGCAGGCCCAGGCAGGTGGGGCAGGTCTGCGAGTTGGCGTCGGCGCCCAGGGTGGTGGAGCACCCGCAGAACATCTTGGTCTTGGTGCCGAGTTCGACGTGCACCTCGAGACCCATCACGGGGTCGAAGGTGGCCAACGCGTCCTCGTACGACACCAGTTCGGTGACTGTCACGGTGAAACTTTCCCTCTCAGCCCAGCAGGACGTCGTCGTCGCCCAGACGCTTCAGTTCGCGATAGAGGATCGCCAGGCCCGTGACGATCGCCGCGGCCGAGACGGCGGCGTCGACCAGGCGCAGCGTGTCGCTCTCCTTGCGGGCCAGCTTCGCCTGCTTGGCGACGCTGATGGCGCCGAACGCGGTGCTGCCGATCGACAGGTACAGACCGCCCTTGGACTTCTTGAAGTTCTTGGCCTTCTTGGTCATGGCGTTCGCGCTCACAGTGAAGGTGCCTCCTCGAGCAGTGGGTGGCCCCACTTGGCGGTGAACGCGGCCTCGACCGCGGCACCGACCTTGTAGAGCCGGTCGTCGGCCATAGCAGGGGCGATGATCTGCAGACCCACCGGCAGCCCGTCCTCGGGTGCCAGTCCGCAGGGCAGCGACATGGCCGCGTTGCCTGCCAGGTTGGTGGGGATCGTGCACAGGTCCGCGAGGTACATCGCCATCGGGTCGTCGGCGCGCTCGCCGATCGGGAAGGCGGTGGTCGGCGTGGTCGGCGAGATGATCACGTCGACCTGCTCGAAGGCCTTCTCGAAGTCGCGGGTGATCAGCGTCCGCACCTTCTGGGCGGAGCCGTAGTACGCGTCGTAGTAGCCGGAGCTGAGCGCGTACGTGCCGAGGATGATGCGGCGCTTGACCTCGTCGCCGAAGCCGGCCTCACGGGTGAGGGCGGTGACGTCCTCGGCGGACTTCGTGCCGTCGTCGCCGACCCGCAGGCCGTAGCGCATGGCGTCGAAGCGGGCCAGGTTGGACGACGCCTCGGACGGCGCGATCAGGTAGTACGCGGCCAGCGCCAGGTC
The DNA here is from genome assembly GCF_044328065.1 of Streptomyces sp. NPDC017993. Taxonomy (NCBI): domain Bacteria; kingdom Bacillati; phylum Actinomycetota; class Actinomycetes; order Kitasatosporales; family Streptomycetaceae; genus Streptomyces; species Streptomyces sp. NPDC017993. The sequence continues at coordinate 243,173 of NZ_JBIRGO010000010.1, forward strand.
GAAGGACGGGCAGTCCAGCTCGACGATCTCGGCGCCCAGCTCCTTCATCAGCGCGACGGACTCGTCGAACCGCTGGAGCACACCGGCCTGGTAGCCCTCGCCACGGAACTGCTTGACCACACCGACGCGCATACCGCGGACCTCGCCGCTGCGGGCCGCCTCGACGACCGGCGGAACCGGCGCGTCGATGGAGGTGGAGTCCAGCACGTCGTGGCCGGCGATGACCTCGTGGAGCAGAGCCGCGTCCAGGACCGTACGGGCACAGGGCCCGCCCTGGTCGAGGGAGGACGAGAAGGCGACCATGCCGTAGCGGGAAACGCCGCCGTAGGTGGGCTTGACGCCGACCGTGCCGGTGACGGCTGCGGGCTGGCGGATGGAGCCGCCGGTGTCCGTGCCGATGGCGAGCGGGGCCTCGTACGAGGCGAGGGCGGCGGCTGAGCCGCCACCGGAGCCACCGGGGATGCGGGTGAGGTCCCAGGGGTTGCCGGTCGGGCCGAAGGCGCTGTTCTCGGTCGAGGACCCCATGGCGAACTCGTCCATGTTGGTCTTGCCGAGGATGACGACGTCGGCGGCCTTGAGCTTCTTGGTCAGCGTCGCGTCGTACGGGGGGATCCAGCCTTCGAGGATCTTCGAGCCGACGGTGGTGGGGACACCTTCCGTCGTGAAGATGTCCTTGAGCGCGAGCGGGACGCCGGCCAGCGGGCCGAGCTTCTCGCCGCGGGCCTTCTTCTCGTCCACGGCGCGGGCCTGGGCGAGCGCGCCCTCGCGGTCGATGTGCAGGAAGGCGTTCACCTTCTCGTCGACGGCCTCGATGCGCGCCAGGTGGGCCTCGGTCACCTCGACGGCGGTGACCGCGCCGGAAGCGATCTTGTCCGCGATCTCGGCGGCGGTGAGCTTGATCAGGTCAGCCATGTCGGTCACTCCTCCCCCAGGATCTGCGGCACCTTGAAACGCTGCTGCTCCTGGGCCGGGGCGCCGGAGAGCGCCTGCTCGGGGGCCAGCGACGGACGGACCTCGTCCGCGCGCATGACATTGGTCAGGGGCAGCGGGTGGGAGGTCGGCGGTACGTCTTGGTCGGCGACCTCTGAGACGCGGGCGACCGCGCCGATGATGTCGTCGAGCTGTCCGGCGAAGTGGTCGAGCTCTTCGGCCTTCAGCTCCAGACGTGCCAGCCGGGCGAGGTGGGCGACCTCCTCGCGCGTGATGCCAGGCATGCAGCGATCCTCTGGTGTTCTTGGCGGAGTGTTTCTATGGACTTTTTCGGCCCAATCCTATGGCGTCGGCGACAGCTCCCGCGAAACGCTTCCCAGCGGGCCGTCGCCGCGTCCCTGCCACGCTCCGTGAAGTAAGCCGCAGAAGCCCGCAGAAGACGCGCGGAGACGCGCCGAAGACGTGAGCGAGATGCAGAAAGGCTGCCGGCAGCCACGCCCGACCCCCGGCCCACGGCACCTCGCCCGGCCCTCCCGCCGCAGCTCCTGCCGCCCCTACGAGCCTTCGGTGGGCCGACGGGTCTCCGCGGGCGGCGTCTCGGCGGGCGACGGTCCGGCGGGGTGCGTCGGCTCGGTGCGGTCGGCGGGGTCCGCGGGGCCGTTCGGTTCGGTGGGCCCGGAGGTAGGCCCGGGTTCAGACGCGGCGGGTCCTGAGCCGGGCCCGGGAGACACGGGCTGGGGCGCGAGCTCGGGCGCGGCGGGTCCGGGCTCGGCCTCGGGCTCGGCCTCGGGCTCGGGCTCGGGCTCGGGCTCGGGCTCGGGCTCTGGCTCTGGCTCTGGCTCCGAAGGCTCCGGGGCAGGCTGCTCCTGCTCGGCCGGCCCGTCCGTGGGCTCCTCCGCCTCGGATTCGGTGCGCCCGTGCGGAGGCGGCTCGTGTCCGCTCGGCTCATGGGCGGGCGGCTGCGGGGTGCCGGGCTCCGTGGGCCCGTGAGGTGTGTCGTGGCCCTCCGGCGGGAGCCGGGGTACCGGGGGCGGGAGTGCCGGGGGCTGTGCGGGGGTGTCGGAGCGTGGACACGGGACGGCCGGTGGCCGGGTCAGTTCAGGACCTGTCCGGAAGGGCTCTCTGCTGCCTTCTCCGCCGCCAGGGCGGCCGTCTCCGACTCGCGGTGCCAGCCGTGCTCACCGCGGGCCCTCAGCCATGCCGTGGTCTCGTCCGGTGGCATCGCCGCGGCCACCAGCCAGCCCTGGACGGCGTCACAGCCGAGGTCGCGCAGTCGCTCCCAGGTCTCGTCGTCCTCGACGCCCTCCGCGACGACCACCAGGCCGAGTGAGTGCGCGAGGTCGAGGGTGCAGCGGACGATCTCGGCGTCCTCGTTGTCGACGGCCAGCCGCGCCACGAACGAGCGGTCGATCTTGAGTTCGCTGACCGGCAGGCGCCTGAGGTGGACGAGGGAGGAGTAGCCGGTGCCGAAGTCGTCGAGGGACATCTTCACGCCGTGGGCGGTCAGGCCGGCGAGGGTGTCGGCGGCCCGCTGCGGGTCCTCCAGGAGGACGTGCTCGGTTATCTCCAGCTGGAGCGAGCCGGGTGGGACCCGGTGCCGGGCGAGGCGGGCGGCGACCGCTCCGGCGAAGCCCGGGGAGTGCACGTCGCGGGGTGAGACATTGACCGCGACCGGCACGTCCAGGCCCATCGCACGCCACCGCGCCACCTGGGCGAGCGCGGTCTCCAGGACGTACTCGGTCAGCCGTGGCATCAGGCCGGAGGACTCGGCGATGGCGATGAATTCGTCCGGTGGCACTCTGCCGCGGTCCGGGTGCACCCAGCGGACCAGTGCCTCCAGGCCCGCGACATGGCCGTCGAAGCCGACCTTGGGCTGGTAGTGCAGCTCGACGTCGCCGGCGTCCAGGGCGCGGCGCAGGTCGCCCAACAGGCCGAGCCGGTCCGGGGTGTTGCCGTCGCGCTTGGCTTCGTAGAGCTCCACGCCGCTGCGATCGCGCTTGGCCTGATACATCGCCACATCGGCGCGGCGCAACAGCCCTTCCGCGTCGAGGGCGTGGTCGGGGAAGACCGCGACGCCGGCGCTGGCTTCGAGCACCAGGGTCAGGCCGTCGAGGTCCAGCGGGGATCCGAGGGCCGCGACGAGGTTGCGGGCCACCCGCTGGGAGCTGGTGAGGGAGTCGGTGGTCGGCAGCAGGACGGCGAACTCGTCGCCGCCGAGCCGGGCGGCCTCGGCGCCGCGCGGCAGGGCATGCCGCAGCCGGTCGGCGATCTGCAGCAGCAGGCGGTCACCGGCGAGGTGGCCGAGGGTGTCGTTGACGGAGCGGAAGCGGTCCAGGTCGATGAGGACCAATGCCGAGCGGGCGCCGACCCGTTCGGCCTCGTCGAGTGCGGTCCAGGTGCGCTCCAGCAGCCACTGGCGGTTGGGCAGGCCGGTGAGCGGGTCGCGCAACTGCTCCTCGGCGCGGGCCCTGGCGATCCACAGGGTGGAGTCCAGGGCGATGAGCGGGACGGCGAACAGGGGCAGCAGCAGCGGTGCGTGGACGGCGCAGATGGCGATCAGCGGGGAGATCCCGAGCAGCGCGACGCCGACGAGAGCCTGCCGGACCACGGCCGTTCGGGCGATGGTGGGCAGTCCGCCGGTGTGCGGGGTCAGGGTGAGCCACAACAGGCCCCGGCTGACGAGGAGATAGCCGCCGGCCGCGGTGACGACCTCCGGAAGCACCGACAGGTCCCAGGCGTCCGGCGTCCAGGGCTGCCGGACGCTGGAGACGACGCCGAACGCGGCCAGGCCGAGCGCCGCGGCGCCGAGACCGAGGACGTCGACGGCGCCGTGCACCACGGCCTGCCGCCAGCGGTGCCGGCGGGCGGCGCCGACGAGCACGACGACGGCGAGGCTGACCAGGACGGCGGGCAGCCAGCCGTAGAGGAGCAGGACGGCGAGGGCGAGCGCCGCGCCGGAGCCCGTGCCGCCCCACCAGCGATCGCGGCCGAGGGCGACGAGGTGCCCCACGATGACGCCGGTCAGGACCGCCAGCGACCAGCCGACGGAGCCTCCCGGGAAGAGCGCCTCACCCTCGCCGAGAGTCCGGACCACACCCGTGACGAGCGCGAGGCCCGCCACGGTGACGAGGGTCGCGGGCAGCGCGGGCACGACGAGCCGGCGCAGCCGCGACGCCGGAGCGGCGCTGTCGGTCGGTTTCATTCCGATCCCTCTCACAGCCGGCTGTGCCCGCGCCACGGCAGGCGCACATCCCAACAGTAGGCCGCGGAAGGCCGCCGCGGGCAGCGATCGGCAGTGGTTGCCCGAATGCGACCCGGCCTCCCGGATCAATCTGATATGCGCCGATGGGCTGACTCCTCACTCCTCCTCAGGCGGAGTGACAGCTACCGCTCGTGCTGCGTCGGGGCCCTGCTCCAGCAGCACGGCGAAGCCGTCATCATCCAGCACTGGGACCTTCAACTGCATGGCTTTGTCGTACTTGGAACCGGGGTTGTCTCCGACCACCACGAAACCGGTCTTCTTCGAAACGGATCCGGTCACCTTCGCTCCGAGACTCTGGAGGGCCTCTTTCGCGCCATCTCTGGTGTGTGACTGAAGTGTGCCCGTTACGACGACGGTGACGCCTTCGAGGGGGCGTGGGCCTTCGTCACCCGAATGCTCCTCCTCCATCCGGACGCCCGCGGCCCGCCAGCTTTCGATGATTTGCTGGTGCCACTCCTCCGCGAACCACTGCTTCAGCGAGGCGGCGATGGTCGCTCCGACGCCGTCGACGGCGGCCAACTCCTCCTCGCTCGCGTCCCGGATGCGGTCCAGCGAGCGGAACTCGCGGGCCAGCGCCTCCGCCGCCACCGGGCCCACATGCCGGATCGAGAGCCCGGTGATGATCCGGGCCAGCGGACGCTCCTTGGCAGCCTGGATGTTCTCCAGCATGGCGAGGGCGTTCTTCTTCGGCTCGCCCTTCTGGTTGGCAAAGAAGGTGACGACCTTCTCCTCGCCGGTCTTCGGGTCGCGCTTGGGCAGGCCGGAGTCCGGGTCCAGGACATAGGACTTGATGGGCAGCAGCTGTTCGATGGAGAGGCTGAAGAGGTCGCCTTCGTCCTTCAGCGGCGGCTCGGCCGGCTCCAGCGGCTGGCTGAGAGCGGTGGCCGCCACATAGCCGAAGTTCTCGATGTCCAGGCACTTGCGGCCGGCCAGGTAGAACAGCCGCTCACGGATCTGGGCGGGGCAGGACCGGGCGTTGGGGCACCGCAGGTCGATATCGCCTTCCTTGGCGGGCTGCAGGGCCGTCCCGCACTCGGGGCACTCGGCCGGCATGACGAACTCCCGCTCGGTGCCGTCCCGCAGGTCGACCACCGGGCCGAGGATCTCGGGGATGACGTCGCCGGCCTTGCGCAGCACGACGGTGTCCCCGATGAAGACGCCCTTGGCCTTGACCACGTCCTGGTTGTGCAGGGTCGCGAACTCCACCTCGGAGCCCGCGACCGTCACCGGCTCGACCACCGCGTACGGCGTGACCCGTCCGGTGCGGCCGACGCCGACGCGGATGTCCACCAGCTTGGTGTTGACCTCCTCCGGCGGGTACTTCCAGGCGATCGCCCAGCGCGGCGCCCGCGAGGTCGAGCCCAGCCGCCCCTGGAGCCGGATTTCGTCGAGCTTGACGACCACGCCGTCGATCTCGTGCTCGACGGCATTGCGGCGGGTGTCGGCGTCGCCGTAGTGGGCGATGAACTCGCGTACCGCTTCGAGGGAGTCGACCACCCTGTTGTGGGCGGCGGTGGGCAGGCCCCACTCGCGCAGCAGGTCGTAGCCCTGCGACTGGCGGTCGATGTCGAGACCTTCGCGGGCTCCGGTGCCGTGCACGACCATGTGCAGCGGGCGGCCGGCGGTGACCTTGGGGTCCTTCTGACGGAGCGAACCGGCCGCGGCGTTGCGCGGGTTGGCGAACGGCGGCTTGCCCTCGGCCACCAGGCGTTCGTTGAGTTCGAGGAACTTCTCCATCGGGAAGTAGACCTCCCCGCGGACCTCGACCAGCTCCGGGACCCGGTCGCCTTCGAGGCGGTGCGGGATCTCGGCGATGGTGCGGACGTTGGGGGTGATGTCCTCGCCGGTGCGGCCGTCGCCCCGGGTGGCGGCGCGGGTCAGCCGGCCGTGCTCGTAGGTGAGGTTGACCGCGAGGCCGTCGACCTTCAGCTCGCACAGGAAGTGGTACCCGGCGCTCTTCGGGTCGCCGCCCAGCTCCCCCGCCAGCCGCTCGGCCCAGGCGGCCAACTCGTCGTTGTCGAAGGCGTTGTCGAGGGAGAGCATCCGTTCGCGGTGCGCGACCTCGGTGAACTCCGTGGCGTACGCCCCGGAGACCTTCTGGGTGGGCGAGTCCGGGGTGCGCAGCTCCGGGTATTCGGCCTCCACGGCCTCCAGGGAGCGCAGCAGCTTGTCGAACTCCGCGTCGCTGACGACCGGGGCGTCCTTCACGTAGTAACGGAAGCGATGCTCCTCGATCTGCTCAGCGAGCTGCGCGTGCTTCTCCCGCGCCGCTGCGGGCACCTCGGATACCGCTGCGTGCTGTTCGCCAGCCACCGTCTTGTCCTCCCGTGGTCCTTGAGTGCCGTCACTCAGGGTTGTCTGCGAGCGATCTCGCCGCCCGGACGCAGTGGGCGAGGGCCGAGCGGGCATATCCGGGCGAAGCGCCCGCCAGTCCGCACGACGGGGTGACGACCACGGACTCCGCGAGGGTGCCCGGTGCCAGCCCCAGCCTGCGCCACAGCGTCCTGACACCCATGACGCTACCGGCAGGGTCTGACAATCGACTGTCCACGCCGGGCACCACGCCCGCGAACAGCGCCGTACCGCCCTCGACGGCCTCGCCGATCGCCTCTTCCTCACGCTCGGTGAGCAGGGAGAAATCGAACGAGATGCCCGCGGCGCCGGCCCGCCGCAGCAGCCCGAACGGCACCTCGGGGGCGCACGAGTGGACGACCACGGGCCCGCCGTCCGCCGCGCCGATGAGGTCGCGCAGGGCGCCCTCGACCACCACCCGGTCCACGGCCCGGTGGGTGCGATAGCCGCTCGCGGACCGCACCCGCCCCTGGAGCACCGCCGTCAGCGACGGCTCGTCAAGTTGCAGTACGACCTGGGCGCCCGGCACCCGCCGCCGAACGTCCGCGAGGTGTCCGCGCAGCCCCTCCGTCAGGGACTCCGCGAGGTAGCGGCAGGCGCCGGGGTCGCTGAGCGCCGCCTCGCCGTTGCGCAGTTCCAGCGCGGTCGCCAGCGTCCACGGGCCGACGGCCGAGACCTTCAGCAGCCCTTCGTAGCCCTGGGTGAACTCCTCCAGGGCGTCGAGGTCTTCGCCGAGCCACGATCCGGAGCGCCGGGTGTCGCGCCCCGGGCGGTCGCTGATCCGCCAGCCGCTGGGCTCGACATGGGCGTAGACCTCGACGAGCATGCCGATGGTCCGGCCGATCATGTCGGCGCCGGGGCCCCGGGCCGGCAGTTCCGGCAGGTAGGGGAAGGTCTCCACGGACCCGGTGACGGTTTTCGCCGCTTCGCGCGCGTCACCGCCCGGCATCGATCCGATGCCGGTCGCCGCGCCCGCGGCCCACTCGTACGTGCTGTTCTCGCTCACCCGGGAAGGGTATGCGGCGGGGTGGGAGGGATGCGGAAGGTGGGGGGTGCGGGAAGGACCGGGCGGGGCCGTCAGGCGCGGGTGCGGATGCCCAGCAGGGCGATAGCCGCCGCGGCGGCCAGGGCAGCGGCCGTCAGCAGGAAGGCGATGCCTGCGCCCTGGTACCCGCCGCCCGCCGCGGTGAGCACCGCGCCCATCCCGGCGATGCCGACCAGGGAGCCGACCTGCCGGTTGGCGTTCAGGGTGGCGCTGCCGATGTCGGCGTGCTCACGGCCCGCGGCCTCCATCAGGACGCCGGTCATCGCCGGGGAGCTGACGCCGCCGCCGATGTTGGCGACGGCGAGGACCACCGCGATCGCCCAGTAGGGCAGGCCGGGCGTGAGGAGCGCGACGAGCACGGCGTAACCGGCGGCGGAGAGGCCGAGGGAGGCGGTGAGCGCGGTGCGGTTGCCGAGGCGTGGCCCGATGCGGGCGTAGAGCATGTTGCCGAACGGGAGGACCAGGACCGCGGGCAGCATCTGCAGTCCGGCGGCCACCGGGGTCGCACCGCGCGCGGTCTGGAGGAAGAGCCCGAGGACGAACAGCGTCCCGTAGAAGGCGAAGTTGAAGAGGAAGCCCACGAGGTTGGCCGCGGCGAAGCTGCTGTCCGCGAAGAGCGAGACCGGCAGGATCGGGTGCCGGGCGGACCGTTCCCGTAGCGCGAATCCGGCGCCCGCGAGCACGGTGACCGCGAAGGCGCCCAGCACCCACGGGTCGGACCAGCCGTTGTCCGGCCCCTCGATGAGTCCGTAGCTGAGCGAGCCCAGGGTGAGCAGGCCCAGGAGGTGGCCGGTGCCACCGAGCGCGGAGGCGCGCGCCGGTACGGCCGCGATGAACCGGCGGGTGAGGAGCAGGCCGGCGATGCCGATGGGGAGGTTGACGAGGAAGATGCTGCGCCAGCCGAGGGTGCCGACCAGCAGTCCGCCGATGGTCGGCGCGAGGCCCACGGACGTGGAGACGATCGCGGACCAGACCCCGAGGATCCTGGCGCGGCGGGCCGGCTCGGGGAACGCGTGCATCAGCAGGGAGAGCGAGCTGGGCATGAAGAGCGCTGCGCCCGCCCCTTGGGCGACGCGGGCCGCCACCAGGACGGCGCCGTCGGGGGCCGCGGCGCCCAGGAGGGAGGCGGTGGTGAAGACGACGAGGCCGAGGAGGTAGATCCGGCGGGCCCCGAACCGTTTGGCGAGGGAGCCGGCGAGCAGCAGGAGCGAGGCGAAGGCGAGGACGTAGCCGTCGACGACCCAGGTGAGGCCCGACATGGTGAGGCCGAGCCGGGCACGCAGGTCGTCGGCGGCGACGTTCATGATGCCGGTGTCCAGGCTCGCCATCACGAAGCCGAGCGCCAGCACGAGGAGTTGGGCTCCGCCGCGTCGCTGCGTGCGGGGCCGCCGGGCTGCCCGGCCGCGCCGTCCGTTCGCCGGCGCGTGCGGCACCGCGCTGTCAGTGATCATGAGATTTAGTTAAAGCTGTAGCCATCTCCGGAGGCAATAGTTACAGCTATAACTTTACGGAACGCAGACGAAAGCGCCGGACCCCGGAGAGAACTCCGGGGCCCGGTCGGGTCATCGGTGGGCGACGGGCGTCAGTCCGCCCGCCCCAGCGCCTTCAGCAGGTCGTCGCGGAGAACGGACCGCTCCGCGTCCGACAGGTGGTCGAGCGGCGACTCGGCACCCATCCGTCGCAGCAGGTCGAGCCGCAACTCCCGCCCCGCCTCGGTCAGTACGAGCTGCTTGGCGCGCCCGTCCAGGGGGTGCGGCTGCCGCACGACCATGCCCTGCTTCTCCAGCTTGGAGATGACGTAGGTGACGTTCGGCGGCTCGCAGCACAACGCCGCGGCCAGCTCCCGCGCCGTCCGGGGCTCCCCGAGTTCCTCCAGCGCCTTGGCCTGCGTCGGCGTGAGGTCGAGTTCGGCGATCCGGCCACGCTGATGGGCGTCGAGCCGACGGCTCAGCTCGGTGACGAGCCCCCGGATCTCCCGGAACCCGCACCCCGCCGCCGCGGTCGACTTCGCTTCAGTGCTCACCCGTGCAGCGTACGTCGCCGCGCCGGGAAACCACCGGGCCGCGGGTGCGGCCCGCCCCGGGGCTCAGCGGCCCGGCCGCACCGACACGTCGTTGATCTCCGCGTCCCGCGGCAGGTCGATGGCCGCGAGGACCGTCGAGGCGACGGACTCCGGGTCGATCCAGCGCGACGGGTCGTACTCCTTGCCCTCCTGCTGGTGGGTGCTCTCCTGCATGGGCGTGGCGGTGCGCCCCGGGTAGACCGAGGTCACGCGGACGCCGTTGCCGTGCTCCTCCGCCCGCAGCGAGTCGGCCAGCGCCTTCAGCCCGTGCTTGCTCGCGGCGTACGCGCCCCACTGCGCGTGGGCGTGCAGCCCGGCGCCGGAGTTGACGAAGACGACGTGCCCCTGGGCGAGCCTCACCATCGGCAGCAGCAGCCGGGTGATCTCGGCGGGTGCGACGAGGTTGGCCGCGAGCTGGCGCTGCCACGCCTTGGCGGGCAGGTCGCCGACGGCACCGAGTTCGATCACTCCGGCGATGTGCTGGATGGAGTCGAGCCGGTCCGGCAGCGGCTGCTGGCCGAAGGCCCAGGACAGCTTCTCCGGGGTGGCCAGGTCACCCACGAGCGTCCGGGCGCCGGGGAACTGCGCGGCCAGCTCCTTGGCCCGCACCGCGTTCCGCGCCAGCAGCCACAGCTCCTCGCCGCGCTCCGCCAGCCGCCGTGCGACCGCCGCTCCGATGCCCGACCCTGCGCCCGTGATCAAGTGCGTACCCATACGGCCGATCCTAACGAGGCGTGCGGAGCGGCGGGGGTGCCCCCGGGGCGGGCGGCCGCGGCGGCTCAGCCCTGTACGCCCGCCTTCTCCTCCAGGTAGGCCAGGGCGCCGACGCCGTCCTCCGCGAAGAAGACGAGATCGGTGAGCGGGATCGGCAGGAAGCCCTCCGCATCCATCCGCAGGAACTGCTGCTTCAACCCGTCGTAGAAACCGGCCGCGTTCAGCAGCACGACCGGCTTGGTGTGCAGCCCGTGCTTGCGCAGCTCCAGGATCTCGGTGGCCTCGTCGAGCGTGCCCGTGCCGCCGACCATGACGACGACGGCGTCGGCGCGGGCCAGCAGCTGCGCCTTCCGCTCGGCGAGGTCCTTGGTGACGATCATCTCGTCCGCGCCCACGTACGCCTTGTGCGCGAGGAACTCCACGGAGACGCCGACCAGCTTCCCGCCCGCCACGCGCACACCGTCGGCCATCACCTTCATCAGGCCGGTGTCCGAGCCGCCCCAGACCAGCGTGTGGCCGCCCTTGCCGAGCAGCGTGGCGAACTCGCGGGCGGGGGTGACGTAGCGGTCGTCGAGGTCGGCGGCGGAGCAGAAGACGCAGATGTTCATATGCCGAACCCTACGAGCCGCGCGGGGGCCGCGGTACGGGCTCCTCGCCGGCGCCCCTCGCCTGGGCCGACGCGGGGGCCCGGCCCGGGACGCCGGGCCGGGCACCTGTCTAGATCAGGCCCTGGTCCAGCATCGCGTCCGCCACCCGCTCGAAGCCGGCGATGTTCGCGCCCGCCACGTAGTCGCCGGGCAGCCCGAACCGCTCGGCGGTCTCGTAGCAAGTGTCGTGGATGGTGCGCATGATCGTCGCGAGTTCACCCTCGGTCCGTTCGAGGGCCCAGGACTCCCGCGCGGAGTTCTGCCGCATCTCCAGCGCGCTGGTGGCGACGCCGCCCGCGTTGGCGGCCTTGCCCGGCCCGAAGGCCACGCCGGCCTCCTTCAGGAGCGTCACCGCCTCCGGGGTGGTGGGCATGTTGGCGCCTTCGGAGACCGCCTTGACGCCGTTGCGGAGCAGGACCCGGGCCGCGTCCGCGTCCAGCTCGTTCTGGGTGGCCGAGGGCAGCGCCACCTCGCACGGCACGTCCCACACCCGCCCGCCGGGCACGTACGTGGCCGACACCCCTCGGCGCTCGGCGTAGTCGCTGATCCGGCCGCGCTCGACCTCCTTGATCTGCTTCAGCAGGTCGAGGTCGATGCCCTTCTCGTCGACGACGTAGCCGCCCGAGTCCGAACACGTCAGGACATTGCCGCCGAGTGCCTGGACCTTCTCGATCGTGTAGATGGCGACATTGCCGGAGCCGGAGACGACGACCTGCTGGCCGTCCAGCTCCTCGCCGCGCCGCTTGAGCATCTCCTCGGTGAAGAGCACATTGCCGTAACCGGTGGCCTGTGTACGGCCCGTGGAACCGCCCCAGGCCAGGCCCTTGCCGGTCAGCACGCCGGCCTCCCAGCGGTTGGTGATCCGCCGGTACTGCCCGAAGAGATAGCCGATCTCGCGGCCCCCGACGCCGATGTCCCCCGCGGGGACGTCGGTGTGCTCGCCGAGGTGCCGGTGCAGTTCGGTCATGAACGACTGGCAGAACCGCATGACCTCGGAGTCCGACCGGCCGTGCGGGTCGAAGTCGCTGCCGCCCTTGCCGCCGCCGATGTTCAGGCCGGTGAGGGAGTTCTTGAAGATCTGCTCGAAGCCGAGGAACTTCACGATCCCGAGGTTCACGGACGCGTGGAAGCGCAGACCGCCCTTGTACGGGCCGAGCGCGCTGTTGAATTCCACCCGGAAGCCGCGGTTGACGTGCACGGCTCCGGAATCGTCCTGCCAGGGCACCCGGAACATGATCTGCCGCTCCGGCTCGCAGAGCCGCTCGAGGATCTTGGCCTCGGCGAACTCCGGGCGGGCGGTCAGCACGGGGGCCAGGGTCTCCAGGACCTCCAGAGCGGCCTGGTGGAATTCCGGCTCGCCGGGGTTCCGTCGTACCAGCTCCGCGTGCAGGGAGGACGGCCCGGTGGACACCGTGCGGCGGCCGGTCTCAGCTTGAACAGTCGACATTGACTTGCGTTCCCTTCGTGGCCCTACGAAAGGCCGCCCGCGGCCCGGATTGCCGAGGCATCCGGCGCGACGGCCCTCTGACGTCTGGTCGCTGGGCCGACCATACTTGCCGGTCCTTGAGCCACGAACGAGGGCAGGCACCCCTACCGAATGGCATGTTCATGCGGTGACAAGATGGGCCGTTCCTGCAATCGATCATGTAAAGGGCACGCCCACCGTGAGCCAACAGCCCCCGCAATCACCCCCGTACGGCCCGCCGCAGCCACCGACCGGCATGCCGCTTCACGGCGGCGCCCCGCAGCCGCCTGCTCCCTCCGGGCCCCGCGGTCGGACCGGAATCATCGTTGCGGTCGTCGCCGCTGTGGTGCTCATCACCGGTGGCATCGCGGCGTGGTGGTTGCTCGGCTCCGAGGAGTCACCACGCGACGACGCCGCGGCGCACGGCCTGAGCGCACCGAAAGTGGTGAAATCGGCCGCCACGGAGCTGCTCTACGACAAGAACGCCACGGAGCAGCTGTACCCGGTGGCGAAGCAGGACGCGTCGAAGTACCCGGAGTTCAAGGGCCTGACGCAGGTCGACTCGGTCTACGTACCTAAGGACGCGCCCGACGGGCGGCTGGCGGTGCACACCGCGGCGGGCCCGGTGTCCGACCCCGCCCGGCGAATCGAGGCGGCCTTCGCGCCCAACCGGATGGCCACCGAGCCGAAGACCTTCCGCCTGCCGTCCGGCGGCGCGCGGGACGGCCTGCTGCGCTGCGGCGTCGCCGCCGGGGACGGCGACTACCTGCCCCTGTGCGTGTGGGCCGACAACAGTTCGGTCGGTGAGGTGCTGCTGTTGGGTGAGGCGCCCAACTCTTTGAAGAAGGTCGACCTGGACGCGTACGCGCAGCGGGCCGGCGACCTCTACCGCGCCATGCGGGGCGGCTCGGCGGGTTGAGCGGGCGCAGCCGGCGGGGCGGCAGTTGGGCGCGGCAGTGACCGGCACTGACCGCCCTGGCCAGGGCGTTTCCCGTGGAAGGAGGGGTGGTGGCCGGACCACCGCCCCCCGCTCCGGCCCCAGCGGCCGGCGGTCAGTGCCGTGCGACCCGTAACGCGTCGCTCAGCGCTTCCGCCAACCGCCGTGACAGAAAGCGGAATTCGCGGTCCGGGACCTTCGGGTCGGCGTGCAGGGCGCGCGCGTGCCGCAGCAGTTCCTCGCCGATGTCGAGCTGCATCTCCTCGATGCTGTCGGCAAGATCGGACACCGGGCCGCCGTCACCGTCGGTGATCAGAAAACAGGGGCGGTCGTCCGGGGTACTCCAGGGCAGCAGCCTCATCTGCGGCGCGGAAAGTTCGGATCGTGGTGGTTCATTCGTCATGCGGACAAGCCTTCCGGTCCGCGTCTAGCCTGGCCACAGATCAGCGCCTACTGTGCGCTACCACTCCGCAACTGTGCGAGGTGTGCGATGCCCCATAACGACGAACCGCCCGTGAGCCTCCGGATCTTCGGCAAGCAGTCCCGGTACTTACGCGAGCAACGCGGCATGACCCGCCGCGAACTGAGCGCGCTCGTCCCGTACTCCGAGTCCCTGATCGCGATGGTCGAACGCGGCGAACGACCGCCCAAGCCCGGCTACGTCGACGCGATCGACGCGGCCGTGGGCGCCGACGGCCTGCTGCGCGTCCTGATCCCCGACGTGGCCGAGAAGCATCACCCGGTGTGGGCCGAGGAGTACGTCAAACTCCAGGCGGAGGCGCTGGCGTTGCACGCGTACTCCACCCACTTCCTGCACGGGTTGTTGCAGACGGAGGAGTATGCGCGGGCGGTGTTCCGTTCGCGACGGCCAAGCCTCGACGACGAGGAGATCGACAAGGTCGTGCAGGCCCGCCTCGCCACGCAGCAGCTCCAGACACGCAAGCCCGCGTGCCGGATGACCTTCGTGCTGGAGGAGTCCGTACTTCTGCGAAAGATTGGCGGAAGGAACGTATGGCAAGGCGAGTTGCATCACCTGATCAAGCTGGGCGAGCTGCACAACGTTCAGATCCAAGTCATGCCGCTCTCCCGGGAGACGCACGCTGGCGTGGACGGTCCGATGACGCTGCTGGAAACACCGGACCACCACACGATCGGCTACGTGGAAGGCCAACAGGGCAGTTATTTCCTGACAGAACCCGATGACGTAAGCGTGCTGAGCCACCGGTACGGGACAATCCGATCTCAGGCCCTCGACGCCGAGGCGTCGCGAGCCCTCATTCAGCGTCTGCTGTCAGGAGAGGCATGAGCACCGAACTGGCTTGGTTCAAGAGCAGTTACAGCGGCGGCGATGGCGAAGCCTGCGTCGAAGTCGCCGTCGCCTGGAGGAAGTCCAGCTACAGCGGCAGCGAGGGCGAAGCCTGCGTCGAGGTGGCTGCCTGCCCCGGCACCGTCCACGTCCGCGACTCCAAGGACATCTCATTGCCCTCGATCGCGGTCAGCCCCGCCTCCTGGGCATCCTTCGTCGCATACGCGCAGGTCGCACCGGACGCCGTCTGACGGGACACCGGTGGGGCGGCACCAGGTTCCGCCCCACCGTCCGCCGGTGAGCCGGACGGCCAACCAAAGAACCCGGGCAGAGAACCCCACCCACCTACCGTCGCTCCAACCACTCACCCCATCGGGTGAGTTGGGCACGGGAGCGTCCGGAATGCGGTTACGCTCGCCCCAGATCAACGCCTGACACAGCACCACAACCGCACACAGAACGGCCCCCGGCGGGACGGCAATCCCGGTCCGAGGGCCTGATCACAAGGAAGCGAAACCCTTCCCCATGACTTCAGCGCAGTCTAACGCGCCCTCGTCCGTGCCCTCGCGCACTTCCGGCGGCGTCACCCACATCCGTACGCGCCAGACCTCTCACTTCACCGTCCTCGCCAACCGCCTTGCGCAGCGCGCCGGTAGCGCGGTCACGGTCGGCGTCGCCGCGTACATCCTGTCGCTCCCCGACGGCGCACCGATCACCATCGAGGCGCTCTGTACGCACTTCGCCGAGGGCAAGATCACCATCGCCGAGGCTTTACGCGAGCTGGAGGACGAGGGCTGGCTGGAGCGACGCGTCGAACGCGGCCCGCGCGGCCGGATCATCACCCGCACCTTCGCCTACGACCTCCCGGGGCAGTCAGGACGGCCAGGAGTGCCGGGCCTGCCCAGCTCGCCGGAGGAGCGTGCCGTGGCCATCGTCGAGGAGCCGCCCGACCCCGCTCCGGCACCCGGGCCGTCCCCCGAGCCGCCCCGCCAACCTTCCGGGGAAGCCGCCCCCTCCCCCGTCGCCCCGGAAGTCGACCGCGAGGCCGTGGACCTCCTGGCCCGACTCCCCCATCGCGACCGCCGTCTGCTGCTCTCGGAGCGCGAGATCGCCGCGCTGGCCCCGGCCGTCACGGACTGGCTCGCTCGCGGCGTACCCGCCGAAGAGATCACGGCCGCCCTCACGCAGGGCCTCCCGGCGCGGCTCACCCGCCGCCCGGCCCGCCTGCTGGCCCACCGCCTGGTGGCCCTGCGTCCGCCGGCACGCACCAGCCCGCCCCCGGGTTCCGCTCGCCCACCCGTCGTCCCCCTCCAGAACTGCGACGGCTGCGACCGCGCCTTCCGCGCCACCCACCCGGGGTATTGCCTGGACTGCCGTGACTCTTCGGAGGTGCACTGTGCCGCCTGAGGCAACGGGGGCGGAGACGCACAACAACTGTGTGCGGGGACGTTCACGCAGAGCTACGCTGGCACGAACCAGGACGCAAGGGGAGGGCACACCATGACGGCGCAGATGGAGAGCCCAGTGCAGACCGAAGAAATGCGGCGCTTCGAGGAACTCGACGCGGCGTTCCCGGACTACCACGCCGAAATGATCGACGGAGAGGTCTACCTCAGCACCGTGGTTACCAGCGCTCACGGCAACATGGTTCTCACCATCGCGTCCCAGCTTTTATCCAAGTGGTTCGTCATGACAGAGGTCGACACGGTCTACGGCGGTTGGCACGGTAAGACCCTCCTGCGGCCTGACTTCTCGGTGGCCGACCCTTCCTACCGCGGCACACAACTGAAGCAGTTTCCCGCGGAGGACGTCATCCTCGTCGGGGAGGTCGTCTCCGACTCCAACCCTGAGAACGACACCGATAAAAAGGTCAAGAAGTACGCTCAGGCCGGAATCCCGTACTACCTCATCGTGAACCCCATAGAGGGCAAGTGCCTGCTCTACTCGCTGCCGAGCGGCGAGCACTACCGGGCCTCGCTGGAGGCGGAGTTCGGTGAGCCGGTGCCGATCGACGCCCCGATCGACGCCGAAATCGACACCACGGCGCTCTACACGTACTGACCGGGCGCGGGTCTACTCGACCCCCGCCGCCACCCGTCGCTCCGTCGTCGCGATGGTCGCCGAGCCGACGACCCGGCTCCCGTCGTAGAGGACGATCGCCTGGCCGGGGGCCACGCCACGGACCGGCTCGGTGAAGGTGACCTGGAGTTCGGAGTCGTCCACCACCTCGGCCGTCACCTCCGTCTCGCCGCCGTGGGCGCGGAGCTGGGCGGTGTAGGTGGCGAGGCCGGCGGCCGGGGGGCTGCCGCACCAGCGGGGCCGGATGGCGGTCAGCGCCGTGACGTCGAGGGACTCGACGGGGCCGACCGTGACGGTGTTGTCGACCGGGGAGATGTCCAGGACGTAGCGCGGCTTGCCGTCGGCGGCCGGGTGGCCGATGCGCAGGCCCTTGCGCTGGCCGATCGTGAAGCCGTACGCGCCTTCGTGCGTGCCGAGGCGGTTGCCGGCCTCGTCGACGATGTCGCCCTCGGCCGCGCCCAGCCGCTTGGCGAGAAAACCCTGGGTGTCACCGTCGGCGATGAAGCAGATGTCGTGGCTGTCGGGCTTCTTCGCGACGAACAGGCCGCGCCGGGCGGCCTCTTCGCGGATCTCGGGCTTGGTGGTGAGGGTGTCGCCCAGCGGGAACATCGCGTGCGCCAACTGCCGGTCGTCCAGCACGCCGAGGACGTAGGACTGGTCCTTGGCCATGTCGGAGGCGCGGTGCAGCTCGCGGGTGCCGTCCTCGCGCAGGACGACGGTGGCGTAGTGGCCGGTGCAGACGGCGTCGAAGCCGAGGGCGAGGGCCTTGTCCAGCAGCGCGGCGAACTTGATCTTCTCGTTGCAGCGCAGGCAGGGGTTGGGGGTGCGCCCGGCCTCGTACTCCGCGATGAAGTCGTCGACGACATCCTCACGGAAGCGCTCGGCGAGGTCCCAGACGTAGAAGGGGATGCCGATGACGTCGGCGGCGCGGCGCGCGTCGTGTGAATCCTCGATGGTGCAGCAGCCGCGCGCGCCGGTACGGAACGACTTGGGGTTCTCGGAGAGCGCGAGGTGCACGCCTGTCACGTCGTGGCCGGCCTCGGCGGCGCGGGCCGCGGCGACGGCGGAGTCGACACCGCCGGACATGGCGGCGAGTACACGGAGGCGGCGGGGAGCGTCAGTCATAACCTCTCCAGGGTAGACGGAACCACCGACAGCCCCGAAAGCGTTAAGCAGCTCATGGGGAAAACCGAGGGCGAGGGGGACCGGCCCGCGATCACGCGCAGGCGTGCGCTGTGGATCGGGGGCGGCGGCCTGGTCGCCGCGGGCGCGGCGGCGTACGGCGGGCGGGCGGAGCTGGTGCGCTGGTGGTGGCGCCTCCCGGGCAACAGCAAACCGCGCAAGGCCGGCGAGGTGGACTACCGCGGCGCCCAGTGGGTGGAGGCCTCCCCGGCGAACTGGCGGTTCGCCGACCGACCGGCCGACTACGAGGTCGACCGGGTGGTCATCCATGTCGTGCAGGGCAGCTTCGCGACGGCGCTGAAGGTCTTCCAGGACCCGCTGCACGGCGCCGCCGCACACTACGTCGTACGCAAGGACGGGCATGTGGCGCAGCAGGTCAGGGAGCTGGACGTGGCATTCCACGCCGGCAACCGCGGCTACAACGAACGCAGCGTCGGCATCGAGCACGAGGGCTTCGTGGACCGCCCGGAATCCTTCACGGCGGCCATGTACGCCTCGTCGGCGCGGCTGACGGCGGCAATCTGCCGGCGCTACGGCCTACCCGCCGACCGGAAGCACATCGTCGGCCATGTGGAAGTGCCCGGCACCGACCACACCGACCCCGGGCCGCACTGGGACTGGGACCGCTACCTCCGCCTCGTGCGGGACGAGCTGCGGCGCCCGCCCACGCCGAAGCCGAGCGCGTAAAAGATCGTTCACACACCGAGGCGCCTCCTGCCACGGCTCCAGAGTCCGAGCGCTTCAGCTGGTGGGCCGTGGGGGCAGGTGGCGCGCGGTGTCGGCCAGGCCGCGGATTTCGGTGACGATGCTGCCCCAGGCTGATTCGGGGAGCTCATGGCCCACCTCCGGCAGCAGGACCAGGCGCGCATCGCTGATCCGGGAGGCGATCGCCCGTCCTGCGCCGGGCTTGATGAGGGGGTCGTCCTCCCCGTGGAGCACCAGCGTGGGCCGGGTGATGGCGCTGATCGGCGGGCCGTGCCATTGGGCGCCGATCTGGCGGCTCTGTGCCTGCCGGTCGTGAACACCGCTGTCGGCGTTGCGCTCCGCGGCCTCTCGGGCCGCTCGCTCGTCGAAGGCGCGGTTCGGCGAGGCGAGAAGGCGGGCGACGGCGATGCCGGCCGAGACGGCCCCGTCGGGGGTGTCGGGAAACCGCAGCCGGGCGAACGCTGCCAGCGTCCTCATCCGTATGTACCGCATGACCCGCAGCCCCGAGGTGTCTCCGGGAACGGCGGCCATGGACGTGAGCGTCCGGACGCGGTCCGGGTGTCGTATCGCCACGCGTTGTGCGACGGCGCCGCCGAGTGAGACGCCCAGCAGGTGCGCCGACCGCCAGCCCAGAGCGTCCATGACGGCGACGGCGTCATCCGCCATGTCCTCGGCGGTGTACGCCTCTCCGCGCTTGGTGAACAGCGCGGAGAGGGGGTTGCCGGTGGCGGTGGGCGGCAGGTGCGTCGACTCCCCGCCGTCACGCTGGTCGTAACGGGCCACCGCGAAGCCCTGCGCCGCGAGCATCCGGCACAGTCCGTCCGGGACCCACAGCCGATTGACCCCCAGACCCGTGACCAGCAGAAGCGGCTCGCCGGCGGCCCCTTCACAAAGCTGGTCCACGGCCAGCCGCACCGGGCCGTTCTCCGCCCGGCGGACCGGGCCCCACAGATGTGCCGATGACGAGGACACGGGAACCTCCATAACTGCGATCGGTGTTCGCAGTTTAGAGTAAGGAGGTACGCATGGGAACGGAGGAGGCGGGTGGGCAAGTGGCTCAGGACCCTGTGACCGTCTGGGCGCGGCCCGAACGCGGCGCCCGCGGCCCCGCGGCCGTGCACAGCCGCGCGGAGTTGACCGTCGTCGCCGTCGAACTGGCGGACCGAAGCGGCCTGTCGGCGGTGTCCATGCGTCATGTGGCCAAGGCCCTGGGCGCCGGCCAGGCATCCCTCTACCGCTACATCTCCGGCCGGGAGGACCTGCTCGATCTGATGACGGACGCGGTGGCCGGAGAGATCGACCTCGGCATCGGGCTCAGGGGCGATCCCGTCGAGGATCTGGTCGCTCTGGCAGCCCGGACCAAGGACGTCCATCTGCGGCACCCCTGGCTGCTCGACGTTCCACCGGAGCCGCTCCGGCTGGGCCCTCGGAGCCTGGACTATCTGGACTACGCGCTGCGGGCACTGGCGCCGGCCCGGCTGCCGGGCCGGACCGGGATGGAAACCGTCGCCCTGATGAACGCGCTGATCACGCAGTTCGCGCGGGCAGAACTCCGGAGCGGCAACACAGCCACCGACCGCCAGGCGGCACAGGCCGCCTACCTGAGCGAAGCTGCCGCTCGCGGGGACCATCCGGCCATCGCGGCCGCGATGGCCGATCAGACCGAGCCGGATGCCGCGGAGGACCCTCAGGTGCTGTTCGAGCGGACGATGCACCGCGTCCTCACCGGGCTCCTTGGGCCGGGTCCCTCCCGATGAGTGCTCCCGGTGAGCGCATCGCGGCTGTGACGCACGCCCTGTCGCCGCTCGGATGGCCGCCCTACGCTGCCCGGGACGCGCGAGCGCTCGCGAGCCGCTCACGCACGGGAATCGGAGCAATGACCGGCACGCGTGAAGGACGGCCCGCCTTGTCCAGCGATCTCTCGCCAGTCATCGCCGCTTGCACTCGCTGGCTGCTGTCGGCGTTCCCGCCGGCGAGCGGCCCGCTGAACCACGCCCTCGCCGAGGCCCAGGCACGGCAGGCGGCCACCTTCGCCGCCGCACTGCGCCACCCGACCGCACTGGACGCCGAACTGCTGAACCTGGCCGGCCCCGGCGGCTCCGAGCGGCTGGACTCCGTCACCGGCTCCGATGCCCACCCGCTGGACGCCGCCGAGTACGCCTGGCGCACCTGGGTGGACGAAACCGTCGTCAGCTGGGCGGCCTGCCTGCTGTCCGACGAAGACCTCGCCGCCACGGCAGCGGCCCGCCTGGCAGCGACCCGCCACGGCATCGAGTCCGTGGGCGATGCGCGCCGGCTGACGGTCCCCAGCCCGCGCGATCGCCATGCCGCGCCGCTGCTGCGCCACCCGGACCTTCTCGACCCGATCGCGGGCCTCCACCGCGACGCCCTGCTCGGCCTCCTCGACGGCGGCCCGGCCATCGTCTCGCCCGACCCGACGTGAACCGCTGAAGCGGGCGCCTGCCGCGACAGGGGCGGAGTGACGCACGTCACATTCAGTCCTGTCACATCGTTCCGAGCCGCTCCGTCAAAGGTGTGTAACCACGAAACACGACGGAGGACCTCACCATGGATGCTCGCTTGAACCTCTTCGGCAACCCGGTCGCAGGCAAGTTCCTGAAGCACATCAACTCGGCGGGCAAGGTCATCTCGGACTCGACGCTGCCCGCCGCGACGCAGGAACTGGTCAAGCTCCGCGCCAGTCAGGTCAACGGCTGCGGCTTCTGCACCGACATGCACAGCAAGGACGCCGCTGCCGCCGGGGAGACCTCGCTGCGGCTCAACCTGGTCGCGGCCTGGCGAGAGGCCACGGTCTTCACCGAGGCCGAGCGCGCCGCCCTGGAGCTGACGGAGCAGGGCACCCGTATCGCCGACGCGGCCGGTGGCGTCACGGACGAGGCGTGGGCGAACGCCGCCAAGCACTACGACGACGAACAGCTCGCCGCCCTGGTGTCGCTCATAGCCCTCATCAACGTCTACAACCGCATGAACGTCATCGTCCAGCAGCCCGCCGGGGACTACCAGCCCGGCCAGTTCGGATAACCAGAGGCACCCGGCGCGGCGATACCGTCCCGCGCCGGCAGCACGCCCCGGGCACCTCACACCGAGGCCCGGGGCGCTCTTGGTGTACGAACCAGGGCCCGCCCGACGAGCCTTCTCGCCCGACGAGCCTTCTCTTCGACGTCAGTCCGTCCGGTGCAACGACGACCGGGACGACCGGAAGAGAACGGCCTGCTGACGCGCCCTAGCTGAGTCCCGCGCTGCGCGCCCGGGCCACGACCGGCCCGATGGCCTCGGCGACCGCCGCGACGTCCTGCGCGGTGGAGGTGTGCCCCAGCGAGAAGCGCAGGGTGCCGCGGGCCAGGTCCTGGGCCATCCCGGTGGCCAGGAGGACATGGCTGGGCTGGGCGACACCGGCCGTGCAGGCGGAGCCCGTCGAGCAGGCGATGCCCTGGGCGTCCAGCAGCAGGAGCAGCGAGTCGCCCTCGCAGCCGGGGAAGGAGAAGTGGGCGTTCGCGGGGAGGCGGCCGGCGGGGTCCGGGTCGCCGCCGAGGACGGCGTCCGGGGCCGCGGCGCGGACCGCCTTGACGAGGTCGTCGCGCAGCGCGCCGATGTCGCGGGCGAAGTCCTCGCGGTGCGCGACGGCGTGCCGCCCCGCGGCGGCGAAGCCGGCGATGGCGGGGGTGTCCAGGGTGCCGGAGCGTACGTGCCGCTCCTGGCCGCCGCCGTGCAACACCGGGACGGGGGCGTACTCACGGCCCAGAAGCAGCGCGCCGATGCCGTACGGCCCGCCGATCTTGTGCGCGGAGACCGTCATCGCGGCCAGTTCCGAGGCGGCGAAGTCGATCTCCAGCTGGCCGAACGCCTGCACCGCGTCGGCGTGCAGCGGGACGTCGAACTCCTTTGCCACCCGGGCGAGTTCATGGACCGGCTGGATCGTGCCGATCTCGTTGTTGGCCCACATGACGGTGGCGAGCGCGACATCGGCCGGGTTGCGGCCGATGGCCTCGCGCAGCGCGTCGGGGTGCACCCGGCCGTAGGTGTCGACCGGCAGCCATTCCACATGGGCGCCCTCGTGCTCCGCGAGCCATTCCACGGCGTCCAGGACGGCGTGGTGCTCTACGGGGCTGGCGAGGACGCGGGTGCGGGCCGGGTCCGCGTCCCGGCGGGACCAGTACAGCCCCTTGACCGCGAGGTTGTCGGCCTCGGTGCCGCCCGCGGTGAAGACGACTTCGCTCGGGCGGGCGCCGAGCGAGGAGGCGAGGGACTCCCGCGCCTCTTCGACGGTGCGCCGGGCCCGCCGGCCGGCGGCGTGCAGGGAGGACGCGTTGCCGGTGACGGTCAGCTGGGCGGTCATCGCCTGCACCGCCTCCGGAAGCATCGGAGTGGTGGCGGCGTGGTCGAGGTAAACCATGGTGCGCACGATTCTACGAGCAGGCGCCACGGACCTCGGGGGCGCATCTCCGGCGCGCGGGGGCGCCGGGCCTCGCGACGGGCAGACCGCGCTTGTTCCGCCCTCTCCCCTCGTCCCCTCACCGACAGGCGCGTAAGGAGTGTCTAGCCTTATGCTCATGACGCAGTGGCTTCTGGACCGTACGTTCCGCAGCTCCTCCGGCGAGGCGCGCTGGGCCGCGCTCGGCGCCGAACGGCCCGGCACCCCGCCGGTCGTCCTGCTGCACGGCACGCCGTTCTCGTCGTACGTCTGACGCAACATCGCCGCCGCCCTCGCCGAGCGCCGCCAGGTGTTCGTCTGGGACATGCCGGGGTACGGCGCCTCGGAGATGAGGGAGGGGCAGGATGTCTCGCTGGCCGCGCAGGCCAGGGTCTTCAGCGAACTGCCGGCGCACTGGGGCGTGCGCGAACCCGCCCTCGTCGCCCATGACTTCGGCGGCTGCGTGGCGCTGCGGGCGCACCTGCTGCACAGCGCGCGGTACGCGCGACTGGCGCTCGTCGACCCGGTGGCGCCGGCACCCTGGGGCTCGCCCCCCTACCGCCTGCTGGGCGCGCACCCCGAGGTCTTCGGTCAGCTGCCGCCGGAACTGCACCGGGCGCTGGTGCGCGCCTACCTCTCCTCCGCCAGCCACCCGGGCCTGCACCCGGCCGTCCTGGACCGGCTGGTCGACGACTGGTGCACGGGGAGGGCCGGCCGGCGTTCTACCGGCAGATCGAGCAGAACGACCAGCGGTACACCGACGAGATCGAGGGCCGCTACGGCGAGATCGACCTGCCGACGCTCATCTGCTGGGGCGCCCAGGACAGTTGGATCCCGGCAGCCAAGGGAGAGCAGCCGGCAGCCGCCCTCCCGGGGGCGCGGCTGCGGCTGATCGAGGGGGCCGGGCATCTGGTCCAGGAGGATGCGCCGGCCCAACTCACCGCGGTGCTGAGGGAGTTCCTCGGGTGACCCGCGGGCCGGGCGACTCACCCGGCCCGGTCACCCGTGGCGGGAGGCTCAGCCCTCCAGCAGGGCGCGCGCCAGCTGCCGGGACTGCGCGACCAGATGGTCCTCGGAGTCCCAGACCTCGGCGTCCTCCTCCAGGAAGCCGCCGGCCAGGTTGCGGGTGGTGATCGCGACCCGCAGCGGTCCCGGGGCGGGGCGGCGACGGATGTGGGTGGTCAGCTCGACGGTGGGGACCCAGCCGAGAAGCCCCATCTCGAAGGCGGTCGGCGGCAGCGCGTCGACGGTCAGCAGGAGGGACAGCGGATCGGGCTCGCGGCCGTCGGCGAGGCCGAACCAGGCGCGCATCTCGCCCTTGCCGGAGGCGGCGCCGACGGCCCAGCCCGCGGTCGCCGGGTCCAGGCGGAGGGCGAGCCGCTCGGTGATGGCCGTGCTGCCCGGGATGGCCGGCTCGCCCTCGGGGGCACTGTCGGTGCCCAGGCAGTGCTCGTAGGGCGGGATGGCCGGCGGCTTGGCGGTCGTGCGGACGTCGTCGGGCAGCGCGTCGAGGTCGCCGTACGCGGCGAGCACCCGCATCCGCTCGACCTCGGTGCCGTCCTCCGCGAACTGGACGAGCGTCGCGGTGCCCGTCGACATCGTGCGGCCGGTGCGGACGATCTCGGTGCGGATGACGGCGGGCCCGGGGACCGAGGCCGTCAGGTAGTGCGCGGTGACCGAGAAGGGGTCGGGGTGCGGGAGGGCGTCGCCCAGCGCGCGGCCCATGAGGGCGAGAAGATAGCCGCCGTTGACCGCGTGGATGATCGTCCACCCGGCGGAGAGCTCCGCGTCGTAGACGCCCTCGGCCCGACGCGTGACCGCGGTATCGCGGTCGAACTCACTCTTACCTATGGTCACCAATGCCATGACGTGCACGCTACACCGGATGGTTACTGACCGGTAGTGTCAAATTTGAACCCTCACCTTTCGCCGCCGCTTCCGCGCTCCGCCCGCCCCGCCGGGCACGCGCCGACGACGGCGGTCCTGCGGCCTGAGAACATGGCGCCATGCTTCACGTGCTCTATCTGGTCGGCGTCGCGGCGTTCGCGGCGAGCGGGGTGCTGGCCGCCTACCGCGCCAACATGGACCCGTTCGGCGGGCTGGTGCTCGCCTTCGCCGCGTCCATCTCCGGCGGCACGCTGCGCGATCTGATCCTCGACCGGCAGCCGCTGTACTGGACGCACGACTGGGTGCTGCTGACAGTGATCATCTGCGTCGGCGTCGGCACCATCGCCTACCTGCGCTTTTGGACACTGCCGGTCAAGTCGCTGCTCGTCGTCGACGCGGTCGGCCTGTCGGTCGTCACGGTGATCGGAGCGCGCGCCGCCATCGAGGCGGGCGCCACCCCGCTGGCCGTGATCATCCTCGCGGTGCTGACCGGCGTCGCCGGCGAGGTCATCCGCGATGTGCTGTGCGGGGAGTTCCCACCGCTGCTGCTGCGCGAGGACGTCTACGCCATCGCCGCGCTGGCCGGCGGCTGCTGCTATCTGGGACTGCACCACCTCGGCACCGGCGGCACCCCCGCCGCGGCGGTCTCGGCGGGGGTGGTCTTCGCCCTGCGGATGGCGGCCGTCTACTTCGGCGTACACCTGCCCCGGCCGGAGTCGCTGGGCAAGCGCAGCTCCGACTGACCGGGCGGCGACCGGCCCGGGCGGACTCCGGCTGACGCCCGGGGCGGACCGCCGCTACTCGCCCGGCAGTGCCGGCTTGCCGGTGGTGTTCAACCAGGTGTCGAAGAGATCGTCCAGCTGCTGCCCGGAGATCTTCTCGGCGAGCGCGATGAACTGCGAGGTCCGCGCGTTGCCGTAGCGGTGCTGCGCGGTCCAGGCCGGCAGCAGCTCGAAGAACGCCTTGTCGCCGATCCGTTCACGCAGCACCTGCAGCGTCATCGCACCCCGGTCGTAGACCGCACCGGAGAACATGGTGTCCCGCTGCGGGTCGGCGACCTTCACCTTCCAGAAGTCGTCGCCTGCCGGGATGTCCCGGTACTCCTCGCGGAAGGCATCGGGGGCGCTCTGAGTGCCCTTGTGCTCGGCCCACAACCACTGCGCGTAACTGGCGAAGCCCTCGTTGAGCCAGATGTCCTTCCACTGCCTGACGGAGACCGAGTCGCCGAACCACTGGTGGGCCAGCTCGTGGACGATGGTGGTCTCGCTGCGCACCGCCGAGTAGACCGGCTTGGACTGCACCTCCAGCGAGAAGCCCGCCTGCGGCATGTCGTCGACGATCGCGCCGGTCTCCTCGAAGGGGTACGGGCCGAAAACCTTGGACCAGTAGTCGGTGGCCTCGGACGTGATCTTGTAGACGTCGACCTTGCCGGTGGGCAGTGTCGGGTCGGTGGCGACGTAGATGGGGGTGCCGCCGGGCGTGGTGCCCGTGCGGACATCGAACTTCCCGATGGTGGCGGTGGCCAGATACGTCGCCATCGGGCGCTTCTCGCGCCAGTGGGCGTAACTGCGGCCGTGCGCCTCGCCGGAGCTGATGAGGCGGCCGTTGGAGACGCCGGTCAGGCCCTTGGGTGCGTCGATGCGGATGTCGTACGTCGCCTTGTCGCTGGGGTGGTCGCTGGAGGGGAACCACGTCGACGCGGCGTTCGGCTCGCAGGCGACGAAGACTCCGTCCTTGGTCTTCATCCAGCCGTAGTCGGAACCGAAAATGATCGGGCCGCCGAGCGGCTTCGGGACGCCGCCGTAGGAGACGGTGACCGTGAAGCGGTGGCCGCGCCGCAGCCGGGAGTCCGGCCGGATCTTTATCTCGTCGCCGGATCTGCTGAACCGCGCGCGGTGGCCGTTCACCCGGACCGAGTCGACCGTCAGTTTGTGCAGATCGAGGTCGAAGGCGGAGAGGTTCTCGGTGGCCCTGGCGGTCAGCGTGGTGCGGCCGTTGAGACGGCCGCTGTCCGTGTCGTAGCTGACGCCCAGGTCGTAGTGGAGAGCGTCGAAACCGCCGTTGCCGAGTTGCGGGAAGTAGGGGTCACCGACTCCCGGGGCGCCGGCCGAGGCGCCGGGTCCGGCGGCGATGGTGGCGGCCGAGGCCACCGCCGTGGCGAGCGCGAGCCAGCGGGAGGTGCGACGCGCGGAGCGGGAGAATGCCATGAGCCGTCCCTTCGAACACACGGATGATGTCTGAACAACCGCGCCGACTCTGCACTCTCCCGCCCCCGCAGGGCCCGGGACTTTGCCAATTCCTCAGAAATTGATGCTCACTTGGTGGCTCCGGCTACTTCTCCGGCACTACGGTCGCCCGCGCCCCGGCGGCCTCGCCGCCACCGGAACCCGCCTCCGTGGCGTTCTCCGGGTGGTGGCAGGCCACCTGATGACCGGTCTTGAGCGCCACCAGCGGCGGCTCGGTGGTCGTGCACACCTGGGTCGCCTTCCAGCAGCGGGTGCGGAACCGGCAGCCGGAGGGCGGATTGATCGGCGAGGGCACATCGCCCTTGAGCAGGATCCGGTCGCGCTGGGTCCGCCGCTTGGGGTCGGGCACCGGCACCGCGGAGAGCAGCGCCTTGGTGTACGGGTGCATCGGCGACTCGTACAGCGACTTGCGGTCGCTCAACTCCACGATCTTGCCGAGGTACATGACCGCGATGCGGTCCGACACATGGCGGATCACCGAGAGGTCGTGGGCGATGATGACGTAGGTCAGGCCCAGCTCCTCCTGGAGATCGTCCATGAGGTTGACGACCTGCGCCTGGATGGAGACGTCCAGCGCGGACACCGGCTCGTCGGCGACCACCAGCTTCGGCTTGAGGGCCAACGCCCGTGCGATGCCGATGCGCTGGCGCTGGCCGCCGGAGAACTCGTGCGGGTAGCGGTTGTAGTGCTCCGGGCTCAGGCCCACCAGCTCCAGCAGCCGCTGCACCTCCTTCTTCACCCCGCCCTCGGGCTCGGCGCCCTGGAGGCGGAAGGGGGTGCCGATGATCCCGCCGATGGTGTGCCGCGGGTTCAGCGACCCGTACGGGTCCTGGAAGATCATCTGGACGTCGCGGCGCATCGGCCGCAGCTTGCCCGGGGACAGGTGGGTGATGTCCCTGCCCTCGAACTCGATGGACCCGCCGGTCGGCTCGTCGAGCCGGGTGATCAGCCGGCCCATCGTCGACTTGCCGCAGCCGGACTCGCCGACCACACCGAGCGTCTCCCCCGGCCGGACGTCGAAGTCGATGCCGTCGACCGCCTGCACCGCGCCGACCTGCCGCTTGAGCAGGCCCTTGGTGATCGGGAAGTGCCGGACCAGACCGCGCACCCGCAGCAGCGGCTCGGCGTCGGAATCCTGCGGAGCGACCCGGCGGTGGCTGTCCTGCGCGCCCTCGTCCGCCGATCCCTTCTGCAGCGGGATCTTCTTGCTCTCGTCGTCAGTCGTCTCGGTCACAGCTTCGGCGCAATCTCTTCGGTCCAGATACGCTCCCGCTCCTCCTGCGACATGTGGCAGGCGGAGAAGTGCCCGCCCTCCACCTGGCGCAGTTCGGGGCGCACCGTACGGGTGAGGTTGCCCTTGGGGACGTCCGCGTACGGGCAACGGGGATTGAAGGCACAGCCGGACGGCACATTGATCAGGCTGGGCGGCGAACCCTTCACGGGGATCAGCCGGTCGGTCTGATCGCGGTCGATCCGCGGCATCGAGCCGAGCAGGCCCCAGGTGTAGGGGTGCTGCGGCGTGTAGAAGACCTTCTCCGCGGGGCCGCGCTCCACACACCGGCCGCCGTACATCACCAGCAGGTCGTCGGCCAGCTCGGCCACCACACCCAGGTCGTGGGTGATGATGATGACCGCCGAGCCGAACTCCTTCTGGAGATCGCGGATCAGGTCCAGGATCTGCGCCTGGACGGTGACGTCCAGGGCGGTGGTCGGCTCGTCCGCGATCAGCAGCTCGGGGTTGTTCACCAGCGCCATCGCGATCATGGCGCGCTGGCGCATACCGCCGGAGAACTGGTGCGGATGGTCGTCGACCCGCTTGTCGGGCTGCGGGATGCCGACCCGGTCGAGCATCTCGACGGCCCGGCGGCGGGCGGTCTTCTTGTCGACGTCGTGGTGGACGCGGTACGCCTCCACGATCTGCTGGCCGACGGTGTAGAAGGGGTGCAGCGCGGAGAGCGGATCCTGGAAGATCATCGCCATCTCGCGGCCGCGCAGCCGGCGCACCTCGTCCGGATCGGCGGAGACCAGCTCCTTGCCGTCCAGCCAGATCTCGCCGGACATATCGACCTTGCTGCGCTGCTGGCGGGACGCGCGGTGCAGGCCCATGACGGCGAGCGAGGTCACCGACTTGCCGGAGCCGGACTCGCCGACGATGCCGAGCGTGCGGCCCTTCTCCAGCGTGAAGGAGAGGCCGTCGACGGACTTCACGATGCCGTCGTCCGTCGGGAAGTGCACCTTCAGGTCCCGCACTTCGAGGAAGGCGGCCGGGGTCCCGGCCTCCTTCGCCACGGGCTCGGTCACGACGGCAGCTTTTTTCGTGGACGCGACCGTGGACGCGGTCGTGGGCTCGGCCACCGGCTTGTCGCCGGGCGTGCTCGCGGCCGGTCCGGCCGTCTCGGTCTTGTCCTCGGAGGAGTCGGTCACGAGAGCCTCACCCGCGGGTCGACGGCGGCGTACAGAACGTCCACCACCAGGTTGCATATGACGATGAAGAACGCGGCGAGCAGGGTGACGCCGAGAATGTTCGGCAGGTCGTTGGCGTTGATCGCCTCGACGGCGAAGGCGCCGACTCCCTTGAGCGAGAAGACCTGTTCGGTGATCAGCGCACCGCCGAGCAGCAGGCCCAGGTCCATGCCGAAGACCGTGATGATTGGGGTGAGCGCGGCCCGCAGACCGTGCCGTACGACCACCTTGCGCTCACGCAGGCCCTTCGCGCGGGCGGTACGGATGTAGTCCTCGCTCAGCGTCTCCAGCATGCCCGCTCTGGTGAGCCGGGCGTAGAGCGCGGAGTAGAGGAACGCCAGGGTGACCCAGGGCAGGACCAGGGTCCGCGCCCAGAGGAAGGGATCCTCCATCAGCGGCACGTAGTCGCTGCGTTCGAAGATCGGCCACTGGTAGGTGAAGAGGGCCAGCGCCAGGGCGCCGGTGAAGAACATGGGGAGCGAGACGCCGGCCAGGGCGACGCCCATGGCCATCCGGTCGAAGAGCGAGCCGGGGCGCAGCGCGGAGAGCACACCGGTGGCGACACCGGAGACGACCCACACCACGGCGGCGCCGGCTGCCAGCGACAGCGTCACCGG
The DNA here is from genome assembly GCF_044328065.1 of Streptomyces sp. NPDC017993. Taxonomy (NCBI): domain Bacteria; kingdom Bacillati; phylum Actinomycetota; class Actinomycetes; order Kitasatosporales; family Streptomycetaceae; genus Streptomyces; species Streptomyces sp. NPDC017993. Next base: position 273,504 of record NZ_JBIRGO010000010.1, read on the forward strand.
GAGCCTGGACTGGATCTCGGGCCAGACCTCGATGTGCGTCTTGAAGGAGTAACCGAAGCACGGCACATGGCACTTGGCCACTTCCGGCCCGAACTTGTAGTCGACGCCGACGAAAATGCCCTTGAGGAAGTCCCAGTACTGCTCGTACACGGGCTTGTCCAGGCCGAGGTTCTTCTTCACCGCCGCGATGTCCGCGGCCGTGGGGGCCTTTCCGATGTACTGCTGGGCAAGCTGGTCGGTGCTCTGCCCGGCCAGTTTCGGCAGCAGGAAGAAGATGCCGAAAGTGACCGCGCTGACGATCAGCAGCAGGATCACTGCGCTGATCAACCTGCGGATGATGTACGAGAACACGGGGATGCGGCGTCGGTGCCGCGGGCCGGTAGCGACCGGCCCGCGGACACCAATGCCTTCACCTGCCTTCCAGGGCTGCTACTTCTTGACGCCGATGTTGAGGTAGTCGTACTGACCGCTGAAGGCCGAGGTGGACACCAGGTTGGTGGCCTTGGGCGAGCGGTACAGCAGGACCTTGAAGTAGGTGAGCGGAACGATCGCCGCCTGCTCCATCGTCTTCTTGTCGATCTCGGCGTACGCCTTCTCGCGCGCGGCCTTGTCGGTGTCGGCGATGGCGCTCTCGAGCAGCTTGTTGATCGCCGGGTCGTCCAGCTCGGACAGGTTGGTGTTACCGGACTGGCTGATCGCCTTGCCGTTCAGGATCTGCTGCAGGTAGCCGTAGCCGGTCGGGAAGTCCGAGCCCCACTGCATCATGATCAGGCCGACGTTGTTCTTCTTGTTGAACTTCGGCACACCCGCGTAGTCCGAGAAGTACTTGCTGCTCGGGTAGCTCTGGATCTTGGCGTTGACGCCGATCTTCTTCAGCGAGTCGATGACCGTGGTGGCCGCGTCGATCTCGTCCTGGCGGTCGTTGCGCGCGAGGATCGTGGTGTTCGTCTTGCCGGCGCCGCACTTGTCCCAGTGCTTCTTGGCCTCGGTGAGGTCCAGCTTGTCCCCGTCGTACTTCTGCGGGTACAGGTCGAACTTCTGGTAGCCGTCGATGTCGGTCGGCAGGACCGTGGAGGCCACCTCACCGCGGATCGGGCCGCCGAGCGAGGTCTGCACGGCCTTCTTGTCGATCGCGTACTCGACGGCCTTGCGGCACTCGATGTTGTCGAACGGCTTCACCTTGGTGTTGAGGGCCGTGTAGACGACACGCTGACCGAGGGCGTTGTCGGTGTTCGCCTTCTCGTCGGGGTCCGTCAGGAGCTGGGCCTGGGTCTGGCCGTCGACACCGCGACCGGCGAGGTCCACATGGGTGTTGCCGGACCGCAGGTCCTTGTCGATGGTCGACTGGGCGACCTTCATCTTCAGGACGATCTTGTCCGGCAGCTGCTTGCGCAGCGGGTCGTTCTTCGCGGACCAGTGCGGGTTACGGACGAGGGTGAGCTGCTTGCCCTCCTCGTAGTTCTCGAACTTGTACGACCCGGAGGAGACCACGGCCTTGGTGTACTCCGCGCCCTTGTCCTTGGCCCGCGGCACCGGCGCGGTCTGCGGGGCGCTCACCAGGTAGTCGAACTCGGCGAAGGGCTTCTTGAGGTGGAAGACGATCGTCTGGTCGTCGGGCGTCTCGATCGACTTCAGACCGGCCTTGTCCTTGTCCTTGAAGGGACCCTTGTAGCCGCCGTCGTTGTCCTTGAGGAACTGCTGGAAGTAGTTCGGGCCCAGCGAGAGGGTGTCACGCGCGAAGTTGCTGCGCTCGACCGCGTACTTCACGTCCTTGGACGTGATCACGGAGCCGTCGTCGTACTTCACGCCCTCGCGCAGCTTGTACGTCCAGGTCCTGCCGCCGTCGGTGGGCTTGCCCATCCCCTTGGCGAGGTCCGGGGTCAGCTCGTTGCCCTTCGTGCCGGGGCCCGGCTTGAAGGTGGTGAGCGGGCGCGCGTAGAGCCGGCTGAAGTTGTAGACGAAGGCGTAGTACGTGTTGCCCGGGTCGAACGACTCGGGAGCGTCGCTCAGCGCGTAGTTGACCGTGCCGCCCTTCTTATCGGAGGCGTTGACGATCCCCTTGGTCGCGGCGTTGGCCTCGCCGGAGCCGTTCTTGGAGTCCTTGCTCCCACTGCAGCCGGCCAGCAAAAGGCCCGCACTGGTGAGGGCCGCGATAGCCGCGACCGGAACTGACCTTCGCATGATGGTCGGTGTCCCCTTCGTTCGTCGAGAAACGTCAAACAACTGTTGAGACATCTGGGCGGTGCGGGTGCCCGGCAGGCGTCAGCGGCTGCGCGGGTCCAGCGCGTCCCTCAGACCGTCACCGAGCAGGTTGAACGCCAGCACGGTGACGAAGATCGCGAGGCCGGGGACGATCATGTACTGGGGATCGACCTCGTAGTACTTGACCGCCTGGTTGAGCATTCCGCCCCAGGAAGCCTGGGGCGGCTGGATGCCGACGCCCAGGAAGCTCAGCGCCGCCTCGAAGAGGATGTTGGAGGGGATCAGCAGCGTGGAGTAGACGATGATCGGGCCCACCAGGTTGGGCAGCAGCTCCCGGAAGAGGATGAACGGCCCGCGCGCACCCATGCCGCGCGCGGCGTCCACGAATTCCCGCTCCCGCAGCGACAGGGTCTGCGCCCGCACGATGCGCCCCATGTACGGCCAGTTGAAGAAGCCGATCACGAAGATCAGCACCGAGATGTGCAGCGGCAGACCCTCCAGGCCGAACGCGCCGCCCTGCAGCGAGGCGGAGATCGCGATGGCGAAGAGCAGCAGCGGGAAGGCCAGGAAGACATCCATCATCCGGCTGATCACCGCGTCGACGCGCCCGCGGTAGAAGCCGGCGACGACGCCGAGGACGCTACCGATGGCCACCGAAAGCAGCGTCGCGCCGAAGGCCACGATCAGCGACACCCACGAGCCCTCGAGGATCCGGGCGAGCAGGTCGCGGCCGAACTTGGGGTCGACGCCGAAGGGGTGATCGGCGCTCATGCCGCCGAAGTCACCCTTGGGCAGCGTGGTGTTGGGGTCGATCAGCGACTGGTTCGGGCTGTTGGGGTCCAGACCCAGCAGGGACTGGAGGGGCCGGGAGAGCGCGGCGACCGCGACGAGCAGGATGACAACGATGGCACCGGCCACCGCGACCTTGTCGCGCCGGAATCTCAGCCAGGCGATCTGCCCGAGCGAGCGCCCTTCGATGCGCTTGCTCTCCACGCCTTTCAGCACCGCTTCCGGCTGCGCCTCAGCAGCCGCCCCGGTGGTCTCGATCGGTGCGGTCACGGTGCTTTTGACCCCTCTCGGCCGACGGTGGCCGGCCCAATGCCCGCCGCTGTAGCGGCCTGATTCACATCACTGGTGCACGTGGCGCGGGCATCGCGAGAGTTCGCAGTGTGAAGTTTCGGAGATTCACGCGACGCCGATCTGAATGACGCTCGTACAAAGGGCCGAAGCCCTCTGCTGCGGGAGTCTTCATCCGATTCGCGATCACTCACCAGTCCTCACGGTGAAAGGATGCGCAACTGTGATGTGCTTCACGGCCTTCCGTTATACGGACAGCCGGGCCGCCTGAGCGGAATGATCAAGCCTCGCGGGTCGCCTCAACCGAGGGGCATACAGGGGCAATTCAGCCCGAAGGACGGCGCGCCTCGGCACCGTCGGCGTCAGTAGGGACGCGGAAAACCGTAGCCGTAGGAGGGCGCGGGGGCGGGCGGCTGACCCGGGGGCTGGGCGTATCCGTCACGGTCGAAGAAGGGGCGCGCGGACGCCCGCATCCACATGCAGACCGGGTCGTATTCGTCATTCATCGCGACCGTCGAGACCGGCAGCCCGTCCGGAACCGCACCGATCGACTGCTGGATCATCAATCGCGCCGACTCCACCGCCTGTTGGCCGGTGTCGTACAGATCGAGACCGATCGCCAGATAAGGGGCACCGAGGGCGGGCTGCACCCAGGCCCGGCGCAACGAACGCACGGCGGGCGTCCGGTGGGCGTTCTGTGCCAGGAGGGCGTAGAACTGCGGGATGTCGATGACCGGTTCGGAGACCCGCAGCGGCCCGGCCGGCAGCCGGTCGAGACCGCCGGCGATACGGCGCAGATCCAGCCACGGGATGCCGACGCCGCCGCCGGGAGCGTGCGGATTCAGCCACAGGCCCCATCGGTCGGGGAAGAGCGACGCGGCGATTTCGAGGCCGGTGACGAGCTCGTGGTCGCGGTTCCAGCCGGACGCGGCCAGCTCGGGCGCCGAGGTCACGCACGGCGCGTAGCCGAGGCCTTCGACCTCCATGTTTCCGTACTGCGCGTCGGGCATACCGGCCCGGCCCTGCCACAGCAGCATCCAGACCTGGCTCGCGGCGAGCGCGTGCAGCAGCGCCTCATAGGTGTCGTAGCGACCGGGCGAGACCTGTTGCAGCATCTGCTCGACCTGTCCGGCCGCGGCCGCTCCCTGATGCGCACCCGCGCTCACGTGGTCCGTCCCTTCTGTCAGCAGGGCACGTGGGGTTGCACCCGCCCGTCATCCAACCAGCTTACGAGTGCTCCCGAGAGTAGAAGGGCCGCACCCGCTGGAGCATCCAGTCGGCGACCGGGTCCCCCAGGGCGATGTCCAGCATGACGAGCTGCACGGGCCAGCGCACGGGCACCGCGCCGAGCGCGCGCCCCAGGGCCGCCAGCGCCGCCTCGCGGGCGGTGCCGTCGTGCAGGGCGGCGGGGGCCGCCTCGACCTGAACACCGACGAACAGCGCGGGCGTGTCGCCCTCGACACTTGCCAGGGCACGCCGGGCACTCAGGACAAATCCGGCACCGGAGAACTCCAGCCCCGCGGCGGCCAGGAAGTCCACCGGTTCATCCTGCCAGTCCGGCTCGAAGAGCCGGACCCGGCCGCCGCGCGCCGGTCCGTCCGCCTCCGCCCGCCCCACCCGGCACAATTCGGCCACCGCGGGCGGCGGTAGCGGGACGCCGACCGTGCCGTCCGGGTTGACCGCGATACCGATCAGCGGCGGCAGCCCACGGGCGAACTCCTGGGCGGGCGCGACGGTGAAGGACATGTGGGAACCGACGACCCGCAGGAACTCCTGCTCGGAGCTGAAGACCGGGACATACGCCGCGCCACCGATCTCGACGGTGGGCATATCCAGGCCGCCGGCCCCCGGTCCCGCGCTGTCCGGGCCGCCGCCGTTGGGCAGTGGCACCCACACCCGGCTGCGACCCAGCACCTCCACGATCCGGCCACCGGCACCCGGGTGCCCGACCGACGCGGACAGCACCTCTTCCAGCTCGTTCGCAGGCCACGTCAGCTGCGGTATCCCCTGCTCCGGAAAGTTCATGTCCACCCACCCGTTCCAAACCGCCCTATCTGGCCAAAGACCCTAGCGGCCGACGTGGCGGCAGCCGAAGGCGGCCATCGGCGGGCGATCTTCGACGGCGAGCGGGGCCCGGCAGACGCCGCCCCTCACCGCCTCAGTCGAAGCTGACGGTCTCCAGCGCGCTCGCCGCCGGCCGGTCCAGCAGCACCGCCGAGGCGAACCCCCTCGGCAGCCGGCCCGCCTCGGCCCCGCCGACGAGCCTGCTCACCGCCCTGCGATGCCGCGCGAAGGCGTACCCGGAAACCCCGCGCCCCCGCGACTCCTGCCCGGACAGCGCCACCTCGGGCGGGACGTCGAGCAGCACCAGATGCAGCCCACGGCCACCACGCCGGGCCGACCGCGCGATCCAGCGGCGCACCCACGCCAGCGTCCCGCAGTCGTGCACCACGACGCTGTCGCCGGAGCGCAGCGCGCGGCGCAGCCCCAGGTAGTGCGCGGCACGGACCAGCGGGCGGTACACCCCGTACGGCAGCCGGCGCAGCCTGCCGCGCTCCCAGCGGACCCGGACGTCCTGCGAGTCGATGCGGTGCACCGCGCCACCCCGGCCGTCCAGCGCCGGCACGATGCGGTGCATGAGCGTGCTCTTGCCGCTGCCCGGCAGCCCGGAGACCACCACGAGGTCACCGGCCGGGAAGTGCATCTCGGCCGCCTCGCCGGTCTGAGGCGTCCCCCTCAGATCCAGCACCTCCGCGCTGCGCCCCGGCCTGACCACGGCCAGGGGCGAGCGTATGGGCCGGGGCACCGCGGCGCCCGCGACCCCTGACGTTGTCGCGAGTGCGGCATCCTTGTGCACCGTCATCGCCCCTCCCGGTCACTTGCGGGCCCGGCCAGAGTCCGTCCCTTTCCCGAAGAGTGTCAAGAAAAGGTAATGCCCATCAAGGCGATTGCCCGATCCGCCGGACCACGGCGACCGCCCGGGGCGGGGCGGCGACCGGGACTCCTGCATCCGGCGATCCCGTGCAATGATGTCGGCGCCAGGTGCACAGCTCAGCTCACCCCGTGCACCGCCAACTCCATACCGGCCGCTTGAATCCGCGCGGGAGAGTCCTCGCCGCCACGGCGGGGCGCCGAAGGAGCAAGTCCTCCCTTGAATCTCTCAGGCCCCGATACCGCGCGGGCGAGGCAGATCTGAAAAGCGAGCCACGGCCCGGCTGACGGGCGGCTCCACCCAAGGTGCAAACCGGGTCCGTTCGCGGGATCCCGGTGAACCTCTCAGGTTCCGATGACAGATGGGGAGAACGTCTTGTTCACCCATGCCTGGGAGCCCAGAACCATGACTGATGCCCCTCGCCGTACCGCGCTGGATGCCACGCATCGTGCGCTCGGCGCGACCATGACCGACTTCGCCGGCTGGGACATGCCGCTGCGCTACGGCAGCGAACGCGACGAGCACGTCGCCGTCCGCACCCGGGCCGGCCTCTTCGACCTCTCCCACATGGGAGAGATCACCGTCACCGGCCCGCAGGCCGCCGATCTCCTCGACTACGCGCTGGTGGGCAACATCGGCGGCGTCAAGACCGGCCGGGCCCGCTACACCATGATCTGCGAGGCCGGGGGCGGCATCCTCGACGACCTGATCGTCTACCGGCTTGCCGACCGGGAGTACATGGTCGTCGCCAACGCCTCCAACGCCCAGGTGGTGCTCGACGCGCTGACCGAGCGCTCCTCCGGCTTCGACGCCGAGGTCCGCGACGACCGCGAGGCCTACGCCCTGCTCGCCGTCCAGGGCCCGGAGTCCCCCGGCATCCTCAAGACCCTGACGGACGCCGACCTGGACGGCCTGAAGTACTACGCGGGCCTGCCCGGCACGGTCGCCGGCGTGAGCGCGCTGATCGCCCGCACCGGCTACACCGGCGAGGACGGCTTCGAGCTGTTCGTCCGGCCCGCGGACGCGGTCGCCCTCTGGGAGGCGCTGACCGCGGCCGGCAAGGACGTCGGGCTCGTCCCGTGCGGCCTGTCCTGCCGCGACACGCTGCGCCTGGAGGCCGGCATGCCGCTGTACGGGCACGAGCTGACCACCGCGACCACGCCGTTCGACGCGGGTCTGGGCCGGGTCGTGAAGTTCGAGAAGACCACCAACGACGGTGACTTCGTGGGCCGCACCGCCCTGGAGGAGGCCGCCCGGCGCGCCGAGTCCGCGCCGCCGCGCAAGCTCGTCGGGCTGATCGCGCAGGGCCGCCGGGTCCCGCGCGCCGGCTACGCGGTCGTCGCCACCGACGGCACGGTCATCGGCGAGGTCACCTCCGGTGCGCCCTCGCCCACGCTGGGCAAGCCGCTGGCGATCGCCTACGTCGACGCGGCGTACGCCACCCCGGGCGCCGAGGGTGTCGCGGTGGACATCCGTGGAAGCCATGAGCCGTACGAGGTCGTCGCGCTTCCCTTCTACAAGCGGGAGAAGTGACGCCGGTCCAGCGCTGCCCCCGGCAGTCGTGACACCGGCGCGCCCCACGCGTCTCACTGTGCAAGACCCCATTCACGATCACACCCTCGCGTACAGGAGAATCGAGCCATGAGCAACCCCCAGCAGCTGCGCTACAGCAAGGAGCACGAGTGGCTGTCGACCGCCGAGAACGGCGTCTCGACGGTCGGCATCACCGAGCACGCGGCGAACGCGCTCGGCGATGTCGTCTTCGTGCAGCTTCCCGAGGTCGGGGACACGGTCACGGCGGGCGAGACCTGCGGTGAGCTGGAGTCGACCAAGTCGGTCAGCGACCTCTACGCCCCGGTCACCGGTGAGATCACCGAGACCAACGAGGACGTCGTGAACGACCCGTCGCTGGTGAACTCCGCCCCGTTCGAGGGCGGTTGGCTGTTCAAGGTGAAGGTGAGCGGCGAGCCGGACGACCTGCTCTCGGCCGACGAGTACACCGCCTTCGCCGCCGGCTGAGCCCTCCCGGCCCGCCGCTCCGGCACCCCGCCACCGCCCAAGCGGAAGCTCCCCCGGACTCGGTCCGGGGCCCCACCGCGCCGCCTGACCCCTCCAGGAAAGACTCATGTCGCTTCTCAACAGCTCCCTCCATGAGCTCGACCCCGACATCGCCGCCGCCGTCGACGCCGAGCTCGACCGCCAGCAGTCCACCCTCGAAATGATCGCGTCGGAGAACTTCGCTCCCCTCGCCGTCATGGAGGCCCAGGGCTCGGTCCTGACCAACAAGTACGCCGAGGGTTACCCCGGCCGCCGCTACTACGGCGGCTGCGAGCACGTCGACGTCGTCGAGCAGATCGCCATCGACCGGATCAAGGCCCTCTTCGGCGCCGAGGCCGCGAACGTCCAGCCCCACTCCGGCGCGCAGGCCAACGCCGCCGCCATGTTCGCCCTCATCAAGCCGGGCGACACCATCCTGGGCCTGAACCTCGCACACGGCGGGCACCTCACCCACGGCATGAAGATCAACTTCTCCGGCAAGCTCTACAACGTGGTGCCCTACCACGTCGACGAGAAGAGCAACCTCGTCGACATGGAAGAGGTCGAGCGCCTCGCCAAGGAGCACCGCCCGAAGCTGATCGTGGCCGGCTGGTCCGCGTACCCGCGGCAGCTGGACTTCGCCGAGTTCCGCCGGATCGCGGACGAGGTCGGCGCCTACCTGATGGTCGACATGGCGCACTTCGCCGGTCTGGTCGCCGCGGGTCTGCACCCCTCCCCCGTGCCGCACGCGCACGTCGTCACCACCACCACGCACAAGACCCTCGGCGGTCCGCGCGGCGGTGTGATCCTGTCGACCCAGGAACTCGCCAAGAAGATCAACTCGGCGGTCTTCCCGGGCCAGCAGGGCGGTCCGCTGGAGCACGTCATCGCGGCGAAGGCGGTGTCCTTCAAGGTCGCGGCCTCCGAGGACTTCAAGGAGCGCCAGCAGCGCACCCTGGACGGCGCCCGCATCCTCGCCGAACGCCTCATCCAGCCCGACGTCACCGAGGTCGGTGTCTCGGTGCTCTCCGGCGGCACCGACGTCCACCTCGTCCTGGTCGACCTGCGCAACAGCGAGCTCGATGGCCAGCAGGCCGAGGACCGCCTCCACGAGGTCGGCATCACCGTCAACCGCAACGCCATCCCGAACGACCCGCGGCCCCCGATGGTCACCTCGGGTCTGCGGATCGGCACCCCGGCGCTCGCCACCCGCGGCTTCCAGGCCGAGGACTTCCGCGAGGTCGCCGACATCATCGCCGAGGCCCTCAAGCCCAGCTACGACACCGAGGCCCTCAAGAGCCGCGTCACGGCCCTCGCGGACAAGCACCCGCTCTACCAGTCGCTGTGACACCGCGCCCCGAGTCCATCGCCGCTGCCACCTCTCGCGGCGGCTGACGCGGGGCCCACGGCCCACGCCACGGCCGGGTCACGCGTGCCACGCGTGTCGTGCGCGGCGCCCGTGGTGCGCTTCACGAGCGCGGGCCCGGCCCGCCGGGAGACCGGCGGGCCGGGACGGGCGAGTTCCCGGCCAGGTCGATCTCCTGGGCGCGAGGGAGCAGGGCGTCAGCGGCCGGGTGACCGGCAGGGCCGGCCCGCGGGGCCGCTCTGCTCAGAGAACCGGAAGGACCCGAGGAACCGGACGGCTGACTCCGGGCACTATCCGACCCACACCAAAACGGCCCACTTCGCCGGATACCGGGCAACGATCTGGCGCCCGCCGGCTGTGAGACGACGCACAGCGCAGCGGGCCGCGGCCCGCACAGAGCGCCGACAACCGCTGTTTCCCGGGACGACGGCCGTCCGCCGTTTTCCGTCAGGCGGCACCGGCGCGCGTCCGCGTTACGCTCGTCAGTCGGCGCAGAAACGTACCTCCTGCCCCATTGCTCCACCGTCCACCACGAGCAGACAAGGGAGTCCGCCACCGTGGCCATCTCCGTCTTCGACCTCTTCTCCATCGGCATCGGCCCCTCCAGCTCCCACACCGTGGGCCCCATGCGCGCCGCCCGGATGTTCGTCGGTCGCCTCAAGAAGGACGGTCTCCTCGCGCAGACGGCCTCGGTACGCGCCGAACTGTTCGGCTCGCTCGGTGCCACCGGCCACGGCCACGGCACCCCCAAGGCCGTGCTCCTCGGCCTGGAGGGCCACTCCCCCCGCACCGTCGACGTGGAGAACGCGGACGACGAGGTGGAGCGGATCCGCACGACCAAGCGGCTGCGGCTGCTGGGCGCCGAGATCGGGACGGACCACGAGATCGACTTCGACGAGTCGACCGAGCTGATACTGCACCGCCGCCGCTCCCTGCCGTACCACGCCAACGGCATGACGCTCTTCGCCTACGACCAGGCCGGCGCCCCGCTCCTGGAGAAGACCTACTACTCGGTCGGCGGCGGCTTCGTCGTCGACGAGGACGCCGTCGGCGAGGACCGGATCAAGCTCGACGACACCGTCCTGAAGTACCCCTTCCGCACCGGCGACGAGCTGATGCGGCTCGCCCAGGACACCGGGCTCTCCATCGCCACCCTGATGCTGGAGAACGAGAAGGCCTGGCGCACCGAGGAAGAGATCAACGAGGGCCTGCTGGAGATCTGGCGTGTGATGCAGAGCTGCGTCAGCCGCGGCATGTCCCGCGAGGGCATCCTGCCCGGCGGCCTCAAGGTCCGGCGCCGCGCCGCGAACTCCGCACGCCAGCTCCGCTCCGAGGGCGACGCGCTCGCGCACGCCATGGAGTGGGTCACCCTCTACGCGATGTCGGTCAACGAGGAGAACGCGGCCGGCGGCCGGGTCGTGACCGCCCCCACCAACGGGGCGGCCGGCATCATCCCCGCCGTCCTGCACTACTACATCAACTTCGTCCCCGGGGCCGACGAGGAGGGCGTGGTCCGCTTCCTGCTCGCCGCCGGTGCCATCGGCATGCTCTTCAAGGAGAACGCCTCCATCTCCGGCGCCGAGGTCGGCTGCCAGGGCGAGGTCGGCTCCGCCTGCTCCATGGCCGCCGGCGGCCTCGCCGAGGTGCTCGGCGGCTCCCCCGAGCAGGTGGAGAACGCCGCCGAGATCGGCATGGAGCACAACCTCGGCCTGACCTGCGACCCCGTCGGCGGCCTCGTCCAGATCCCCTGCATCGAGCGCAACGGCATGGCAGCGGTCAAGGCCATCACGGCGGCGCGCATGGCGCTGCGCGGCGACGGCCGGCACCACGTGTCCCTCGACAAGGTCATCAAGACCATGAAGGACACCGGCGCCGACATGAGCGTCAAGTACAAGGAGACGGCCCGCGGCGGCCTCGCCGTCAACATCATCGAGTGCTGAACGGCGCGGGCAGCCGCTGATTCCGCGGCTGCCCTGACGGCGTCGGCGTCGGACAGCGCATGACGGTGGCGCCGCCGGTCGGCTATTTGCCGATCTCCCAGGCGAACGGCGGGAGTTCGCGGGCCCGGGAGTAGATCTCCAGGGCGTGGTGGGCCGGGACGAAGGGGTGGACGCGGGCGCCTTCGAGGCCGGCGAGCAGGCGCGCGCAGTGGTGGACGCAGCCGGCCACCTCCCTGCCGAGGCGCTCGACGATGGTGGCGGCGTCGTGCGGACCTTCGCACGGCGTCGGGTCCTTGGCCACGGCGGCCGCGCAGCGACCCTGCGGGGTCCGCCCGTCGGGGTGTGCCGGCCCGTGGCGCGAGGGGTGCGGTGAGGGGTTCGCCGGCAACTCTGCCGGGTGGGCTGTCGGTGGGTCCTTCGGGCCGTTGCCGGGCTGTTCCATCGTGCCGTCCCCCTTGGTGGCGCTGCCTGCGGTGGTGTCGCCGTACAGGTGCGTGCAGGGACGGATCGCCGCCGCCGATGGCGGGCCCGCGGCGGCCTCCCCCTCACCCAGGTGAGTGCTGCTCCGCAAGGGACAGGTCCATGCCGCCTTGGCCAAGTCGTGGACCGATCGTCAACGTTTCATGGGCCGCGATCAGCGGCGACGGGGTGTTCAGCCGAGTGGGGTGGCCGGGGGCGGGGGCGGGCCCGGGTGGCGGAAGGCGAAGGGCTCCGCGATCAGCGCCAACGCCAGGACCACGGCGGCCAGGAGCCAGCCGCCGAGAATGTCAGCCGGCCAGTGGACGCCCAAATAGACACGGGTGGCGCCGACTCCGATCGCCCACAGCACCAGCACCGTGCACCAGGTGCGGGCCACGCCAGGGCGGGCACGGTGCAGTACGCCCCAGGCCAGGAGGCCGGCGATCAGTGCGGCGTTGGTGGCGTGGCCGGAGGGGAAGGCGTAGTCGGGGGCGGGCCCGACCCATTCGCCGGACGGTGGCCGCGGGCGCGCGAGGAGTTCCATCAGGCCGTAGCGGGCGGCCTGCCCCACCGCGAGGACGACGACGGCGCAGGCCACCGTACGGAGCCGGCCGAGCGCACCCCGGCCGGCCAGCAGACCGGCCACCACCGCCAGCAGGTACAGGACGGGCCCGCTGCCGGTCACGGTGAGCACACGGGCGAGGGAGCGCACCGGCTCCCCGTTGTGCGCCGTCGACCAGTCATGGGCAGCCTGTTCGGAGGCGAGCGGGGAGCCGTCGCCCACCGTCGCGACGACGGCAAGGGCCGCGAAGAGCGCCGCGCACACCGCCGCGAACGCGAGCAGCGGACCGGGCCTGCGGGCGTCCGGGGGGCGGTGCGGGAGATGCAGCGGGGGGTGCTGCGGGAGGTGGCGGGGCAATGAGAGGTGGAAGGGATGGTGCGTGGTCTCCTGCGCGGGGCGGGTGCCCTTCGGTGTTTTCTGCAAGGCGTCCTCCGGTCCCTTCGCCGACTCCGGGTCCTGCTCGGGTGCCGGTCCCCCCTCCGGCTTCCTGCCCTTCGTGCGTTCCGGCTCCCGCCCCGCTCCCTTCCCCGGTTCCGGTCCGGGTCTCGGCGCGGACGGCGTCACCTGGCGGCCACCAGGGCACGCAGCCGGGTGGTGCGCAGGCGGTCGACGGCCGGCGTCGCGTGCCGGGCGAGCGGCAGGAGCGGCCGGGCGACGACCACACCGATGGCCAGGCCGGCGAGGACGTCGTGCGGGTAGTGAGCTCCTACCCAGATACGCGAGAACGCCATCAACAGCGCGGCCGGGACGGCGATCCGCCCGAGCCGGGGAGCGCACCGGATCAGGGCGACCGCGGCGGCCGCCGCGATGGCCGCGTGGTTGCTGGGGAACGACCAGTCGGTCACGCCCGGACACATCGCGACGGTGACCGTGTGCAGGGTCCGGCAGGGCCGCGCTTCGTCGAAGAGGGCCTTGACCGTGTCGTTGGCGACGTAGACCAGGGTCACCACCAGGGGGCCGGCCAGCACCTTCGCCATCTCCGCGGCAGTGCCGCGCCGGGCCCGCCACCAGCAGAGCGCCATCAGGATCGCGAAGAGGAACAGGCCGTAGTCGGTGCCGTACGAGACGAGGACGTTGACGGTGTGCGGGGCGCGCTGCGCGAGATCGGTGATCCAGGTGTAGAGGCCGCCGTCGATCGAGGCTGCGCCGAGGGCGACGTTGCTCACAGGCTTCTCCTTGGCGGGTGGCTCGATGCGAGGCCCGGCGGTGGGCCGTGCCCTCCGCTGTCCGTGCGGCCGGCTGCCCCTCTGCAGTCACGTATACGGTCTACCTGACTGTATACGTCTAAAAGGTGACGATCCGTTTCATGTCGGACGGACCACCCGTGCAGCCGCGCCCCGGGGGGAGCCTGCGGCCGGCGTGTTCGCCGATGCCCCGGCCTGACGGCCCGTCGCACGCGCGGCGCACTCGGAAGGGCACGGGGCGGTGCACGTCACGGACACACGGCACGGACATCAGTGAGCGCGCTGGGACCCGTGGCCCGCACCCGTCCCGATCGTGAAGCCGAGGACGGCGCCGCCGCCCGGCCGGTGGCCGGCGAAGGCGTGGCCGCCGTGCGCGGTGACGATCTCGCGGACGATGGCGAGGCCGAGGCCCGAGCCCGGCAGCCCGCGGGCGGCGGGGGCCCGGTAGAAGCGGTCGAAGACCCGGGTGCGGTCGGCGTCGGCGATGCCGGGACCGCGGTCGAGGACCTCGACGCGGGCGCCGGTGACGACGACCTCGATCGGTTCGGTGCCGCCCGGGTCGAACTTGGCGGCGTTCTCCAGCAGGTTGGTGAGCGCACGGTGCAGTGCCGCGGGCCGGCCCTCGACCGCCGCGGGTCGCGTGCTGCGCACGGTGATCTCACGCCCCGTGCGGCGGCGGGCCGAGGCGGCCCCCTTCTCCGCGACCTCGGCCAGGCTGACCTGGGCCAGCGGGTCGTCACCCCGCTGCCCGGCGGCCAGGTCCACCAACTCATTGACCAGGTCGGTGAGTTCGCGGGCCTCACCGGCCAGGTCGGTGAGCAGTTCCGCACGGGCCCGCGGCGGCAGCTCCTCGAACCGCTTCAGCAGCGAGATGTTCGTCCGCAACGAGGTCAGCGGCGTGCGCAGCTCGTGGCCCGCGTCCTGGACGAGGCGCTGCTGGTCCTGGACGGCCGCGGCCAGCCGCCCGAGCATGTCGTCGAAGGCCCGCCCGAGCCTGGCGACCTCGTCCCGGCCCGCGACCGGGACCGGGACGTCCAGCCGGCCGTGCTCGGCCACGCTCTCCGCGACCGCGGTGAGCCGGACGAGCCGGCCGGTGATGCGGCGCGCCAGCCACCACCCGGCGGCCCCGGCCAGCACCAGGACCGCGGCCGCCAGCAGCGCGGTGCGCCGCTGGAGCGCGGAGAGCAGGTCCTCGGTCCCGCTGAACTTCTGGGCCACCTGTACCGCGCCGCGGCCACCGCCGAGTGCGACCGTCGCGACGTGGTACTCCTCGTCGCCGATGTCCGCTTCCCGCTGTGTGTGACGGCCCGCCTGCGCGGCCCCGACGACCCGGCGTTCCCGGGCGCCGACCGGGAGGGCGGGGCTCCCCGGGTCCACGATCCGCCCGCCGGCCCCCAGCACCTGCACATCGGTGCGGGTGCGGCGGGTGAGATCGTCGCGCGGGCCGTCGCGGCCGGGTCCTGCGGCCGCGTAGTCCCCGGGCCGGAACGACCGCTCCCGCACCTGGGTCCGCAGGTCCCCGACCACCTCGGAGAAGACCGACTTCTCGTCCACCCGGACCAGCCGGGCCGCCGCGTCATAGCTGAGGAACCCGACGAGGGCGGTCACCGCCGCGGCCCCGGCGGCGAAGGTCACCGCGAAGGCGGTGCGCAGACTGGCCGGCTTACGGGTCCGCAGCCAGGCGCCCACGCCGCGGCCGCGTGGCGCGCCGCGTTCCCGGCGCCGGGAGGGGCCCGCGCGCCCGGTCACGTCAGTCCTCCCGCAGCACGTAGCCGACGCCACGCACCGTGTGGATGAGCGGCCGGCTGCCCGGCACGTCGACCTTGCGCCGCAGATAGCCCACGTACACCGCGAGATTCTTCGAGCCGGGTCCGAAGTCGTAGCCCCAGATGCGGTCGTAGATCGTCGAGTGGTCCAGCACGATCCCGGCGTTCCGCGCCAACAGCTCCAGCAGCTCGAACTCGGTACGGGTCAGCTCCAGCTCGCGCTGCCCGCGCCAGGCACGGCGGGAGGGGCCGTGGATCCGCAGATCGGCGGCCTCGACGACGCCCTCGGCCGCGGCCTTTGCGCCCTGCGCCACGCCACTGCCCGCCGTATCGCCGCCGGCCGTTCCGCTGCCGACGGCGCCGCCCCGCGTGCCCGTCCCGTCCTTCTGCCCGGCCTCCCCGTCCTGATTGCCCTGGTTGCTGTGGTTGCCGTGGTTGCCGTGATCGCCATGGCCGGCGTGGCCGCCGTCCTCGCCGTACGGGTTCCGCCGTCCTCCCGCCCCTCCTGTGCCTTCCGCCCCGTCCGCCCGGGGCGCGCTGTCCGCGGCCGCCGTCTGTGCCATCCGCCGGAGCAGCGCCCGCAGCCGGGCGAAGACCTCCTCCACCTCGAAGGGCTTGACGACGTAGTCGTCCGCGCCGGCGTCCAGCCCGGCGATACGGTCCGCCGTCCCGACCCGGGCGGTGAGCATGAGGATCGGGGTGCGGTCCTGTTCGGCCCGCAGCGTCCGGCACACCTGGAGCCCGTCAAGGCCCGGCATCATCACGTCGAGGAGGATCACGTCCGGCCGCTCGCGGTGCACGGCGGCCAGCGCCTGGAGACCATCGGCGACCGCGGTGACCTGGTATCCCTCAAGGATCAGGGCGCGCTCCAGGGCGGTGCGGATGGGACGGTCGTCCTCGGCGAGCAGTACGGCGTAGGTCACCGGGCAAGTCTGCCAAGGCCCCGGCGGTGCGGCGGGGGCGGCCGCCTCCCGCCGGGCGGCGGGCTCACCCGGCTCGGCGCCCCGGCCGGACCGCGAAGGCCCGCGAAGGCTGTGATGAGAACCACCCTGGTCACTCCCAGCTGTTTCCGCCCCACCCGCCGCTCGCTGCACCAGCAGGCTCTCCCCTCACCAACTCACCCGTGAGAAAAGGAACTTCACCGCCGCGATCTGGCGTCTCAGGTCGTGAACATGCTGAACTGCTGGAACGCAGATGACGCTTCGAAATCGCAGGTCCGATCGGCAGGAGGCCGCTCATGCTGCATGGTGTCGATGTCAGCTCGTACAACGCCTCGTACTCGGCCGAGGGGTTGGACTTCGTGATCGTCAAGGCGACCGAAGGCCGCTCCTACATCAACCCGCACCAGTCCGCGCAGGCGTCCAAGGCCCGCAAGGCGGGCTGTGTGGTCGGCTTCTACCACTTCCTGTGGCCGGGGAACATCGCGGCGCAGGCGAAGTACTTCGTCGAGAAGTGCGCGTCCGTCCAGGGCGACATCCTGGCCGCCGACTGGGAGCGCACCGGCGAGGGGACCTACGCCAGCAACGCGCAGAAGGACCAGTTCCTGCTGGAGGTCAAGAAGCTGCGGCCCACCCACCGCGTGATGCTCTACTGCAACAGAGACTTCTGGCTCAACCACGACACGACGTCCTACGCGGCCGACGGCCTCTGGATCGCCGACTACGTCTCGGCCGGCCACCCGCGGATCAAGGCGAAGTGGCGCATCCACCAGTACACCGACCGCCCGCTGGACAAGGACGTGGCGGACTTCTCCAGCAAGGCCGCCCTCAAGAAGTGGGCGCACCCGTCATAGGATTTCCCACCAGCACACGGACAGACGCAACAAAAGGAGCAGCTGTGACCGACCCGGCGCCCAAGGCCCTGCAGCAGGAGATCGCCCGGGATCTCCAGGTGAGCGCGTCCTTCGACGCCGAGCGGGAGATCGAGCGCCGGGTGGCCTTCCTCGCCGAGCAGCTGACATCCACGGGCCTGCGCTCGCTGGTCCTCGGGATCAGCGGGGGCGTCGACTCCACGACGACGGGCCGGCTCTGCCAGCTCGCCGTGGAGCGGGCCCGTGCCGCCGGGCACGACGCGACGTTCTTCGCGATGCGGCTGCCCTACGGCGTCCAGGCGGACGAGGAGGACGCGCAGCGGGCGCTGGACTTCATCCGGGCCGACCGGCAGCTGACCGTCGACATCGCCCCGGCGAGCGACGCGGCGCTGGACGCGGTGGTGAAGGGCGATGTGACCTTCCGCGACGCCGGGCACCAGGACTTCGTGCAGGGCAACATCAAGGCCCGCCAGCGCATGATCGCGCAGTACGCGGTCGCGGGCGCCCATGAGGGCCTGGTCGTGGGCACCGACCACGCGGCCGAGGCCGTCTCCGGATTCTTCACGAAGTTCGGCGACGGCGCGGCCGACGTCGTGCCGCTCACGGGGCTGACCAAGCGCCGGGTGCGTGCCGTCGCGGCGGCGCTCGGCGCCCCCGACGAACTGGTCACGAAGGTGCCCACGGCCGACCTGGAGACCCTCGACCCGGGCAAGCCCGACGAGGACGCGCTCGGCGTGAGCTACGCGCAGATCGATGACTTCCTGGAGGGCGAGCCCGTCAGCGACGAGGTCTTCCGGACCATCGTCCGCCGCTACCGCCTCACCGGCCACAAGCGCGAGCTGCCCATCGCTCCCTGAGCCGGTCCCGCCGTACGACCGGTCCGCGGCACGACCGGTGCACGGTGGAACCGATCCCGCCCCCCGGGTGGTGCGCACGCACCCGCTCCCGGGGGCGGGCCGCGTTCCCACGTCCTCTCACGGATCGGTCATCCGCCGGCCAGGGGCCGGTCACCGTCCCGGTGCTAAATGGTCGGCGGCAGCGGGCATGCATGCGGCCATGGGAAGCCGCGAAATCCGATCGGAAGATCAACTGTCAGTGGGGGCGCCTACGCTCCGGGGCATGGGTGACGCACCGCTACGCGAACTCCGCACCGCGCTGACCACAGCCGCCGACATCGCCTCCGCCCTCCAGGCCGCGCCGAACCGGAGCGACGCCGACCAGCTCGTCGACGTCCTCCGGAAGGCGCTGGCCGCGGCCGGCTCACTGGGCGCCGAGACCGGGCCGACCGGCTGCGCCCTGCATCCGCACGGCGCCGTCGACCCCCTCTACGGCGACCCGGAGGACCCGCTGCCGCCGGAGTACGGAAAGTGCCTGCTCTGCAACGACCGCCGCCGCCGGGCCGACGCCCACCATCCCCACCCACACGCCAGGCCCCGCCCGCATCCGCTGTCCCACCGCCGCCGACGGCAGAGCGCGTAGCGCGGACGCTCCGGGCGGCGGTGGGACAGTGCCCGCATCCGGTAGACCTTCGGTTCCGCCCGCCGGCACCCCGGCAGGACGTAGCATCCGCGCATGCGACCTGCCACATACAGCGACGAGGATCTAGAGCAGCACTCCCTGCGGCGCCGGGTGCCCGACGACGGGCAGCGGTCCGGATTCGCGCACGACGTCGACCGGATCCTGTACTCGACCCAGTGGCGGGCCCTGGCCGGCAAGAGCCAGGTGGTGGCCAGCGCCGAGCTGGGCGCCTACCACACCCGGCTGACGCACTCCATGAAGGTGGCCCAGCTCGGGCGCCGGATGGCGGAGCGGCTGGAGCGCAAGTACGGCGGCCCGAACCCCGCCCTGGTCGAGGCGGCCTGCATGGCCCACGACATCGGTCATCCGCCCTTCGGGCACGCGGGCGAGATGGCCCTGCGCGCCACGATGGACGAGCTGCACTTCGCCACCGGCGTGCTGGACAGCTTCGAGGGCAACGCGCAGACCCTGCGCGTGCTGACCTTCCTCGCCGCCCACAAATACCCCGGCCACCGCGGGCTCCACCTCACCCGTGCCTGCCTGGACGCCGCCACGAAGTACCCGTGGGAGCGGGCCCCGGCCGACCAGGACCCGGCGCGGCATGTGAAGTGGGGGGTGTATGTCGCCGACCGGGAGGCATTCGCCTGGGTGCGCGGCGACCGCACCGACACCGCCGTGCCGGTCGAGGAACAGCTCATGGACTGGGCGGACGACGTCACCTACGCCTGCCACGACGTCGAGGACTTCTACCGCACGGGCCTGATCCCACTGGCCGCGCTGTTCCCGCCGGACGGCGCCGCGGGCGGCGACACCGAGCGGGAGATCCGCCGCTTCCTGGACTATGTGCAGGCGAAGCGGAAGCGGGCGGGGGCGCCCTTCGACCGGGACGCGGCGCTGCTGCTGATGTCGGACATCGGCAAACGGCTCGCGGTGCACGCGCCGTACACCGGCAGCCACGAGGACGCCGTCGCGGTCAACCGCCGCACCGCCGATCTGATCTCGTACTTCACCCGCCAGATCGAGCTGGAGGTGAGCGGCACGGCCGCGATCCGGTACGGCGCGCGGCTGGTGATCCCGGCGGAGCGGCGGGCCGCCTGCGATCTGCTCAAGGAGCTGGTGTGGTGCTACGTCATCGACCGCCCCGCGCTCGCCACCCAGCAGCACGGCAAGCGCCGGGTGGTGAGCGAGCTGCTGCGCTGGAGCTACGACGCTCCCGAGCTGCTGCCGCCGGACCGCACCGAGGAACTGGCCCTGCACGGTGACCGGCTGCGCGCCGCCGCGGACCATGTCGCCTCGCTCACCGAGGACCAGGCACTGGCGCTGCACCGGCGGCTGTCCGGCACCGGCCTGGGCTCCGTCAACGACAACGTCTGGCTGTAGGCACATAGCGCCGGTCGGCCCGGCAGCCCGCGCGCAGCGGGACGCCGGGCCGGCCCTGCGGGGCCCACGAAACGGCTCGTGGGGCCCTGCTCAGTCCTGCGCCTTCTTCTCCGGCCGCAGCTTCTCCGGCCGCAGCGCGATACGCCCCAGCACGCCGGCGACGGCCAGCGCGACGACCGCGACCAGCACGAAGTCCGGCACGCCGTTCCCGACCCGCGCCACCCACTCCTCGACTCGGAACTCGGCGTCCGCGTCCAGGATTCCGGGCAGCGCGCCGGTCCCGTTGAAGAGCAGGAACAGCACGCCGACGCCGATGAAGAAGAGGCCGGAGAGCACGGACGTGGTGTGCAGGCGCAGCTTCCCGAGGGTGACGGAGCGGCCGCGCAGCCAGCCGCGGCTGCCGAGCTTGAAGCGGTCCCACAACAGCGCGAGCAGGAACAGGGGCAGCGCCATGCCCAGCGCGTACACGGCGAGCATCGAGGCGCCGTACAGGGGCGAGCCGCTGACCGCCGTCACCGTCAGCACCGCGCCCAGGATCGGGCCCGCGCAGAAGCCCGCCAGGCCGTAGACGCAGCCGAGGAGAAAGGTGGATACGGCCGACCTGGGGGTGATCCGGGCGGCGGCGGCCTGGGCACGCTTCGAGGCGAAGCCCAGCCCGAGTATCTGCGCGACGCCCAGCGCGATGACCAGGCAACCGCCGACGGCGATCAGCAGACCGCGATGGCCGTTGAACAGCCGGCCGGCTGCCGTGCTGGCCGCCCCCAGCGGCACCAGGGTCGAGGCGAGCCCCAGGTAGAACACGCCGGTGCGGGCCAGCAGCTTGCCGGGGTGCGCGAGGGAGTACGCGAAGAACGCCGGCAACAGCAGCGCGCTGCACGGGCTGAGCAGCGCGAGCGCGCCGCCGAGGAAGGCCGCGAGGAAGCCGATGTCGGTCACTTCGCTACCCCCGCGGTCCGCTTCTTCGCGGTCGCCGCGGCATCCCGGACGGCCTGTGCGAAGACCTCGGTGGGCTGCGCCCCGGCCACCGGCCTGCCGTTGACGAGGAAGGAGGGGGTGGACTGGACGCCCAGCCGGTAGCCCTCCTCCTGGTCCTTCTTCAGGGCACGTTCCGCGGCCGGGCTGCCCATGTCGGTACGGAACTTCTCGATGTCCCGCACCCCGCCGGCCCGAGCCAGGCCGACGAGCTTGTCCTCGGCGAGCGCGTCGCCCTTGCGGGTCTCGGCGTACAGCTCGTCGTGCATCTGCCAGAACCTGCCCTGCTGTCCCGCGGCCCAGGAGGCGCGGGCGGCCCGCTCGGAGTCCGCGCCGTAGAGCGGGAAGTTGCGGAACTCGATCCGCAGAGTGCCGGCGTCGACGAACTTCTTGACCAGCTCGGGCTGGGTCTCGCGGGTGAAGCGCCCGCAGAACGAGCACTGGTAGTCGGCGTATTCGACGAGGACCACCGGGGCGTCCTTCGTGCCGATGGCGAGCGGGTCGCCCTCCTCGCGACGGCTGGTCTGCGCGGCGAGGTCGTCGAACATCTTCTGCTGGGCGGCGTCCACCTCCGCGGGGGCGGAGGAGGCGGCTTGCGGCTGACCGGTGCCGCCGGCGTCGCGGCTGCCCTCGACGGACTTGCCGACGGCGATGCCGAGGGCGACGACCGCCACGACGAGGGCGATGACCGCGCCGAGGGCGGCCATTTTGCGGGTGGGAGAAGCGGATGTGGGCATGCGGAAGCTCCAGACGTGCGGAGTGGACATACGGGCCGGTGCGTCGGGGCAGCGGCCTATATCCGCAGGACGGGCTGGAGCGCGAAGGGATCGGTGGCGGGTGCGTTGTTCGTCGGGGGCCTGGCCAGGGCGTACTGCGCGGGCGCGTCGGCGGCGAGCGGCGCCGGGCCGGCGGTCGTGGACGCGAGCGGTTCGCCGCGGTGCGGGGCGGGCAGCGGGACGGACTCGTCGGGTGCGGGTGCGTGCCGGCCCGAGCACTTCTTCGCGGTGTCGGCCACGGCGATGGGGGCGCCCCGGGGCGGCCCGCCGCGTGGGCCGGCGGTCACGTCCCTTCCGGTCGCCGGTCGTTGGGCACCCGCTGGCCCCGTCGCGGGGGCGGCAGCGCCCACCGCGGGGCCGGCGGCGGCCGTCGCGGCGCGGCCGGCGAGCCACGCCTGGTCGCCGCCGATCCGGCACAGCAGCGGCCCGAAGGTGACCGCGAGGAGCAGCAGCAGGGTCATCGTGGCCGACCGGCGCACCTGCCGCATGTGTCCCCTCCTCGGTGCCTGGCGCGAGCGTGAACGTCCCATCCTACGGACCCTCTCCGGGCCGCCCGGCGCGGACCGGGCGCGCTTCCGCCGTTCGCGCGCCCGCGTCACTCCACTCGCACCATCACACGCGAAATCGCGCGCGCGGTCGCAGAGATGGAGGCCGGTGGCGCAGCTCACCTACGATCGTCCGGCACTTTGGGTGATTGATTCCGCTATGCCCGTCAGTGCCGCTTTGGTGGCTCGGCTTCCGGCCTGCGATAGTCGAGCACGACGCCCCCCGGTGATCCGGGAACGTTCCCGATCCCGCGGGCACACCCCTTCCGCCCGCCGGAGATCGGCCGACCGGGGCCTCGCCCGCGCACCCCGCGGGAGGCCCCGGTCCCTCTCTCCGGAGTCCGCCGCGGGCGGTCGCCTCAGCGGTCGGTCACCCGCATCTCGAACCACGTCGTCTTGCCGCGCGGCAGCAGATCCACGCCCCAGCGGTCGGAGAGCTTGTCGACGAGGAAGAGGCCGCGGCCGCTGGTGTCCATCTCCTGAACGGGCATCAGGCACGGCAGACCGCGCGAGGGGTCACGCACCTCGATACGGATCCAGCCGCGGCGGCGCAGCATGCGCAGCCCGAAGGTGCGGGCGCCGGTGTGGCGAACGGCGTTGCCCACCAGCTCCGAGACCAACAGCACGGCATGCTCGGCGAGCTGGGGCGAGAGCGCCCACTGCCGCAGCAGCACGGAGGCGGTCAGCCGGCGGGCGGTGCCGGCGGATTCGGGGCGCGAGGGCAGCCGGACCTCGTCGACGGTCGGATCGCCGACCAGATCGAGTGCCACGGACACCGGGCCGCCGGGAGCGGACGCCATGTCCGCGCCCGCACCGGGGAGTTCCCAGCATGCGGCGGCCGTGCCGCTCCGCGGCCGCGGCTGCTCCATTCCTTCGAGGCCCGCCATGCCCCCCATCATGGCCGTTACTTGGCCACCACGGGAGCGGAACCGAGGGAATCCGTTGCCCGGAATCACCGGTTCCGCACCCCTGGCGGGACATACGCCAATGGCAGTCAGGGGCCCTTCACAGCCCGCCTGACCTGCGATGACCTCTCGTGCACGAGTGATCACCCGGCGTGCCCGAGAAGGCCCCGCAGGGGCGCGAAGAAGTTTTCCGTGATTCCCCCACACGAGGCATGGACTCACGGGCAAACCTCATTCGCACCGCCAACACCAGCCGTTTCAGCGGAACTTGGCCTTGCCCGGGCCTTCCTCGACGAAGCTGCGCATACCGGTCTCCCGGTCCTCGGTCGCGAACAGCCCGGCGAACCAGTTGCGTTCGATCGTCAGCCCGTTGTCGATGTCGGTCTCCAGGCCCGCGTCGATCGACTCCTTCGCGGCGCGCAGCGCCAGCGCGGGACCCGACGCCAGCCGCGACGCCCAGGCGTGCGCCTGCTCGTAGACCTCGGCGGCGGGTACGACCCTGTCGACCAGACCGAGGGCGAGGGCCTCGTCGGCCTTGACCTGCCGGCCGGTGAAGATCAGGTCCTTGGCCTTGGACGGGCCCACCAGCCGGGCCAGCCGCTGGGTGCCACCGGCGCCCGGGATCAGGCCGAGCAGGATCTCGGG
Source organism: Streptomyces sp. NPDC017993 (assembly GCF_044328065.1). Lineage (NCBI taxonomy): Bacteria > Bacillati > Actinomycetota > Actinomycetes > Kitasatosporales > Streptomycetaceae > Streptomyces > Streptomyces sp. NPDC017993. The sequence goes on from NZ_JBIRGO010000010.1 coordinate 297,580, forward strand.
CTGGCCGAGCTTGGCGTTCCCGGCGGCGATCCGGAAGTCGGCGCAGAGCGCCAACTCGCAGCCGCCGCCCAGCGCGTAGCCGGTGACCGCGGCGACCACCGGCTTGGGGATCCGGGCCACCGCGGTGAAGGAGTCCTGCAGCGCCTTGGACCGCACGATCATGGCCGGGTGGTCCATGGCCTGCATTTCCTTGATGTCCGCGCCGGCCGCGAACACCTTCTCGCCGCCCCAGATGACGACGGCGCGCACATCGTCGCGGCGGGTGGCCTCCTCGGCCAGCTCGCGCAGCCGGTCCTGGGTGGCGATGTCCAGTGCGTTCATCGGCGGGCGGTCCAGGCGGATGGTGCCCACGCCCTCGGCGACCTCGAGATTCACAGTCATACCGAAAGGTTAGTACGCGTTAACGACAGCGGACCCGGTGCACTTGGTCACAGCGCGCCGGGCCCACCGCACTCTCCGCGGTCCGTCTGCCGCCCTACTGGCCGGCCTTCCACTGCTCCCAGGAGAGGTTCCAGTCGCTGAAGCCGTTGTCCGGCTGGATCGTCTCGTCGTGCGAGTTCTTGACGATCACCACGTCCCCGATGAGGGAGTTGCCGAAGAACCACGCCGCGGGGGTGGAACCGTCCCCGCCGCCGCGCTGGTCGAACAGGCCGACGCAGCCGTGACTGGCGTTGCGGCTGCCGAAGGTCGGCTTGCCCGACCAGTAGTTGCCGTGGATGAAGGTGCCGGAGTTGCTCAGCCGCATCGCGTGCGGCACGTCCTTGATGTCGTACTCGCCGCCGAAGCCGACGGTGTCGCCGTTCATGCGCGTCACCGGGTGCTTCTCGCTGATCACCATCTGCCCGTTGTAGGTCTCGGTGCCGGGTGCGCCGGCGGTGATCGGGATGGTCTTGATCGTCTTGCCGTCCCGGACGACGGTCATCTTCTTCGCCGAGGCGTCGACGGTGCTCACCTGGCTGCGGCCGACGGTGAAGGAGACCTCCTTGGCCTGCGTGCCGTAGACCCCGGGGCGGCCCTCGACGCCGTCGAGGTTGAGCGTGAGGGTGACCTTGGTGCCGGCCGCCCAGTACTTCTCCGGCCGGAAGTCGAGGCGGTCGTTGCCGAACCAGTGGCCCTCGACCGGGACCGACGGCTTCGCCGTGACCTTGATGGCGCCCTCGACGGCCCGCGGGTCGGTGATCCCGCGGGTGAAGCGGATCGAGACCGGCATCCCCACGCCGACCTGCTGGCCGTTCTCGGGGGTGTACTGGCCGATGAAGGTGTTCTTGGGAACGAGCGTGGTGAAGGTGGAGTGCTCGGCGGACTCGCGGCCCTGGCCGTCGACCGCTATCGCGTCGACGGTGTACTCGGTCGAGGCGCCGAGGTGACCGCTCGGCTGCCACCGGGCGCCGCCGCCGGATATCTTCCCGCCGACCTCATTGCCCTTGCCGTCCTTGACCTTGACGGACTTCAGCTTGCCCTTCTGGGCCGTCACCTTCAGCGCACCGCTGGTGGCGACATCCTCCGCGCCGTCCTTGGGCGCTATCGTCACGGCTGCCTGCGAGGCGGCCTTGTCGGCGCCCGCCTTCCCGGCCGGCGCGTTGCCGTCGCCGTCGTCACCCCCACACGCGGTGACCGCGAACAGCAGGCCGCCGAGCAGCAACGCGAGCGGACCTCCGCCCCTGTGTCGCCGCCGCCGGCGAGCCGGCACCCCCGAATTCGGCTGCACATCCACGACTGGCCCCTTTTCCCCTCGCACCGCCCGCAGTCCCCCGCGCGCGGACGCGAACAACCGCGCGCTTGCCGTTAGATAACCACACCGCGGCGACAGTTGAACTGCTCACTCATGTCACCGTTTCGTCCCAAGTGTGCGGGGTGGCGCGAAGCCGTTCCGACGGTGGCCGGCGGTGGCGCGGTTCCGCCTGAAATCCACCGTATGGCGGGGGTTCCGGGGCCGGGTCAGCCCAGCGCGCTTCCCTGCTTCCACTTCTCCCAGGGCATGTTCCAGCCACCGAGGCCGTTGCTCGGAGCGACGATGCGGTCACGTGAGTTGCGCACCTCCACGGTGTCCCCGACCCGCGAGTGGGCGAAGAGCCAGCCGGCCGGGGTGCCCGGGCCGCCGCCCTTGAGGTCCTTGAGCCCCACGCAGCCGTGGCTGGTGTTGGCGGCGCCGAAGACCTGGGGCCGCGCCCAGTAGTTGCCGTGCAGGAAGGTCCCCGACCGGGTGAGGCGCATCGCGTGCGGGACGTCCGGAATGTCGTACTCGGCGCCGAAGCCGACGGTGTCCCCGTCCATCCGCGTCACCGAGTGCCGCTCCAGGATCACCATTTTCCCGTTGTAGGTCGGATTCTCGGCGTTGCCCGCGGTGATCGGCAGGGTCGCCAGCACCCGACCGGACCGACGCACCGTCATGCGGTGCTTGGCGACGTCGATGATGCTGATCTGGTCCCGGCCGATCCGGAAGCGGATGGTCTTGCGCTGCGTCCCGTAGATGCCCGGCCCGGCCTTCACATCGCGCAGCCGCAGATCCAAGGTGACCTGGGTGCCCGGCCTCCAGCGCTCGCGGGGCCGGAAGTCCAGCCGCCGACGGCCGAACCAGTGCGGGGCGATCTCCACCGCCGGCTCGGCGTTGACCGTGACGGCGCGCTCGACGGCGGCGCGGTCGACGATCCGCCGGTTGAAGTCCAGCGAGACGATGATGCCGGTGCCGACCGTGGTGCGGTTCTCCGGCGTGTAGAAGCCGATGAAGCGGTGCGCCGGCACGAAGGTGGTGAACGTGGTGTGGCGGGCCGAGCGACGGCCCGAGCCGTCCAGGGCCACCGCGTCGACGGTGTACTTCGACCCGAGTTCGAGCGGGCCCGGCAGCGGCCGCCAGCTCAGGCCGTCCTGCGAGAGGCGGCCGGCGACGACCGCCGCACCGGCGTCCCCGGTCCGCCGGACCTCGACCCGCTCCAGCCGCCCGTCCGGCACCCGGACCTCGAACCGCCCGTCGGGCCGTACGCCGTGGGTGCCGTTGTCCGGCGTGACCCGGATCGTCTCCTGCGGGGAGCGCGGTTTGCCGCCGATCAGCGCGTCCGAACCACCGCAGCCGGCCGTCGCCACCGCCGCGAGCGCGGCGACCACCACCAGAGCGGCGCGGCCCGCGCGGGCGGCGCGCCGCCGGTGCCGCGCCTGCCCGCGGGCCATGCCTTCCACCGGGCCCCGCACGCGGCAGTTCGCTCGGACCTTCGGTCGACGCTTCACATGGACGGTCATGCACCGAATTGTGACTGATGATGTGTGAGTGGACGGGTACGCCATGAATCGGTATGTCCCGTTCAGATCAGCGAGGCCCGGACGGGCGGAAAGCGTGAGGCAACGCCCGGTTGCGGGAAGAACAACTCCGAGGGCGGGGAAAGACGCACGGCTGGGACGCCGGGCACGGCCGCCGCCCGACCGAGCCATGAGCCGCAGGAGGCCGGCACGTGTCGAGCGCACCCGAGCAGGAGGCAGTACAGGAGGGACCGGACGGATCGGAGGGGCGGGGCGGGCAGGCCGGGCCGGACGGACGGAGCGGGTCGCGACAGCGGTCCGCACCCCCGGCGCACGGCATGCCGGGCCCCGCGCTCACCCCGCCCTCCACCGTCCGCCCCGGCAGTCCGACGCCCCTCGGCGCCCGTTACCGCACCGGGCCCGACGGCGTCGCGGGCACCAACTTCGCCCTGTGGGCGGGTGGCGCCGAAGCCGTGGAGATCTGTCTTTTCGACGACGAGGAGCACGAGACCCGCCATCCCCTCACCGAGCTGACGCACGAGATCTGGCACGGTTTCCTGCCCGGTGTCCGCCCCGGGCAGCGCTACGGCTACCGCGTGCACGGCCGCTGGGATCCGTGGACCGGCGCCCGCTGGAATCCGGCGAAGCTGCTCCTCGACCCCTACGCCCGGGCCGTGGACGGCGACTTCGGGGCCACGGTCGGCGCGGACACCCCGCCGGCCCTGCCCGCCCAGCTCTACGGCCACGTCCGCGACTGGCCGCAGCAGCAGATAGCGGACACGGTGCGCGACGAACAGGACTCCGCGCCGTACGTCCCCAAGGGCGTGGTGGTCGGCGGGGACCCGGGGGACGACACGGGCGACGAGTGGCGGGACGACCGCCGGCCCAAGACGCCCTGGCCGGATTCCGTCCTCTACGAACTGCACGTGCGCGGCTTCACCATGCGCCACCCCGGCATCCCGGAACACCTGCGCGGCACCTACGCGGGTCTGGCCCACCCGGCGGCGCTGGAGCACCTCATCCGGCTCGGCGTCACCGCCGTCGAACTGCTGCCCGTCCACCAGTTCGCGCACGAGGACCACCTGGTGCGCCGCGGGCTGCGCAACTACTGGGGCTACAACTCCATCGGCTACTTCGCGCCACACGCCGGGTACGCCGCCACCGGCACCCGCGGCCAGCAGGTCGGCGAATTCAAACGGATGGTGCGGGCCCTGCACGACGCCGGCATCGAAGTCATCCTGGACGTCGTCTACAACCACACCGCGGAGGCCGGCGAACTGGGCCCCACCCTCTCCCTCCGCGGCATCGACAACCGCGGCTACTACCGCCTCCAGGACGACCCGCGCCGCTACGCCGACTACACCGGCTGCGGCAACACCCTGCATGTCGTACAGCCCCAGGTGCTGCGTCTGATCACCGACTCGCTGCGCTACTGGGTGACCGAAATGGGCGTGGACGGCTTCCGTTTCGACCTCGCCGCCGCGCTGGCGCGCTCCATGCACGACGTCGACATGCTCTCCCCGTTCCTCGCCGTCATCGCCCAGGACCCCGTACTGCGCCGGGTCAAACTGATCGCCGAGCCGTGGGACGTCGGCTCCGGCGGCTATCAGGTCGGCGCCTTCCCCCCGTTGTGGACGGAGTGGAACGACCACTACCGCGACACCGTCCGCGACTTCTGGCGCGGCGCCCAGCCCGACGTCCGCGACCTGGGCTACCGCCTCTCCGGATCCAGCGACCTGTACGCCTGGGGCGGCCGCCGCCCGTACGCCTCGGTCAACTTCATCACCGCCCACGACGGCTTCACCCTCCGCGACCTGGTCACCTACGAGCACAAGCGCAACGACGACAACGGCGAGGGCAACCGCGACGGCACCCACGACAACCGCGCCTGGAACTGCGGCACGGAGGGCGAGAGCGACGACCCCGACATCGTGGCCCTGCGCGGCCGCCAGCTCCGCAACCTCCTCACCACCCTGCTGCTGTCCACCGGCGTCCCGATGCTGGTCGCGGGCGACGAGATGGGCCGCACCCAGCACGGCAACAACAACGCCTACTGCCAGGACTCCCCGGTCAGCTGGCTCGACTGGTCACTCCTCGACGACCCGCGATGGCGCCCGCTGGCCGAGCTCGCCGCCCGCCTGATCGCCCTGCGCCGCGCCCATCCGGTGCTCCGCCGCCGCGCCTTCTTCTCCGGCCGTCCGCAAGGGCAGAGCGGGCTGCGCGACCTGGCGTGGTTCACGGCGGCGGGCACCGAGATGACCGAACAGGACTGGTACGCGCCCGGGGCCACCCTGGGCATGTACCTCTCCGGCAACGACATCCCCCAACGCGACAGCCAGGGCGTCCGCATCGTCGACGACAGCTTCCTCGTCTTCCTCCACGCCGACCACCGGCCCCGTACGGTCACCCTCCCGGGGCAGCCCTGGGCCGCGGAGTACGAGGTCGTCATCGACACCTCCCACGACGAGCAACCGCCCCCGGACACCCCGGCCGAGCGGCACCCGGCGGGCAGCACCCTCACCGTCCCGGGCCGGTCGGTGCTGCTGTTCCGGGCGGTTCCGGGGTAAGGGCACGGGCGTCGGGCGGCCCGCTTCGGCCCCCACCTGGCGCCCGGCCCGCTCCCGTAGGGTGCGGGCATGACTGACGCGGGGGCGGGTCCGGGCGCCGCGTACCACCGTGGCCCCGGGCGGTATCTGTGGTGGCTGGTCGTCCGTCAGCGGCGGCGTGTTGCCGCCGGGGCGTCGCTCGGGAGCCTGTGGATGGTGGGGCTGATGCTGCCCCCGTACGTGCTCTCCCGGGCCATCGACGAGGGCCTGGCGCCGGGGCACACCGCGGCACTGGTCGGCTGGACCGGCGTGCTGCTGGCCGTCGGGGTGCTGAACGCCGTGCTGGCGGTCATGCGGCACCGCACGATGACCAGGATCCGGATGGACGCGACCTTCCGCACGGTACGCGCCCTCGTGGCCCACACCATGCGGCTGGGCGCCGCGCTGCCGCGCCAGGTGACGGCCGGCGAGGTGGTCACGATCGGGATCGGTGATGTCGCCGTGATCAGCCAGACCCTGACGGTCACCGGGCCCGGCGTCGGCGCGGTCCTGGCGTACGCGGTCGTCGCCGCCCTGCTCCTGGCCGTCTCCCCGCTGCTGGCCGCGGTGGTCCTGGTGGGGGTGCCGCTGCTCGCGGTGCTGGTCGGACCGCTGTTGGGCCGGCTCCAGGGCGCGGAGACGCACTACCGCGAGCGGCAGAGCGGGCTCGCGGCCCGGCTCACGGACATGGTGGGCGGGCTGCGCGTGCTCAATGGCCTGGGCGGCAAAGGGGTGTTCGCGGACCGCTACCACCGCGAGGCACGGGAGTTGCGGGCCGAGGGCTACCGGGTCGGGGCGGTGACCAGCTGGATCCAGGCCCTGGGGGTCGGCCTGCCGACGCTGTTCCTCGCCGCGGTGACCTGGCTCGCCGCCCGGATGGCCGCCCAAGGGGCCATCACGGTGGGCGAGTTGGTGGCGGTCTACGGATACGCGGCGGCCTTGGTGGTGCCGGTCTCCTTCCTGATCGAGGGCGGCTACGACCTCACCCGGGGCCTGGTCGCCGCCCGCCGGGTCGTCCGGTTCCTGAACCTGGAGCCGGCGCCGGCCGACGGGGCGAGCCGCGGGCCCGAGGTGGCGTCCGCGCTGCACGATCCGGCCTCCGGTGTGGAGGTGACGCCCGGACAGCTGACCGCCCTGGCCTGCGCCCGGCCGGAGCGGTCCGCATCGGTGATCGACCGGTTGGGCCGGTTCGCGGACTCGGCGGCGACGTGGGGCGCGGTGCGCCTCGACGCGCTCGCGCCGGACATGCTCCGCGAGCGGATCCTGGTCGCCGACAACGAGGCCGACCTGTTCGCCGGGACTCTGCGCGAGGTGGTCTCCGGGCGGCGGGCCCGCGACACGGAGGCGATCGACCGCGCTGTCCACACCGCCATGGCGCAGGACATCGTCCGAGGGCTGCCCGAGGGGCTCGACACGGCGATCGAGGCCCAGGGCCGCAATCTCTCCGGCGGGCAGCGTCAGCGCGTCCGGTTGGTACGGGCGTTGCTGGCCGACCCGGAGGTGCTGCTCGCGGTCGAGCCGACCTCGGCGGTCGACGCACACACCGAGGCCGGTCTCGCGACCCGGCTGCACGCCGCGCGGGCGGGCCGTACCACCGTCGTCACGAGCACCTCCCCGCTGGTTCTGGACCGGGCCGACACCGTCTACTACCTGGTCGACGGCCGGGTCGAGGCCGTCGGCAGTCACCGTGCGCTCCTCGACGGCCACCCCGGCTACCGCCGTCTGGTCTCCCGCGGCGAGGACGACGAGGCACCGGACGGCGGCGGGGAGACACCGGCGCCCGCTGAGGAACCGGCCGGACGCGATGTCCCCTCCGACGGGCCCGAGTCCGCGGAAGACCCGGCCCGTACCGGCGGTCCGGACCGTACCGGCGGCGCGCCGGTGTCTCCGGAGGGCGCCCGGTGAGCGCCATGGGGCCCGAGCGGGCCGCCGACCCGGCAAAGGGCGCGCTTCCGGTGGCCGGTCCCGCCGAGACCCGGCGCGCCTCGCTGCGGCTGATCCGGCGGGACGGGCGCGCCTTCACCCTCATGATCACCCTGAACGTCCTGGCCGCGGGTGCCGGTCTGGTCGGCCCGTGGCTGCTGGGCCGGATCGTCGACACGGTGCGCGACGGGGGCGGGGTGCACACCGTGGACCGGCTGGCGCTCGTGATCGTGGTGTGCGCGGCGGCGCAGCTGCTGCTGGCGCGCTACGCCTGGTACGTCGGCCACCGCTTCGGGGAGCGGACCCTCGCGCGGGTGCGCGAGCAGTTCGTCGACCGGGCGCTGGCGTTGCCCGCGGCGACCGTGGAGCGGGCCGGTACGGGCGATCTGACGGCCCGCGGCACCGCGGACGTCGCGACGGTCGCCAGGACGCTGCGGGATGCCGCGCCGGAGGTCTTCATCGCGCTGGTGGAGGCGGTGTTCCTGCTCGGCGCGGTGGTGGTGCTCGATCCGCTGCTCGGGGCGTGCGGTGCCGGCCTGCTCGGGTGTCTCTTCGCCACCCGCTGGTACCTGCGCCGTGCGCACGCCGCGTATCTCGCCGAGGGGGCGGCCAATTCCGCGCTCGCCGAGCTGCTCGCGGCGAACGCGGCCGGGGCCAGGACCATCGAGGCCCTCGGCCTGCGGGAGCGCAGGACCGCCGCGAGCGAGGAGGCGATCGAGCGGTGCCGCCGCACGCGCACCCGCACGCTCTTCCTGCGCAGTGTGCTCTTTCCGGCCATGGACATCTCCGCAGCCCTCCCCGTGGTCGGTGTGCTGCTGATCGGCGGTGCGCTGCACGGGCAGGGCACGGTCCCGCTGGGGGTGGTGGTGTCCGCGGCGCTCTACATGCGGCAGGTGTCGGCGCCGCTGGACAAGATCCTTTTCTGGGTCGAGCAGTTGCAGAGCAGCGGGGCCGCCTTCGCGCGCGTGGAAGGACTGGCGCGGGCCCCGAGGTCCGCACGGGCCGCCGGCGCCGTGGCCGCTCCGCGTGTCCCGGCGCCCTCCCCGGCCCCCGGTCCGTCCCCCGTCGACGACCGCATCGACGTGTCCGGCGTCCGCTACGCCTATGCCCACGGGGACGTCGGGCACGGGCCGGACGGCACCCCCGGCAGCACCGGCACGCGCCCCGGCGACGTCCTGCACGGCGTGGACCTGACGATCCGACCGGGCGAGCGGATCGCCCTCGTCGGCCCCTCCGGCGCGGGAAAGTCCACCCTGGGCCGGCTGCTGGCGGGAATCGACGCGCCGCGTACCGGCTCGGTGACCGTCGGGCGGGTGCCGATCGCCGAGCTGCCGCCCGAGACGCTCCGCCGGCAGGTCGTCCTCGTCACCCAGGAGCACCACGTGTTCCTGGGGACCGTGCGGGACAACCTGCGGATGGCCGCGCCGGAGGCAGACGACGCCGCGCTGCGGGCCGCGCTCGCCGCGGTCGGTGCCGAGTGGGCGGCGGAGCTGCCGGACGGCCTGGACACCGAGCTGGGCCCCGGCGGCCACCGGCCCGACGGCGCGCAGGCCCAGCAACTGGCCCTCGCCCGCGTGGTGCTGGCCGACCCGCACACCCTGATCCTGGACGAGGCGACGGCGCTGCTCGATCCGCGGACCGCCCGGCACACGGAGCGGGCGCTGGCCGCCGTCCTGACGGGCCGTACGGTCATCGCCATCGCGCACCGGCTGCACACCGCGCACGACGCGGACCGGGTCGCCGTCATGGAGGGCGGCCGGCTGACCGAACTCGGCACCCACGACGACCTCGTGGCGGCGGACGGTGCCTACGCCGCGCTCTGGAGGTCCTGGCGCTCCCGGCACGGCGAACGGACCGACGCGCCCGCGGCGCCCGGCCCGGACCGCGCCCCGTAGCCCCCCGGTCACCGCCGGTCCGTCCGCCTTCCGGACATGGATTTCGCGCAACGGACGGTTTCCGGCCAATTAGTTGAACCGATCCTGACAATCGCACATCCGTGGTGGGACTCTTCCCCGCAACCGCCGCACGGGGCCCCACAGCACCACTCCCCACGGCAGTTCGCTCCATGCGCTCCACCGTTCCGTGTTCCACGGTTCCGTGATCCACCGTTCCACCCGTACGTCTCCCCCCACACGTTCCACGTGTTCTGCCTCGCTCTGCCCGGACGGCCGCTTCGCCGCCCGGTCCCCCTCGGCCGCACCGTCACGTCGGCCACCGCAGAAGGAGTCAGTGTGAGACGCACCCCCCATGGACGCGCCGTAGCGACCGGCGCACTGGTCGCCGCCACGGCGATGCTGGCCGTCGGCGTGCAAGCCGGCACCGGAGCCGCGGCCGCACCCCGGCCGGGCACCACCCACGCCGCGCCCGACCCCGGCGCCGTACCGGCCAAGCTGTCCCCCTCCCAGCGCGCGGAGCTGATCCGGGAGGCCGGCGCCACCACCGCCGACACCGCCCGGCAACTCAAGCTCGGCGCGAAGGAGAAGCTCGTCGTCAAGGACGTCTCGAAGGACGTCGACGGCACCACGCACACCCGCTACGAGCGCACCTACGACGGGCTGCCCGTCCTCGGCGGTGACCTCGTGGTGCACGAGAGCAAGGCCGGAGCGCTCCAGGGCGTCACCAAGGCCGTCCGCTCCCAGCTCAAGGTCGCCGGCACCACCGCGAAGATCAAGGCGGCCACGGCCGAGGCGAAGGCCGTGAAGTCCGCGCAGGCGCAGGGCTCGAAGAAGACCGAGGCCGCCAAGGCCCCGCGCAAGGTGGTCTGGGTCGCCGACGGCAAGCCGGTGCTCGCGTACGAGACCGTGGTCGGCGGGCTGCAGCACGACGGCACGCCCAACGAGCTGCACGTGATCACCGATGCCACCAACGGCGCCAAGATCTTCGAGTACCAGGGGATCGAGAACGGCACCGGCAACAGCCAGTACAGCGGCAAGGTGACGCTCGGCACCGCGCCCTCGTACACGCTGACCGACACCGGCCGCGGCAACCACAAGACGTACAACCTCAACCACGGCTCGTCCGGCACCGGGACGCTGTTCTCCGACCCGGACGACACCTGGGGCGACGGCACCCCGCAGAACGTCCAGACCGCCGGCGTCGACGCCCACTACGGCGCCGCGTTGACCTGGGACTACTACAAGAACGTGCACGGCCGCAGCGGCATCAGGGGCGACGGCGTGGGCGCCTACAGCCGGGTCCACTACGGCAACAACTACGTCAACGCCTTCTGGAGCGACAGCTGCTTCTGCATGACGTACGGCGACGGCAGCGGCAACGCCGCCCCGCTGACCTCCATCGACGTCGCGGCCCACGAGATGACGCACGGCGTCACCGCGGCCACCGCCAACCTCACCTACAGCGGTGAGTCCGGTGGCCTCAACGAGGGCACCTCCGACATCTTCGCCGCCGCCGTGGAGTTCAACGCCAACAACAGCAGCGACGTCGGCGACTACCTCGTCGGCGAGAAGATCGACATCAACGGCGACGGCACGCCGCTGCGCTACATGGACAAGCCCAGCAAGGACGGCGCGTCCAAGGACTACTGGTACTCCGGTATCGGCAACGTCGACGTGCACTACTCCTCAGGTGTCGCCAACCACTTCTTCTACCTGCTGTCCGAGGGCAGCGGCGCGAAGGACATCAACGGCGTCCACTACGACAGCCCGACGTACGACAACCTGCCGGTGCCGGGCATCGGCCGGGCCAACGCCGAGAAGATCTGGTTCAAGGCGCTCAGCCAGTACATGAGCGCGAACACCAACTACGCGGCGGCGCGCACCGCCACGCTGTCGGCGGCCGCCGACCTCTTCGGCCAGGGCAGCGCGACGTACAACACCGTCGCCAACACCTGGGCGGCGGTCAACGTCGGATCCCGGGTGCCGGACACCGGCGCGGTCAGCGTCACCAACCCGGGCAACCAGACGAGCACCGTGAACCAGGCGGCGAGTCTGCAGATCAAGGCCTCCAGCGGCACGGCGGGCGCCCTGTCGTACGCGGCGACCGGACTGCCCGCGGGCCTGTCGATCAACGCGAGCACCGGTCTGGTCTCCGGTACGCCGACCACGGCCGGCACCGGCAACGTGACGGTCACGGTCACCGACGCGGCCAAGAAGACCGGGACGGCCGCCTTCACCTGGACGGTCAACCCGGCCGGCGGCAGCAACGTCTTCGAGAACGCCGATGACGTCGCGATCCCGGACGCGGGCGCCGCGGTCACCTCGCCGGTCGCGGTGACCCGCAGCGGAAACGCGCCGAGCACGCTGAAGGCGGACGTCGACATCGTCCACACCTACCGCGGTGACCTGGTCCTGGACCTGATCGCCCCGGACGGTACGGCCTACCGGCTGAAGAACTCCAGCGCGACCGACTCGGCGGCCAACGTGAAGGCGACCTACACGGTCAACGCCTCCTCGGAGACGGCGAACGGCACCTGGAAGCTGCGGGTCCAGGACGTCTACGCCCGGGACACCGGATACATCAACGGCTGGAAGCTCACCTTCTGACCGGCGCCGGCACCTCGGCGTCACCCGGGTATGAAAGAAGCAGGCCGGAATCATCCGCTCCACCACAACTGACCTGCTGAACAGTCAAGTTGGGCGTCGCTCCCGGATCATCGGGGGCGGCGCCCGACTCCGTTATGCGAACAGCGATCTTCTCTGTACGAACGATTTTCGGCCAACATGCCGACACCCTCCTGACATGCACGCGTTCGAATGGCAGTCTTCCCGACGCACGTCACACCCGCATCGCTTTGCACCCCCACCACTTGGCAAAGTTGAAGGAGCACGCGTGACCCCCCGCATATCTCGTAAGACCCGTGTCACCGGTACCGTCGTCGCCGCAGCGGCCCTCCTGGCCGCAGGCATCACCGCAGGTACCGCGGGCGCGTCCCCCACGCAGACCACCGAGCAGGGCGGCACGCCGCTCAAGCTCAGCGCCTCCCACCGCGCGGAACTGCTGCGCGACGCGAGCGCAACCAAGGCGCAGACCGCCAAGGAGCTCGGCCTCGGCGCGCAGGAGAAGCTGGTCGTCAAGGACGTCATCAAGGACGCCGACGGCACCACGCACACCCGCTACGACCGCACCTACGCCGGCCTGCCGGTCCTGGGCGGCGACCTGATCGTGCACACCGCCAAGGGCGGCGCCATCAAGAGCACCACCAAGTCGACCGGCAAGTCGATCAAGGTGGCCTCCACCACGCCGAAGATCGCCCCGCAGACCGCCGCGAAGTCCGCGCACGGCACCGCGGCGAAGTCCATCAAGGCGGCGAAGGCCGACGCGCCGGCGCCCAAGAAGGTCGTCTGGGCCGCCGACGGCAAGTCCGTGCTGGCCTACGACACCGTCGTCAAGGGCGTCCAGAAGGACGGCACCCCCAGCCGGATGCACGTCATCACCGACGCCAACAGCGGCAAGAAGCTCTTCCAGTACGACGAGATCCACACCGGCAAGGGCGAGAGCGAGTACAGCGGCAGCGTCGAGCTGGGCACCTCCAAGGAGGGCTCCGGCTTCACGCTGACCGACGCGGACCGCGGTGGCCACAAGACCACCAACCTGGAGAACGGCGAGTCCGGCGACGGCAAGGCCTTCACCGACGAGGACGACGCCTGGGGCACCGGCAAGCCCGACGACCCGCAGACCGCGGCCGTCGACGCCCACTACGGCGCGGCCGTGACCTGGGACTACTACAAGACCGTGCACGGTCGCGCCGGCATCAAGGGCGACGGCAAGGGCGCCTTCTCCCGCGTCCACTACGGCGACAGCTACGTCAACGCCTTCTGGGACGACAGCTGCTTCTGCATGACGTACGGCGACGGCGAGGGCAACAAGGCCCCGCTCACCGCCCTCGACGTCGCGGCCCACGAGATGTCGCACGGTGTCACCTCCGCGACCGCCAACCTCACCTACAGCGGTGAGTCCGGCGGCCTCAACGAGGCCACCTCCGACATCTTCGGCACCTCGGCCGAGTTCTTCGCCAAGAACGACAAGGACCCGGGCGACTACCTCATCGGCGAGAAGATCGACATCAACGGCGACGGCACCCCGCTGCGCTACATGGACAAGCCCTCCAAGGACGGCTCGTCGCAGGACAACTGGGACTCCAGCACCGGTGGTCTCGACCCGCACTACTCCTCGGGTGTCGCCAACCACTTCTTCTACCTGCTGTCCGAGGGCAGCGGCGCGAAGGAGATCGGTGGCGTCAAGTACGACAGCCCGACGGCGGACGGCAAGAAGGTCGAGGGCATCGGCCGGGAGAAGGCCGAGAAGATCTGGTTCAAGGCCCTGACCGAGTACATGACCTCGAACACCGACTACAAGGCCGCGCGTGAGGCGACGGTCAAGGCCGCCACCGACCTCTACGGTGCGGACGGCGCCGAGGTCAAGGGTGTCGAGGCCGCGTGGACCGGTGTCGCCGTCAAGTAACTCCGCATCGCGGGTACTTGTGAGCGGTCGCTGATCACTCCGGGGTAGCGTGAACCCCAAGAGTGGGCGGTGTCCGGTGCCGGCGGCGGCCGGGGGAAGACTCCCCCGGCCGTCCGCCAGGCTCCGGACACCGCCCTTTCGCATGAGGGGGAGTGCGGATGATCCGCGTGCTGTTGGCAGACGACGAGCCGCTCATCCGGGCCGGCGTCCGCGCCATCCTGGGGAGCGCGCCCGATATCGAGGTCGTCGCGGAGGCCGCGGACGGCCACCAGGCGGTCGAGCTGGCCCGCGCCCACCGCCCCGACGTGCTGCTCCTGGACATCCGGATGCCACGCCTCGACGGCCTCGGCGCCGCCGCCGAACTGGCCACCGCCGCCCCCGGGACCGCCGTCGTGATGCTGACGACGTTCTCCGAGGACGACTACCTCGCCGGCGCCCTCGCCTCGGGCGCCGCCGGTTTCCTCCTCAAGTCCGGTGACCCCCGGGAGCTGCTCGCCGGGGTACGGGCCGTCGCCGAAGGCGGCGCGGCCCTCTCGCCGTCCGTCGCCCGGCGGGTCATCACCCACCTGGCACAGGGGCAGTTGGGCCGCGCGGTGGCCGCCCGCGTCCGGGTGGCCGAGCTGACCGGCCGTGAGCGCGAGGTCCTCGGGCTGGTCGGCGCGGGGCTGTCCAACGCGGAGATCGCCGAGCGGCTGTTCCTGGTCGAGGGCACCGTCAAGGCGCACGTCAGCGCGATCCTCGCCCGCCTGGGCTTCAAGAACCGCGTCCAGGCGGCGATCCTCGCGTACGAGGCCGGTCTGGTCCCCGCGTCATGACGCCCGTGCGGCTCCTCCGGCAGCCGCTGCCGGACCGTTGGCGGGTACGGCTTCCCGGGGCCGGGCTGTGGCTGCTGCTGTGCGTGCCGCCCGCCACCGCCTTCAACGCGTTGTCCGGCCGGGACCTGTGGGCGACGGCTCTCGCCTTCCCGCTCCTCGGCGTCTGCGTACTGCTGCGCGGACAACGGCCGTTGGTGTCGCTGGCGCTGCCGGTCGCGGCGAGCCTGGCCCTCTCCCTGGAGCTGTTCACCCCCGCTTACTGCCTGGCGCTCGCCGTCTTCGGCTATCTCGCCGGCGTGCGGCTGCCCTCCGCACGCCCCGTGCTGCGGCTGCTCGCCGCCGTCGCGCTCGCCGGTCTGCCGCTGAGCGCGATTTTCGGCCGCTCGCTGTGGCCGTGGTTCTCCCTGTTGCTGACACTGCTGCTCAACGTGGTGCTGCCGTGGCTCCTGGGACGCTACCGGCGGCAGTACGGCGCACTGGTCCGCACCGGCTGGCAGCTCGCCGAGCGGATGGAGCGCGAACAGCGAGCGGTCGCCGACCGCACCCGGCTGCGCGAACGCGCCCGGATCGCCGGCGACATGCACGACTCCCTCGGCCACGACCTGGCCCTGATCGCCCTGCGGGCGGGCGCACTGGAGGTCGACCCGCACCTGGACGAGGACCGCCGGGCGGCGGCAGGTGAGCTGCGCGCCGCGGCCGGCACGGCCACCGAACGGCTGCGGGAGATCATCGGCGTGCTGCGCACCGATGACGAGGCGCCGCCCCGGACACCGTCCGGCGAGAGCGTGCCGGCGCTCGTCGAGGACGCACGGTCCGCGGGCATGACGGTCACGCTGGAGCAGGTGCCGGAGGCCGGCCGGGAACGCCCCGGGGGTGACGCCGGGGACGCCGGGCTGCCCGCCATGACCGGGCGCGCCCTGCACCGCGTCGTCCAGGAGTCCCTGACCAACGCCGCCAAGCACGCCCCGGGTGCTGCCCTACGGGTACGCCTCGTGCGAGCCGCCGGACACATCGAACTGTCGGTGGTGAACGGCCCTCGCCCCGACGGTCCCGCTCCCGAAGCGATATCCGGCGGCAGTGGCCTGGTCGGCCTGGACGAGCGCGTACGACTGGCGGGCGGCATCTTGCGCACCGGGCCCACCCCGGAGGGCGGCTTCGCGGTGTCCGCCCGGCTGCCGACCGCCGGAGGCACACCGGCCTCGCCCGCAGATCGCGCCGAAGTGACGGCGTCACAGCGGGAGTTGGAGCTCGCCAGGCATCAGGTGCGGCGCCGGCTGCGGCAGACGGTGACCGTGCCGCTGGTGGTGATCACCGCGCTGTATCTGCTGATGGGCGTCTTCACCCTGGTCAGCCCGTCCTGGACGGTGCTGGACCGGGACCGCTACGACGCCCTGCGGACCGGGGCGCCGCGCGCCGAGATGGAGTCCGCGCTGCCGTTCTTCGCTCTGGACGTCCCACCGGACGGCACGCCCTCTCCCCCGGGCGGCTGGTCCTGCGTCTACTACAGCGTCCGAGCCGGTTCCGACTCGGCCTACCAACTCTGCTTCGCCGCTGACCGGCTGGTCCGCAAGGCCGTCGTCCACCGGCGCGACTGACGCCCGACTACGGCCCCCGCACGGCACCCCGGCGGCCGGGTGGCGACCGGAGCACGTCACCCGGCCGCCACGGCACGACATCGGTACGGCGGCGCACCGGCCCCGTACCCCGCGGTCACCTCAGCAGCACCCCCGGGGCCGGCCGCGATGTCTGCCCGCCCGCCTCCGCCGGCACCGCGACCAGGCCGGGTTCGGTGCCGGAGGCCAGCAGCCGGTGGGCCGGCAGGATGCGGACGGTGTAGCCGAAGGAGCCCGTGCGGTCCAGCGCGAGCGGTCCTTCGTAGAGGAGGCAGCCCGCGAGGTCGGGACCCGCGGTCGGCTTGAGCGGCAGGGCAGTGGCGTCGGTGATCCGGTCCGAGCCGTCGACCCTGCCGGAGACCACCTGCACCTCGACGTCCCCAGGGGTCAGTTCGCCGAGCGTCACCCGGACCCGCAGCGCCAGGGTGGCACCCAGCTCCGCGCTGCTGTGGGCCGGCCCGTCGGCGGCGCAGGTCTCCACATGGTCCACCGAGACCTGTGGCCAAGCGGCCCGCAGCCGCGCCTTGTGGGCCGCGAGCTCGCGGGCCGCGTCCGGAGTCAGGGCGCGGTGCGCGTGCGCGGCCGGGGTGTAGAGCCGCTCGACGTACTCGCGGACCATGCGACCGGCCAGCACCTTGGGCCCCAGCGTGACCAGGGTGCGGCGCACCATCTCGACCCAGCGGCTCGGCACCCCCGCCTCGCCCTGGTCGTAGAAGCGCGGCGCGATCTGCTGTTCCAGCAGCGTGTAGAGGGCGTTGGCCTCCAGCTCGTCGCGCCGGTCGTCGTCGATGGCGGCTCCGTCGGCGGTCGGGATGGTCCAGCCGAAGTCCGGCTCGTACCACTCGTCCCACCAGCCGTCGCGCACCGACAGGTTCAGCGCGCCGTTCAGGGCCGCCTTCATGCCGGAGGTGCCGCACGCCTCCAGCGGCCGCAGCGGGTTGTTGAGCCAGACGTCGCAGCCGGGGTAGAGCTTCTGCGCCATCGCCATGCCGTAGTCGGGAAGGAAGACCAGGCGGTGGCGGACCCCGGCGTCGTCGGCGAACCGCACCAGCTCCTGGATGAGCCGTTTGCCGCCCTCGTCGGCGGGGTGGGCCTTGCCGGCGACCACGATCTGGAGGGGCCGCTCGGGGTGCAGCAGCAGCTCCCGCAGCCGGTCGGGGTCGCGGAGCATGAGGGTGAGGCGTTTGTAGGAGGGGACCCGGCGGGCGAACCCGATGGTCAGGACGTCGGGCGAGAGGACATCGTCGATCCAGCCCAGTTCCGCGCTGCCGGCGCCGCGCTCCCGCCAGGAGGCGCGCAGCCGCTCCCTGACCTCGGCGACCAGTTGCTCGCGCAGGGTGCGGCGCAGCTCCCAGATGGCGGCGTCCGGGATGCTGCGGACCGCCTCCCAGCGCTCCGAACCGCCGACGGACAGCGCCTCCTCGGCCCGCCCGGCGCCGATCTGCCGCGCGCCGAGCCGCAGCACCTCGGGCGCCACCCAGGTCGGTGCGTGCACCCCGTTCGTGACGGACGTGATCGGCACCTCCTCGGCGTCGAATCCGGGCCACAGTCCGGCGAACATCTCGCGGCTGACCTGTCCGTGCAGGGTGGAGACGCCGTTGGCGCGCTGGGCCAGCCGCAGACCCATCACGGCCATGTTGAAGAGGTCCGGCTTGCCGCCCGGGTAGGACTCGGTGCCCAGCTCCAGGATCCGGTCCGGGTCGATGCCGGGCAGCTCGCCGTCGTCGCCGAAGTGGCGGGCGACCAGGTCGCGGTCGAAGCGGTCGATGCCCGCGGGTACGGGCGTGTGCGTGGTGAAGACGGTGCCGGCCCGTACGGCTTCCAGGGCGGCGCCGAACTCCATGCCTTCTTCGGCGAGTTCGCGGATCCGCTCCAGGCCGAGGAACCCGGCGTGGCCCTCGTTGGTGTGGAAGACCTCGGGCACGGGGTGGCCGGTCAGCCGGCAGTACGCCCGGACGGCCCGCACGCCGCCGATGCCCAGCAGCATCTCCTGGAGCAGCCGGTGCTCGCTGCCGCCGCCGTAGAGCCGGTCGGTGACCTCGCGTTCGCCGGGGCCGTTGTCCTCGACGTGGGAGTCGAGCAGCAGCAGCGGGACCCGGCCGACCTGCGCCTGCCAGACGACGGCGCGCAGCTGCCCGCCCCCCGGGAGGGCGAGCGCGATCTGCGCGGGCGTGCCGTCGGCCTCCCGCAGCAGGGTCAGCGGCAGCTCGTTGGGGTCGAGGACGGGATAGTGCTCCTGCTGCCAGCCCTCCCGGGAGAGTGACTGGCGGAAGTAGCCGTGCCGGTAGAGGAGTCCTACGCCGATCAGGGGTACGCCGAGGTCACTGGCGGCCTTGAGGTGGTCGCCGGCGAGGATGCCGAGGCCGCCGGAGTACTGCGGCAGGGCGGCGGTGATGCCGAATTCCGGCGAGAAGTAGGCGATGGCGGTCGGCCGTTCCCTGCCGGGCCCTGCGCCTTGCGGTTCCTCGTCCGCGGTCTGGTACCAGCGGCGGCCGTCGAGGTAGTCGTGCAGGTCGGCGCCGGCCGTGGCCAGCCGGCGCAGAAAACGGTGGTCGCCGGTCAGCTCGGAGATCCGTTCGGCGGAGACGGCGGCGAGCATCCGCACGGGGTCGCCGCCCGCACGCCGCCAGCCGTCGGGGTCGACGGCCTGGAACAGCTCGCGGGTCTCGGGGTGCCATGACCAGCGCAGGTTACGCGCGAGGTCACTGAGGGGTCGTAGGGAATCGGGAAGGACGGGACGCACGGTGAAACGACGAATGGCCTTCACGCCTCGACGGTAACCGTGCGGGGGCCCGGCAACCATCACGCGCCGCCGCGTGGCTCCGTCTACCGCCGGGTCGGCCGATATGGCTGATTCCACCCCCTCATGCGCTCTTGTACGGACTCCCTCCTGGAGAGAGGCTGCGGTGTGCGCCGCCGGGACCCATGCGGCACCCGGTACCCGCAGACCACAACTCCGCTGTGATCACGATGAGTTGAGGAGGGGAATGCCGAGCGTCTTCCTACCGCGACCGCCGCCCGTGCGGGTGTGCGAGCGGATCGAACAGCTCGCCACAGCCCCCTGGTTACGTACCAGTAGTTCACATACAACCGGATTGCCCGACCGCCGGCCGAGGGAAGGCTCCCCGGGTACGCCGTTCCTCGCGCACGATCCGTACGCACCGACTCGGACCGCCGCACCCCGCCAACCGAGTGAAAGCGGACAGGAGCGCCCATGCCCGGACCCCGTACCCCCGCCATGGAACGGATACAAAGGACAAAACCCTTAAAGCATCACAAGCCCCAGGTGAGCCCATGATCGGTCGCATCCCTGTTCTGGACATCAGCCCGCAGATCGATTGCGGCCGCCGCCCGGCGAAGGCGGTGGTGGGCGAGACCTTCGAAGTCTCGGCCACCGTCTTCCGCGAGGGCCATGACGCGGTAGCGGCCAATGTGGTGCTGCGCAACCCGGCCGGCCGGTGCGGCCCCTGGACGCCGATGCGCGAGCCGCAGCCCGGCACGGACCGTTGGTCCGCCGAGGTCACCACCGATGTCGAGGGCCGCTGGACGTTCACCGTCGAGGCCTGGTCCGATCCGGTCACCACCTGGCGGCGGCACGCCACGATCAAGATCCCGGCGGGCATCGACACCGAGCTGGTCCTCACCGAGGGCGCCGAGCTGCTGGAGCGGGCGGCCGCCGACGTACCCAAGAGCGACGGCCGGGAGACGGTCCTCGGCGCCGTGGACGCGCTGCGCGACGGCACGCTCCCTGCCGCGACCCGCCTGGCCGCCGCCCTGGCCCCCGAGGTCACCGACGCCCTGGACCGCCACCCCCTGCGCGAACTGCTCACCGTCTCGCGCCCGGTGCCGCTGGTCGTCGAGCGGCGGCGCGCCCTCTACGGCTCGTGGTACGAGCTCTTCCCCCGCTCCGAAGGCGCGAGAACCGCACCGGACGGCACCCCCGTCAGCGGCACCCTGCGCACCGCCGCCGACCGGCTGCCCGCCATCGCCGCGATGGGCTTCGACGTCGTCTATCTCCCGCCGATCCACCCCATCGGCACCTCCTTCCGCAAGGGCCCCAACAACTCCCTCGCCGCAGGGCCCCACGACGTCGGCTCCCCCTGGGCCATCGGCTCCGCCGACGGTGGCCATGACGCCCTCCACCCGGACCTGGGCACCTTCGAGGACTTCGCCCACTTCGTGCAGACCGCCCGCGATCTGCGCATGGAGGTGGCGCTCGACTTCGCGCTGCAGTGCTCCCCCGACCACCCGTGGGTCGAGCGGCACCCCGACTGGTTCCACCACCGCGCCGACGGCTCCATCGCCTACGCCGAGAACCCGCCGAAGAAGTACCAGGACATCTACCCCCTCGCCTTCGACGCCGACTTTCGCGGACTGGTCCGCGAGACCAAGCGGGTGCTGCGCTTCTGGATGGCCAAGGGCGTACGGATCTTCCGCGTCGACAACCCGCACACCAAACCGGTGCACTTCTGGGAGAAGGTCATCGGCGACCTCAACCGCACCGACCCCGACGTGCTCTTCCTCGCCGAGGCGTTCACCCGCCCGCCGATGCTGCACACCCTCGCCAAGGTCGGCTTCCACCAGTCGTACACCTACTTCACCTGGCGCAACACCAAGCGGGAACTCACCGACTACCTCACCGAGCTGTCCGGGGACGGTGCGGCCTACCTGCGGCCCAACTTCTTCGTGAACACCCCCGACATCCTGCACGCCTACCTCCAGGAAGGCGGCCGCACCGCATTCGAGATCCGCGCCGTCCTGGCCGCCACGCTCTCCCCGACCTGGGGGGTGTACGCCGGCTACGAGCTGTACGAGTCGACGCCCGTCCACCGCGGCAGTGAGGAGTACATGGACTCCGAGAAGTACCAACTCAGGCCGCGCGACTGGGATGCGGCCGCCCGCGAAGGACGCACCATCGCCCCGCTCCTCACCACGCTCAACCGCATCCGCCGACGGCACCCCGCCCTTCAGCAACTGCGGTCCCTGCACTTCCACCCCGTCGACAACGACGCCGTCATCGCGTTCTCCAAGCGCGAGGGACACGGCGCCGAGGCCGACACGATTCTCACGGTGGTCAACCTCGACCCGCACCACACCCACGAGGCGACGGTGTCGTTGGACATGCCGGAACTCGGCCTCGACCGGGACGATTCCTTCCCGGTGCGCGACGAGCTCACCGGCGACACCTACCACTGGGGCAGGGACAACTATGTGCGCCTTGAGCCGGGCCGCTCTCTCGCGCCCGCTCATGTGCTGTCGCTGCGACCGTCCTCACCGATCGGAGGGTCACCCAATTGATCGTCAATGAGCCTGTCCCCGACAAGTTCGAGGACACCCCGGCGAAGGACCGCGATCCCGACTGGTTCAAACGGGCTGTCTTCTACGAGGTCCTGGTGCGCTCCTTCCAGGACAGCAACGGCGATGGCGTCGGCGACCTCAAGGGCATCACGGCCAAGCTCGACTATCTGCAATGGCTGGGGGTGGACTGCCTCTGGCTCCCGCCGTTCTTCAAATCCCCCCTGCGGGACGGCGGCTACGACGTCTCCGACTACACCTCAGTGCTCCCCGAGTTCGGCGATCTGGCCGACTTCGTGGAATTCGTCGACGCCGCCCACCAGCGCGGCATGCGGGTCATCATCGACATGGTGATGAACCACACCAGCGACCAGCACCCGTGGTTCCAGGAGTCGCGCACCGACCCCCAGGGGCAGTACGGCGACTACTACGTCTGGGCCGACGACGACAAGCAGTACGCCGACGCCCGGATCATCTTCGTCGACACCGAAGCCTCCAACTGGACCTTCGACCCGGTGCGCAAGCAGTACTACTGGCACCGCTTCTTCTCCCACCAGCCGGACCTCAACTACGAGAACCCGGCGGTCCAGGAGGAGATGATCTCCGCCCTGCGCTTCTGGCTCGACCTCGGCATCGACGGCTTCCGGCTCGACGCGGTGCCCTACCTCTACGCAGAGGAAGGCACCAACTGCGAGAACCTGCCCGCCTCGCACGGCTTCCTCAAGCGGGTGCGGGCCGAGATCGACGCGCACTACCCGGACACGGTGCTGCTCGCCGAGGCCAACCAATGGCCCGAGGACGTCGTCGACTACTTCGGTGACTACGCCGTCGGCGGCGACGAATGCCACATGGCGTTCCACTTCCCCGTCATGCCGCGGATCTTCATGGCGGTACGCCGGGAATCGCGCTACCCGGTCTCCGAGATCCTCGCCAAGACCCCCGCGATCCCCTCCGGCTGCCAGTGGGGCATCTTCCTGCGCAACCACGACGAGCTCACCCTCGAAATGGTCACGGACGAAGAACGCGACTACATGTACGCGGAGTACGCCAAGGACCCCCGGATGCGCGCCAACATCGGCATCCGGCGACGGCTCGCACCGCTGCTCGACAACGACCGCAACCAGATCGAGCTCTTCACCGCCCTGCTGCTCTCGCTGCCCGGCTCGCCGATCCTCTACTACGGCGACGAGATCGGGATGGGCGACAACATCTGGCTCGGTGACCGCGACGCGGTGCGCACCCCGATGCAGTGGACGCCGGACCGCAACGCCGGCTTCTCCTCCTGCGACCCCGGCCGGCTCTCCCTGCCGACCATCATGGACCCCGTCTACGGCTACCAGGTGACCAACGTCGAGGCAGCGATGAGTTCGCCGTCCTCGCTGCTGCACTGGACCCGCCGGATGATCGAGATCCGTAAGCAGAATCCGGCGTTCGGACTCGGCAGCTACACCGAACTCCC
Source organism: Streptomyces sp. NPDC017993 (assembly GCF_044328065.1). Lineage (NCBI taxonomy): Bacteria > Bacillati > Actinomycetota > Actinomycetes > Kitasatosporales > Streptomycetaceae > Streptomyces > Streptomyces sp. NPDC017993. The sequence goes on from NZ_JBIRGO010000010.1 coordinate 320,921, forward strand.
CTCCTCCAACCCGGCGGTGCTGGCCTTCCTGCGCGAGGCGCCGGCCGCCGAGGCGGGCGCGGACGACGATCTGGTGCTGTGCGTGCACAACTTCTCGCGCTTCGCCCAGCCGACGGAGCTGGATCTCCAGTCGTTCAGCGGCCGCCATCCGGTGGAACTCATCGGTGGCGTCCGCTTCCCGCCGATCGGTGAGTTGCCGTATCTGCTGACCCTGGCGGGCCACGGCTTCTACTGGTTCCGGCTGCGCAAGAACCCCGCCTAGCGGGGCGGCCCACCGGGCGGCGGCGTCAAAAAATCCGCCCGTACGCGGCGCCATGGCGCGTACGGGCGTTTTTTGACCTTTCGCTCGGGCACTCTTCCTACTACCGCACGGGCCGGGTGGGCCATCGTCGGTCCGCCCCGGTCCGGGGGCCGCCACGCAGCGGGTATCACGTCATGCCGCAAAGCTCCGCTGCCGTACGGACGATCCTCGTCCGACACGTCCCACACCGCCGCACAGTCAAGGCCGCATTCCGGGACACTTTGCCCTACCTGTCGTGTGCCCGGGGAAAGGACGCGACGCCATGTCGGACACCGCCTCGACCCGTGCCACCCGAAACACCCCTGACCGCCCGCTCGTCTCCGCACCCGATCTGCTGTCCTCACTGGCACCCCTGCTCGCCGAATGGGTGCCACGCCAGCGCTGGTTCGCCGGTAAGGGACGGCTGATCACCGGCTTCACGCTGGTATCGGCGACGGAGCTGCTCCCGTGTACCGGTGACGGCAGCGCGCCGGGCCTGCTCCAGCTGCTGGTCCGCGCCCAGCAGTCCGCACCCGCCAGCCGCACGCCCGTCGTCGGCGACTGCTATCAACTCCTGCTCGGCGTACACACCGCGCTGCCACCGCAGCTGGCGCCGGCCGTGATCGGCCACCCGGCCGGCGGCCCGCTGCGCGGCCGCACCGTCTACGACGCGCTGGCCGACAACCGCCTGTGCGCGCTGCTCCTGGAGCGGCTGCGGATGCCCGGCCGGATCGGCGCGGTGCGCTTCTGCCGGGAAGCCGGCTACGACATTCCCTCCGGGCTGCCCGCCCGGCCGATCGCCGTCGAGCAGTCGAACTCCTCCATCGTCTATGGAGATACGTTCATCCTGAAGGTCTTCCGGCGGATCGCGCCCGGCGTCAACCCGGATCTGGAGCTGCCGCGCGCCCTGGCCGACGCCAAGTGCTCGCGGGTGCCCGCGCCCGCCGCCTGGTTCGAGACGGACGCCGCCCGGGACGGCGCGGAGGCGACCACGCTGGGGGTCCTGCAGCCGTTTCTCCAAGGCTCCGCGGACGGCTGGCAACTGGCGCTCAACGCCCTGTCCGTACGCGCCGACTTCACCAGCTCCGCGCGGGCGCTCGGCCACGCCACCGCCGAGGTGCACACCGCGCTCGCACAGACCCTGCCGACCTCCGAGCTGCGCCGCCCCCAGCTGGAGGCGATCGCCGAGCGGATGAACGAACGCCTGGACGCGACCGCCCGTGCGGTTCCCCTCCTCCAGCCCTACCGCGCACGTCTGCGGGACGCCTTCGACGCGCTGGCGGCGGTCGGCCACGACGGGCGCAGCTGGGCCGCCCAGCGCATCCACGGCGATCTGCACCTGGGTCAGACGCTGCGTTCCGCCGCGGAGGGCCGCTGGTCGCTGATCGACTTCGAGGGGGAACCGGCCCGACCGCTGGCCGAGCGGCGCCGCCTGGAGCCCGCGGTGCGCGATGTCGCGGCGATGCTGCGCTCCTTCGACTACGCCGCGCGCAGCGGCCCGGCCGGTGGCGACCCCTGGTCGCTGGAGTGGGCACGGCGCACCCGTGAGGCGTACTGCCTGGGCTACGCCGAGGCAGGCGGTCTCGATCCGCGCTCCGCTCCCGAGCTGATGCGCGCCTACGAGACCGACAAGGCCGTCTACGAAGTGCTCTACGAGGCCCGGCACCGCCCCGACTGGCTGTCCGTCCCGATGGCCGCCATCCGGCGGCTGGCCGCGGGCGGGCAACCCGCGGACGGCGCCGGGAGCAGGGAGTCCACCGGTGAGGCGGCCCGGTCCGAGCCTCCCGGGGCCGACGGGCGCGGGTGAGGGCGCCCGGCCACGCGACCGTTCGCGCCGCGGAGGGTGTCGCCCGCACCGAACGCCGGGGTGACCCCGGCACCGCCCCTCCCGTCCCCGGCGCCACTGCGCCCCCACACGCCCCCCGGCTCACCACGCTCCACCGCCGTGCCGCCCACCGCCCCCGTCCGACCGATGCCCCGCCCCCGAGGAGGCTCCTCTCGTGACCCCCCGTCCGTCGTCCCGCCGTACCGCTTCCGACACCGCGCCCGCCAAGAACGCGCCCGAGGAACCTGCCCGAAGGTCCCCTCGCGCGGCGAGGTCCCGGCCGCCGGTCGGCGAGACCGCCGCCCCGTCCGAGCCGGCCGCCGCGCCGGAAGCCCCCGTGGCGGCCGAGAGCGTCCCGGCCACCGAGACCGGCACCGTCACCGAGGCCGCCTCCGGTGCCGACGCCGCGCGCGCGTCGGCCCCACGGCCGCCCGCCCCCCGGGCCGCGGCCTCCGCGCCGACCCGCACCGCGCGGCCGGCCCGCACCCGGGCGGCGAAGCCGAAGGCCGGCGACGGCGTGCGGGCCGCCACCCCGCTGGACGACGAGGACCGCGGGCGGCTGCTGGGCGGTGCCCACCACGATCCGCACGGGCTGCTCGGCGCGCATCCCGTGCCCGGTGGTGTGCTGATCCGGACCCTGCGGCCGTACGCGACGGCGGTGACCGTCCTGGCGAAGGGGCTGCGCGCAGCGCTGCGCCCCGAGGGTGACGGGCTGTTCGCCGGGGTGCTGCCACTGGCGCAGATCCCGGAGTACGAGCTGGAGGTCGCCTACGACGACACCACCGTCACGGTGCAGGACCCGTACCGCTTCCTGCCGGCGCTCGGCGAGCTGGATCTGCATCTGCTGGGTGAGGGCAGGCACGAGCAGCTGTGGCACGCGCTCGGCGCGCGCATCATGGACCACCAGGGCGCGACCGGTACCCGCTTCACCGTCTGGGCGCCGAACGCGCAAGGTGTCCGGGTCGTCGGGAACTTCAACTACTGGGACGGCACCTGCTTCCCGATGCGCTCGCTCGGCTCGTCCGGCGTCTGGGAGCTGTTCCTGCCCGGCGTCGGCGAGGGAGAGCTGTACAAGTTCGAGATCACCCGGCCGGACGGGTCCCGGACGGTGCGCGCCGACCCGATGGCGCGGCGTACCGAGTGCCCGCCGGCCACCGCGTCGGTGGTGGTGGAGTCGCACTACCACTGGAAGGACGAGGACTGGATGGCGCGGCGCGCCGACCGCCCCGTGCACCAGGCGCCGTTCTCCGTCTACGAGGTTCACCTCGCCTCCTGGCGCCCCGGCCTGACCTATCGGCAGCTCGCGACGCAACTGCCCGCGTACGTGAAGGACTTGGGTTTCACGCACGTCGAGCTGATGCCGGTCTCTGAGCACCCCTTCGGCGGCTCCTGGGGCTATCAGGTGACCGGGTTCTACGCGCCCACCGCACGGATGGGCACCCCGGACGACTTCAAGTTCCTGGTCGACGCGCTGCACCGGGCCGGTATCGGTGTCCTGATGGACTGGGTGCCCGCGCACTTCCCGCGGGACGACTGGGCGCTGGCGGAGTTCGACGGGCGTGCGCTGTACGAGCACTCGGACCCCTCGCGGGCCGCGCACCCGGACTGGGGCACCCTGGAGTTCGACTACGGCCGCACCGAGGTCCGTAACTTCCTGGTCGCCAACGCCGTCTACTGGTGCGAGGAGTTCCACATCGACGGCCTGCGGGTGGACGCCGTCGCCTCGATGCTCTACCTCGACTATTCGCGCGAGGACGGCGGCTGGACGCCCAATATCCACGGCGGGCGGGAGAACCTCGACGCGGTCGCCTTCCTCCAGGAGATGAACGCGACCGTCTACCGCCGCTGCCCCGGCGTCGTCACCATCGCCGAGGAGTCCACGGCCTGGAACGGCGTCACCCGCGCCACCCACGAGGTCGGGCCGGACGGCTTCGGCGGTCTGGGCTTCGGCCTGAAGTGGAACATGGGCTGGATGCACGACTCCCTGGTCTATGTGTCCAAGGAGCCGGTGCACCGCAGGTACCACCACGGCGAGATGACCTTCTCCATGATCTACGCCTACTCCGAGAACTACGTGCTGCCCATCTCCCACGACGAGGTGGTGCACGGCAAGCGCTCGCTGGTGTCGAAGATGCCCGGTGACTGGTGGCAGCAGCGCGCCAACCACCGGGCGTATCTGGGGTACATGTGGTCCCACCCCGGCAAGCAACTCCTCTTCATGGGGCAGGAGTTCGCCCAGGGGGCGGAGTGGGCGGAGAGCCATGGCCCGGACTGGTGGCTGCTGGAGCCGAGTTACGAGGCGGAGCCCGACCACCGCGGTGTGCGGGACCTGGTTCGCGATCTCAACCGCGGCTATGCCGCCGCGCCCGCGCTCTGGGAGCGGGACACCGACCCGGCGGGCTTCGCCTGGATCGACGGCGATGCGAGCGAGGACAACGTCTTCGCCTTCGCCCGCTTCGCCGCCGACGGCTCCCCCCTGATCTCGGTCACCAACTTCTCACCGGTCGTGCGTCATGCCTTCCGGCTCGGCGTCCCCGACGAGATCCCCGCCTGGCGCGAGGTCCTCAACACCGACGACGCGCGCTACGGCGGCAGCGGAGTCGGCAACGGGGAGCCCCTGAAGGCCGAGCCGACCCCCTCCCACGGCCGCCCCGCCTCCATCGCGCCGGCGCTGCCCCCACTGGCCACGCTGTGGTTCCGCCCGGCCTGACAACCACCGCAACCGTCAGGGACGGTGACTGTCAGGACCGTCCGCCGCCCTGCCCCGTCGCGCTCCGGTCGCGGGGCGGGGCCCCGGCCGCCCCGCCTCCCTCCGGCATCCGCCACAGCCTCCCCGCCGCACGGACAAATCCCCCCAAGTGGCCAATGACCCACCCCTCTTTTCGGCCGCGGCCGACCGGCGCCGACCGCTGTTCTGCCGCTGTATTCATGCTCCCAGGGGGCACTGACAATCGACCGTCGTGAACAGCGAGGGCGGGAAAACACCAGGTCACAGGGGTGATGGCCGGACCGGGGAGCGAGCGGACGCGGGGAGCGGAAACAGGAGGGGCGGGCGCCGCGCGGCGCCCGCCCCTCCTGATGTGGTCCGTCCGGGGAATCAGACCCCCGCGACCTTCTTCACGCTCGTCCCGTCGCGCGGTCCGACGACCTCCGCCTCGGGGGCCGGACCGTGTCCGTCCGCGGACAGCGTCTGCTCGTCGAACGGAGCCCGGCCGGCCAGTACCTCGGCCACCCGGACCTTGTCGATCTCCTTCGTCCAGGTGCCGACCAGGACCGTGGCCACCGCGTTGCCCGCGAAGTTGGTCATCGCCCGCGCCTCGCTCATGAACCGGTCGATACCGACGATCAGACCGACACCGTCCACCAGCTCCGGGCGGTGCGACTGCAGACCGCCCGCCAGTGTCGCCAGACCGGCGCCGGTGACGCCCGCGGCACCCTTCGACGCGATGATCATGAAGACCAGCAGCGAGATCTGCTGCCCGAGCGAGAGCGGCTTGCCCATCGCCTCGGCCACGAACAGCGAGGACATCGTCAGATAGATGGCGGTGCCGTCGAGGTTGAAGCTGTAGCCGGTCGGGACGGTGATGCCGACCACCGGCTTGCTGACACCCAGGTGCTCCATCTTCGCGATGAGCCGGGGCAGCGCCGACTCCGAGGAGGAGGTGGACAGGATCAGCAGGAACTCGCGCGCCAGGTACTTCAGCAGGCTGAAGATGTTCACGCCGGCGACCAGCCGCAGCAGGGCGCCCAGCACCACGATCACGAACAGCAGACAGGTGGTGTAGAAGCCGATCATGATGATGGCCAGCGACTTGAGCGCGTCCAGGCCGGTCTCGCCGACCACCGCCGCGATCGCGCCGAAGGCACCCACCGGCGCCGCCCACATGATCATCGAAAGCACCCGGAAGACCAGCTTCTGGATGTGCCCCACACCGCGCAGGACCGGCTCGCCCGCCGAGCCCAGCGCCTGCAGGCCGAAGCCCACCAGCAGCGCGACGACCAGCGTCTGCAGCACCTCACCCTGAGTGAAGGCGGACACCAGCGTGGTCGGGATCATGCCCAGCAGGAACTCGGGCAGGCTCTCGCCGCCGCCCTCCGTCTGCGCGTGGCCGGCGTCGCGGACCGTGTCGGTCAGGTGCAGACCCGATCCGGGGTCCAGGAGGTTGCCGACGACCAGGCCGATGGCGAGCGCGACGGTGGACATCACCATGAAGTAGCCCAGGGCGAGCCCGCCCACCGCGCCGACCTTGGCCGCCTTACGTACCGAGCCGACGCCCAGCACGATGGTGCAGAAGATGATCGGCGAAATCATCATCTTGATCAGGTTCACGAACCCGGTGCCGAGCGGCTTGAGCTCGACGGCGACACCGGGGGCGGCGAAGCCCACGATGACTCCGAGCACCACCGCGCCGATGACGGCGATGTACAGGAAATGTGTCCGGTCCCGTTTCTTCGTCACGGTCGCCTCGGTGATGCCCCCGGACGGCGGGGTCTGTGCAGCCACGGCTGCCTCCTCGGGTCTACGGCTGTGCGGCTGATCTGCGGCTCTCTCGCACAACGGGTTCCGGTGACTATGCACGCCGCGTGTGGCGCCCGTCACCCTTACGTGCATTTCGTTCACGTAAAAGTGACCGTGCAGACTGTTACGTATGCGCCTCCCCCGACCCCGCCTCCCTCTGCCGCTCCGGGGCCCCCGCAGCCTCGCCGGGCAGCTCTTCGCCATGCAGGTGGTGCTGGTCGCGGTGGTCGTCGCGGGCTGCGCCCTCTTCGCGTACCTCAGCGCCGGCCGGCAGGCGGAGGAGACGGCGCGGCGGCAGGCGACGGCCACGGCCACCGCCGTCGCCGACTCCCCCGCCGTCGTGGCGGCGGCCCGCACCCGGGACCCGACGCCCGCGCTCCAGCCGTACACCGAACGGCTCCGGCGGGACGCGGACGTCGACTTCATCGTGGTGATGGCCCCGGACAAGACCCGCTGGACCCACCCGCGGCCGTCCGCGATCGGCAAGACGTATCTCGGCCATATCGGGCCGGCCCTGCGCGGCGAGACCTTCGACGAGACGCATCTGGGGGTGCTCGGGCCTTCGGTGCGGGTCGTCGCGCCGGTCCGCGACCCGGAGCGCGGCAACCGGATCACGGCACTGGTCAGCTCCGGTATCACCGTCCAGACGATCAGCCGGGAACTGCGCGACCAGGTGCTGGCGCTGATCGGCGTCGCGGCGGCCGCCCTGGCGCTCGGCGGCCTCGGCACCTACGTGATCAACGCGCGGCTGCGGCGGCACACCCACGGGATGAACGCCGCCGAGCTGAGCCGGATGCACGACTATCACCAGGCCGCGCTGCACGCGGTGCGCGAGGGGCTGCTGATGCTCGACGGGCAGCGCCGGGTCGCCCTGATCAACGACGGCGGACGGGAGCTGCTCGGGCTCCCCGACAGCGCGCTCGGCCGGTCCGTGACGGAGCTGGGGCTGCCCACCCCCCTGACCGAGGCGCTGCTGGCGCCGGGCCCGCGCGTCGACGAACTCCACCTCACCAGCGAGCGGGTCCTCGTCCTCAACTCCGCGCCGGTCTCCGGCGGCGAGCAGTTCGGCAGCGTCGTCACCCTCCGCGACCACACCGAACTCCAGGCGCTCTCCGGCGAGTTGGACTCGGTCCGCGACTTCGCCGAGGCGCTGCGCTCGCAGGCGCACGAGGCCGCCAACCGGCTGCACACCATGGTGTCGCTGATCGAACTCGGGCGCGTGGCGGACGCCGTGGAGTTCGCGACCTCGGAGCTGGAGCTGGCCCAGGAACTCACCGACCAGGTCGTCGCGGCGGTCGCCGAGCCGGTCCTCGCCGCGCTGCTCCTCGGCAAGGCCGCCCAGGCCAACGAGCACGGCGTCGAACTGACCCTCACCCCCGACAGCCGGATCGACGACGGACTGATCCCGCCCGGTCTGCCCGCCCGCGACCTCGTCACCGTGCTCGGCAACCTCATCGACAACGCCATCGACGCCGCCGCGCCGCCCCGGGAACACGCCGCGCCCGGTGCCCCACGGGTCCTCGTCACCGCGCGGGCCACGGACGAGGAACTGCTGCTGCGCGTCGAGGACAACGGGCCCGGGGTGCCGGAGGACGCCGTGGAGGAGATCTTCCAGCGCGGCTGGAGCACCAAACAGGGCCCTACCGCGCCCGCCCGCGGCCGCGGCCTCGGCCTGGCCCTCGTCCAGCAGGCCGCGCGGCGCCACCACGGCACCGTCACTCTCGACCGGGGGGCGAGCGGCGGCGCGCGGTTCACCGTACGGTTGCCGCTGCGCACGGGGGTGGCACCATGACCGACGCGGGCGGCTGCGCGGCCCGCCGGGCCGGCCGCCACGCCCGCTCGACCACGAGAGGATGAGCCCGGTGACCCCTTCCGACATCCGGGTCCTCGTCGTCGAGGACGACCCGGTCGCCGCCGACGCACACGCCCTGTACGTCGGGCGGGTATCCGGCTTCACCGTCTCCGGCACCGTGCACTCCGGCGCCGACGCCCGCCGCCACCTCGACCAGCACCCCGTCGACCTGCTGCTGCTCGACCTCTATCTACCGGACGGCCACGGGCTGAAGCTGGTGCGCAAGCTGCGCGCGGCGGGTCACACCGCCGATGTCATCGCCGTCACCTCCGCCCGCGACCTGGCGGTGGTGCGCGAGGGCGTCTCCCTCGGCGTCGTGCAGTACGTGCTGAAGCCGTTCACCTTCGCCACCCTGCGTGACCGGCTGACCCGCTACGCCGAGTTCCGCGCCACCGTCGGTGAGGCGAGCGGGCAGGACGAGGTGGACCGGGCGATCGCCTCGCTGCGCGCGCCGCGCCCCGCCGCCATGCCCAAGGGCCTGACCGCGGCCACCCTGCGCGCGGTGACCGATGTGCTGCGCGCCGCCGAGGGCGGTCTGACGGCGACCGAGGCAGCCGCCGATGTGGGGATCTCCCGCATCACCGCCCGCCGCTACCTCGAACACCTCGTGGAGAGCGGCCGGGCCGCCCGCGCCCCGCAGTACGGCCAGGTCGGCCGCCCGGAATTGCGCTACCGCTGGTCGGGCCATTGACCCGCTCCGGGAGGTGACTTACCTTCACCGGGCAGCCCACCGTGGCTAGTTGGAGGTCGTGCCGTGCGCCCCACCGCCCCGCTGATTCTTCTCACCGCCGCCGCCCTGGCCGCCGGCACACTCACCGCCTGCGGCAGCGGATCCGCAGGCGACCGGAACACCGTCCGGGTCGCCTTCATCAAGGACACCAACAACCGGGTGACGGTACGCGACGACTACGTCCGCCTGGTGGCGAAGCAGTTCGAGAAGGCCAACCCCGGCAAGAAGGTCAAGCTCATCCCGATCCAGGCGTCGGAGAACGACTACTACGCCAAGATCCAGCAGATGATGCGCTCCCCGAAGACCACCCCCGACGTGGTCTACGAGGACACCTTCCTGATCAACTCCGACATCAAGGCCGGGTTGCTGCGCCCGCTGGACAGCTACCTCAAGACGTGGGACGCGTGGGGGCAGTTCGAGGCAACCGCGAAGACCGCCGCCAAGGCACAGGACGGCAAGACCTACGGCGTCCCGGACGGCACGGACACCCGCGGTCTGTGGTTCAACAAGAAGTTCTTCGCGCGGGCCGGCCTGCCCACCACCTGGAAGCCCAGGACCTGGGACGACGTGCTCGACGCCGCCCGCACGATCAAGCGGAAGGTGCCCGGCGTCATCCCGCTGAACATCTTCACCGGCAAGGGCGCCGGCGAGGCCGCCGTCATGCAGGGCTTCGAGATGCTGCTCTACGGCACCGGCGAACACCAGCTCTACGACCCGGGCACGAAGAAGTGGGTCACCGGCAGCAAGGGCTTCCGCGACAGCCTGAGGTTCATCGACACCGTCTACAAGGAGGGGCTCGGCCCCGAGGTGTCGGACGCGCTCAGCCCCAACATTCAGACCAATGTCGTGGCCGAGCTGCTGCCCGAGCAGAAGCTCGCCATCGACCTGGACGGCTCATGGCTCGGCCAGCAGTGGCAGAAGACCGGCGGCAGGCCCTGGCCTGAGTGGTCCGGCACGCTCGGCCAGGCGCCGTTCCCCACCCAGCACGGCGACCCGCCCGGCAAGGTCAGCCTGGCCGGCGGCTGGACCTGGTCGATCCCGCAGCGGTCCCAACAGCCCGACCTCGCCTGGAAGTTGATCGAGACCTTCCAGTCGCGACAGAACGCCCTGGAGTGGTGCGTACGCGGCGCGCAGATCGCCGTCCGCAAGGACGTCGCCACCGACCCGCGCTATCTGAAGTCGGTGCCCGGCATCGGCTTCTTCACCGGCCTGGTGAAGATCAGCCACTACCGGCCCGCGCTGCCCGTCTACCCCCAGGTCTCCTCGGCGCTCGGCGAGGCGATGGAGGCGGTCACCGCCGACGACTCCTCGCCGGAGGCGGCGGCCGGGGAATACGACGAGCGGCTGAAGTCGCTGGTGGACGGCCGCGTCATCCGCAAGCCGTGAGCCGCGCCGCGGGGACCGCCCGCCCGGCCCGCGGCGCCCGCGCCACCGCCCGTGCGAGCCTGCTGCGCTGGTCCCCTCTCGCCCCCGCCACCGTCCTCCTGCTGCTCTTCCTCGCCGGGCCCATCGGCTACTGCGTCTACATCGCCTTCACCGACACCCAGCTGACCGGCCAGGAGTCGGCGTCCTTCGTGGGCCTGGCCAACTTCCGCCGCGCCTTCACCGACCACCACTTCCTCAACGCTGTCGTCCTGACGCTGGTGTTCACCCTGATCTCCTCGATCCTCGGCCAGAACACCCTCGGCCTCGCGCTCGCCGGCCTGATGCGGCGCGCGTCGCGGCCCGTACGCGCGCTCACCGGCGCGGTGGTGATCACCGCCTGGGTACTGCCGGAGATCGTCGCCGGGTTCCTGCTCTACACCTTCTTCGAACGTCGCGGCACCCTCAACGCCCTCCTGGATTGGCTCCATCTACCCACCCAGAACTGGCTGTTCACCCTCCCCATCCTCGCCGTGTCGTTCGCCAACGTCTGGCGCGGCACCGCGTTCTCGATGCTGATCTACTCCGCCGCGCTCGACGGGATCCCGCGGGAGGTCACCGAGTCCGCGCAGGTCGACGGCGCCGGCGGGGCGAAGCGGCTGTGGCACATCACGCTGCCGATGATCCGCCACTCCATCGGCACCAATCTGATGCTCAACACCCTGCAGACGCTCTCCGTCTTCGGGCTGATCTGGGCGATGACCCGCGGCGGCCCCGGCAGCCGCAGCCAGACGCTGCCGGTGTTCATGTACGACCAGGCGTTCATGAAGGCGCTGATCGGCTACGGAACCGCGGTGGCGCTGCTGCTGCTCGTGGTGGGCGCGCTGTTCTCCGCGGTCTATCTGCGTCTGATGCGCGAGGAGGTCTGATGTCACGCCTCGCCGTTCCCGGCACGAGGAGCGCCGACCCCCGCCCGGAGCGCCCGGAGCGCCCGGACCGCGCAACCGCCGGCCGCCGCAGGCCCCGCCTCCCCCGGTCCACCCGTCACCGCCTCGCCGCCGACGCCGGGCTGCTGGCGGCCGCGACGGCGTTCGCGATCCCGCTGGTCTGGCTGGTGCTGTCCTCCCTGGACACCGAGGCCACGCTGCGGGTGCGGCTGCCGAAGTCCCCCACCACGGACAACTTCTCCGCGGTACTGACCGACGAGATCACCTTCACGCCGATGCTCAACAGCCTGCTGCTGTGCGGCGGCGCGACCCTGCTCGCGGTCGCCTGCGCGGCCCTGGCCGCCTACCCGCTGTCCCGCTTCCGCGCCCGCTTCAGCCGCCCCTACCTGCTGACCATCCTGTTCTCGACCTGTCTGCCGATCACCGCGATCATGGTCCCGGTCTACGGGCTGTTCGTGCAGGTGAATCTGATCGACACCATGTACGGCACCGCGCTCTTCCTGGCCGCGACCCAGCTCCCCTTCGCCATCTGGCTGATGAAGAACTTCATGGACGGCGTTCCGAAGGTCCTGGAAGAGGCGGCGTGGACGGACGGCGCCTCCTGGCTGCAGACCCTGCTGCGGGTCGTCCTGCCGCTGATGGGCCCGGGCTTCACCGTCGTGACGATCTATACCTTCATCATGATGTGGGGCAACTTCTTCGTCCCCTTCATGCTGCTGCTCTCCCCCGAGCAGCTGCCCGCCTCGGTCAGCATCTTCACGTTCTTCGGCAACTACGGTGCCATCGCCTTCGGCGAACTGGCGGCGTTCTCGATCCTGTACTCGACACCCGTGATTCTTCTGTACATCATGATCTCCAGGCGCCTGGGCGGCGGCTTCGCGCTCGGCGGCGCGGTGAAGGGCTGACCATCGGCCACCAAAACCGACCCGTCCGTAGGTTCCTACGACATTCAACCTTGGTCATCCGCACCATAGGTGCGCAAGGGCACCGTCACTTACCGTGTGCCGGTGAACACGCACGCCGGGGATCAGCACAAGCCCCCCTTCGACGCCGAGGCCGCCAGAAGGCTCCGCGAGGCCCTCGGCATGACCCCCGCCCACGTTGCCTACGGCATCTGGGCCGCCTATGGCCTGCGCATATCGCCCTCGACCGTGGCGTCCTGGGAGCTGGGCGAGACCTCCCCCAGCGAGGCGGAACTGACCGCGCTGGCCGGCGCCCTGTGGTGCGCACCGGCCGAACTGCTCGGTGCCCCGGGAACGCTGCGTGAGTACCGCCTCGCGATCGGACTCGCCCCCGCGGACCTGGCGCTGCGCATCGGCATGGACCAGGGCGCGTACGAGCGTCTGGAGGACGGCGGGCGGTGGAGCGGCAACGACCGGCAGGCCGCGGCGCTCGCCGAGACGCTTCACCTGCCGCTGCCCGCACTGGTCCGGTTCACCGGCCAGGACACCAAGCTGACCGAGCTGCTGACCAGCGCAGCCACCACCCGCTGGCAGGCGTACGTCCGGCCGGTGGGCAAGCTCCTACCGCTCCCCAAGCAGCAGCTCCAGGACGTCCTCCAGGGGCTGCACGGCGACTACCAGGCAACCATGACCGCCTCGCTCAACTGGGGCGGCGGAGCCAGCGCCGACGCGTCCGGCAAGGCCGGGCAGGCATTCCTCACCGACATCCTGGCGGAGTTCTGGAAGCGGCTCGCACAGTAGGCGGTCCCCTAGGGCGGCACCCTGACAGCGCGTCGGCCGCGCGTCGGCCAAAGGTCGGACGGCGCTCCCCCCAGGGGATGACACCGGCGCCCCCGATAGGACTTCCGGCCGGTCCCGCTTTCGGTCCTTGCGGGTGAGGACCGAGCTGACCTGCGCAAACAAGAATGGGGACATCACATCGTCCGTCCCCTTCCAGGAGTCCCCGTGTCCCACGCGGCTGCCTTTCCGGGCTTTCCCGGTTCCCCCGCCCCCGCCCGAGCCACCGCGGCCGTCGCCGCGCGGGCGACGGATCTGAGCAAGGTCTACGGACAGGGGGAGACCCGCGTGGTCGCGCTGGACTCCGTCTCCGTCGAGTTCGGCAAGGCCCGCTTCACCGCCATCATGGGCCCGTCCGGCTCCGGCAAGTCCACGCTGATGCACTGCATGGCAGGACTGGACTCGGTCTCCTCCGGCTCGGCCCGGATCGGTGACGTCGAGCTGGCATCGCTGAACGACAGGCAGCTGACGCGGCTGCGCCGGGACAAGATCGGTTTCATCTTCCAGGCGTTCAACCTGCTGCCCACGCTGACCGCGCTGGAGAACATCACGCTGCCCATGGACATCGCGGGCCGCAAGCCCGACCGGCAGTGGCTGAACACCGTCGTCGAGACCGTCGGTCTGGGCGGGCGGATGGCGCACCGGCCGTCCCAGCTCTCCGGCGGCCAGCAGCAGCGGGTCGCGGTCGCCCGCGCCCTGGCCGCCCGGCCGGAGATCATCTTCGCCGACGAGCCGACCGGCAACCTCGACTCCCGCTCCGGCGCCGAAGTACTGGGCTTCCTGCGGGAGTCGGTGCGCGCGATGGACCAGACCGTCGTGATGGTCACCCACGACCCGGTCGCGGCCGGCTACGCGGACCGGGTGGTCTTCCTGGCGGACGGCCGGATCGTGGAGGAGCTGCACGAGCCGACCGCCGACTCCGTGCTGGACCGGATGCGGCTTTTCGACTCCAAGGGCCGTACTTCCTAGGACACGCCCCAGGGCGTCTCCGGGCGGGCTCCCCCGCCCCGGCACCGGCCCGCCCCGGCCGCCCGCAGCTTCGACCGCCGGGCCCGGCCCGCACCCGCGCGGCGCACCCGCCGCCCCTCCGTATCCGGCGCACCACGACTCCAGGACTGACCCCACCATGCTGCGTACCGCCCTGCGCAATGTCCTTGCGCACAAAGCCCGCTTGCTGATGACCGCGCTCGCGGTGCTGCTCGGCGTCGCCTTCGTCGCCGGCACCCTCATCTTCAGTGACACCGTCGGCGAGGCCGTCAAGAACGCCTCCACCAAGAACCTCAAGGATGTGGCCGTCTCCGTCCAGGCCGTCTCGGACAGCGACACCGGCGGCGGGCCGGGGAAGGACGGCAAGCGGGCCACCGCCCTCGACGACAAGCTGGCCGACCGCATCCGCGCCCTGCCGGGTGTGGAGTCCGTACGGCCCGAGGTGACCGGCGAGGCGACACTCGCCGCCAAGGACGGCCGGCCGCTCGGCGAGGGCCGCTTCAACCGCGCCGTCAACTACCGCCCGGACACCGGCGGCAAGGACAGCCGCTACCCGCTGGCCCAGGGCCGCGGCCCGGCCGCCGGCAACGAGATCGTGCTGGCCGCCGGCACCGCGCAGGCCGCCGGCTACCGCATCGGCGACACCGTGCGGTTCGCGACCGACGGGCCGGTGCTGAAGAAGAAGCTGGTCGGCACGGTCACCACCGACGACCCGCAGGTGACCGCGGGCGGCACCCTGGCACTGTTCGACACCGCCACGGCACAGAAGCTGTATCTGCACCCGGGCCAGTTCGACGAGCTGGTCGTGGCCGCCGAACCCGGTACCGATCAGCGGGCGCTGACCGCGAAGGTCCGCGAGCTGCTGCCCGAAGGGCGCGCCGAGGCGAGAAGCGGCGCCGAACTCGCCGCCGAGCAGACCCGGATGATCGCGCAGCAGAACAGCGCGCTGAGCCAGACCCTGCTGACCTTCGCCGGCATCGCCCTGTTCGTCGGTGTCTTCATCATCGCCAACACCTTCACCATGCTGATCTCGCAGCGCAGCCGTGAGATCGCGTTGCTGCGCGCGGTCGGTGCGTCGCGACGCCAGGTCGTCCGCTCGGTGCTGGCCGAGGCCGGCCTGCTGGGGCTGGTCTCCTCCGTCGTCGGACTCGCGTTGGGCACCGGTCTCGCCGTCGGCCTGCGGGCGGTCCTGGACGCCAACGGCGTCGGCTTCCCGGACGGGCCGCTCGTCATCAGCCCCACCGCGGTGCTCTCCGCGTTGGGTGTCGGGGTCGTGGTGACCGTGCTGGCCGCCTGGCTGCCGTCCCGGAAGGCGGCGAAGATCGCCCCGGTGGAGGCGCTCAGCAGCGTCGAGGCGCCGCCCGCGCCGCGCGGCCTCCTCGTGCGCAACATCATCGGCTCGGTGGTCACCGGTCTCGGCGTGGCCACCATGCTCTGGGTCTCGACGCTGACGTCCGGCGACGATCTGCCGATCGCCATGGCCGGCTCGATGCTGACGCTGACCGGCGTGATCATCCTGGCCCCGCTGCTGTCCCGCCCGCTGGTGTCGCTGGCCGGTCTGGTCACCACCCGGCTGTTCGGCGTCGGGGGCAAGCTGGCCAAGGAGAACGCGCTACGCAACCCGCGCCGCACCGCCGCGACCGCGTCCGCGCTGATGATCGGCCTCACCCTGATCACCGGCATGACGGTCGTCGGACACTCCACCCAGCGCGGCATGGACAAGATGGCGGCCACGGGAATGACGGCCGACTATCAGATAGGGACCTCGACCTTCGTCGGTCTGGACCCGGAGCTGTCGAAGAAGGTCGCGCGGCTCCCCGGCGTCGAGGCGATGGCCCCCCTGCGCGGCGCCGGGTTCAACGCCGACGGCGGCTACGGCTACCTCCACGGCACGGATCTCGACCAGATCGGCAAGGTCACTCACCTCACCTTCCGCAAGGGCTCGTTGGACGCGGTACGGGCCGGCGGCATCGCCATCTCACAGAGCGGCGCCAAGGAGCACGGCTGGGACGTCGGCGACCGGATCGGCGCCGAGTTCTACGACAAGAAGAAGGCCGAGCTCACCATCGCGGCGGTCTACGACGACAACGACATGCTCGGTGAGTCCTTCGCCGCCACGTCACTGGTCGATCCGCATCTGGAGCAGCTCAAGGACGACACGCTGCTGGTGAAGGCGGCGGGCGGCGGCTCCGAGGCGCTGGTCAAGGACATCCGGCACGCCCTCGGCGACAGCCCGCTGGTGAAGGTGCAGGACCACGACGACCTGCGCAAGGAGAGCGCCGGACAGATCGACACCGTCCTGAACATGGTCTACGGGCTGCTGGGCATGGCCGTCGTCATCGCGGTGGTCGGCGTGGTCAACACCCTGGCCATGTCGGTCTTCGAGCGGACCCGGGAGATCGGGATGCTGCGGGCGATCGGCCTCTCGCGCGGCGGCATCAAGCAGATGGTCCGGCTGGAGTCGGTGGTCCTCTCGCTGTTCGGCGCGGTGCTCGGCATCGGGGTGGGGATCTTCCTGGCCTGGGCCGGCGGCAGCCTGGTCGGCTCCTCGTTCCCCACCTACGAGATGGTGCTGCCCTGGGGCAGGATCGGGCTGTTCCTGCTCATCGCGCTGGTCGTCGGGGTACTGGCCGCACTGTGGCCGGCCCGCCGCGCGGCCCGGCTCAACGTCCTGGAGGCCATCGGCGCGCAGTGAGCGGCACCGCACACGGCGGCGGGGGGGGCCCCCCCCCGGGGGGGGGGGGCCCGGGGGGGGGGGGGGGGCCCCGGCCCCCCCCCCCCCCGGGGGCCGCCCGGGGCCGCGGGGGGCCGGGCGGGCCCCCGCCCACCACCACCCC
>NZ_JBIRGO010000011.1:0-301159 GCF_044328065.1 Streptomyces sp. NPDC017993
TCCCGGCGGCCGGTCACCGTGCCATCGGCGACGGCGACCTCGGAGAGCTGGGTGACCTGCGGCACGTTCAGCCGCTCGGCGAGCAGCGCGGGCAGTACACCCATCGTGCCGTCGGTGGAGGCCATACCGCACACGACCAGGTCGTAGCCGGTCTTCTCGATGGCCTTGGCCAGTACGAGGGAGGTGCCCAGGGCGTCGGTGCCGTGCAGGTCGTCGTCCTCGACGTGGACGGCCTTGTCGGCGCCCATCGACAGGGCCTTGCGCAGCGCGTCGTTGGCGTCCTCGGGACCGACGGTCAAGACCGTGATCTCCGCGTCGTCAGCGGCTTCCTTGATCTGCAAGGCCTGCTCGACGGCGTACTCGTCGAGCTCCGAGAGGAGGCCGTCCACGTCGTCACGGTCGACGGTCAGGTCCTCGGCGAAGTGCCGATCGCCGGTGGCGTCGGGCACGTACTTCACACAGACAACGATCCTCAAGCTCACGCCGGCTCTCCTACCTGCTTCGTCTCTTCAGAACTGCCTTGTGCTGGCAGCATAGGCGCCTGTTGGGGCGGCTCCCGGTCGGATGCGGTTCCCCACGCCGACCGCCATATTACTCGCCAGTACATACAGTCTCGTGCCCCGAATCAAGGCCGTCGAACTGTGACCTTGCCAACGACCCCGACCCGGCGACGACGAAGCGGAAAGGGAACCTCTCAGTCCCGCAGCGCGTTGAAGCGACCCTGGTGGTACAGCAGCGGCCTGCCGGGCCCCGCGGGGTCACCGAGGGTGGGCTGCGCGAGCACGATGCGGTGATCACCGGCCGGCACCCGCGCGACGACCTTGCACACCAGCCAGGCGAGTACACCGTCGAGGAGCGGCACTCCCTCGGGCCCGGTGTGCCAGGAGGTGGCAGGACCGAAACGGTCCGCTCCGCTGCGGGCGAAGGTGGCGGCCAGCTCCTGCTGGTGCTCGCCGAGTATGTGGACGCCGACGTACTCGGCCTCGGCGACCACGGGCCAGCTGGAGGAGCCGGTACCGATACCGAAGGAGAGCAGCGGCGGCTCCGCGGCGACGGAGGTGAGTGAGGTGGCGGTGAAACCGACCGGCCGGGAGCCGTGCGCGGTGATCACCGCGACGCCCGCGGCGTGCTGCCGGAAGACGGAGCGCAGAAGTTCGGGGGTGGCGGTGCGAGGCGTGCCGAGGTCGGGCGAGGCCGTCATGGAGTTGTCCTTCTGAGGTGGTGTACGAACCCGAGCGGAGCCGCCGACAGCCGTGCAGCTACCGGCAGCGCTGATGTCGTCGCTGCTCACACGCTCGGACAGCGCGCGCTGGCGGTCCGCAGAAGGTCCACGTGCGCGCGTCCGTACAGAAGGATTACTGGCCGCATCACGTCAGAGTGACGATGTGTGACCCACAGCGTCAAGTGGTGCCCATCATCTGGGAGATCAATCACGGACGGCAGCGCCCAGAGCGGCGATGACGTCGGCTTTTCGCGGCTGTCCTGACGCGCGGCGCACCACCGCGCCGTCCGCGTCGAGCACCAGAACGGTCGGGGTGGCCCGGATCTTCAGCGTCCGCACGAGGTCCAGGTGGGCCTCGGCGTCGATCTCGACGTGTGCCACTCCCGCGACCATGTCGGCGACCTCGGCGAGGGTGCGGCGGGTCGCCCGGCAGGGCTGACAGAAGGCGCTGGAGAACTGCACGAGGGTGGCGCGCTCGCCGAGTGGCGTGCCGATCTCCGCGGCGCCCAGCCGCTCGCCCGCATCCCGCCCTTGCACCGTCCGTCTCCCTCCAGCCGCCTGCCGCTTGCTGTTTGTCGCCTGCTGCTCGTCCTGACCGCCGCCGGACGCGTCCCGCGTCCCGCGCGAGACGCACCGTACGTCCGGTCATCGCCGGGTGCAGCACTCAGCGGACCGTAATGATTCCCGGTCGGGCTCCATCCTCTTCGCACCGGCACCGTCCTGGAGGCGGGTGTACCGTCAGCGGCGGCGGTCACGCGGACGACTTGAGCCTTCACGTGACGAGAATCTCCCGGCCGCAGCGGCTCACGCGGTAGCCGCCGGGGCCGTCATCGGGCACGATCTCCCGAAGGCCGCACACTTACGGCTGCGTAGGTTTCCGCCGGGAGAACCCTCCCCAGGCACAGAGAAGGGGTCCCCCGATATGGCAGAGCTCGTCTATCCCCCGGTGATCGGTGCGGCCCGCACCGTCTTCAAGTCGCTCGACCTGAAGTTCGACATCGCCGGGGCGGAGAACATCCCGCGCCGCGGCGGCGCGGTGCTGGTGAGCAATCACATCGGTTACCTGGACTTCGTCTTCTGCGGTCTGGCGGCGCGGCCGGCCAAGCGGCTGGTGCGTTTCATGGCGAAAGAATCGGTTTTTCGGCACAAGGTGTCGGGGCCGCTGATGCGGGCGATGAAGCACATCCCGGTCGACCGCGCGCAAGGCATGCACGCCTACAAGCACGCCCTGTCCGCACTGCGTTCGGGCGAGATCATCGGTGTCTTCCCCGAGGCGACGATCTCGGAGTCCTTCACGCTGAAGAACTTCAAGTCCGGTGCGGCGCGGCTGGCGCAGGAAGCCGGTGTGCCGCTGCTGCCGATGGCGCTGTGGGGCACCCAGCGGCTGTGGACCAAGGGGCACAAGCGCGACCTGGGCCGTAACCACTTCCCGATCACGATTCGGGTGGGCGAGCCGATGGAGGCCGATCCGGCCGAGCAGGCCGAGAAGGTCACCGACCGGCTGCGCGCCCGGGTGCAGGACCTGGTGGAGGCGGCGCAGCGCGCCTACCCCGTGCGCCCCCGGGGCCCCGAGGACACCTGGTGGGTCCCCGCTCATCTCGGCGGCACCGCACCGGCCGCTCCCGGCAGCATCGCGTAAGGGCACACAAGCCCGTCAGCTTCCCCGCGGCCCAGGAGCCGCCCCAACGGCGCTCCTGGGCCGAGGAGTTTCCCGCCGCCGAACCCGCGGGAGCGCCGTGTGCCGGCAGTGTCCGCGACACCTGGGTCGGGCCGTACGCCCGGGTCACCGGTGGCGGACGTCGCCGATCTCGATCCGCGCCTCGGGGCACGCCTTGTACAGCGCCTCGGCGAGTTCGGCGCCCGCGGTCGTCAGCTCCGCCGCCGTCATGGGAGCCATTCCCTCCAGCAGGAACAGCGCGCTCACGGACCGCTCGGTCAGGCGGGTGCGCACGCCCTGGCGCCAGTTCCAGCGGCGGCAGGTGACACCCTCGTCGTCGCACCAGACCACCTCGCCCGGCTCCGGGTGCTCGATGACCTCAGCGCCGCCCGCCACCGTCACGAACGGCTCCTCGCCGGTGGCGCGTACGAGCCTCATGCCGCCCTGGATGTGGTCCAGGTCCTCGCCGCCCACGGGGAGGAGGTGGGCGACACTGATGGCGTTGTAGAGGTCGACGAGGCGGTTGATTCGCGGCAGGCCGCCGTCCGCTAGGGCCCGCTTGGCGAGCGCCTCGGCGGAGTTGCGGGTGCGTGAGGGCTTACAGCCGAAGGCGGTGTACGCGGCGCGCCAGGCGGCGATGTGCGGGTCGTCCTGGGGAGCCCCGCCGTCCAGACGCTCCACCAGGCGGCGTCCGGCCTCGTCCAGCAGTGCCGAACTGGCCGCGTCGCTCGGCCCGTTGGTCAGACCGTGCGCTTCGACGGGGAGAAAGGCGAAGCCGGGGGCGAGGGCGTGGACGTCGTCGGAGATGTGCAGGGGGCGGGGCATCAGGGCCATTCCTCAGAATTCGGTGGGGAGCGTCTGCCGGAGATGAGGCCCGTCGGCGGCCTCCTGGAGGCATTGGAGCACGGCGGGGTGTGGTTCAGCAAACAGGACCGGGTAGTCCACTTCATTGAACTCCGGTCGCACCGGGAACGCCAGCTGCTCACGGTCCAGGCAGAACTGCGCGTCGACGCCGGGCTTGTTACCCCGGGGGTCCTGCCGCGCCCAGCGCTCCCCGGGGAGCTTGAGCGCGATCAGTCCGTGCAGGACATCGAACTTCTGGTAGCAGAGCGCCGCCGGGATGCCCTCCGCGCGCAGCAGGGCGACCAGCGCGTGCGCCTTCGCGTAGCAGATGCCGGTGCGCTGCGCGAGGACGTCCGAGGCGCGCCAGGTGACCCGCGGATCCGCCGCGTCCATGGAGTGCGGAATGCTGTCGCGGACGAAGGCGAAGGCCGCTTCGGCGTATGTGTATGCATCGGGGGCATCGGCACGCAGCGCGCCGGCCGTCTCCCGGACGAGCGGATGGTCGTGGTCGATGACATCGCCGCACGCCAAGTAGGCAGAAATATCAGGGGTGTCCTGGATCAGCTCCATGACCCGGGAGCGTAGCGATGCGCCCGACCGAATTCCAATGATTTACCGGTCGAGCGCATAGCTATGCAGATAGGAGGGTGCCGGTTGCCCGGCTACCTGGCGATCTCCTCGCGCAGGGCCTCAAGGAATCCGTCAACGTCCTCCTCGGCGGTGTCGTACGCGCACATCCAGCGCACGTCGCCGGCCCGCTCGTCCCAGAAGTAGAAGCGGTAGCGCTTTTGCAGTCGCTCGCTGACGTCGTGCGGGAGCCGCGCGAACACCGCGTTGGACTGCACCGGATACAGGATCTCGACGCCGTCGATCTCCCGGGCACCGGCGGCCAGCCGCTGCGCCATGGTGTTGGCGTGCCGGGCGTTGCGCAGCCACAGATCGCGGGCGAGCAGCGCCTCCAACTGCACCGAGACGAAGCGCATCTTGGACGCCAGCTGCATGGACAGCTTCCGCAGGTGCTTCATCGCGCGCACCGCGTCGGGGTTGACGACCACCACGGCCTCGCCGAAGAGCGCGCCGTTCTTCGTGCCCCCGTAGGAGAGGATGTCGACGCCGACGGCGTTGGTGAAGGCCCGCATCGGGACATCCAGCGACGCCGCGGCGTTGGCTATCCGCGCGCCGTCGAGATGCACCAGCATGCCGCGCTCATGGGCGTGTTCGCAGATCGCCCGGACCTCGTCGGGGGTGTAGACGGTGCCCAGCTCGGTGCTCTGGGTGATCGAGACGACCTGCGGCATGGCGCGGTGCTCGTCGTCCCAGCCGTGCGCCTCACGGTCGATCAGGTCCGGGGTGAGCTTGCCGTCCTCGGTCGGGACCGTGAGCAGCTTCAGCCCGCCGACCCGCTCGGGCGCCCCGCACTCGTCGACATGGATGTGCGCGCTGTCGGCTGCGATCACCGCGCCCCAGCGGTCGGTCACGGCCTGCAGCGCCACCACGTTGGCGCCGGTGCCGTTGAACACCGGGAACGCCTGGGCGCTCTGCCCGAAGTGGCTGCGGATGACGCGCTGGAGGTGCGCGGTGTAGTCGTCCTCGCCGTAGGCGACCTGGTGGCCGCCGTTGGCGAGGGCGATGGCCGCGAGGATCTCCGGGTGGGCACCCGCGTAGTTGTCGCTGGCGAAGCCGCGTACCTGGCTGTCGTGGTGCTGCCGGGCGTCGGTTTTGTCTCCGGTCACGGCTCGGGGGTCAGCCACAGACGCTTTCCATTCACTTCCTGGGCGGGCCGGCTCCAGACCCCGGAGATGGCCTCGGCCAACTCGGTGACGTCGGTGAAGCCCGCGAACTTGGCGTTCGGTCGCTCGGCGCGCATCTGATCGTTGACGAGCGCCTTCACGATCAGGATGGCAGCCGCGGCACGCGGACCGGCCTCGCCCCCCGACTTGCGGAACGCATCTCCCAGAGCGAGCGTCCACGCCTCGGCCGCGGCCTTGGAGGCGGCATAGGCGGCGTTGCCCGCGGTGGGCTTGCTCGCGCCGGCCGCGCTGGTCAGCAGGAAGCGGCCGTTGCCACTGCGTTCGAGGGCCTCGTGGAACGCGAGTGAGGTGTGCTGGACGGTACGGACCAGCAGCTTGTGCAGCAGGTCCCAGTCGGACAGGTCGGTCTCCCCGAAGGACGCAGAACCGCGCCAGCCGCCCACGAGATGCACCAGGCCGTCGATCCGGCCGAATTCCTTCTCGGTGCGGTTCGCCCATTCGCGGGTCTGATCCAGGTCGAGAAGGTCGACCGTGTCACCGATGACGGTGGCCCCGCCGTGCGCGTATCGAGCCGCGTCCACGGCGTCCGCGAGGCGCTCGGGGTTCGAGTCCGAGCCGACGACGATTGCGCCCGCCTCGGCCAGTCGCAGCAGCGTGGCCCGGCCGGCCGGGCCGGCCGCTCCGGCCACCGCGACGACGGCGCCCTCCAGCGGCCCCTGGCCGCCCGTCGAAGTTGTCATCTCCGTCGCCTCCTCAAGCTCCTGGGCGGCCGTCCGGCCGGTGTCCCGGTCGGTACTCACGCCGCCGCCATCGCGTCGCTGTCGGCCGTGATGCCCTTGGTCGAGGCGATCACCGCACGCAACTTCTTGCGCAGCGCCTCGTAGAACATACTCAGCGGGAATTCGTCCGGGAGGACGTCGTCCACGAGTTTGCGCGGCGGCTGGTTCAGGTCGAGGGCATCGGGGCCCTTGGCCCAGACCGAGCCCGGGTGCGGTGCGAGGTAGGTCGAGACGAGGTCGTACGCGGCGAACCAGTGGACCAGCTTGGGCCGGTCGATGCCGTCGCGGTAGAGCTGCTCGATCTCGCCGCACAACTGATTGGTGACCTTGGGCGCGCGCTCCCAGTCGATGTGCAGTGTGTTGTCCGTCCAGCGTACGACGTCGTGCTTGTGGAGGTAGGCGAAGAGCAGCTGGCCACCGAGGCCGTCGTAGTTGCGCACCCGGTCGCCGGTGACCGGGAAGCGGAACATCCGGTCGAAGATCACCGCGAACTGCACGTCACGCGCCTGGGGGTACCCCTCGTCCTCCAGCTTGACCGCCTCCCTGAAGGCGGTGAGGTCGCAGCGCAGCTCCTCCAGGCCGTACATCCAGAACGGCTGGCGCTGCTTGATCATGAAGGGGTCGAACGGCAGGTCGCCGTGGCTGTGGGTGCGGTCGTGGACCATGTCCCACAGGACGAATGCCTGCTGGCAGCGGTCCTGGTCGCCGAGCATCTCGCGGACGTCCTGCGGCAGTTCCACGCCGAGGGTCTCGACGGCGGCCTCGCTGACCCGGCGGAAGCGCGCGGCCTCGCGGTCGCAGAAGATGCCGCCCCAGGTGAACCGCTCGGGAGCCTCGCGCACGGCGATGGTCTCCGGGAAGAGCACCGCGGAGTTGGTGTCGTAGCCGGCGGTGAAGTCCTCGAAGGTGATGCCGCAGAACAGCGGGTTGTCGTAGCGCGTGCGCTCCAGCTCGGCGAGCCAGTCGGGCCAGACCATCCGGAGCACGACTGCCTCGAAGTTGCGGTCGGGGTTGCCGTTCTGCGTGTACATCGGGAACAGGACGAGGTGCTGGAGGCCGTCGGCGCGCTGCTGGGCGGGCTGGAAGGCGAGCAGCGAGTCGAGGAAGTCCGGCACCTGGAAGCCGTCGTCGGCCCAGCGGCGCAGGTCGGCGGCGAGCGCCTGGTGGTAGGCCGCGTCGTGCGGCAGCAGCGGGGCGAGCTGCTCGACGGCGGCTATCACGCGGTCCACCTCGCGGCGGACGTCGTCGGCACGCGGCGCGCCCTCGGCCGCCAGGTCGATGGAGCCGTCCTTGGCCTGCCAGGGACGGATGGTCTCGACCGCGTCCTTGAGCGCGGGCCACGCCGGGTGCTCGACGACGCGGGCCTCGGTGCCCCCCGGGACACCCACAGGCGAAAGAATTTCCGTCATGACTGCCCTCCGGCGGTAGATCGTGTTGTCAGCTCACGGTAACCAACAAAGGATCGCCCGCTCAAGTGGAGGCGGTGAAAATTATTCTGTGGACACCCCCTGGTCACGCACATTTTTCCTGTGACGAGAGGTTCGCGCGACGCTTTCTGCCAGTGATGCCAAGGCTTCCCGCGCTTCCTCCAGCGCATGTGGCAGCGCCATGAACCCGTGAAACATCCCGGGGTGGTGCCCCTCGGTCACCCGCACCCCCGCGCTCCGCAAGCGCGTGGCATATCCCACACCCTCGTCGCACAGCGGATCGCACCCCGCGGTGATCACATGCGCGGGCGGCAGGCCCGCCGGCTCCGCCCGCGCCACGCAGACGTACGGGTCGGCCCGGTCGGTGTCCGGGCCGAGATAGCAGTCCCAGAACCACCGCAGATGGGCCGCGGTCAGGTAGTAGCCGGTGGCGTTGGCCGCGTACGAGGGGGTGTCGGCGGCGGGGTCCAGCATCGGGTAGATCAGCAGTTGCAGGGCCAGCGGCGGACCGCCGCGGTCGCGGGCGCGCAAGGCGGTGCCGGCGGCCAGCCCGCCGCCGGCGCTGTCCCCCGCGACGATCAGGGCGGCGGGATCGTCCCCCAGCTCGGCAAGGTGCGCCGCGGCCCACCGCAGCGCCGCGTAGGCGTCCTCGGCTGCCGCCGGATACTGCGCCTCCGGCGCCAGCCGGTACCCCACGGAGACCACCACCGCGCCGGACTCCCGGCACAGCGCCCGGCAGGTGCCGTCGTGGGTGTCGAGGCCGCAGAGGACGTAGCCGCCGCCGTGGAAGAAGACCACGGTGGGCCGCGGCCCCTCCGCCCCCGCCGGGCGGTAGACGCGTACGGGCAGCGGGGGCGCGCCCGCGGGGCCCGGGATCGTGCGGTCCCGGGCCGATCCGACGCCGGGCGGGAGCCGGTCGCCGACGGGCGCCGCGGCGAGGATCCGGCGGGCCTCCCCGGCGTCGGTGACGGCGCCGCCCAGGTCCGGGAAGACGGCGCTCAGCGCGTCCGCGTACGGGCGGGCGTGCGGGGCGAGCCGGTCGGGGGCGGGCTTCACGTCCGGTCCCCGGTGGCTCGGGCCGCGGCGCGTCCACGGTCCACGGCGAAGTGCGGGATCACCTTTTCACCCCACTGGCGGATGGTCTCCAGGCACGCCTCCTGGGGGACCGTGCCCATCTGGATCAGGCACATGACCTCGTCGGCCCCCGCCGCCCGCAGGCGCTCCACATAGGCGATGGCATCGTCGGCGGTGCCGTAGGCGTGGTCGGCGTGGAAGGTGGCGGTGGACGTCGGGCGGACCGGGATGCGCTGCTCGTTCAGCCGGGCCACGACCTGCTCGGCGGCCCGGCGCAGCTCGGCCGCGGCCTGCGCGGAACCGGCACCTTCCACCACGGCCTCGTCCGGCAGCCCCGCGCCCCCGTACCAGTGGCCGATGGACTGGGCGAAGAAGCGCTGGCCTCGCAGGCCGACGGCGCGCGCCCGCTCGCGGTCGTCGAGCACGATGGTCGGACACAGTACGGAGAAGTGATCGTTGATCTCGGTGGAGACCAGCCGGTCACCGCGCCGCTCGGCGCGCGCCACGTCGTACGCCGTCCGCATCGCGGCGATGGCCTCCGGCCCCGCGAAACCCATGACGAGTGCGCCGATGCCCAGCTCGGCGGCCTGCCGCAGGGTCTCGGTGCGGCTGCACGCGAGGAACAGCGGCGGGTGCGGGGTCTGCCGTGGCCTGGGCAGGATCGGGTGCGGCGGGATGTCGATCAACTCGCCGTGGTACTCCAGCTCTTCGTGCTGCCACGCCTTGCCGATGATGCGCAGCGCTTCCTCCACCTCCTGGGCCGTGCGGTCCCGGTCGACGCCGCACAGCGAGGTCTCCTGCTCGGTCCCGCCGCGCCCGGCACCGAGGTCGAGCCGGCCGCCGGAGAGGAGATCGAGCGTGGCCGCGCGCTCGGCGACCCGCGCCGGGTGGTTGAAGGCGAACGGCATGCAGACCACGCCGTGCCCGACGCGGATGGTGCTGGTCCGGGCCGCCACCCAGGTCAGAAAGATCTCCGGGGCGCTCATGTGCGCGTACCACTTCAGCGAGTGGTGCTCGACGGCCCAGACGCGGTCGAAGTCCATCCGCTCGGCCAGGACGGCCTGTTCGACGCTGTCGTGAAAGAGCTGATGCTCGCGCTCGACCGTCGGATCGGCCAGCTGCGCCTCGAAGATGATGGAGAACTTCATTCCGCCTCCCGGGGGTTGCGTTCCGGCGAACTCCTTATTTCAATCAGGCATATGACTAGTCGTCAGATATCGAAGAAGCAAGGGGTACGACCGCGCGGGCCCACGAAAGGACAGCCGCCCCCGCCCCGGCTGCCGCTCACCGCCTGGGCGGTCCTGGGCCTGCTGTCGTTCCGCGGCGAGCGCACGGGATACGAGCTGAAGAAGTGGGCCGACTCCTCGCTGCGGTTCTTCTACTGGTCGCCCGCCATCAGCCAGATCTACGCGGAGCTGCGCCGCCTGGAGGAGCTGGGCCTGGCCGCCTCCCGGCGCTCCGGTCCGGAGGAGGCACGGGCCACCCGCCGCTACACGATCACCGACGAGGGGCGCGCGGCCCTCGCCGCGTGGGCGGACGGCACCGACGACCCCGGGGCGCCGGTGCTCAAGCATCCGCTCGTGCTGCGTCTCTGGCTGGGCCACCTCGCGGCCCCCGGCACGCTGCGCGCCATGGTCGAACGCCACATCGAGCGGACCCGCGCCGAGCTGGCGGAGGTGCGGGAGGCGCAGCGGCGGGCCGGGCAGGTCGCCGAGTGGGAGTTTCCGCAGGTCGCGCTGGGCTGGAGCGAGCGCCATCAGCAGGCGGAGCTGGACCTGGCCGAAGCCGTGCTCGCGGACCTCGACCGGCTGGCGGCGGAGCGTCGTCAGCGCGGGGAGGAATCGCCCACGCACGGGTGAGCCGATTCCCGGCCGGCCAACGGGACGGGGTCCGTACGGCGCGGTCCCCCGTCCCGCCGGGTAGTGGCCGATGTCCACGAGACGGCCGGTACGGTCACCGGCCGTGCCGCCTTCGGGGGCCTGATTCCGGGTGTGCCGGGTAGGTGTCCCGGGCACACCGCGCGGCCCGTCCGACGACCGGTTCGTCGCGATCCGGGCCCGTTAGGCTGTGCGCCATTTCGTCCAGCCGTTTGTCGAACAGTCGCCATTTCACCGAGCCGACAGAAGCGAGGCAGCCTTGTCCTTTCTCACCATCGGACACCGCGGGATCATGGGCGTGGAGCCGGAGAACACCCTGCGTTCCTTCGTGCGCGCAGAACACGAGGGCCTCGACGTCATCGAACTGGACCTGCATCTGAGCAAGGACGGCGCGCTCGTGGTGATGCACGACGCGGATGTCGACCGCACGACGGACGGCACCGGCCCGATCGCCGAGCGCACCCTCGCCGAGCTGCGTGAGCTGGACGCCGGCCGGGGCGAGCGGATCCCGGTGTTCGAGGAGGTCGTGGACGCGGTCCGGGCGCCGCTGCAGGCGGAGATCAAGGACGTCGCGGCCGCGCAGGCGCTGGCGGAGGTGATGCGGTCCCGCGATCTGGTGGGCCGCGTCGACGTGATCTCCTTCCACGACGAGGCGCTGGCCGCCATCCGCACCCTGCTGCCCGGCGTGCGCACCGCTCTGGTCGGCAGCCGCTACGGGGCGGACGTCGTCGACCGGGCACAGGCCGTGGGCGCGTCGATGCTCTCGCTGAACATCCGCCGGCTCACCCTCGAACTCGTCGAGCGCGCGCACGCCGCGCAGCTGAAGGTGCTGGGCTGGACGGTGAACACCCACGACCACCTCCGGCTCGCGCGCGGCCTGGGCCTGGACGGCGTGGTGACCGATCAGCCCGAGATCCGTCGCGCGGTGCGCTTCACCGCCTGAGCCGGGCCGGGGGCGCCACGGGGTCCGGCGGCCGGGTCGGCGGCTCAGCCGAGCGGCTTGACCAGCAGCTCGAACTCCAGGTCGTCGCGCTGCGGGATGCCGAACCGCTCGTCGCCGTACGGGAACGGGGTCAGCTGCCCGGTGCGCCGGTAGCCGCGGCGCTCGTACCAGGCGATCAGCTCCTCGCGCTGCCGGATGACGGTCATGTGCATCTCGCGGGCGCCCCAGGTGGCTTGCGCGGTCCGCTCCGCCTCGGCGATGATCACCTTGCCGAGGCCGCCGCCCTGCAGTGCGGGGCGCACCGCGAACATGCCGAAGTAGGCGTGGTCGCCGCGGTGTTCGAGCTGGCAGCAGGCGATTAGCTCGCCGTCGCGCTCGGCGATCAGCAGCAGCCCGGTCTCGTTGCGCACCACACCGGCGACGCCCTCGGGGTCGGTGCGCTGCCCTTCCAGCAGGTCAGCCTCCGTCGTCCAGCCGGCCCGGCTGGTGTCCCCGCGGTAGGCCGACTCGATGAGCACGACGAGCTCGGGGACGTCGGTGGCGGTGGCGGTACGGAAGGTCAGCTGGCTGGTGGGCATGGCGGGCGGGTCCTCTCGGGCCGGACGAAGGGCTGCAAGGGAGGCTAACAAGTCGCTTGCCGTCCATGTCAGGGCCTTTCGGCAGCCGGGAAGCCCATACCGGGAGGCCCCATGCCGGCGCCTCAGGGCCGCCGCGCCGCAGCGGGCTCGTCCCGGGACGGGTCCCGGACGCGTGCGGCCCGGCGGCGTAGGGTCCGTGCCATGGTGCAGGTACTGAGCAGCAGGGTGCTTCTGCGGCCGTCGGATCCCGAGCGGTCGCGTGCGTTCTACGGCGAGATGCTGGGTCTGGAGATCTACCG
This sequence comes from Streptomyces sp. NPDC017993, assembly GCF_044328065.1. Classification (NCBI taxonomy): domain Bacteria; kingdom Bacillati; phylum Actinomycetota; class Actinomycetes; order Kitasatosporales; family Streptomycetaceae; genus Streptomyces; species Streptomyces sp. NPDC017993. The sequence goes on from NZ_JBIRGO010000011.1 coordinate 12,451, forward strand.
CGAATTCGGCACGGGCCCCGAGCGCGGCACGGTGTACTTCCTCGGCGGCGGGTTCCTGGAGGTCTCCGGGCGCTCCGCGGAGCCCGCCACCGGCACGCTCCAGCTGTGGCTCCAGGTCGCGGACGCGGCGGCCGCCCACGAGGAGTTGGTGGCGCGTGGGGTGGAGGTGCTGCGGCCGCCGGTGCAGGAGCCGTGGGGGCTGATCGAGATGTGGATCGCGGACCCGGACGGTCACCGGATCGTCCTGACCCAGGTGCCGGCGGACCACCCGCTGCGCTACCGCCCCTGACGGCGGCCGTCCGCCGTCCCGTCTCCCGCCTCCAAGCGGCGTCAGCCGCGACGGCGTCCGGTGCCCCGCCCTTACGCGGCCTCGCCTCGCGTGGGCCTGATCGCGTACGCCTGACGGAGCTGTCCGGCCGTCGCCCGCAGGCCGTACATATGCGCACGCACCCGGCTGTGTGCTCCCCAACTGCGCCCGTGCGCTCCCGTGTGCGGTACCCGCGCTGGGCAAGCTGCGGGCAGACGCGATCCGTACGGGTCCCCGGGGAGGTGCGCCGTGCACGGTCCGCCGTTGGTCGGCTGGTTGCTGGTGTTGCTGTGCGCCACCGCCGGCGGCTACTGCCTGGCACAGGCCCGCACCGGTCCGGCCGCCCACCGGGTGGCGGCGCGCGGTGAGGCGTTGATGGGTCTGGGCATGGCGGCGATGGCGCTGCCCGTATCGGCAGTGGTACCGCCGTGGTGGTCCCCGTGGGTGTTCACGGCTGTCTTCGGTGCGGTGGGCCTGTGGGCGCTGGCCCGTCGGCACGGCCACCACACGGTGGGCGCGCTGGCGATGGTCTACATGGCGCTCGCGATGGCGGCAGGCCAGGCCGGCGGCGGGCAGTCGGCGGACCTGACGCACACACAGCACGCGGCACCGGGCGGGGCACCCTTGCTCACGGGGCTGCTACTGGCCTACTACACCGTCTTCGTCCTCGCCGCGGGCGTCCGGTTGGTCCCTGCGGCGGCCGTGGCGGCCGACGGCCCGGTGCCCGCGGCGGCCCCGGGGCGGCCCGCCATGGTGCGGGCGTGCCAGGTGGCGATGGGCATGGCGATGTTCGCGATGCTGCTGACTGTCTGACCTGCGACGAAGGGGCTCCAGCGGCGCACGTTCAGGCCGCCCGCCCAGGAGCGGCGCCCTCCTCGGACGAGGGTGGTGTGCGTCACTTCCCCGGCCCGACCGTACCCACTGGTAGTCGGGCGCTCATAGGCTGGCGCCATGATGGTCCCCCTCGCGCTGATGTTTCTCGGCGTGTTGGCCGCGGCGACGGCGCCGCGGCTGATGGCCCGTTCCGACTGGCCCGACCGCGAGCCGGTGCTCGCCCTGTGGGTCTGGCAGTGCGTCGTCGCCGGTGTCCTGTTGTGCTGTGCGCTCGCCATGTCCCTCAGCGCGGCCGCCGCCTGGGAAGCCGTACGCGGCCCGGTCTTCGGATTCGCCCCGCAGGTGGTCGTCGAGGCGTATGCGCTCAAGGCGCACGGACCGTGGGCCGGTGCGCTGGCCCTTCTCCTGGCGGGTGGCGCCGCATGGACGGCGTTCGCACTGACCCGCGAGGTACGTGCCGTCCGGGCCCGGCTGCGGCACCGCCGGGCCGACCTCCTGCGCCGTTCGCCGCTGCTGCCGGGTGAGGAGCCTTCCGGGGAACGTCTGGTGGTCCTGGAGGGTGACCGACCGGAGGCGTGGTGGCTCCAGCATTCCTCGCCCCAACTGGTCATCACCACCGCGGCGTTGCGCCGCCTGAAGGGGCGTCAGCTCGACGCGCTGATCGCCCATGAGCAGGGGCACGCGCGGGCCCGCCACGACCTTCTGCTGCACTGCGCCTCGGCGCTGGCCGTCGGCTTCCCGCAGATCCCGGTCTTCGCCGCGTTCCGCGACCAGGTGCACCGCCTGGTCGAGCTGGCCGCCGACGATGTCGCCTCGCGGCGTTTCGGTCGGCTGACATTCGCCCTTGCACTGGTCGAACTCAACGAGGACCGCGGGGTGTTCGGCCCCTGCCCGACACAGCTCGCGCAGGTTCCGCAGCGGGTGGACCGGTTGCTGACGCCCGCACCCCGCTTCACCCCCGGCCGCCGGCTGCGGATGACGGCCTGCGCGGCGCTGGTCCCCGCGGTGCCGCTGCTGGTGACCTTCATACCGGGGCTCAGCGCGCTGGCGTAGCACCGCCCGCTGCGTGCCGGGGCTCAGCTCACCGGCATGGCACCCGTCGGCGAGCCGGATGGGCACGGTCGTGGCACGTTCGGCGGTCCATCGGCGAGGATCGGTGTATGGCACCGACGCCGCAGCCCCCCGCCCACACGTCCGCCGCCACTGACACCTCCCCCGCACGCATCCCTGCCGCACCCGCCCCACCGGCCTCTTTCGCCGTCCTGCTGGCGACTGCGGCCGGGTTGCTCGCCGCCCTGGTCGTCCTGCGCTGGGGCCCGCTGATGTCCTTGGACGCGGCCGTGACGAACGAACTACACCGCGTCGCCGTCTCCGCCCCGGGCTGGACGCGGCTCAACCGCCTGTTCAGCGACTGGGTGTGGGACCCCTGGGCGATGCGCGCGCTGCTCGCGGCGGCGGTCTGGTGGCTCCTGCGCCGTGGTGAACGCCGGATCGCCTGGTGCGTGGCGGGCACCGCGCTCGCCGGTACGGCGCTGCAACAGGCGCTGAAGGCACTGGTCGACCGGGACCGTCCCTCGTGGCAGGACCCCGTCGACCACGCGCATTACGCCGCGTTCCCCTCCGGACACGCCATGTCCGCGCTGGTCGCCGGCGCCTTGCTGCTGTGGCTGCTCCGGCTGCACGGCGCGCGCCCCCTGTGGCGGTGGACCGCCGGTGCGGTGGCCTTGGCATCGGTGGTCGGCGTCGGCTTCACCCGCGTATACCTGGGCGTGCACTGGGTCTCGGATGTCGTCGGCGGCTGGCTGCTGGGCGGCGCCCTGGTGGCCGGGGCGGCGAGCGCGTACCGGGCCGCGACACCCGCCACCCTCGACACGGTGACCGGAGCGGGAACGGGCTCGGGAGCGCGGTCGGGCACGGGCACCCGGACAGGTACAAGGGCAGATCGCTGACGGCGCCCCGGGCGGACCCGGCACGCGGCAGGATGGCGGCATGACCACGATCAAAGGCGTGCTCTTCGACTTCTCCGGGACGCTGCTGCGCATCGAGTCCGCCGAGTCCTGGCTGCGCGCGGCCCTGACCGCGTCCCGTACACCCATGGCCGAGGCCGAGATCCCCCGCCGGGCGGCCGCCCTGGAACGGGCCGGCGCCCTGCCCGGCGGAGCCACGCCGGAGGAGATCCCCGCCGAACTGGCGGCCCTCTGGCGGATCCGCGACCGCGACGCCACCCACCATCGCGACCTGTACACCGGCCTGGCCCGCCAGGTCCCCCTCCCCCGGCCGGAGTTGTACGACGCGCTCTACGACCGCCACAAGACGGCGGATGCCTGGATCCCCTACCCGGACGCCGCCGAGGTGCTGGCGGAGCTCCACCGGCGCGGCATCCGCACCGCCGTGCTCAGCAACATCGGCTGGGATCTGCGACCGGTGTTGCGCGCCCATGGCCTGGCTCGGTACGTCGACAGCTTCGTCCTGTCCTACGAGCACGGCATGCAGAAGCCGGACCCACGGCTCTTCAGCCTGGCCTGCGACGCCCTGCAACTCCCCCCGGCCCAGGTCCTGATGGTGGGCGACGACCGCGCCGCGGACGGCGGCGCCACAGAGGTCGGCTGCGCCTTCATGCCGGTCGACCACCTGCCGGTACACCGGCGCTCCGACGGCTTGCGGCCGGTACTGGACCTGGTGGGCTGAAGGGGGGCGGGCCCGCCGCCGGGCCGCGTGCGGGCCGTTCCGGCGGCGGCGCACGGCCGCCGCCCGTGACCCGGTGGCCCGGTGACCCGCCTACGGATGGCCCGGTATGCCGCCGTTCCGGCCGGTAACCCCCACCTCCCCATTACTGAACGGGAATTCAGCACCACATCCGTTGCGACCGTTGACACGCCGCTTCGCCGATCCGGATACTGACTGGCGGTTCAGTAACTCTTCCTGCCGCCACCCCGCCACCGCCTGGAGGCACCGTGTCCGCGCTCCCTCTCGAACTGGTCGCGCTCACCCCCGAGCAGTCCGACATCGTCGACCTCACCAGGGCCTTCGCGCGGGAGGAGATCCGGCCGCGTGCCCGCGCCGTCGACGAGGCCGACACCGTCACCCCGTGGGACCTGTGGCGCGCCGCCGCCAAGGTCGGCATCACCGGCTTCATGCTCCCCGAGGAGTACGGAGGCGGCGGCTTCACCGACGTCTTCACCCAGGTCCTGGTCCAGGAGGAGCTGTGCGTCGGCGACCTCGGCATCGGCAATCTGCTGTGCTCCAACGGCTTCTTCGCCGACCCGGTGCTCACCCTCGGCACCGGGGAACAGCAGCGGACCTGGCTCACCCCCCTGGCCGGGGCCGACACGCCCATGACCGCGCTGGCCACCACGGAACCGGGCGCGGGCTCGGACGCCGCCGCCATCACCACCACCGCGGCGGAGACGAACGGCGGCTATCTGCTCAACGGCCAGAAGGCTTGGATATCCAACGCCGGTGAGGCCGACCGGTACGTCGTCTTCGCCAAGACCGACCCCACCCGGCGCGCGCGAGGCGTCTCCGCGTTCCTCCTCCGCAAGGACACCGCGGGCGTCACCTTCGGCGAGCCGATGCGCAAGATGGGCCAACGGGCCATCGTCTGCCGCGAGATCTTCTTCCAGGACGCCTTCGTGCCGGCCGGAAATCGCCTCGGCGCGGAGGGCGAGGGGTTCCGCGGCCTGATGCGCACCTTCGACATTTCCCGCACCGTGCTCGGTGCCGCCGCCACGGGGGTGGCCCGCGCCGCCTACGAGTACGCCGTCGACTACGCCCGTACGCGAACCCAGTTCGGCAAGCCGATCATCGAGCACCAGGCCGTCGCCTTCCGGCTCGCCGACATGCGCAACCGGCTGGAGCAGGCCCGGCTGATGACCTGGCGCGCCGCCAAGCGGCTGGACGCAGGACTGGACGCCACGACCGAGGCCGCCATGGCGAAGCTGACGGCCTCCGAGACGGCCGCGTACTGCACCTGGGCGGCCGTCCAGACCCTCGGGGGCTGGGGGTACTCACGGGAGTACCCGGTCGAGCAGTGGATGCGCGACGCCCGGCTGGAGGAGATCGAGGAGGGAACCTCCGACATCATGCGGCTCGTCATCGCGCGTGGCCTGTGATGGCCCCGCGGACCGTCACCGGAGGCGAGGCGCTCGTCCGCGCCCTCGCCGCCCATGGCACCGATCTCGCCTTCGGCATCCCCGGCACCCACAACCTGGAGATCTACCGGCATCTCGCGGGCCACGGGATCCGGCACATCGCGCCCCGCCACGAGCAGGGCGCCGGATACGCCGCGGACGGCTACGCCCGCGCCACCGGCCGCCCCGGCGTCGCGATCACCACCACCGGGCCCGCCCTGCTCAACATCGCGGCGGCGGTCGGCCAGGCCCACTCCGACAGCGTTCCGCTGCTGGTCGTCTCCCCCGGCATGCCGCTGCGTCATCCCAGCCTGGCCACCGGCACGCTGCACGAGATGCCGGGCCAGAGCGAGGCGTTCGGGCATCTCACCGCGTTCAGCCACCGCGTCACCTCCGTCGAGGAGATCGACGCGGCGGTCGCCCGTGCCTTCACCCGCTTCCGCTCCCGGCGCCCCCGCCCCGTCCACATCGAGGTCCCGCTCGATCTGCTGACGGCCGCGGCGCCCGTGGGCCCGCCCCGCCTCGCGCCGCCGCACCTGGCACCGCGCCCGCAGCCCGAGAGCGTGCGGGCGGCGGCAACGGCCCTGAACCGGGCCCGGCGGCCGGCGCTGGTGCTCGGTGGCGGCGCACACGGCGCGAAGGACGAGGTGCTGGAGCTGGCCGGGCGCCTCTGCGTGCCGGTGGCCACCACCGCAAACGGCAAGGGGGCCTTCCCCGAGTCCCATCCGCTGGCGGTCGGTGTCCGCCTGCACAGCGCGGCGGTCCAGAAGTGGCTGGCCGACTGCGACGCCGTACTGGCCGTCGGCACCGAACTCGCCGAATCCGACCTGTGGTCCGCCCTGCCCGCGCTCACCGGGACACTGATCCGCGTCGACATCGACCCGGCCCAGATGTACGCGGGCCGCCCCGCGGACATCCCCCTGGTCGGTGACGCGCGGGAGACCGTGCGCGGTCTCCTGGACGAACTCACCCTGTCGGAGGGCGGGTCGGGCCCCGACGCGGGAGCGAACCGCTCCGCCGGCGTCCTCGGCTCCGCTGCGGCACTGCGGACCGCGGCCGACGCCACGATCGACGCGCGCGACACCCGGCGGCTGCCCTTCCTCGCGGCGATGCGGTCCGTTCTGCCGCCCGAGACGGTCTGGACCTCCGACAGCGCACAGTGCTGCTACTACGGCGCGCTCCCGCACCTCCCCGTCGACCCGCCGGGCCGCTACCTCCACCCCACGGGCTTCGGCACGCTGGGCTACGCCCTGCCCGCGGCCGTCGGGGTCAAGGCGGGCGCCCCCGAACGGCCGGTCGTGGCACTCAGCGGCGACGGCGGACTGCAGTTCACCGTGCAGGAGTTGGCGACCGCGGCCGACCTGGGCCTGCCCCTGCCGGTCGTGGTCTTCGACAACGGCGGCTACGGGGAGATCCGCGACGAGATGTCCGCCCGCGGCGATGCCCCGGTGGCCGTCGACCATCCGCCGCTCGATCTGGGTGCCCTCGCCCGGGCGTACGGCGGACAGGGCACCCGGGCGGCCACGCCCGCCGAACTGGCCGACGCGCTGCGGACCGCGCTGACGGTGCCGGGCCCCACGGTGATCACCGTCCCCGAACCGACGGGGTCCGCGGGGCTGCCCGAACTCACCGAGCCCACCGCGCACACCGGAACGACAGCGAGGGCCGCCGCCGCAGGCCGGGACGGGGCCGGCTCCCCACAGTCGGCTGAGCCGGCAGCGAACACCCAGCACACTCAGCACACCGAACACGCCGAGCACACCCAGCACCCAGACCGCACCGGTCCCGCCCGACGCACCGCCCCCACCGGAGGAGAACACCCATGAGCGCAGGCACCGCCCCGTTGATCTCCCTGACCTGGACCGATCACCTCACCGGTCACCGTGGCCACCTCGTCATCGACCGGCTGGTGCGCGGCGTCGCCAGCGGCGGACTGCGGATGCGGGCGGGCTGCACCCTGGAGGAAGTCACCGGGCTCGCCCGCGGCATGACGATGAAGGAAGCCCTCCACCACGACCCGGCGGCCCGCTACATCCCGCTCGGCGGCGCCAAGGGCGGCATCGACTGCGACCCGCACGACCCCGCCGCGTACGGCGTGCTGACCCGCTACCTCCAGGCGATGCGCCCCTACATCGAGCAGTTCTGGACGACCGGCGAGGACCTGGGCCTGACCCAGGACCTGGTGGACAGGGCCGCGGCGGAGGCCGGGCTGGTCTCCTCGATCCAGGCCGTCTATCCGCTGCTCGACGACGAAGGCGCCGCCCGGCAGCGGCTCGCCGACGCCTTCTCTGTCGAGGTGGACGGCATCGGGCTGGACGAGCTGGCCGGCGGTTGCGGGGTCGCCGAGGCGGTGCTGGCCACCCTCGACCGGGCCGGGACGCCGTACCGGGACACCCGTGTCGCGCTCCAGGGGCTGGGCACGATGGGGGGAGCCACCGCACGTTTCCTGGCCCGCGCCGGTCTGCGGATCGTCGCCGTCGCCGATGTGAAGGGAACGGTCGCCAACCCGCGCGGTCTGGACATCGAGGCGTTGCTGCGCGGCCGCGACGCCTTCGGCGCCATGGACCGTACGGCGCTGCGTCCCGGTGATGTGGAACTGCCGCCCGAGGCGTGGCTCGCGGCCGAGGTCGATGTCCTCGTTCCCGCGGCCGTCTCCTACTGCGTGCACGCCGCCAACCAGGAGCGGATCACCGCGCGTTGGATCGTGGAGGCGGCGAACATGCCGGTCGTGCCGGAGGCCGAGGCGCTGCTGGCGGCCCGCGGCATCACCGTCCTGCCGGACGTCGTCGTCAACTCCGGTACCAACGCATGGTGGTGGTGGACCCTCTTCGGGGACATCGGCGCCGATCCGGATGAGGCGTTCGCCCACATCCGCACGTCGATGCGGCGGTTGATCGACCGGACGCTGGCCCGTGCGGCGGCCGACGGCAGCACGCCGCGCGCCGCCGCGCACGCCCTGGTCGCCGACCGGCTCCCGGAGATCACCGAGCGCTACGGATGCCACAGGTGACCGACTCCCCACCCGATGTCACGGCCTGGGAGCCGCTGTTCGATCCACGCTGCGTCGCCGTCGTCGGGGCGTCCGACAATCCGGAGAAGTGGGGGTACCGGCTCGCCGTGGGCGCCCTGTCAGGACGCCACCGCCGCACCGTCCATCTCGTCAACCGGCGCGGCGGCAGCCTGCGGGGCGTGCCCTTCCTGCCCACTCTCGCGGCACTGCCGGGCGCGCCCGAACACATCGTGGTGGCGGTGCCGCGGGCCGGCGTCCGCCAGGTGGTCGCGGACGGGGTCGCCGCCGGTGCCCGCTGGTTCACCGTCATCACGTCGGGCTCCGGGACAGCGGCCGAGGACCGGGAACTGGCCGCGCTCGTCACCGCGCACGGGGCGCGGCTGCTCGGCCCCAACTGCATGGGCGTCGTCGACACCGACAGCGAACTCAGGCTCACCTGGGGTGACTTCCCCCGGGGGAACGTGGGCATGGTCTCGCAGAGCGGCAACCTCGCGTTGGAGACGGCGCGGCTGCTCGCCCGCGCCGGACAGGGCGTCTCCCGCTTCGTCTCGCTCGGCAACCAGGCGGACGTCGACGCCGCCGACGCCCTCGAAGCACTCATCCCGCACCCGCCCACCCGGGTGATCGCCGCGTACGTGGAGGACTTCCGGGACGGGCGTCGCATGGCCAGGACCCTGGCGGCGGCGCGGGCGGCGGGCAAGCCCGTGCTGCTGCTTTCGGCCGGCCGCAGCGAGGCCGCCGGGCGGGCCGCCGCCTCCCACACGGGCGCCCTGGTCAGCGCGCACGCCACCGTCGCCGCTGTCTGCCGGGACGCGGGCGCCCTGCTGCTGAACAGCGCGGGCGAGCTCATCGACACGGCCGTTGCCCTGCTCGCCCCGGCGCTGCCCCGGGGTCGGCGGGTGGCCGTCGCCGGTGACAGCGGCGGCCAGGGCGCGTTGGCCGCGGACACGCTGACGGCGCACGACCTCGACGTACCGCGGCTCTCGCCGGACACCGCGGCGGCTGTCGCGGCCCATCTGCCGCCCGGCGCCCCGGCCGGCAATCCCGTCGATCTGGCCGGCGCGGGCGAGGCGGATCTTGGCAACTACGTTCGTGTCAGCGGCGCCCTGCTCGCGAGCGGGGAGGCCGACGCCGCCGTCCTGACCGGCTATTTCGGGGATTACGCGACGGCCAACGCGGCCCAGGAGCAGCGTGAGTGCGAGACGGCCCGCGAGCTGGCGGCGCTGGTGGCGGCGCACGACCGGCCGCTGCTGGTGCATTCGATGGCGCGGGACACCGCCGCGCTGTCCGTCCTGCGCGCGCACGGCATACCGGTCTACGAGCGCATCGAGCAGGCCGCCGTCGCCCTCGCCAACGCCGTTCTGTGGCAACGAAGTTCACCACGGCCACCGCCGGCGCAGGTGGTCCCCCACAGCCCGTCGCGGTCCGGCACCGACGGTTCGTACCCGGCGATGCGCGCACTGCTGCGCTCGTACGGCGTGGACTTTCCCGAGGCGGCGTTCGTGCACAGCGCCGACGAGGCGGCGCGCGCCGCCCGCCGGATCGGCTATCCCGTCGTCCTCAAAGCCATGGGCCTGGCTCACAAGACCGAGGCCGGCGGAGTCGCCCTGCGCCTGCGCGACGAGACCGCACTGCGTGCCGCGTTCGCCGGCATGGTGGCGGTGACCGGCGCCTCGGCGTTCGTGGTCGAGGCGATGGCCGCGCCGCCGCACGCGGTCGAACTCATCGCCGGTGTGCGCCGGGACCCGGCGTTCGGCCCCGTGCTGATGGCCGGCATGGGCGGGGTGACCGCCGAACTGCTCGCCGACACCGCGCTCGCGCTCGCTCCCCTGACCGTCGACCGCGCTCATGACCTGCTGCGATCGCTGCGGGGCGCGCCCCTGCTGACCGGCTGGCGGGGCGCGCCGGGGGTCGATCTGGACGCCACGGCGCACGCCCTGATCGCGCTGGGGCAACTCGCCGTCGACCACCCCGAGTTGTCCGAGATCGAGATCAATCCCCTGCTCTGCCATCCCGGCGGTGTGCTGGCGCTGGACGCCCACGCCGTTCCGGCCGCCCCCCGCACGAAAGGCGATCGACCATGAGCCCTGCCACCGAGGAGTTCCCGGGCCGCACCTACCTCGTGACCGGCGGCGGCAGCGGCATCGGCCGCGCCGTCGCGCTCGCCCTGGGGGCGGCCGGTGCGAACGTCGTCGTCGCGGGACGCACCCCCGGCAAGCTGGCGGAAACCGTCCGCCTGCTGCGGGAGGCAGGCGCCGAGGGCCTCGCCGTGCCGACCGACGTACGCGATTCCGAAGCCGTCGACGCGCTCGTGGCCCGCGCCGTGGACCACTTCGGGGCCCTGGACGGCCTGGTCAACAACGCCGCCGGGAACTTCGTCACGCCCGGCATCGACATCAGCCCCAACGGCTGGCGCGCCGTGGTCGACATCGTGCTCAACGGCTCCTTCCTCTGCACCCGGGCGGTCGCCCGCCAGCTCCGCGCGCAGGGCACGCCGGGCGCGATCCTGTCGGTGATCGCGACCTACGCCTGGCACGGCCACCCCGGCACGGTGCACTCCGCCGCCGCCAAGGCGGGCGTACTGGCCATGACCCGCACCCTCGCCGTCGAACTCGCCCCGCTCGGCATCCGGTTGAACTGCGTCGCTCCGGGCCCCACGGAGACCGAGGGCGCGGGCGCGGCACTGTGGGCGACGCAGGAGGCCCGTGCCGCGGTCCTCTCCGGGGTTCCCGCGGGACGCTTCGCCACCCCGCAGGAGATCGCCGATACCGCGCTTTTCCTGCTCGGTGACCGCGCGGCGTACGTGACCGGCGAGTGCCTCACCGTGGACGGCGGGCAGTGGCTCGGAAAGCAGGTGTACGGGCGGTCCACCGCCCCGGGCGCGTAACCGCCCCCTTCGGCCGCTGCGGCCCGCCCCCGTGGAACCGGGAGCGGGCCGCAGGGGTTTCGCGTGCGGGGCGGCTCGCCGGGTGACCGAACGGACCGCACCCATGGCGGGAGGCCGGGTGTCCGCCCCCGGCCTCCTGCTCCCTCTCCGGTCCCCCGCGTCCGGGGCTACGGCTCCACCGACAGCGCCGCCGGCTCCCCGGCGCCCTCACCTCGCTCGGCGCGGGCCGCCGCGGCCCCTGCCGCCCGGCCACGGCGGCGGGCCGGCGCTCCCAGGACGGCGAACAGCAGGCCCACCCCGATAAAGAGCAGCAGCGGCAGGACCTGGCTGAGGGTGTACTGCAGCCGCTGCCCCGCGAAACTCTCGGGGAGGGAGGCCGCCGACGAGCCGTCCGTGCCGAACCAGCCGACCCCGAAGCCGGGCCAGATCAGCACCACGACGGTGAACGCGACCAGCCCGGTCGCGAGGACGGTGACCACCCAGGCCCCGGCACGACCGCCCGGCACGCGGTACGGGCGGGGGGTGTCCGGGTACTTGCGGCGCAGCACCAGCAGGCTCGGGAAGGTGATCACGTAGGAGATGAACGTGGTGCTGATGGTCAGCCCGAGACCGGCCGCGAAGTACTTCTCCCCGTCTCCGTCGGTCAGATTCAGCGCCACGATCAGCAGGAGGGAGGCGAGGACCGCGGACAGCAGATTGACCCGTACCGGGGTGCCGTGGCGCTCGGAGAACCGGCCGAGCCAGGCGGGCCCGGCGCCGTCGGCGCAGGCGACCGCCTGCGCCCGGTGGGCTCCCATGGCCCAGGTGACGCCACTGGTGAGGACACCGACGATCATCCCGGCCGCCGCGATGCTGCCGAGGACGGATCCGAAACCGGTCAGCGTGACGGCGCCGTCGGCCGAGATGTGCCCGCCGTAGACGGTGAACACCGCCTTGCAGGCGTCGATGAACCCGCCGAGACTGCCGATCCGCTCACTGGGCAGGACGAACAGGATGCCCAGGATCGGGCCGCCGTAGAGCACCAACGAGGCCATCCCGGAGCGGAGGATGGACAGCGGGAGGTCGCGCTTGGGGTTGGTCATCTCCTCGGCGGCGGTGCTGGGCAGTTCGAAGCCCACGTAGTTGAAGATCAGCACGGGGACGAGCGCCACGAACCCGACATAGGTGGGGGCGAACTCGGCGGGGGGGCAGCGGGTGTACGCCGTGCCGGACGGCGTAGAGGATCACGGAGACCAGGAAGAAGCCGAGGAGCACGATCCGGGCCACGGCACCGGCGATGGGCACCCACTTGCCGATCCGCACGGACTGGACGACGGCCAGCGCACCGGCCCAGATGAACACCAGCCCGGCGGCGTACTTCCACAACCCCGGCAGCGGCGTGAAGAACTGCTCCCAGGTGGTCAGCGCGATGATGCACAGACTGCCCCCCAGCCAGACCGGGTTGGAGAGCCAGTAGAGCACCTGATTGACGCCCGCGGTCAGCCGCCCGAAGGCCAGTCGCGTCCAGACGTAAGGCCCGCCCTGCACGGGGAAGGACGAGCCGAGCTCGGCGACCAGCAGTCCGTACGGCAGGAAGAAGAGGACGGCCAGCACAGCCATCCAGGTCAGCCCCTGCGGTCCCGCCGCGGCCACCGAACCGATGGTGTCCAGTCCGACGAGGGTGCAGACCAGGAAGAAGAAGACATCGAGCCGGCGCAGGTCCTTGCGGAGACGGGAGCGCTGCTCGCGCCAACCCGCGGACAGATCAGGTGCGTTGCCTTCCGGCGGGGACGATGGTGGGGTCACGGGCACGACCTCCTACGGGCGTGGCGTTCGGCGGCGACCAACGGAACTGACTGAACGCACAGTCAGTAAGAGCAGACTGTGGAGGCCACCACACAGGCCGGTCAAGGGGTCGTCGCGATGTTTCGTGCACCACAGCGGCGCACACCGCGCCCCGGCCACTGAGTAGGGTGACGGAGTGGCGAGGGTACGGTTGAGCGTGGAAGAGCGGCGCGAGGAACTGCTGCGCGCCGCCGTGGGGCAGATCGAGCAGCGCGGCGTGGCGGCCCTGCGGGTGGCCGATGTCGCCGCCGAACTCAAGGTGAGCAACGCGCTGGTGCTCTATCACTTCGCGACGAAGGAGAAGCTCGTCGCGGCGGCCTTCCGCTACGCCGCGGAGGCCGATCTGGCCCACCTGCAGTCCCTCCTCGGCCGGCGCGGCAGCGCCCTGCGCCGCCTGCGCGCCGCTCTTCGCTGGTACTCCCCCACCGGGCAGGCCAAGGGCTGGAAGCTGTGGATCGAGGGCTGGGCGGCTTCGCTGCGCGAGCCCGTGCTGCGTGACGTGGCCCAGGACCTCGACCGGCAGTGGAAGGCGGCGCTCGCCGAGGTCATCGCGGAGGGCGCGGCCGCCGGCGAGTTCAGTTGCGCCGACGCGGAGGGCGCGGCATGGCGGCTGACCGCCCTGCTCGACGGCTTCGCCGTACAGACGATCACCTACGCGGGGGCACTGCCACGCCGCACGATGCAGGGGTGGGTCGAGGACGCGCTCACCCGCGAACTGGGCCTCGACACGGCCGATACCGCCGACACCGCTGACACGTCCGGGGACTAGAGCCCATCCGGCGGATCATTGCCCCACGGCAGGTGGGCCCCGGGGCAGTCATCCGCCTGACGCGACCGGGACAGTCGTCACACCATCGAGAACTTGGCAACGTACTCGTCGAAGGGCTCGATGCCGACTTCCGCACGCAGTTCGTCGATGCGCTCGGGCTCTTCACAAGGCCATGGGACCGGCGCCCCGTCCTTCACGCCGGCGATCTGCGTACCGTAGACCTGCTTGCGGCCCTCATTGACCAGCGTGCGGTCGCGCAGAAAGGCCAGTTCGCGTGATCCGGCCGAGCCCGCCGACACCGCCTGCCGCATCAGCTGGAGGGCGCGGCGCTGAACGTCGAGCTGCCGGTCGGCGTGCTGGGCGATCAGCCACGCCGCGCGCGCGGCCTCCTCGCCGACCAGCTCTGCCGTCGGCCAGCCGAACACATCCATGATCTCTCCGAGTCGGTCACCGTGGCGTGCGGTCAGCCGGCGCCACTCCAACTGCTCAGCCGGATCATCACTGTTCGCGCGGATTGCGGACCGGTGATCGGCCGCAGCCATGTCCGCGAGTTCCGCCACCAGCGCGGCAACGTCGTGCGCCACTCTCGACTCCCAGGGTAGGACGATGCGTTGTGCTCGTTGTCCGCAACCCTATGGGCGCATATCGGGCGTAAAGATCATTCAGGAGAACGGTGACAGGCGCCTGCGCGCACCGGGACAATGGATGTACGCCCGGAGCCGGAGCCGGATCACAGCCACGGTCACGATGCCGTGGAAGACATGGGCACGCTTGCCGTATCGCGTGGCCACAGCCCGGAAGCCCATAAGGGCATCTATCGTCCGCTCGACTTCGCTGCGGCGCTTGCAGATCTCCTGGTCGAAGCCGGCCGGACGATCGCCCTTGCCGCTCACGCCTCCGGCGTCGACGTCGTGTCAGGTCGCTTCGGGGCGCGCGAGGCGGAGCAGCAGCCGGTGGAGCGTTTCGCGGTCGTGGGCGGGCAACGGTGCCGTCAGGCTGTCCGTCACGCGGCGGCTGGCCTCGTCCGTGTCACGCAGGAATGCCTCGCCCTTCCCGGTGAGGACGACGATCCGGCTGCGGCGGTCGGAGGGTGCGGGCGCCCGCTCGACGAACCCCCGCTCCTCGAGATCGTCGACGAGTCCGACGATGGCGCTCGGGTCGTAGCCGAGCCGGGTGCTCAACTCACGCTGGAGCGCGCCGTCGACGGTGGCGAGGTAACGCAGCAGGGCGTAGTGGCGCAGCCGGAGGCCGGACTCCTGGAGGGCCGCGTTGAAGAGCTGCCCCGAGCGCAGGCCGAGGCGGTAGAGCAGGTAGCCGGTGTCGGCGTACAGGCCCCGCATCCAGGGCTCGTCCGCGTCGAGGGGCGTGCCGGGGGCGGCGCTGGGGGTGGGTTCGGTGCTGATGACGTACTCCGTGGTCGTGGCCGTGCACGGGGAACGGCGGGCCGCCGCCAGGGCCAGCATGCCACACACCCGAGTCGACAACAACTATTGACGTTGACAACTATTGGCCTTAGCTTCCTTTCGGCCGGACCGCATACCGAAGGGACCTCCCTCATGGCGCAGAGCAATGCCTCAACTCCCCCTGTCACAAACACTGTTGACCTGTCCGGCAAGGTCGCCGTCGTCACCGGCTCCGGCCGGGGTCTCGGCCTCGCCTACGCCACCGCCCTCGCCCGCGCCGGGGCTTTCGTGGTCGTCAACGACCTGGAGGAGGCCGTCGCCGAGGAAGCCGCCAAGGCCGTCACCGAGGCCGCCGGCGACAGCGGCGGGCGGGCCGTGGCCGAGGCGGTCGCCGTGGGAACCGCCGAGGCCGCCGACCGCCTGGTGGCCCGTGCCGTCGAGGAGTTCGGACGGCTGGACATCCTGGTCACCAACGCGGGCGTCCTCCGCGACCGGGTGCTGTGGAAGATGTCCGACGAGGATTTCGACGCGGTGATCACCACCCACCTCAAGGGCACCTTCACCTGCGCCCGCGCCGCCGCCGTCCGGATGCGCGAACAGGGCGACGGCGGCAGCCTGATCCTTGTCGGCTCCCCGGCGGGCCAGCGCGGCAACTTCGGGCAGACCAACTACTCCGCGGCCAAGGCCGGGATCGCCGCGATGACCCGTACCTGGTCGATGGAGCTCGCCAGGTCGAAGATCACGGTCAACGCCGTCGTGCCGGTCGCCGCCACCGCCATGACGGAGACCATCCCCGCGTTCGCGCCGTACGTGGAAGCGCTGAGCCAGGGAACTCCACTGCCGGACTTCCTGCGCAAGGGCGAGGGCTTCGGCACCGCCGAGGACTGCGCGGCGCTCGTTGCCTTCCTCGCTTCCGACGCGGCGCGCGAGGTGACCGGGCAGTGCGTGGGCATCGGCGGGGACCGGCTCGCGCTGTGGTCGCATCCGCGGGAGGCCGCCACCGCGTACGCCGACGGCGGCTGGAGTCCGCAGGCCATCGCCGACGCCTGGCACACCTCCGTCGGCGCCCGCCCGGAGTCGGTCGGCATCCCCGCCCCCCGCGTCCCGGAGGTCTGAGCCGCATGGACGTCAGCACGCTCACCGCGATCGACGTACACACCCACGCCGAGGTCTCCGCCAGGGGGCACTCCTCCCTCGCCGACGACCTCCACGACGCGTCCGGCGCCTACTTCAAGGTCGAGGGCAAGCGGAAGCCGACGCTGGAGGAGATGGCGGCCTACTACCGCGAACGGAACATGGCCGCCGTCGTGTTCACCGTCGACGCCGAGTCCGCCACCGGCACCGCGCCGGTGCCCAACGAAGAGGTCGCCGAGGCCGCCGCGGCGCATCCCGACGCCCTGATTCCCTTCGCCTCCCTCGACCCGTTCCGCGGCAAGGCCGCCGTCCGGCAGGCCCGCCGCCTGGTGACGGAGTACGGCGTCCGGGGCTTCAAGTTCCACCCCAGCATCCAGGGCTTCTTCCCCAACGACCGGCTGGCTTACGGGCTGTACGAGGTCATCGAGGAGACCGGCACCATCGCCCTCTTCCACACCGGCCAGACCGGCATCGGCGCGGGCGTCCCGGGCGGTGGCGGCATCCGGCTGAAGTACTCCAACCCGCTGTACGTCGATGACGTCGCCGCCGACTTCCCGCACCTGAAGATCATCCTGGCCCACCCCTCCTTCCCCTGGCAGGACGAGGCCCTCGCGGTGGCCACCCACAAGCCCGGCGTGCACATCGACCTGTCCGGCTGGTCCCCGAAGTACTTCCCGCCGCAGCTGGTCCACTACGCGAACAGTCTGCTCCAGGACAAGGTCCTGTTCGGCTCGGACTTCCCCGTCCTCACCCCGGACCGCTGGCTCGCCGACTTCGACAAGCTCACGATCAAGGACCACGTCCGGCCGAAGATCCTCAAGGACAACGCCGCCCGCCTGCTCGGGCTCACCCACTCGTAACTCGTAGAGGGGCGCAACGATGCGCAACGAGGGACTGGGGTCGTGGCCCGCACGCCGGGCCCGCAAGACCCCCCACCGCACCGCCCTCATCCACGAGGGCACCGCCACCACCTACGCACAGCTCCACGACCGCACCACCCGTCTTGCCCACGCCCTCCGCACCGCCGGCGTCCGCCGGGGCGACCGGGTCGCCTACCTCGGCCCGAACCACCCCTCCTACCTGGAGACGCTGTTCGCCGCCGGGCTCCTCGGCGCGGTCTTCGTTCCGCTCAACACCCGCCTCGCACCGGACGAGATCGGCTTCCAGCTCACCGACTCCGGCGCCCGCCTGCTGATCCGCTCCCCGCAGCTCGCGCACCTGGTCCCGGAGAGCGTCGCGCCGGAGCGGACGGTGGAGACCGGCGAGGAGTACGAAGGGCTGCTCGCCGCCGCGACCGCCGGCCCCCTGGACGAGGCGGTCGCCGGCACCGACACCTGCCTCATCATGTACACCTCGGGCACGACCGGCCGGGCCAAGGGCGCCGTGCTCACCCACGCCAACCTGGTGTGGAACAGCATCAACGTCCTGGTCGACGCCGACCTCAGCGCCGACGATCGCGCACTCGTGACCGCCCCGCTCTTCCACACCGCCGGGCTCGGCATGCTCACCCTGCCCGTGCTGCTCAAGGGCGGCACCTGTGTCCTGGTCGAGTCCTTCGACCCGGACGGCACCCTGGCCCTGATCGAGGAACAGGGCATCACCACCATGTTCGGCGTCCCCACCATGTACGAGCGGATCGCCGCCGGTGCGCGCTGGCCGTCGGCCGACCTGTCCTCGCTGCGCACCCTCCAGTGCGGCGGCTCGCCCGTACCGACCGCGCTGATCGACACCTACCTGCGGCGCGGCCTGGTCTTCCAGCAGGGCTACGGCATGACCGAGGCCGCGCCCGGCGTCCTCTTCCTGGACTCCGAACACGCCGTCTCCAAGGCGGGTTCGGCCGGGGTACCGCACTTCTTCACCGACGTACGCGTCGTACGCCCCGACCTCACCGACGCCGCCATCGGCGAGCCCGGGGAGGTGCTGGTCCGCGGGCCGCACGTGATGTCCGGGTACTGGGGCCTGCCGGAGGCCGGCGCGCAGGCGCTCGCCGACGGATGGCTGCGTACGGGCGACGCCGCCCGGATCGACGCCGACGGCTACATGACCATCGTCGACCGCTTCAAAGACATGATCATCTCGGGCGGCGAGAACATCTACCCCGCCGAGGTCGAGGACGCCCTGGCCGCCCACCCCGGCATCGCGGAGTGCGCCGTCATCGGCGTCCCCGACACGACATGGGGCGAGGTACCCCGCGCGGTCGTCGTCCCTGCCGACCCGCAGGCACCACCCTCCCTGGACGACATCCGCACCTTCCTCGACGGGCGCCTCGCCTCCTACAAGAGGCCCAAGTCCATGCGGCTCGCCGACAGGCTGCCGCGCACCGCCTCCGGCAAGCTCCGCAAGCCCCTGCTGCGCGAGCGCTACGGCGACGACGCCTGAGCCGTGCCACCCCGCCCCAACTCGCCGCACGTTCCCACCACTTACCCCTGGAGCACCTCATGAGCAGCACCGTGACCATCGACGGCCTGGCCGAACTCAAGAAGCTCGCCGGCAGCGAGCTCGGCACCAGCGAGTGGATCGAGATCACCCAGGAACGGATCGACACCTTCGCCGACGCGACCGGCGACCACCAGTGGATCCACACCGACCCCGAGCGCGCCGCCGAGGGCCCGTTCGGCGCCCCGATAGCCCACGGCTACCTCACCCTCTCGCTCTTCATCCCGCTCTTCAGCGCCCTGCTCGACGTGCGCGGCGTCACCACCAAGGTCAACTACGGCCTGGACAAGGTGCGTTTCCCCGCTCCCGTCCCGGTGGGCTCCCGCATCCGGCTGGCGGCCCGGCTCGCCTCCGTGGACGACGTACCGGGCGACGGCGTGCAGATCGCGGTCGACGGCACCATCGAGATCGAGAACGGCCCCAAGCCTGCCGCCGTCCTGCGCAGCCTCTCCCGCTTCTACGCCTAGGGGCTCCCCATGACTGCCCGCGCACCCGCCGGAACCTCCGACCGCGAACTGCGCAGAGTGGCCCTCTCCGGGCTCCTCGGCACGACCGTCGAGTTCTACGACTTCCTCGTCTACGGAACCCTCGCGGCCCTCGTCTTCAACGACCTGTTCTTCCCCGCGGCCGACCCCGCCGTCGGCACCATCGCGTCACTGGGCACGTTCGCCGCCGGATACATTGCCCGCCCCCTCGGCGGCATCCTCTTCGGCCACTACGGCGACCGTGTCGGCCGCAAGTCGATGATGCTGCTCACCATGCTCCTCATGGGCGGCGGCAGCTTCGTCATCGGCCTGCTGCCGACCTACGACACCCTCGGCATCGCGGCGCCCGTCCTGCTCGTCGTGCTCCGCGTTGTCCAGGGCCTCGCGATCGGCGGTGAGTGGGGCGGCGCCACACTCATGGCCGCCGAGCACGCCGGCGAACGCCCGCGCGGCCGGTGGACGGCCCTGACCCAGATGGGCGCCCCGCTCGGCACACTCGTCTCCACGGCCGTCGTCACCGCGCTCGCCACCCTGCCGGACGAGCAATTCCGCAGCTGGGGCTGGCGCGTGCCGTTCCTGCTCAGCATCGCGCTGCTCGGCCTGGGGCTCTACGTCCGCCTCACCCTCGCCGAGAGCCCCCTCTTCGCGGCCGCCGCGAAGCGGACGGAAACCGCCAAGGCCCCGCTGCTCTCCGTACTGCGCAGGCCCCGCGCCGTCCTGCTCGGTGCGGGAGTGGGGATCGCGCCGTTCGCGGCGCAGACCCTCATGACCACCTTCCTCATCTCGTACGCCGTCCAGCACGGCTACACCCGCCCCCAGGCGCTGCTCGGCGTCACCCTCGCCTCCGGCACGGCGCTGCTGGTGCTGCCGCTCGCCGCCGCGCTGTCCGACCGCGTCGGCCGCAGGCCGGTGGTGGCGGCCGGCGCCGTCCTCTCGGCGGCCCTCGCCTTCCCGGTCTTCGCGCTCATCAACTCGGGCAGCCCCGGCCTGCTGATCGTCGCCTGCGTGCTCGGCCACGGCATCGCGCAGTCCACGATGTACGGCCCTCTCGCGGCGCTGCTCACCGAGATGTTCGCGACCTCGGTCCGCTACACCGGCGCCTCCCTCGGCTACCAGACCGCGACCCTCGTCGGCGCCGGGTTCTCGCCGCTCATCGCGGGTGCGCTCGTCGCCTCCTACGACAGCAGCGTCCCGGTCGCGCTGATGCTCGTGACCGCCGCGGCGATCACGGTGCTGGCCGTGTGGCGCATCAAGGAGACCAGCGGCGTACGGCTCGACACGACCTCTCCACCGGCACCCCTCACCCCCGCCAAAGGAGCAACTCACCGATGAGCACCGCACGCAGCAAGGGCAGGCAACGGACCACGGTGGCCGTGCTCGCCGCGCTGCTCGCCACCGGGCTGCCCGCCCCCGCCCTCGCCGACGGAGCCGGCGGACAGGCCCGCCACCTGACCGGCACGCTCGCCTCGGGCGCCGACTACGTGATCGACGTGCCGGCCCACTGGAACGGCACCGTGCTGCTCTTCAGCCACGGCTACCGCCCCTCCGGCACGGATAACCCGGCCGCTGACGCGCCCGACGACGCGACCCGCACCCTGCTCCTCCGACGCGGCTACGCGCTGGCCGGATCCTCGTACGCCACCACCGGCTGGGCCGGCGAACAGGCCGTACCCGACCAGCTGAACACCCTCGACGCGTTCGCCCGCCGCGTCGGCAGGGCCCGGACCACCCTCGCCTGGGGCGAGTCGTACGGCGGACACGTCACCACCGCCCTCGCCGAACGCCACTCCGAACGCCTCGACGGCTCGCTGTCCGTGTGCGGACTCGTGCACGGCGGCGTCGCCAACTGGAACAACACTCTCGACCCCGCCTACGCCCTCAAGACCCTGCTCGCTCCCGGCTCCGACACCCCGCTCACCGGGTTCCGGGACCAGGAGGAGGCCCGGAACGCCTCCGCCGCGCTGAGCGCCGCTGTCCAGCGCGCCCAGGGCGGCGAGCAGGGCCGCGCCCGCATCGCCCTTGCGGCCGCACTGCACAACATTCCCGCCTGGAACGACCCGGACGGGCCCCGCCCCGAGCCAGGCGACCACACGGCCGCGGAGCGCGCGCAGTACCCGGTGGTCCAGTCCCTCCTCACGGGCCCTGCCTTCTCCTGGCGCCAGGAGGCCGAATCCCGCGCGGGCGGCAATATGTCCTGGAACACCGGCGTGGACTACACCGACATGCTGCGCCATTCCGTCAACTACCCACAGGTGAAGGTCCTTTACGAGTCCGCCGGGCTCTCCCTGCAAGACGACCTGGCCGCGCTCGCGAAGGCCCCCCGCATCCATGCGGACCGCGATGCCGTCGCCTACATCGAGCGCCACATCACCCTGTCCGGGCGGCTGCGCACACCCCAGCTGAACATCCACACCACCGGCGACCCCCTGGTACCGGTCCAGACCGAGAGCGCCTACCGAGGCGCCGCCGACCGCACCGGCAGCTCCCGGCTGCTGCGGCAGGCGTACGTGGACAACGCGGGGCACTGCACCTTCTCGCCCGGCGAGCTGGCCGCCGCGGTGAAGGCGCTCGACCACCGCGTGCACACCGGACGCTGGGGCGACACCTCGCCCCACGCCCTCAACGCCTCCGCACGGACGGCGGATCCGTCCTCGCCGGCGCGCTACCTGCCGTACCGGCCCGCGCCGTATCCACGCCCGTATTACCTTCCTCGGACACCGGGCAACGGGTCCCACAGCAAGCCAGGCAGCGAGAACCGGACATAGCCCCCGGCACGGCGAAGGGTTTCCGCCACCCGGCAGGGCACCGTTCGCGGCCGCAGTACGTTGGTGCGCCATGCGCATCACGAAGTACACCCACGCTTGTGTACGGCTGGAACACGAGGGCCGGGTACTGGTCATCGATCCCGGGACGTGGAGCGAGCCCGCCGCCTTGACCGGCGCCGACGCCGTGCTGGTGACGCACGAACACACCGATCACATCGACGTCCTCCGCCTGGCCGGGCTGGGCGTGCCGGTCTACGCCCCCGGGGAAGCGGACATCCCCGGGCTGGAGATCAACGGGGTGGCCTCCGGTACGGAGTTCACCGCGGCCGGCTTCCGCGTACGGGCGGTCGGCGGTCGCCACGCGTTCATCCACGGCGGCCAACCGGACTGCCCGAACCTCGGCTACCTCGTCGACGAGGCGGTCTACCACCCCGGCGACTCGCTGCATGTACCGGAGCAGCCGATCGAGACGCTCCTGGTGCCGGTGCAGGGATCGTGGCTGAAGACGGCGGAGGCGATCGACTTCGTCAAAGCGATCAATCCGCGGCGGGCGTTCGCGATCCACGACGGCCAGATCAACGAGCGCGGCCGCAGCAGCGTCAACGGCTGGCTCGCCGAGAAGACCCACCACGGCTACCGGTATCCGGCGCCCGGCGAATCGCTCTGAGGGCGCGGAACCCCCGGCGTGCAGGGCGCCCGCCGGCGATGACGGAGGAAGGCAGCGGCCTGGGCCATTACCCCAGGGGTAATCGCCCCTTCTCCCCTCCCCCGGCAGGATCAAGCACATCGACGGGAACCCCACCAGGGTCGACCGCAGCCGCGAGGAGAACACCATGACCGTCAAATCCACCGCCGCCATCGCGAGTTCGACCAACAGCGCGATTCCCGCCTCCGAGACCACCCGGGCCGTCGTCCAGGAGTTCCTTGCCGCGCGGGTGGCCGGGGACACCGCCCGGCTCGTCACCCTCTTCGCCGACGAGGTCGACTGGCTGCTCGCCGAGAACCCCACCGTCCCGTGGATCCGCCCACGGTCCACCGCCGCCGAATGCGCCGCTCAGTTCACGGAGTTGATGGAACACACCGTGCCCGAGGACGCCCGCGCCTCGGTCGGCACCTTCCTCGTCGACGGCCCCGACGCCGTCCTGATGGGGCACGTGTCGGGGACCGTACGCGCGACGGGAAAGCCCTTCGAGGGCCCGTTCGCTCTGCACCTCACCGTCGAGGACGGCCGGATCACGCGGCACCACCTCTACGAGAACAGCCTGTCGATCGCCGAGGCATGCACCCCATGAGGGCGCGGGCGGCCGGGCAACGTGTGTGCCAGACGGGCAGGGCGGCCGGGACGGCGGGCCGGGGAGTCGGTGCGTTCGACGGGTACCCGGGGCCCTGCACCGGCTCTCGGAGCACTCATCCGTTGAGGGGTACCCGCTCTGTGTCCGACGTCCCTTCCCTCTCAGGTAGGGCGGCGGTGACTGCGGCAGGTCGGCGGGAGTGGTTCAGGGCCGTTGCAGCGGACAGCAGCGCCGGTGCCGCTGCGAGCGCGAAGCACACAGGCAGGGGGAGGCGGCCTACCAGTAGCCCGGTAGCAGCTGTCGCCCCCGATGAACCGGCATTGAAAGCGGTGTTGACCCATGCGCCCGCTTGGGTGCGGGAGGCCGGACCGGCGGCCTCGTCGGCGATCAGGTAGGCGGTGGTGATCGCCGGGGCGACGAACAGGCCGCCGAGCGCTGCCCACGCGATGAGCACGTAGGGATGAGGGGAAAGCCCCGTCGCAGCCAGGGTCAGCCCGAGGGCTGCGGCAAGACATGACAGCCGCAGCCTGCTTGAGGCGCGCCATGGGACGGCGCCGTAGATCAGGCCGCCGATGGCGCTGCCTGCGGACAGCGCGGCCAGGACCCAGGCCACCGCCTCAGGTGCGTGATGTTCGTCGGCGAAGGCGATCACCAGGAGGTCCAACGCGCCCAGGCACATACCCACTCCGGCTGAGACGGCGATCGCCTGGCGCAGCCCGGGGCCGCCCTGCAGCGACCGTCGGCGCAGCGGGGCAGGTCGCACGGTGGACACGAGCCCCTCGGACGACGCCGGCACGGCCGAGGGCTTCTTGTGACCAACCTCGCGGCGGACCGCCGGGGAGGAGATCAGCGCGAGTGAGCCGGTCAATACGAGTACGGCGCTCACGGCGAGACCGACCGATGGCACCGTGACTCGTACCAGCAGGCCCACGAGCAACGGTCCTGTGACGAAGAGGAGTTCCTCGGCGACCGCGTCCAGGCTGTACGCACGCTGCAGCAGCCGCTTGTCAGGAACCAAGTCGCTCCACAACGTCCGCATCACCGGTCCGAGCGGCGGCGTACTGGCACCGGCGGTCATGGCCAAGACCCCCAGAAGGACCCCTGACACACCTGACCACGAGGCCGCGAAAGCCAGCCCGGTCAGCAACAGCGCGTAGGCCGTGGCCATGGGGAGCAGCGCACGGCGCGGCCCGTACCGGTCGACCAGACCAGCGCGGGTCGGCGAGAGAAAGACGCTGGTCAGTCCGAACAAGGCTATAACGGTGCCGGCTACGGCATAGGAGTTGGTGGCCTCTTTGACTGCCAGCACCAGCGACAGAGAGACCATTCCGTAGGAGAGTCGACCCAAGAGCGCCGCACCGAATGTGCGGCAGGCGTAGCGGGTGCGCAGCACAGCCGCATACGACGGGGCCATGGCAGAAGAAGACATGATCATGTTCCTCGGGGAGACAGCGCCGAGCTGAGGGCGCTCCAACGTGCATGGGCGGCGAGAACCGCGCCCCATGGGCGCAGTCGGCACCGGCTCCTATGCACAGAAGAAGAACATGCGGGTCAACGTAGCAGAACAGGGTCCTGTCCGGACCACTTCCGCCCTTACCGGTGTCGGCAGACGGACGACGCCTGCCCTTGCGGGCATTCCCGGCTCGCTTCCGCTGTTCTGACTGCACGTAGATCTCGAAAGGCCCTCAGCCATGACCAGCAGCACGGCCGTCCGGCCCTCCCAGGCTCCGGGAGGGCCGGTTCTTTCCACGAGTTGGAGTACGCCTGACCGCCAGGGCTTACCGGCGCTGCCTCCATCCGGCTTGACGATGTGGCACCGAGCGCAGCGGACGGTGCCGCACCGAGACTCCGCGGGGGCGGGGGGCGCCGGTTGGCATGCTCCTCCTGAGCGCCACCCTCACCCCATCTCTCAGTAGACCGAGGCATTCACCTCGCACAGTGCGACCTCGGAGGCCCGGTTGGTGAAGTTCATTTTGACGCTCTTGGTCCTGGTCTCGCCCGGGGGAACCGAGACGAAGGCCTTGTCGGTCTCGATGACGCCACCGGAGGCGTCAACAATCCTGATCTTGATGGTGAGGGGCAGATCGACGTCGGAACCCTCGGAGTTGTCGATGAACACGGTCGTGGCCGAGGTGCTATCCGCACACTTGAGGACCTTGACCCTTTTGTCGTTGCTCGACGAGCGGGGGCCAACGGGTGTCGAGCCGGTGGGGGCGGCGGAGGCGGTGGAGCCGGCACCCGGCGACGAAGGGGCTGAGGTGGCTTCCGGGGAGCCGGTGCCGGAGGGCGACGGGGAGGGGCTGTGGCCCCCGGGGTCCTTGTTGTCGCCCTTGCCGGCCGAACCGGCCTCGTCGCGGACGGCGGAGCTGTCGTCGTTGCAGGCGGTGAGCGCGAGCAACGCCACGCCTGCAGCTGCGGCCAACTGCAGTCCACGAAGGCGTGAGTGACAGTACGTCATAAGGGAAATCCCCCTGAGTTGATCTTCTGAGCCCGCGGCACCCCAGCGAAGGGGAGCGGTGGCGAGACGTTCTCCCCGTCCTTCGAGGAGCACCGGGGCATGACGGAGTGATAGGTACCGGGCGTGCTGACGGCAGGGCGGCGCACCCCTGTGGCCCCGGAGGGACGGCGCCGGGACCAGGGGTGCGCTTCGCATGCTCAGCGGTCAGGGTTACCGGTCATCGTCCCTGCTCACCAGGCCGGTTTGCGATCGTGGCCGTAGCGGAACGGGCCTGCCGGGTGGTCCTCGAAGTGCAGGTGCGGGCCGGTGACGTTGCCGGTGGCACCGACCTTGCCGAGCCGCTGGCCGGCCTTGACCTCCTGGCCGGGATGCACACTTCGCCAGGACAGGTGGCAGTAGACGTAGACGCGACCGTTGTCCGCCTGGAGACCGATCCAGTTGCCGTAAGAACCGCCCTGGGCGTTCGACCACTTGACGGTGCCGTTCCGGACGGCGACGACAGGCGTGCCTTCCGGTGCCGCGTAGTCGTCTCCGGTGTGATACCCCGCCTGGTACCTGGCGTTCGGCACGCCGTACGCGTAGTTGACGCCGTGCCCCGGCACCGGCGCGGCGACCTTGCCGCCCGACGGCGCCTCATCTCCGTCACCCTCCCGCACCTTGAAGCCGTACTCGGCTCCGAGCTTCTTGAGGGACGTCTTCCCGGGAACGCCGTCAGCGGCGCTGCCGGAGAATCCGAGGTGGCGTTGCCACTTGGCGTATGCCTCCTTGGTGCGCGGGCCGAAGGTTCCCGGGGCGGACGAGTAGTCGAGGCCCACCGCCTTCTCCAGCGCCTCCTGCACCGTCAGGACGCTGCCGTTCCTCGCCCCGGGGTGGACGTCGGACAAGGACACCGCGTCTGCCCGCTTCACGCTCGACTCTCCCGCGAACAGCTCGGCCACGCTGCCGGCCACACTGTCAAATATTTCTCCTATGCCCGACATGCTCAGTAGCCACCCCCATCTCGGTTCGGGTCGAACTGCGAGACTCGGCCGGCGAGGTTGGATCCGTCGCGGTACACGCCGTACCTCACCATCACGTAGTTCATGGCCGCGCAGATGTTGGCCACACCGTCATAGATGTTGTGCGAGGTCCCGGGCTGGTGGTTCTCGGCGAACGTCGCCGGCATGACCTGCAGGAGCCCTCGCGTGCAGCTCTGCGGATGCCCGTCACTCTGCTCGGGACCATGGGCGTTCGAGTCGTAGGTGTTCACCGCGTTGAAGCGGTAGGTGGATTCACGCTTGGCCGCGGTCATGATGCCCTTGACCCAGTGGTCTTCCGGGACCTTGAGGATGTGGCAGGCCTCCTTCGCCGCCCTCGACGCACTCCCGTCCGGCACGTGCTTGTAGGTCACCGAGTCCAGGGGAATGGCGATGCGGCCGGTGCCCGGCTTGCCGTCGTCGTCATCTCGCTTGCGGTCGAAGAAGTTCAGCCCATGCACCCTGAACTTGTTCCGCTTGCCGAGCTCGACGAGCGACTGGCGCCCGAAGACGCCGTCCGCGTCCGCGCCACTGAAGCCGAGCTCGCGCTGGAACGCGGCCACTGCCGCCTTGGTCCGGGGGCCGAACGTCCCCGGCGCCGAGCTGTAGTCGAGCCCCACCTCCGCCTTCAGAGCGGCCTGCACGATCCGCACGGAGACGTTCCTCTCCCCGTAGACGACCTCGGAAGCCTTCACCGAGTGGTTCTCGTGGGGGAGCCGGTGCCCGTGCCAGCGCCACTCCTTACGCATCGCACCGCCCCGGTGATCATGCGGATCAGCGGTCGGCGGGCACTCGTCCTTGGGGAACTTGGGCGCGAAGTAACCGACGATGCTCGCGCTCTTCCGCTCGGTCTTGTGCGAGTACACGCCCTTACCCTGATTGCCGTCCGTGGCGCCTGCCTCAACGGTGTTGCCGCCCTTGGTGTAGACGTGCGTCTCGTCAAAGCCGACCACGAGCTCCGTGTGACCACCGTCGTGGAGGTTGACCCACGCGCCGACCGACGGGTACTCGGACCACTGGTCACGCTCCTTGGCCCAGTCAGTGAACCCGTTGACGTTGGCTATGTGCGGCACGAACTCTTCCAGGCCCGTGTCGGCGTACATGTCCCAGTCGAACATGACGCACCACGGCTGGCCGTCCATGCCGTACTGCTTCCCGAACCGTGTCCGGTTGTCGTAATCCCCGTCCACGTTCGCCTCGTAGACGCCCTCCTTGATGCTCTGAATGTGATCGACGAGCTTTCGCCACTTCGGCGTTGCCATAACTGTTCCACCATCCGAAATCGTCGGTTTCCGCGCATGCCGGCGTAGGGAAGCGCGGAGCATATGTTTCCGTCCCCTTCGCAGCAGAAAACTGCGACTGGGTAAATTGGGAGCGAAGGAGGAATGGGCGCGATCCCGGGCAGGAAAATTCCATCGCCTTGTCGAGCAATTCGCCGCTGACCACGATTGAGTGGACACCACGGCCAGCTGCCCGATCGGCTGAAAATGTGCCGGCCGGACGCACACGGAAGTACGGCTATCGCCCGGTACGGCTATCGCTCGGCCGCAGCACTGAAATCGTCACCCTGCCCGGCCCGTGGCCCGAAATCCGGCCATCCAGGCATGCGCGGATCACCGATCACCGAAGGTGATCAGCTCTCCCCCTTGGCCCATATTTGGTGACACATCGTGATGCATTGCGTCACACACCATGCGTACTCAGGCGCGCGCAGGCCCCAGGGGCGACCAAGGCGCCCAGCCTCCGCGTCTCAATCCCCTGGGCGTGAGCGTGAAGCCGACGCCTGTCGCGGAAACCAATCCGCGGGCACACTGCCCCATACCAATTCCCCCGTTTCGACGCGTGACCACACGCCCGCACATTGGGGGAACATGCCAGAATTATTGAGCTTGGGAACGCGACACACCTGCCGCACCCAACGCTCCCCCCGCGCTGACGCCTCATCAACTATATAGATCCTCACGGCCCCCGCGCAAGAATCCTGGATACGAGTCCGAATTGGTCCTGTTCAGGTAGTCGTGGGCCTTCTGGGGGCGGAACGACACCGAGTCGATAACTCACTGCGGCGCCGGACGCACACGACGGTGGCACACATTCCTCATCGCTGCCTGGAAGTCGGAACCAGGGGTTGCGAAATCGGTCCGGCACGAAAGCACTAACGGGCCTGTGTCGGCCTGAAGTTCGCGAGCCCGACCGTTGGCAGGGCCTGCTCGGCTACGGCCACCGGCCCCGAGGCCGTGACAGACGTAGCGAGTGGACGGCGTCCTCCTCGCGCGCTGAGGGTGCTCAACCCCGCCGGAGAACCCCCGAGATGGCGGATCTTCGCTCCCATCGGCTCATCGATGGGGGTGTAGACCTCCTCCGGGGCAGGGCTCCCCACCGTCTGCGTGTCACGCAATACAAAGTTGCCCTCCTGGCTTCCGCTGAGACTTGCACCAGCCATCGCCGGCTGCCCGTCACCCCCAGGTAAGAGCAAGGCGATCAACGTGAGATAAACGCGCCGGCAACCGCGTGACCTGCACCGGCCGAGATGTAGCCGAGCTCCGCGGTGCTCCCCGCTACCGCTCACCTTCAGGCCGGTGAGGTGACCGCCCGGCCAGGATGCCGGGCGAAGAACCCGACCGCGCTGTCGTTCCGGGCTGCTTCAGATGGCTGCGTCAGATGGCTGCATCAGTCGGTGGCGCCGAGTGAACGGGGTGGCTTACGGGTCAGCCTCCACCCCACGCCAAGAGCCGTGCGCGGATAATGCCTGGACGTCTGCGAGCGACCGCGCCTAAGGTGAACGCACGCCCGTGAACACAGAGAAGGAGGCGAGAGCAATGCCCATCACGACAGCACTGCGCTCCCGCCCCGTCCACCGGGCGTCCCAGGTCTGATCCGGGAGCGCGTCACTCTCCCGAAGGATCGCCTTACCCATGACTGAACTGGTCATCCGTCCGCTCACCGCGGGCGAGACTCCCCTCTTCGCCTCCCTGCCCGACCCGGGCATCGTCGGCCGCGCCGTCCTCGGCGACACCTACGGCATGATTGCCGACGGCGGCCAGTACCGGCCCGAATGGACCTGGGTCGCTCTGCGCGATGGCATCGTCGTCGCCCGCGCGGCCTGGTGGGCCAAGCCAGGGGATGAACAACCCATCGCCCTCGATTGGTTCGACTTCACCGACGCCGAGGCCGCTGTCCAACTGCTGCGCACCGCGCCTTTCCACGCCGAGTACAGCCTGCTGCTGCCGCCTGGCTGGCGTGAGAAGCCGGACGTACGGGCCGCAGCCGAGGCCCGGATGGCCGCAGCCGAGGCGGCCGGGCTCCGGAAGCTGGTCGAACGCTACCGCTACACCTGGACCTCCGACTGCCCGCTCCCCGAGCGCACCGGGCGCCTGGAGTACCGGCCGGAGCCGGACGACGACGTCATTCGAGGCGTGGTGCGTCGGATCCAGGAAGACTCCTTGGACGCCCATGACCTGCGCGGCATCGCGGAGTACGGCAGGGACCGCGCCGTCGAGGAATTCCTCAATATGCTCACCTGGATGCCTTCCCCTCGGGACTGGTGGCGAGTGGCCTACACCCCGGCCGGCGAAGTGGTGGGCTTCCACGTCCCCGCCCGCAACCCGTCCGGCCCCTGCATCGGCTTCATCGGCGTCCTCCCCGAGCAGCGCGGCCACGGCTACGCCTACGACCTGCTGGCCGAGTGCACACAGGACCTGGTGGCGCGAGGCGCGACGCGCATCGCTGCCGCGACCGACCAGGGGAACTTCCCGATGGCCGCGCATTTCACGGCAGTGGGGTACCCGGTCAGCGAGGAGCGTATCGACTTCGTCTGACCACCCGTGGCTCATAGCCGCAAACAGCCTGCCCGGAGCCGCCGTCATCGCATCAACGCACCAAGGGCCGTTCCGGGCAGGGCAGTTCGTGACACTCCGCGCCACTCCCCCTCGATCGCTTTCACCGACAGGTGACGCCTCCGAGCACCAGCTCTGTGCGCTCGGTCGGGGTGGTGCGCCGGGCCCTTCAGCGTCCAGGTCATGGATGCCGCCGGGCAGATTCTTGGGGCCTCGGCGCGTCGACTCGTGACCGACCTGTCAGTGGTGTCCGTGGGCAGAACGCGAGTGCAGGGCCCCGATCGACCAAGGATCGGGGCCCTGCTCACGTCTTCGGCTTCAGCTCACGCCCACCGAGGCCAATGCCCGCCGCTGCACGGCCGTCGGGCGCGCCGGGAAGTACAGATAGCAGACGCCTCCGGTGCCGCTGACGACCTTGCCCTCGGCGTTCTTCCGCTTCGTCCGGAGCCAGATGTTCTCGAACTGGCGGCGCTTGTAGACGTGCCGGACCGAGGCGTCGTCGGGGGACGCCGGGTCGTTGGCGATGATGTCGCCGTCCTTCGTGAAGCCGATGACGGTCATCAGGTGGCCCGCCGTGCCGTAGCCCGCGCCGTCCAGCTCGGTCTTCAGGAAGGACTGTGACGTTATGACCGGGATGCCGGCGTGGACGAGCCGCTCGGCGTCCGTGAGGGAGCCGAGGCGGGTGATGACGGCCTGCATGTCCTTGTAGGTGGCGGCGTAGGCGGCGTTGAAGGGCCAGTTGCCGCATCCCTCGTACTGGTTGTCGAAGGTGTGTCGGGCGGCGTGGCAGACCTGTGGGTCGGCGTAGTCGGGGTTGACCCAGGCCAGATCCTTGTCACTGGGCTTCCGCCCCCAGTACTCGACGATCATCTGGGAGGAGGTGGGGCTGCACCACGCCTCTCCCCCGTTGTCGTACTCCGGGTACTGGCCCTTGTGGATCTCCTGGGAGTAGCGCGGTACGGACAGCTCCCGGCCGGCGGCGGGGCCCGGCGCGGAGGCGGGCACATCGAAGCGGTCGGGGACATCCGAGCCCATGGCACCCAGCCGCCAGACGACGGGGGTGCGGGTCGCGCCGGGCTTGCGGTGGAGCGTGAGGCGCAGCTGGTAGGCGGCCAGGCGCAGTCCGCTCGCCGGGTCGTCGATGGCGAGGGTGTCGGTGTAGACGCTGCTCTTGCCGTCCTTCTGGTCGTCGACGGACGTCCGCCGGATGTCGCCGTCGCCGTCACCCGCCGTCCAGCGGCCCATGACGTACCAGGGGGTGCGGCCGCCGTCGCTGTAGGTGCCGCGCAGCTCGATGGCGATCCAGGTGCCGGCGGGGGTGCGCGCGTTCCAGGAGGGGATGAGCTCGGTGGCCGGCACCTTGAGGGTGTGCTTCGGGCCGGTCCAGGTGGCGTACTCCCAGGTGGCGCTCTTGCCGGTGTGCGGGTCGCGGTAGTCGACGGCGCCGGCCGGGCGCTCGATCCGGATGCCGGGGCGGGCACCGTGCGCGACGCCGGTGCCGTCGTCCTTGCCCTCGTTCCAGTCGGCGGCGGTGGTCCAGGCGTGATAGTCCACGAGCCTCTTCGATCGACGCGCGGCGGCGTCCGGGACGGCGGTGGTGCCGGTCGGGGCGGCGGTCCCCGCGGCGGCCTTGCCCGGCCCGCCTGCGGCGTACGCCAAGGGGGTGGCGACGCCTGCCGCGGCGGCGAGCGCGGCGGCCAGGACGGTACGCCGGGGCGCTGAGCTGGTCATGGTGGTGGTCCCCCAGTCGAATGCGGGCGAGCGGTACGAGGAGTCGGGTCGGAGCGCGGACGGGCAGATCAGCAGTGGCTCAACTATCACCGTTCCGCGCGGCCTGCGGAAGGCGGTTCGGTGCGCGTCGCGCAACGAATATTGGTGTGGACCATTGGCGTACGCTGACGCGATGGAC
Organism: Streptomyces sp. NPDC017993; assembly: GCF_044328065.1. Taxonomy (NCBI): domain Bacteria; kingdom Bacillati; phylum Actinomycetota; class Actinomycetes; order Kitasatosporales; family Streptomycetaceae; genus Streptomyces; species Streptomyces sp. NPDC017993. The sequence continues at coordinate 44,946 of NZ_JBIRGO010000011.1, forward strand.
CGTGATCTGACCTCGCTCGCCGCCAGGCTGCGCGCCCTGCCGCCCTCCTGCGGGCCGGTGCGGCTGGTCGCGGTGGACGGGCACGCGGGCTCGGGCAAGAGCACCTTCGCCCGGCTGCTGGCGGACGCGCTCGGCGGCGCGCCGGTGCTCCACACCGACGACCTCGCCACCCACGAGGAGCTGTTCGCCTGGGGCGACCGGTTCCGGGAGCAGGTGCTGGAGCCGCTGTCCCGGGGAGAGCGCGCCCGCTACGGGGTCTACGACTGGGTCCGACGGGAGTTCTCCGAGCCGCGCGAGCTGACGCCCGCGCCCGTCGTGCTGGTCGAGGGGGTCGGCACCGGCCGCCGCACGCTGCGCCCGCATCTGGCGTGCCTGCTGTGGATGGAACTGGCGCCCGAGCATTCCTGGGAAAGAGGTCAACTGCGGGACGGCCCGGCGCTCGCCGCCTTCTGGGATGGCTGGATTCCGGCGGAGCGCAGGCACTTCGCGGCCGATCCCTCGCGTCCGTACGCCGATCTCCTGGTGCGGCAGGGAAAGGTGGGGTATGAGGTGCGTGTGGGACCGTCCGGCGCGCCCTGACCCACCCCGCTTCTCACCCTCCGTAGCGGACCACGGCCGGCGTGCGGGGCGACGCCGACAGGGTCCCGCCGAGTGCCCCAACTCGGCTTGACCTGTGGGGCGTACAGGACTTACGTTCTCAATGTGCGGTTCTACGGACCGCCCGCAGGCGCGAAGCCCCCGGTTGTTCCCCCGTGATCGGGGGCTTCGTACTGTGCGAAAGCCTCCTCCGGCGGTGCCGTCCCCCGCCAATCCCTCACCCTCGGTCACCGCATCCTTCGCGCCGCCGAGCTGCGGATTCCGCGTCACTCTCCGCCGTGCGGCCCTCTACGGCGCGACCCTCTCCCGCAGGTACGATGCGGGTCTGTGCCACCGAAGGGCGCGGACCGAGGTGCGTGCGGAGGAGCAACTTCCGCCCGTCGTACGCCGGTTCGGGGGGCTTGCGGCCCGGCACTTGCCCGGCGGCACACCACGGGGGGACGTTTTGTGGGGGGACGGGATGGATTTCGGCGCGCAAGGTTCACCCGCCCCGGCCGAACTCGCCTGGCTGCGCGCGGTCGACGCCTACACCGTGGGCGCCTATCCGCAGGCCGAGGAGGAGTTCCGGGCCGCGGTACGCCTCGACCCCACCATGGCCGACGCCTGGCTCGGTCTGCACGCGCTGCGCGCCGACACCTCCACCGCACTGCTGCGCATGCACCGGCACCGCGACCGCTTCGGTGAGCAGCGCGCCCGGCATCGCCGCACCCTCAACTCCTGGTACTGGCTGGGCTGGTGGGTCCAGCCGGTGCTGGAATCCGGCCGCGATCTGCTGCTGGCCCACGCCTCCCACTGGCTGGACGGCCGCCACGTCGCCGAACTGGACCAGGCGCTGGCCGGCTGCCCGCCGGTGGACACCGATCCGCAGGTCCGCTTCCTGCACGCCTGCCGCGCCTACCTCGTCAAGGACTGGGACCAGCTGGTACGGCACACCGAGCCGCTGCTGGACGACCCGATCCTGGGCATCGAGGCCGGACTGTTCGGCGGTATGGCCCGGGTGCGGCTGGAGATGTACGGCCAGGCCGAGCCACTGCTGTCCGCCGCGCTGATGCGCTGCCGTAGCGAGCAGCCGCAGCGCAAGGAGCTGCGCTACTGGCTCGCCCGCGCCCACGAGGGCACCGGCCGCAGCGCCGCGGCCCTCCCCCTCTACCGCGCGGTGCACCGCGTCGACCCGGCCTTCATGGACACCGCGGCCCGGCTGGCCGCCATCGCCGAGGCGGACGGCCTGGACGAGGGCTCCGACCTGGCGACGGTCTCCGCCTCCGGCCTCGGCCAGGAAGCGGGCGGCGACCTCGACCCCCTCTCGCCGCTCGACCCGGTGGACGGCCGCGAGCTGCTGGCCACCGGCGACGCCGCCGACGGGCCGGAGGGCGACCTCGGCGGCCCGCCGGCCGGGAGCGACACCACCGCCCGGGTCAAGGCCACCACACCGGGGCCGCGCGGGGCCGAGCGGCTGCCCGCCGGGCCGGCCGACCCCGTACTGCTGGAAAAGGCCCTGGGCGAGCTGGAGCGGATGGTCGGCATGGAGCCGGTCAAGCGTCAAGTGCGGGCGCTGTCGGCGCAGTTGCGGATGGCGCGGCTGCGCGCGAGCCAGGGTCTGCCGGTACAGCCACCCAAGCGGCACTTCGTCTTCTCCGGGCCCTCGGGCACCGGCAAGACGACCGTCGCCCGGATACTCGGCCGGGTGTTCTACGCCCTCGGCCTGCTCGGCGGCGACCACCTCGTGGAGGCCCAACGCTCCGATCTGGTCGGCGAGTTCCTCGGTCAGACCGCGGTCAAGGCCAATGAGCTGATCGACTCGGCGCTGGGCGGGGTGCTGTTCGTCGACGAGGCGTACAGCCTGTCCAACTCCGGCTACAGCAAGGGCGACGCGTACGGCGACGAGGCACTGCAGGTGCTGCTCAAGCGCGCGGAGGACAACCGCGACCGCCTGGTCGTCATCCTGGCCGGCTATCCGGAGGGCATGGACCGGCTGCTCGCCGTCAACCCCGGCCTCTCCTCCCGCTTCACCAGCCGCGTGGACTTCCCCAGCTACCGGCCCTCGGAGCTGACCGCGATCGGCGAGGTGCTGGCCGCGGAGAACGGCGACCGCTGGGACGAGGAGACCGTCGACGAGCTGGCCAGCATCAGCGGCCATGTCGTCGAGCAGGGCTGGATCGACGAGCTGGGCAACGGCCGCTTCCTGCGCACCCTCTACGAGAAGAGCTGCGCCTACCGCGACCTGCGGCTGTCCACCTGGCGCGGCACCCCTGGCCGCGACGACCTCGCCACCCTCCGCCTGCCGGACCTCATGCAGGCGTACGGCGAGGTGCTCTCCGGCCGCGGCCCCGACCCCCAGACACCGCCCAGGGGCCTGGACCTGTAGCGGTGCGCGCCGGGGCACTCCGGCGCACACCCGGTCAGCCGGCCAGCGCCCGCTCGTCCGCCGGCAGCACCGGCTCCGCACGTGGCTCGGCGATGCGCTCGCCCGCGCTCCGGCGCGCCGGGCGGGCGCCCGGCCCATCACGGTGCGCGGGGTCGCGGACCTCGCCGACCAGCATCTCCAGCACGTCCTCCAGCGCGACCAGGCCCAGCACCCGGCCGGTCGCGTCGGCGACCGCCGCCAGATGGGAGGCGGCCCGGCGCATCGCCGTCAGGGCGTCGTCCAAGGGCAGCTCGGCGCGCAGGGTCGCCATCGGGTGCCAGATCCGCTGCGGCACCGCACGGTCCCGCTCCTCCAGGTCCAGTACGTCCTTGACATGCAAATAGCCCATGTACGCGCCGCCGGACGCGCACACCGGGAAGCGGGAGTAGCCGGTCTTGACCGTCAGCTCCTCCACCTGGCGGGGCGTGACGGTCGCATCGACGGTGACCAGGCCCGCCGGGTCGAGCAGCACGTCGGTGACGGGGCGGCTGCCCAGTTCCAGGGCGTCGGAGAGCCGCTCCTGCTCGGCGGGGCCGAGGAGCCCCGCTTGACCTGAGTCCTCGACGAGATGGGTCAGCTGCTCGCTGGTGAAGACCGCCTCCACCTCGTCCTTCGGCTCGACGCCGAAGAGCCGCAGCACACCGCGGGAACAGGCACCGAGCAGGGCGGTCACCGGGCGGCACAGCCGCGCGAAGGCGACCAGGCCGGGGCTGAACCACAGGGCGGTCTTCTCGGGCGCCGCCATCGCCATGTTCTTCGGCACCATCTCGCCGATGACGAGGTGCAGGAAGACCACCAGCGCCAGGGCGATGACATAGCCGAGGGGGTGCACCAGCGGCTCGGGCAGATGCGCGGCCTGAAAGACCGGCTCCAGGAGGTGGGCGACGGTCGGCTCGGCCACCGCGCCGAGCGTCAGGGAGCAGACGGTGATGCCGAACTGCGCGGCGGCCATCATCTGCGGGAGGTTCTCCAGGCCGTGCAGGACCTGCCGGGCCCGTTTGGAGCCCTCCGTGGCCAGCGGCTCGATCTGGCTGCGGCGTACCGAGACGAGGGCGAACTCCGCGCCGACGAAGAAGCCGTTGGCGAGCACGAGCAGTATCGCGAACAGAAGCTGGACCAGGCTCATCGAGCCACCTCCGCGCCGGCCGGGACCCGCTCGCGGGGAGCTTCGGGTGCGGCGGGTGCCGCGGTGGCGGTGGCGGACGCGAGGGGCGCCGTCCGCACGATCCTTATCCGTTCGGCGCGGTGGTGCGACACCAGCCGCACCCGCAGCCGCCAGCCGTCGAGTTCGGCGATGTCACCGGGGGCCGGGATCCGGCCGAGTATGTGTGCCACCAGTCCTGCCACCGTCTCGTACGGCCCGTCGGGTGCCGCCAGGCCGATCTTGCGCAGCGTGTCCACCCGGCAGCCGCCGTCGGCGTCCCACGCGGGGCGTCCCTCCTCGGCCGGGGCCTGCCCCAGCTCGGGCAGGTCCACCCGGTCGTGCTCGTCGCGTACCTCGCCCACGAGCTCCTCGATGATGTCCTCCAGCGTGACCACGCCGGCGGTGCCGCCGTACTCGTCGACCACCACCGCTATCGGCTGTTCGCTGCGCAGCCGCTCCAGCAGCGGCTGTACGGGCAGCGTCTCGGGCACCAGCAGCGGCGGTACCGCGATCCGGGCCGCCGGAGTGCGCAGCCGCTCGTGGGTCGGGACCGCCAGGGCGTCCTTGAGGTGCACCATGCCGACGACCTCGTCGAGCCGGGTGCGGTAGACGGGGAAACGGGAGAGCCCGGTGGCGCGGGTGAGGTTCACGACGTCCTCGGCGGTGGCGGACGCCTGCAGGGCGCTCACGCGCACCCGCGGCGTCATGACGTTCTCCGCGGTCAGGTCGCCCAGCGAGAGGGTGCGGACGAAGAGGTCGGCGGTGTCCTGCTCGATCGCGCCGGCCTGCGCGGAGTGGCGGGCCAGCGAGACCAGCTCGCCCGGCGTCCGGGCGGACGCCAGCTCGTCGGTCGGCTCCACGCCCAGGGAGCGGACGAGGCGGTTCGCGGTGGTGTTCAGCAGCGTGATCACCGGGCGGAAGAGGTGCGAGAAGGCGTTCTGCGGGCCGGCGACGAAGCGCGCGACCTGAAGCGGCCTGGACACCGCCCAGTTCTTGGGCACCAGCTCGCCGACGACCATCTGGACGGCGGAGGCCAGCAGCATGCCGATGACGACCGCGGTGCCCGGGACGGCGCCCTTGGGCAGGCCGGTCGCCAGCAGCGGGTCGGCCAGCAGCTGGGCCAGCGCCGGCTCCGCGAGCATGCCGACCACCAGGGAGGTGATGGTGATGCCGAGTTGGGTGCCGGACAGCTGGAAGGAGAGTTCGCGCAACGCGGAGACGACGGTGCGGGCGCGGCGGTCGCCGTCGGCCGCGGCCCGCTCGGCGTCCGCCTTCTCGACGGTGACGAGTCCGAACTCCGCGGCCACGAAGAAACCGTTGGCCAGGATCAGGACGAGTGCCGCTGCGAGCAGCAGCAGGGGGCCGGTCATGCCGCCGCCTCCGTGGTACTTGGGGGTTCCGAAGGGGCGGCGCAGGTACTACAGGACGATCCGTCCATTGCCGGAGGGAGTCACTCCTCGGGTCGCAGTTTTGCCCTCTGAAGGGCGGGGCGCGGAGCGCACCCCGGAGAACAGAGTAATCAGCAGGGCTCGGATTGGGGCAGGGTCACGGTGCCGTGTGGCGGCCGGTGCCGTGCGTCTCGGTGAGTCCGCGCAGCGCACGGGCGTCACGGATGGCCTGGTCCTTGGCGATACCGGGCTGGATGCCCATCGCCGGCAGGCTGGTGCCGTCGGCGAGGTCCAGATGGACCCACGGGTCGCCGACGCGGAGGTTGACGCGCAGGATCTGGGCCCAGGCCAGCTCCCGCTTGGTGGTGAGGTTGACGACCGTGACGCCCTCCTGGCGCGCGACCACCTTGGGGCGGGCGAGCAGCAGGAGGACAGCCAGGATCAGCGCGCCGGTCAGCACGAAGCTGGCCCGCTCGCCACCGCTCAGCTTCGGCAGCAGCACCGCGATCGCCGCGAGGGCGGCGAGCTGGGCGATGCCGACGGCGTACAGCACGACCCGGGTGCGAGTCGGCCGGAAGGTCACCGGGAGGCTGGGCAGGGCGTCAGGCGCGGACACGTCGTGGTCTTCCGTCGTGGGCGAGGCGTAGGGGGTCAGCGGGGGGGCGGTCACAGACGGCAGGCGTGGATGCCGGTCGTCAGGATCGCGCGGGCGCCGAGGTCGTACAGCTCGTCCATGATGCGCTGGGCGTCCTTGGAGGGGACCATCGAGCGGACCGCGACCCAGCCTTCGTGGTGCAGCGGGGAGACGGTCGGCGACTCCAGGCCCGGGGTGAGGGCGACGGCCTTCTCGACGTGCTCGACGCGGATGTCGTAGTCCATCATCACGTAGCGCCGGGCCACCAGGACGCCCTGCATACGGCGCAGGAACTGGCGGACCTTCGGGTCGTCGTCCGGGGCGCCGGTGCGGCGGATGACGACCGCCTCCGACTTCAGGATCGGCTCGCCGATGATCTCCAGGCCGGCGTTGCGCAGGGTGGTGCCGGTCTCCACGACGTCCGCGATGATCTCGGCGACCCCGAGCTGGATGGCGGTCTCGACGGCGCCGTCGAGGTGGACGACGGAGGCGTCCACACCGTTGTCGGCGAGGTGCTGGGTGACCAGACCGGAGAAGGAGGTGGCGATCGTCATGCCGCCGAACTCCGTGACGTCCTTCGCCGTGCCCGGGCGGGTGGCGTAGCGGAACGTCGACCCGGCGAAGCCGAGCTGGAGGATCTCCTCCGCCTGCGAGCCGGAGTCCAGCAGCAGGTCACGGCCGGTGATGCCGATGTCGAGCTTGCCGGATCCGACGTACACCGCGATGTCCCGCGGGCGCAGGAAGAAGAACTCGACCTCGTTGTCCGCGTCGACCAGGACCAGTTCCCTGCGGTCCTTGCGCTGGCGGTATCCGGCCTCATGGAGCATCGCCGACGCAGGCTCGGACAGTGAACCCTTGTTGGGGACAGCGATGCGCAGCATGAGAGCGGATTCCTTCGTGCGAGGGGGTGTTGGGGGGAACTGGTGGTTGATCACAGGTGGGCGTAGACGTCGTCGAGGGAGATTCCCTTGGCGACCATCATCACCTGAAGGTGGTAGAGGAGCTGCGAGATCTCCTCAGCGGCGGCCTCGTCGGATTCGTACTCCGCGGCCATCCACACTTCGGCCGCCTCTTCGACGACCTTCTTGCCGATGGTATGGACACCGGCCTGCACCAGTTCTGCGGTGCGGGAGGTGGCGGGGTCGCCGGTGGCGGCCTTCTGCTGGAGCTCGGAGAAGAGCTCCTCGAACGTCTTCTTGGACATGGTGCTGCCTACCCTACGCGGTCGCCCCGTCCCGCTCAGCGCCAGGGTTCGGAGACCGAACGGAGGGTGGCCGCGGTGGCGACGGCGGCGGTGACCGCTTCGTGGCCCTTGTCCTCGGACGACCCCTCGATACCGGCGCGGTCCAGCGCCTGCTCCTCGGTGTCGCAGGTCAGTACGCCGAAGCCGATCGGTACGCCGGTGTCCACCGAGACCTGGGTCAGGCCCTGGGTGACGCCCTGGCAGACGTAGTCGAAGTGCGGGGTGCCGCCCTTGATGACCACGCCGAGGGCGACGACCGCGTCGTAGCCGCGACCGGCCAGCACCTTGGCGACGACCGGCAGCTCGAAGGCGCCGGGCACCCGCAGCAGCGTCGGCTCGTCGATGCCGAGTTCGGTGAGGGCGCGCAGCGCGCCGTCCACGAGGCCGTCCATGACCTGCTGGTGCCATTGCGCCGCGATGACGGCCACCCGCAGGTCGCCACAGTTCTTCACGGTCAGTTCGGGTGCGCCCTTGCCGCTCACGATTCTCCTCGTACGGGTGATGGTGCTGGTGGTGCTGACGGTCTGCTGGTGTTGCGGTGCGTTTCCGCTGTGTTGCTGCTGGTCCGCTGCCTTCGGGCGGGCAGCGGTGCTACTGGTTGCCGCAGGTGGACGCGGCATTGGGGGGCGCGGCGTCAGCCGCTCCGGTGGAGCCGGTACCTGCACCGGGCAGCCAGGGCAGATCGTGCCCCATCCGGTCCCGCTTGGTGCGCAGGTACCGGAGGTTGTGCTCGCCGGCCTTGACGGGCATCGGCTCGCGGCCGGTGACGTCGAGGCCGTACCGCACCATGGCGGCGGTCTTCTCGGGGTTGTTGGTCATCAGGCGCAGGGAGCGGACACCGAGGTCCTGGAGCATCTGCGCGCCCGCGGCGTAGTCGCGGGAGTCGGCGGGCAGCCCCAGTTCCAGGTTGGCGTCGAGGGTGTCCCGGCCGCGCTCCTGGAGCTCGTAGGCGCGCAGCTTCGACAGCAGCCCGATGCCGCGTCCCTCGTGGCCGCGCAGGTAGATCACCACGCCGCGGCCCGCCTCGCTGATGCGCTCCAGCGAAGCCTCCAGCTGAGGTCCGCAGTCGCAGCGCTGCGAGTGGAAGATGTCGCCGGTCAGGCACTCCGAGTGGACCCGGACCAGGACGTCCTCGCCGTCACCGATCTCGCCGGCGACCAGCGCGATGTGCTCGACGCCGTCGACGGTGGAGCGGTAGCCGTAGGCGGTGTACTCGCCGTGCGCGGTGGGCAGCCGGGTCTGTGCCTCGCGGCGGACCGTGGGCACCGACATCCGGCGGTAGGCGATCAGGTCCTCGATGGAGATGATCGCCAGCCCGTGCTTGCGGGCGAAGGGCACCAGCTCGGGCAGGCGCAGCATGGTGCCGTCCTCACCGGCGATCTCCACGATCGCGGCGGCCGGGCGCAGTCCGGCCAGCCGGGCCAGGTCGACGCCCGCCTCGGTGTGGCCGTCGCGGACCAGTACGCCGCCCGGCCGGGCCCGCAGCGGGAAGATGTGGCCGGGCCGCACGAAGTCACCGGCGACCGATTCGCCGGAGGCGAGCAGCCGCAGGGTGGCGGCGCGGTCGGCGGCGGAGATGCCGGTGGTGACACCGTGCGCGGCGGTGGCGTCGACGGAGACGGTGAAGGCCGTCCGCATCGACTCCGTGTTGTTCTCGACCATCTGCGGCAGTTCCAGCCGGTCCAGCTCCGGGCCCTCCATGGGGGCGCAGATCAGTCCGCGGCACTCGCTCATCATGAAGGCGACGATCTCGGGGGTGGCCTTCTCGGCCGCGACGACGAGGTCGCCCTCGTTCTCGCGGTTCTCGTCGTCCACCACGACCACGGGGCGGCCCGCGGCGATGTCGGCGATCGCCCGCTCGACCGGGTCGAGCGTCAACTCGGCCGCCTCGGAACCGTCGAAGGCTTCCGCGTCGTACCAGCTCTGCAGTGCACTCATGCCTGTGCCCCCTCGTTCGCTTCCCCGCCGGTGCGGCGCTGAAGTGCGGATGTCTGTACTGCCTGCGGCGCTGCGGCCACGCGTACGTCGCTCACGGGAGTGCTCCTTCCAGGACGGGGCGGCCGCTCGCACGCGAGCGCAGCCACCAGTCGCGCATGCCCCACAGGACAAGGACGAGATAGACGACGTAGACGAAGCCGGAGAAGGCCAGCCCGCTGCTGAAGGCCAGCGGCACCCCGACGAGGTCGACGAGCAGCCAGGCGAACCAGAACTCGACCAGTCCGCGCGCCTGGGCGACCATCGCGGCGAGCGTGCCGACGAAGATGTAGGCGTCCGGCCAGGGGTTCCAGGAGAGCTGCGGGAGAAGGGTGAACAGGCTGCCGACGGCGACCGTGCCCAGAGCCGTGCCGCCCAGCAGCAGGCCGCGCTCGCGCCAGGTGGCGAAGCGGACGGCGATGGAGCCGTCCTGCGCCTGCTGACGGCCGCGTTGCCACTGCCGCCAGCCCCACGCCGCCACACCGATGACCAGGAGCTGCTTGCCGACGCCACCGCTGAGGTGGGCGGAGGCGTAGGCGGCGACGAGGATGACGCCGGAGAGGAACTGGGCGGGCCAGGTCCACAGCGACCGCCGCCAGCCGAGGGCCAGCGCGGCCAGGCCGATGGTGTTGCCGACCATGTCGGACCAGATGACGTGCTGCCCGAAGGCGGTGAACGCCTCGCCGTTGAGCCAGGTCAGGGCGCTCACGAGGTAGCCCCTTCGATCGGCTCGGTGGGTGTGGCGCCGTTGCCGAGGAGCCGCTCGACGTACTTGGCGAGCACGTCGACCTCCAGGTTGACGGGATCGCCGATCTTCTTGATGCCCAGGGTGGTCAGCGCGAGGGTGGTGGGGATGAGGCTGATGGTGAAGTAGTCCTGCGCGGCCTCGACGACGGTGAGGCTGACGCCGTCGACGGTGATGGAGCCCTTCTCGACGACGTAGCGCGTGAGCGCGGCGGGCAGCGAGACCTTGACGATCTCCCAGTTCTCGCCGGGCACGCGCTCGGTGACGGTGCCGGTGCCGTCGACGTGGCCCTGCACGAGGTGCCCGCCGAGCCTGCCGCCCAGCGCCATCGGGCGCTCCAGGTTGACCCGCGAGCCGGTGGCCAGCGCGCCGAGGCTGGAGCGGTTCAGGGTTTCGGCCATCACATCGGCGGTGAACTCACCGTCGGCGGTGTCCACGACGGTCAGACAGACGCCGTTGACGGCGATGGAGTCGCCGTGCTTGGCGTCCTCGGTGACGACCGGGCCACGCAGTCGGAAGCGGGAGGCGTCGGCGAGCTTCTCGACGGCGACGACCTCGCCCAGTTCTTCGACGATTCCGGTGAACACTTCAGTTCTCCTCGTGCAGGGCGTGGCGGATGGGGTTGGCGGTGATGCGCAGGTCGGGGCCGAGCCGCTCGGTGTCGGTCACATCGAGCCGCAACGCGTCGGCGATGGTGCTGATTCCGGCGTCGCCGAGGGCGGCCGGGCCCGCGCCGAGCAGCACCGGCGCGAGATAGCCGACGACCTTGTCGACGGCCTGGGCGGAGAGGAAGGCGCCGGCGAGCGTGGGGCCGCCCTCCAGGAGCACGGAGCGCACGTCGCGCTCGTACAGGGCCTGGAGCAGAGCGGGGATGTGCAGGCCGCGCCCGTCGGCGGCGCGCGGCAGCCGGAGCAGCGGGGCGAGACCGTCGAGGTGCGCGGCGTCGGCGTCCTCGGCCACGGCGATGAGGGTGGGCGCCGTGCCGTCCAGGACGCGGGCGCCGGCCTTGACGGCGGTGGCGCCGGAGTCGACGACGACCCGTAGCGGCTGGCTGATCTCGTCGTCGGACAGACCGCTGATCCGGGCGCCGAGCTGGGGGTCGTCGGCGCGGGCGGTGCCGGAGCCGACGATGACGGCGTCCGCGGCGGCCCGGAGGCGGTGCACATCGGCGCGTGAGGCGGGCGAGGAGATCCAGCGGCTGGTGCCGTCGGCGGCGGCGATGCGTCCGTCCAGAGTGGCGGCGTACTTCCACAGCACGAAGGGGCGGCCGCGCAGGACCGACGTCAGCCATGCCTCGTTGCCGGCGGCGGCTTCGTCGGCGAGCAGCCCGCCCTCGACGTCGATCCCCGCCTCGGCCACGGTGACGGCGCCGCCGGTGGCGGCCGGGTAGGGGTCGGAGACGGCGTAGACGACGCGGGCGACACCGGCTTCGATGAGCGCCTGGGCGCAGGGGCCGGTGCGGCCGGTGTGGTTGCAGGGTTCCAGGGTGACCACCGCGGTGCCGCCCCTGGCCCGTTCGCCCGCCGCGCGCAGCGCGTGGATCTCGGCATGCGGCCCGCCGGCGCGCCGGTGCCAGCCCTCGCCCGCCGTCCGGCCTTCGGAGTCCAGCACCACACAGCCGACCACGGGATTGGGGCTGGTGTGCCCGAGTCCGCGGGCGGCGAGCTCGATGGCCCGGCGCATCGCCGCGGTCTCGACGGGGGCTGGGGTGGCCACCGGGTCCTCCTGCCTCTCAGGGCATGGACTCCGGGGCTGTCTGGAACGACAGAAGCGGAAACAAGGCTACGGAAACACCGCGAGCCGGAAGTGCCGGCAGTCCGGGAGATGAAACCGGACGCGCCGCCGACGGCGGTGTACCGAAAGCTTGCCCGCCGCGCACTGCCTCCCATCCGGACTTTCACCGTCGGTGCAGGAATTTCACCTGCTCAACCGGCCGCTGGCTGCGGACGGGTCGCGGACTGTTACCGCCGGTTCGGAATTACACCGACCCCGGAGTGCGCTTGCTGCTTTCATGTCAGTACGGCTTCAGTCTGCCACGTCGGGCCGTCGCCCATGCGGGCGAGGCTTTGTGGGGTGCCTCACAGGGCCGCGTGGGGGCCGGGTGTCACAGCCGGTGGGCGTGTTTCGTCGCAGTCGGGGGAAACACTCGCCCCGACTCCCACTTCAAGGACGGATGCGCGATGGCGACAATTCTGGTGACCGGTGGCACGGGGACGCTCGGACGGGTCCTGGTCGGCCGACTGCTCGACGACGGCCACGACGTCCGGTCGCTGAGCCGGCGGCCGCACACCTTCACGGAGCGGCCCCGGCTGCGGGCGTGCGCGGTCGACCTGCGGGACGGCACCGGGCTGGACGACGCGGTGGCGGGCGTGGACGCGATCGTGCACTGCGCGACCTCCCCTGCCGGTGGCGACACCGAGGCGGCCGGCCGGCTCGTGGCCGCGGCGAAGGCGGCCGGCGTCCCCCATCTGGTCTACATCTCCATCGTCGGCGTGGACCGCATCCCGTTGGGCTACTACCGCGCCAAGCTCGCGGTGGAGCGGACCATCGAGGACTCCGGCCTGGGCTGGACGGTGCTGCGCACGACGCAGTTCCACAATCTGGTGCTCGGGCTGGTGAAGTCCGGCGCCCGCTCCCCGGTACTGCCGGTCCTCGCCGGGGTGCGGCTGCAGCCCGTCGACGTGCGGGAGGTCGCGGACCGGCTGGCGGAGCTGGCGGCCGGCGAGCCGGCCGGGCGGGTGCCCGACATGGGCGGGCCGGAGGTGCTGGACTTCAAGGAGCTCGCACAGGCCACCTTGGAGGCGGGCGGACGGCGCCGGCTGCTGATGCCGGTGTGGCTGCCGGGTTCGACGTTCGCGGCGGTGCGCCGGGGCGAGAACCTCACGCCGGAGCACGCCGACGGGCGCCGCACCTACGCCGAGTTCCTGGCCGAGCGGGCGGGTACCGGGTCGGCACGGTGACGTGCGGCCGAGCGGCGCCGCCGCGGCTCGACGGCCGCCCCGGCGCGGCACGGCGGCCGGCTCAGCCCGCGGGCGCGAACAGCTCCGCCTGAGCGGCGTCCCGCGCGGCGAGCACCGCGCCGCGGAGCACCGCCCGCCCGCCGACCGTCCCCGCGCGTACGTCGGTGCGCAGTGGGGACAGCCGGGCCAGATGCCCGTCGACGCGCCCGGCGAGCGCATCGCCGCCGCCGCGGCCGATCTCGCCGCCGAGGACGACGCACCCGGGATCGAGCACGGCGCACACGGCGGCCACTCCGAGGGCGATCCGTGCGGCCAGCGCGTCGAGGAACGCGGCGCCCGCGTCACTCTCGGCGGCGGCCCGTACGAGGTGCTCGGCGGGCGGGGCGTCGTCGGCGCCGGGGCGGTCGGGCGCGGCGCCGGCCGCGCCCGGGAAGCCGTGTTCCGCCGCCAGCGCGCAGATCGCGGCGGAGCCGGCAAGGGAGTGGAAGCCTCCGTCGCAGCCGTCGGCGGAGGGCAGGGCCGCGGTGCCGGGGACCGGCAGGAAGCCGATCTCGCCGGTGCCGCCGGAGGCGCCGCGCCGCAGCTTTCCTTCCAGAACGACCGCGGCGCCGGTGCCGTGCCCGAGCCAGAGCAGCACAAAGGTGTCGCGGTCCCGCGCGGCGCCGTCCCGCTGTTCGGCGATGGCGGCGAGGTTGACCTCGTTCTCCAGCAGCACCGGCACAGCCGTGCGCTCACGCAGGGCGGTGACCAGCGTGGCGTGCCAGGACGGGATCCAGCCGGTGTCCCCGAACCGTCCGGTGGCGGGGTCGACGAGGCCGGGAGCGCCGACGGCGACGGTGTGCGGGGTACCGGCGCCGGCCGCGTCCAGCGCCGTGTGCACAGCGGCCAGGGACCTCTCGACGGCCTCCTCGGGGGCGTCGTCCGGGCGGATCGGGACAGTGCGTTCGGCGCGCACCCGGCCGAGGAGATCGGCGACCGCGACGGTGGCGCTGTGGGTGCGCAGGTCCAGGCCGACGAGGTGGGCCCGGTCGGCGACGATGCCGTAGAGCCGGGCGTTGGGTCCGCGCCGCCGGGCGCCGCTCTCGCCGACGACGCTGACCAGGCCGGCTTCCTGGAGGCGGTCGACGAGGTCCGCGACCGTCGGGCGGGACAGGCCGGTCATCGTCTTGAGCTGATTCGCCGTCAAAGGCCCTTCGGACTGAAGGAGTTGAAGCGCGAGCCGGTCGTTGATCAGCCGGGCGGTGCTCGGTGAGGCGGTGCGGCCTGCGGTCGCCGCGCGGGGTGCGTGCATGGCGGGATCCTTGCATCCCCTGCGGCAATAGTCGTATTAACAGGCAGGGTTCCTGATAATTTAGCGCCCATGGTCGGTACCGATAGCTCCGCCAGCCCCTCCCCACAGCCCTCCCGCTTCTCCCGGGACGAGCTGCGCCGCGCGCGCTGGGCCGTCGCCGCGGTGTTCTGCATCCATGGCGCGGTGACCGGCAATTTCGCCACCCGCATCCCCTGGATCCAGGAGCACACCGGCATCAGCCCCGGGCAGCTGGGCCTGGCCCTCGCCTTTCCCGCGATCGGCGCCTCGCTGGCGATGCCGCTGGCCGGGCGGATCAGCCACCGCTTCGGCGCCCGCACCGCGCTGCGCGGTCTGCTCGCCCTCTGGACCCTCGCCCTGATCCTGCCGGCCCTCTCCCCCGGTCTGTACGTGCTCTGCCCGATACTGCTGCTCTACGGCGCGACCGCGGGCATGTCGGACGTCGCGATGAACGCGCTGGGGGTGGAGACCGAGAACCGGCTCGAACGGCCCATCATGTCGGGCCTGCACGGCATGTGGAGCGTGGGCGCGCTCCTCGGCTCGGCGGCGGGCACGGTCGCCGCGCACGCCGGTACCGACGCAAGACTCCATCTGGCCGGCGCCGCCCTGGTGTTGACCGCCCTGGGCGCCCTCGCCTGCCAGGGGGTGCTGGATCTGCGCAGCACCCCCGAGGAGCATCCGCCGCCGCGCTTCGCACTGCCACCGCGGTCGGCGCTCATCATCGGGGCGGTCGGGTTCTGCGCGGTCTTCGCGGAGGGCGCCAGCCTCGACTGGTCGGCGGTCTATCTGCGCGACGCGCTGGGCACCGACGCGGGCCTCGCGGCGGCGTCGACCACGGCCTTCGCCTGCACCATGGCGGCTGCCCGGCTCGTCGGCGACAGGGTGGTGGCCCGCTTCGGGGCGGTGCGCACCGTCCGGGCCGGCGGAGTGCTCGCGACGGCCGGCGGACTGCTGATCGTGGCGGCGCGGCATCCCGCGATGGCGATGGGCGGTTTCGCCCTGGTGGGCCTCGGCATCGCGGTGGTCGTCCCGCTCGCGTTCGCGGCCGCCGGTCGCAGCGGGCCCGCGCCCAGCCAGGCCATCGCGGGCGTCGCCACGATCACCTACGCCTCCGGGCTGATCGCGCCATCGGCGATCGGCGGGATCGCCCAGGCGACATCGTTGACCGCGTCGTTCGCGCTGGTCACCCTGCTCGCCTTCGGGCTGGTCGTGGGCGCGGGGGTGCTGCGGGTGCCGGGACGCGAGACACGCCGGCATCTGGCGGCGCCGGCGAGCGACGCGAAGCGGCCCTGACCGGCACGGCCCGGCAACCCACCGCCGCACGAGACCGCCTACGGGGACGCCGTACCGTTCCGGCCGGCGTCCCGTGCGCGGCGCCTCAGGCCGCGTCGGCCTCGGCGATCGCCGCCGCGTCGGCCTCCGGACGCAGCAGGTCGGCGGCGATGGCGCGGGCGCGGTCGGACCACGGCGTGGGACGCAGGGCCTGCGGGTCGACGCGGACCAGCACCCGGTGGCCGCGGGCGTAGGTCTCGCCGCCGTCGACGGAGCAGAGCCGGAAGCCGTACGTCAGGCCGGTGCGGCCGAGGCGCTCGACCCACAGGTGCGCGGCGTAGCGGCCGGGCCTGGTGACCGGCCGCTCGTAGGAGACGTGCATCTCCTTGATGACGTTGCACATGTCACCGGCGGCCTCCCAGTCGCCGTCGAAGCCGAAGCCCTGAGCGTGCCAGTACTCGGCCCAGGCGCGCTCGACCATCAGCGGGTAGCGGGAGTTGTGGAGCATGCCGAGCGCGTCGAGGTCGTCGAAGTGAACGGTGACGGGGACCAGCTGCCCGAACGGGACGGGCGTGGTGGCCTGCAGGGATTCGACGCTCACGGGTGGTGCTCCTGAAGTGCTTGGTGCAGTTGCTGCTGCTGGTACGGAGAAATACTGGGGTTACGGATGCTGCCATCGTAAGCGGACGCTTAGAATGCTTTGCCCGTCGGGCGGAGTGACCTAGGACATGCCGGAGGGTCGATCACCCCGCACGACGAGCCCCTCGCGCCGCGCGGGGAACCGCCCGTTTGCGGTTCCCCGCGCGTGACCGCGACCGGCGCGGCAGCTGCGTACAGCTGGACACCTGCGTGCGGGCCGGGACGACCAATTGCCCCAACTGCCCCTCCTGGCATCAGCCTTGCCTCGCGAACCAGCCGTGGCGCGTCGAGCCGTGGTGCGCCGATCCCGTCCGTCACGCCGCGGCGGCGTCCTTGACAGCGTGCGAGACCCGCGCCCGCAGCTCGGCGAACTCACCGGAGTTCCGCAGCTCCTCGGCGTCGACGTCACCGCGCGGCAGGGTGATCGGCAGGTCGAGGGCAACGGTCCCGGGGCGCTTGGTCAGCACCACGATGCGGGAACCGAGGAAGACCGCCTCGTCGGCCGAGTGGGTCACGAACACCGTGGTCCGCCCGCTCTGCGCGGTCACCCGGCGCACGTCCTCCTGGAGCCGTTCGCGGGTCAGGGCGTCCAGCGCCGCGAACGGCTCGTCCAGCAGGAACAGCGGGTTCTCGGCGGCGAGGGCGCGGGCGATGGCGACGCGCTGCTGCTGTCCGCCGGAGATCTCCCAGGTACGTCGCTTCCCGGCGTCTTCCAGACCGACCCGCCGCAGCAGCTCGGCACGGCGCTGCGGCCGCCGGTCGCGGTCGACCCCCGCATAGCGCAGGGCCAGATCGACGTTGCCCTGGACGGTGCGCCACGGGAACAGCCGTGGCTGCTGGAACACCACGCCCGCCGCCTCGCCCGGCCGCGGCTCGGTGCCGGAGACCTGCACCGAGCCGTGAGTGGGCTGCTCGAATCCGGCGATCAGCCGCAGCAGCGTGCTCTTGCCGCAGCCGGAGGCGCCCACGAGCACCAGGAACTCGCCCGGGGAGACGTTCAGGTCGATCGGTCCCACCGCGGTGACCTCTTCGCTGCCCCGCCCGTACCGGTGGGTGACGTGGTCGAGCCGGACGGAACCGGGACGCGCGAGGTCGGCTCCGGTAGGAACCGCCTGACCGGGGCTCTTACTTGAGGGCATCGGGCAGTCCCTTCAGGTACAGCGCCTTGCGGACGGTCGCCTCGGACGGCGCGGCGCCGATCTGCTTCTGGTCGGCGAGGAACTGCCCGGTATCGGTGAGGTAGGAAGCCAGTTCGCCCGGCTTGCCGGCGCTGCCCAGCCAGTCCGGGGAGGTGACCTGCTCGGGCGTGAGGAACACCCCTTGCGAGAGCTGCGCCTTGGCGTCCTTGGCGCTGATACCGAGTTCGGCCGCGATGGTCCTGGCCGAGCCCTCGGGGTCGGACTTGAGTGTGCGCAGCGCCTGCGCCTCCACCTTGCGCCAGGTGTCGATCGCCCCGGGGTCCCTGGCGATCAGCTCGTCCGACACCACGGCCAGGTCCAGGGTCGGGTGCCCGGCGGCGCCGATCTCCTTGCTGCTGGTCAGCTGGGAGCCCGACTCCCGCAGCTCGTCCAGGGTCGGCAGCCAGACGTAGGCGGCGTCTATGTCCTTGCGCTGCCAGGCGGCCAGGATCGCCTGCGGCTGCAGGTCGATGAGCTTGACGTCGGACGCCTTCAAGCCGGCCTTCTCCAGCGCGGTCAGAAGGCTGTAGTGCGAAGTGGAGGCGAAGGGGGTCGCGACGGTCTTGCCCTTGAGGCCGGCGACATCGGCGACGCCGATGCCCTTGCGGACCACGAGGGCCTCGTTCTCGCCGGCGACGTCGAGCACGAACGCGACCTTGTACGGGATCGGCGAGGACCCGGCCAGCCCGCGGGCGAACGGGCTGGAGCCGAGGGCGGCGATGTCGAGGGACTTGCCGAGGAACGCTTGGTTGACACTGGCACCCGAGTCGAACTTGGTCCAGGTGATCGTGTAGTCCGGCAGTGCCTTCTCCAGAAGCTTCCGGTTCTTCACGAGCAGGTCGCCGCTGGGAAAGGCGAAGTAGCCGATACGCAGCTGCTTCGCACCGCCGGACGACTCAACTCCGCTTGCCGAGCAGGCGGTGAGGGCCGCCGAGGCCGCCGCTGCCAGGGCGCCTGTGAGCACCGCGCGGCGAGTCGGCCGGTGCGCTGTGGGGCCGGAGGAAACTCTGGTCACCGAACGAGTCATGTGTGGTCATTTCTGTGCGAGAGGCTGTACGGGGACGGGAGGCGAGGGTGTGCTTCAGGGGCGCGGCGTGGGGCCTAGGCGCGGCCGCGCCAGGGCACGACAGCGCGTTCCAGCCGCAGGAGGAGGCCGTCGATGATGAGGCCGGAGACTCCGATGGCGATGATGCCGACGAGCACCACCGGGGTGTTGTTGTAGTTGGCGGCGTCCTTGACCATGCCGCCGATACCGGGCAGCCCGTTGACCAACTCGGCGGCCACGAGGGAGGAGTAGGCCACCCCCACGGCCAGACGGATGCCGGTGAACGTCTCCGGCAGTGCCGACGGGACGACGACATCCTTGAGGACGTCCCACCGTGACCCGCCGAGGGCGCGGGCCGCCTCCAGGAGGCTCTGCGGTACGGCCGTGACGGCCGTGGTGATCGATACCGCGACCGGTGGGAAGGCGGCCACGGCCAGCAGCGTGACCTTCGGCTCCTCGTTGATGCCCAACCAGACGATGAGGAGCGAGAAATACGCCAGCGGCGGCAGGGTCCGCAGGAAAGTGATCCAGGGCTCGAACAGCGAGCGCACCCAGCCGACGGTGCCCATGATCAGGCCGAAGAGCACCCCGAGGGCGACGCCGACGCCGGCCCCGAGCGCGATGCGCTGAAGGCTGATGCCCAGGTGTTCGATGAGGTAGGTGCCGTTGTAGCCGCGCACGCCGTCGTGTGTCGTGGAGACGTCGATGAACGCGTCCCACACCTTGGCCGGCGGCGGAACCAGTGTCTCGCTCCATGTCCCGCCGGCCGCGAGCAGTTGCCAGAGAACGAGGAACAGCAGAAGCGAGCCGAACGGCAACAGGAACCGCCGGACCGACGCCCGGCTGCCGCGCGTGCGTGGGGGACGCCGAGCCGGCGGTTCGGTGGGTGAGGTGTCGGGGACGGCTTCCGACACGGTTGATGCGGTGGACAAGGGGTCGCCTCCGTAGGGCGCCGGGACATGGGCAGCTGACGTGCTCAGCCGACGTGATCAGCCCGCGTGGGCAGGAAACAGGGGCCGAGAACGGCGGGAGCTGGGAGAGAGCAGCGAAGGCGAGAGCTGCGAACGCAATCCGCGACGGGGTGCGGGGAGCCTCGCCGGGTGGTGCCACCGACGAGAGCGGGGCACCTCAAGGACGCGAGGTCAGCGACAACACGCAGCCGGGCGACGGCACAGGTCGATGACCAGGCGTCGTACCAGGGGCTCGTGGGTCATGAGGCCCATTTCTACAACAGCCGCAGTGCTTCGCCCAACCGCTGTCCATTGTCTGGAACAGGAGAGGCGGGCTGTCCGGACCAGGAGAGGCGGCCTCTCCTGATCCGGGCAGCCCGCCGTGGGCCTGACGCACGCCGGTAGGCGCGACCGGCCTGACAGAGCGGCCTCAGACGCAAGGCGCCCGCGGCTGGACAGCGAAATCCCCGTGCCAGTCGGACTGACACGGGGATGATCTCGGGGGCGGGGTTATCGAATACGCCCCATTTCGGGCTGTGCCGGCCTCAGTCGGGCTTCCCCGCAGCGTCGTCGTAGCCGGCGGTTCCGCCGTCCAGGAGCGGGCCCTGTGGTTGGCCGGACGCCCGTGAGAGCCAGCGCAGGCCGTGGTAGCCCGTGAGCACGATGAGCGTGCCGAGAGCGATGCCGTTCAACTCGAAATTGTCCGTGAACTCCAACGAGACCCCGCCGATGGCGACGATGATGCCCGCTGCCGCGGGGATGAGGTTCAGCGGCACGGTGAAGTCCACCTTGTTCCGCACCCAGATCTGCGCGCCGAGCAGACCGATCATGCCGTACAGGATGACGGTGATGCCGCCCAGCACACCGCCGGGGATGGCGGCGACGACCGCGCCGAACTTCGGACACAGTCCGAAGAGCAACGCGAAGCCGGCGGCCGCCCAGTAGGCCGCGGTGGAGTAGACGCGGGTCGCGGCCATCACGCCGATGTTCTCGGCGTAGGTCGTGGTGGCCGGGCCGCCGACCGCGGTGGAGAGCACCGTGGCCGTGCCGTCGGCGAGGACGGCCGTTCCCATCGTGTCGTCCAGGGAGTCACCGGTCATCTCCCCCACTGCCTTGACGTGTCCGGCGTTCTCCGCGACCAGCGCGACCAGGACGGGCAGGGCGACCAGCACCGCTGAGGCCGAGAAGTTCGGAGCGTGGAATTCAGGCGCGCCGATCCAGTCGGCTTTCGCGACTCCGGAGAAGTCGATGCGCCAGTGGTCCGTGAGCTTGCCCGAGCCGTCGACCGAATGGATCTGCCCCGCGGTCCGGTCGAGGACCCAGGACAGCACGTAGCCGAAGACCAGACCCAGGAAGATCGCGATACGTGACCAGAATCCCCGCAGGACGACGAGCGCGAGGCCGGTGAAGAACATCGTGGCGAGGGCCGTCCACTGGTCCTGCGGCCAGTACGTGTGAGCCGTCACCGGCGCCAGGTTGAAGCCGATGAGCATGACGACCGCGCCGGTCACCATGGGCGGAAGCACCGCGTGGATGATCCGGGGCCCGAGGACTTGGATGGCGATACCGCAGCCGACCAGGCAGGCGCCCACCACGAGCATCGAGCCCGTCAGGGTGCCAGCGTCTCCCCCTTGCCCGGCGATCACCGCGGACACACCGACGAAGGAGAGTGAGGAGCCCAGGTAGCTGGGGACCCGCCCACGCGTCATCACCAGGAAGAGCACGGTCGCCACGCCGGACGCCATCAAGGCGAGGTTGGGGTCCAGGCCCATGAGCACCGGCGCCACGAAACACGCGCCGATCATCGAGACCACGTGCTGAGCGCCGAGCCCGATCGTCCGGCCCCACGTGAGGCGCTCGCCCGGTCTGACCACCTCGCCCGGCTCCAGGTGTTTGCCGTCCCCGTGCAGCTTCCACCCGAAGCTCGCCATGATCACGCTCCATCTCTGCGACGCCCTGCACGTCACAGAGCCGAGTGAGTACTAGTCGAACGCTTCCACCCGGGCAAACCGAAGCCACTCCCATGGCTGCGTCACGACGGGCGGACCAGTGGCCGCCCGCACGAAGGTTCCCATATGTGTCCAAGATCGCCGACACCCGGGATCGGGGGCTCCCCGGCCCGGCCATCACGGAGCCGGGACCGGCATCGGGCACGGGCCCGTACGAGGGCTCAGCGCCGGACGAGAGCTGATCGCCCGACGAGGGCTGAGCCCTCGTACGGCGGAGGAGCGAGCGGCGTACGACGCCCACGCCCCTCCCCCGCCCGGCCGGCGTCTTCAGCCCAGCTTCTTGACCGCCTGGTAATACGTCCAGGCCAGCCCCGTGCAGGAGGCTTTCTTCGCGCCTGAATAGCGCGAGCAGACCCGCTTCAAATCCTCGTACAGAGCGCTGTCCAGACGCGGTTTATTAGCGTCGAAGGTCCCGGCGTCCTTGTAGTTGCGGTAGCCGAAGTCATGTCGCGCGCAGGAGATCTGGAAGGGGAAGCCGAGTGGATTGTCCGGCGACTTCGAGCAGTAGTCGGTGGTCCAGTCGAAGCGGTACGCGGCCCACCCGGCCTGGTTTCCGCGGGCTGCCACCCACTTGGTGTAGCTGCTCGCGCTCGTCTGCGTCCAGCCCGACAGCACCTGGGGCTTGTCGGCGGGGGCGGCCTGCGACGGGGCGGCTGCCACCAGCACGGCGGTGGCACTCAGAAGGGGAACGGAGAGGGCGGCGGCGAGTCTTCTGGCCATGCGTCAACCTCCGGAATGCGGCACCGCGTTGTTCGCGGCGGATCCAGGAATGCCGAATTGATGCGCTTTTCAAAGGCCGTTGCCGCTTGTGGCGGCTCGTGCGAAAGTCACAAGAGGTGCGCCGTTATTACCCCGTTCCGGTCATCGCCACACAGCTCGCCCCGATATTCGCCCGCCGAGTGTCACGCTGAGCGGATGACGACGACTCAGCGGAGCGGCGGACCCGGCCGGCAGGAGACGCCCCCGGTGCCCGACGGTGCGGGGCCCGCGACGACCGCGGGCGTGGGGCAGGTGCTCGCGCGGATGCGTGCCCTGGACGCGGCGCTGCCCGCGCAGGACGGACTGGCCGTCTTCAACCGGATCTATCTGGCCGTCACCGAGGAAGTCGCGCATCGCATCGACCAGGGCGAATTCCAGGACCCGGTGGCCGCGGGTGAGCTGGACCTCCGGTTTGCGCGGCGCTACTTCGGCGCGGTGGACGCCGACACCGCCGGGCTGCGGCCACCGGCCTGCTGGCGGCCGCTCTTCCAGCTGCGACACCACCCGGGTGTGCGCCCCCTGCAGTTCGCGCTGGCCGGCATCAACGCGCACATCGGGCACGATCTGGCGCTCGCGGTGGTCGACACCTGCCGGACCCTGGACTGCGAACCGGGCTTCCTGGAAGGGGACTTCGACCGCATCGGGGCCGTACTGACGGGCCTGGAGGAACGGATCAGGGAGAGCCTGATGCCCGGCCCCGACGTGCTGGACATCGCCGATCCGCTGACCCATCTCGCCGGCTCCTGGAGCCTGGAGATGGCAAGGGACGGGGCCTGGGCCGCGGCCCGGATGCTGTGGGGCGCCCGCCGGCTGCCCGAGGTGGCCGAGGAGTTCACCGACCGGCTGGACGCGAGTGTCGGCCTGGTCGGCCGGTGCCTGCTGACCCCGCTGAGCTGACCGCTGAACCGACCGCGTTGTACCGGCCATGAGACGACCGGCGCCGCGGGGCGCCGCCAGGTCCGGTACGCCACGGAACGGCCCCACCGCCGCGCACGGCAAAGGCGGCGGACCGTTCCTCGGCCCGCCGCCTGCTCACCCGTACCGGAGTCCGGTCCGTTCTTCTGAACCGGAGTCCGGTCAGTCCTCCGGGAGTTCGACCGGCGCGATCTCGTCGTAGAGGTCTCCGGGACCCGGGTTGGTGGCGTCGGTGCCACCGCCGAAGTGGTGCATCACGCCCCACACCGCGTTGAGCGCGGTCTGCACGGCGCCCTCGGCCCAGCCGGCCGTCCAGGAGATGTCGTCGCCGGCGAGGAAGATCCCGCGCTTGTCCGCGGGCAGCAGGTCCTGCATGAAGTGGGTGAAGAGCCGCCGCTGGTAGCGGTAGTGGCCCGGCAGGTTGGCCTTGAACGCGCCCATGAAGTAGGGCTCGTTCTCCCAGGACACGGTGACCGGGTTGCCGATGATGTGCGAGCGGATGTCGACCTTCGGGTAGATCTCCGACAGCGACTTGAGCATGACCTCCATCCGCTCGTTGGCGTCCAGCGGCAGCCACTTCAGGCTGTCGTCGCACCACGTGTAGGACAGGCAGATGACGGCGGGCCGGTCCGGCCCGTCATCGAGGAGGTACGTGCCGCGGGTCATCCGGTCGGTGAGCGTCATGCTCATCACGTCCCGGCCGGTCTCCTCGTCGGTGTCCAGCCAGAACGGCCGGTCGACGGGCACGAACAGCTTGGAGGACTCCATGTAATGGGTGCGCTCCATCGCCGTCCAGTGGTCGATGGGGAAGAGCGCGTCATCGCAGGCGATCTTCGACAGCAGCATCCACGACTGCGCGGTGAAGACGGCCGCCTCGTACGTGCGGATGTCCCCGTCGGCGTCCGTCACGGTGACGCGGTTGCCCGCGGTCCGGTTCAGCCGGGTCACCGCGGGGCGCGGCGCGCCGTCGTGCAGCGAGGAGAGCGACGTGCCCTGCGCCCAGTGCACGATCTTCTCCGGCTCCCGCTCCCACAGGCGCAGCGGCAGCTGCTGGCTGCCACCGACGATGCCCCGGTGGTGGTCGTCGGCCTCGGTGTAGACGACCCGCAGGATCTCCAGGATGGAGTTGGGGAAGTCGGTGTCCCAGCCGCCGGTGCCGAAGCCGACCTGGCCGAAGATCTCCCGGTGCCGGAAGGACTTGAAGGCGGTCGATTCGCAGAGGTAGCCGTAGAAGGTCTGGTTGTCGAGCTTCTCGACCAGCCGGGACCAGATCTCGCGGATGCGCGGGACATCACGCTCGCGCAGCGCCTGGTTCATGTCGGAGAAGTCCGCGCCCTCCTCCAGGCAGGCGTTCCATGCCTCCATGACCTGGTGGTAGACCTCGGGGAGGTCGTCCACGGTCCGTGCATAGTGCGACTCGCCCTTGAGGTCGACGACGGTGGAGGGGGTCTCCGGCGCCAGCGGGTTGGGGAACGGCTTGGTGTGCAGGCCCACCAGGTCGATGTAGTGCTGGAGCGCGGTGGACGACGGCGGGAAGCGCATCGCGCCCATCTCGGCCGTCAGGGACGGGTCGCAGCCGTCGAAGCCGACGGTGCGCAGCCGGCCGCCTATCCGGTCCGCCTCGTAGACGACGGGCTTGAGGCCCATCTTCATCAGCTCGTAGGCGGTGATGATGCCGGAGAGACCGCCGCCGATGACCGCGACCTCCTTGCCGTGCTCGACCGCGGGGACCTGGCCGAGGCCCGCCGGGTGCGCGAGGAAGTCGTCGTAGGCGTACGGGAAGTCCGGGCCGAACATGGTGATCGGCGGCTGGGCATCCGCGTGGGGGGTGGCGGCGGTGGGCACCGTGGACGTCATCGGGTACGGACTCCTTGCGAACGGGCGGTCGGCGGGCAGCAGTCGTCGGACTGCGCCGGGGTGGGCGGGCGCGCCGGGGGCGGGCGCGGCGGAGCGGGGGCGAGCAGGCTCGATGGGGGCGGCCGGTTCACTCCGGGACGGGTGCGGCGGGTCGGGTCACGTCAGCGGGCCGTACAGCTCCGGACGCCGGTCGTGCAGATACGGGTTGGTCTCCCGCGATTCCTTCAGGAAAGCGGCGTCGACATCGGCCTGCACCAGCTGCTCGGTGCGGCCGGCGCGGGTGCGCACGATCCCGTCGGGACCCGCCAGGCAGCTGAGCCCCACGAACTCGAACTCGCCTTCCGCGCCGACCCGGTTGACGTACGCGACGTACATCTGGTTCTCGAAGGCGCGCACCGGGATGACGGACTCGGCGACGAACTGGAAGGGGTGCATCTGGGCCGTGGGCACCAGCAGCAGATCGGTGCCGGCCAGCGCGTGCGCCCGGACGTTCTCCGGGAACTCCACGTCGTAGCAGATCATGACGCCCACCCGGACGCCGTCCAGCTCGGCCTGGACCACGGGATGGTCGCCGGGAGTGAACCACTCGCGCTCGAAGCAGCCGAACAGGTGCGTCTTGCGGTAGTTCGCGAGCCGGGCGCCGTCCGGGCCGATGAGCTGCGCGGAGTTGTAGACCGGCGCGCCCTCGTCCGGGACGGCACGCTCCGGGTAGCCGTAGAGCACCGCGATGCCGTGCTCGGCGGCGATCTCGCCGATGGCCCGGGCGCCGGCGCCGTCGGCCGGCTCGGCGAGGCGCCGGACGCCGTCGCCGATGGCGTATCCGGTGAGGAACAGCTCGGGGCAGGCGAGCAGCCCGGCGCCGGCGGCCGCGGCCTCACGCGCCGCGTCGCGCAGCACGCCCAGGTTGTACGCGATGTCGCCGGGCCGTCCCGAACTCTGGAGCAGGGCGGTACGGAGCGACGACATGGGACCCCTCGGCTGGACGGTTCGGGTGGGAACGCATTGACGGTACGGGCCCACGGTGACCCGGGACAAGGCGCCACCGTTGCGCGCCGGTGGAGCATTCGTTGCGCGTTGAAGCGGCTCGGCGGCGATTCGTTGCGCGCGGCGTTGTCGCAGGTCGGGCGGGGGTGCCGGCCTCGGACCGGCGGACGGGAGGGCGCATGCTCAGGGTGGTCCCGGGTGGTGAGCGGTGGTTCCGCGCGGGCGGCTGACGGATCCGCCACGGGGCGGGGCGCAAGTCCCAGGGACACCCCCCGCCGGAGCGCCTCCGGCAGCGGGTGACAGCGGCGACAGCGGACCGTTGGCACTTGACGGCCTTGACCTGAAGTTCACTTGAGGTAGCAGGATCGCCGCCATGGACACTTCCACCGCAGCGATGCGGCACCAGCTCCAGTACCTCACCGACCGCGCCGAGATCGACGACCTGTTGGGCCGCTACGTCCGGTCCTTCGACGAGGGGACCTTCGACGAGCAGTGGGCCCGCGCCTTCCACACCGAGGACGTCACCGCCGACCTGCCCATCGGCACCGTCCACGGCCGCGACGAGCTGCTGGCACATGTCAGTGGTGCGATGGACCTCTTCGACCGGACCGTGCACCTGGGCACCAACGCCACCATCGAGATCGACGGCGACCGCGCCACCGCACGTGGCGCCCAACTGAGCACTCATATCCTGGCGGACGGCTCCGAGGGCCTGTTCATCTCCGCCGGCCTCGCCGACACCGAACTGCTGAGAACCGCCGAGGGCTGGCGGATCCATGCCTCGGCGCTGCGCGTCGTATGGACCCAGGGCACCCCGCCCCGGCTTCCGCAGGACCGGATCGCGCGGCCGGACGACCTCGACGCTCCCGGGCCGGAATGAGCAGCGCGGGCCAGGCGGGCCTTTGCGGACACGCCCTAGCGCGGTGCCCCGGACCCGAACCGCCGCAGCAGCGGCGAGAGCACCAGCACGGACTTCGTCCGCTCCACGAACGGCTCGCCCGCGATCCGCTCCAGGACCCGCTCGAAGTGCCGCATGTCGGCGGCGAAGACCTGGACGATGGCGTCCGCCTCACCGGTGACGGTGGAGGCGGACGCCACTTCCGGGTAGCGCGACAGGCCGCGGTGGATCGCCTCGGGCGAGGTGTTGCGACTGCAGTAGAGCTCGATGAAGCCCTCGGTCTCCCAGCCGAGCGCGGCCGGATCGACCCGCACCGTGAAGCCGGTGATGGCCCCGTCCGCCCGCAGCCGGTCCACCCGGCGTTTGACGGCCGGCGCGGACAGGCCGACCTCTTGGCCGATGTCGGCGTAGCTGCGCCGGGCGTCCTCGGCGAGGGCGTGGACGATGCGTTCGTCGAGATCGTTCAGTCGCACTGCGGGTGGATCACTTCTCTGCCGTGGCCAATCGGGACCGGCGCATGCCGTATCCGAAGTAGACCACAAGGCCCACGGCCATCCAGACGCCGAAGACCACCCAGGTCACGGTGTCCAGGCTGCCCATCATGTAGACGCACAGCACGAAGCCGATCACCGGGAACAGCGGGGAGAGCGGCGTACGGAAGGACCGCGGCATGTCCGGCCGGGTGCGGCGCAGCACGATCACCGCGACGTTGACCAGGCCGAAGGCGAAGAGGGTGCCGATGCTGGTGGCGTCGGCCAGCTGGCCCAACGGCACCGCCGCGGCGAGCACACCGCAGAACAGCGAGACGATCACGGTGTTGGCGCGCGGCGCGCCGCTCTTGGGGTGCACCTTGGAGAACACCTTCGGCACCAGGCCGTCCCGGGACATCGCGAAGAGGATCCGGGTCTGGCCGTACAGCACGGTCAGCACGACACTCGCGATGGCGACGACCGCGCCCACGGCCAGCAGCACCGCCCAGATGTTCTGCCCGGTGACCTCCTTCATGATCCCGGCGAGCGCCGCCTCCGAGCCCTCGAACTGCTTCCAGGGCAGCGCGCCCACGGCGATGGCCGCGACCAGGCAGTACAGCGCGGTGACGATCACCAGCGAGAGCATGATCGCGCGCGGCAGATCGCGCTGCGGGTTCTTGGCCTCCTCGCCGGCCGTGGAGGCCGCGTCGAAACCGATGTAGGAGAAGAAGAGGGTGGCACCGGCGGCGCTGACGCCCGCCATGCCCATCGGCATGAAGTCGGCGTAGTTGCCGGACTTCACTCCCTGCACCGCGACGCCGCAGAACAGCAGCAGCGCGAGGATCTTGACGGCGACCATGATGGTGTTGGCGCGGGCGCTCTCCTTGGCACCGCCCAGCAGGAAGACCATCGCGAGCACCACGACGAGCAGGGCCGGCAGATTGAAGATGCCGCCGTCGCCCGGAGGGGCGGAGAGCGCGTCGGGAATGGTGAATCCCAGGGTCCCGTCGAGCAGTTCGTTGAGGTACTGGCCCCAGCCGACGGCGACCGCCGCGACCGAGACGCCGTACTCCAGGATCAGACACCAGCCGCAGACCCAGGCGACCAGCTCACCGAGCGTGGCGTAGGCGTAGGAATAGGACGATCCCGAGACCGGGATGCTGCCGGCCAGCTCCGCGTAGGACAGGGCGGAGAACAGGGCGGTGATGCCGGCGATGACGAACGAGATGATGACGGCGGGCCCGGCGTCCGGGACCGCCTCGCCGAGGACCACGAAAATGCCGGTGCCGAGGGTGGCACCGATGCTGATCATGGTCAGCTGCCACATGCCCATCGAGCGGCGGAGCGTTCCGCCCTCGCCTTGACCCCCTTCGGCGACCAGCCGCTCGACCGGCTTGCGTCGCATCAGCCGGGTACCGAGACCTCCGGAGGAGGGCGGCCGCGAGTTGCGGTCCCCTCCGGGTGGGGCTGCGCCGTGCTCCAACACTGGGGTGGCTCCTTCATCGCTGCCGGTCAGATGACGGCGACCGACGGCGGGTGCATGCGCGGGCAGGGCAGAACAGCCCGCTGCAGGAGACCGCCGAGCAGGCGGTCACCGCCACTCCACGTACAGCGCTTGACCTTACGGGCCGCCCCTGACCTGCCGTAATGCAGGTTCCTTGCGCAACCGCGGCCGATCGTTGCGCACCAGCGCGGGCGACGGTGGTTCATTGCGCCCGCCGGCCGCTCACCAAGGGTACGAACTCCCGGACACCGTCGGGAACCGGCCACGGCTGCGACGACCGTGGCGCCCCTGAACGGCGGCCGGCCCCGCACCATGATCGGTGCGGGGCCGGCGAACGCGCGCGGGGGACGGTCCGTCCACGGGGCCGACAGCGGCCCCGGGCGGGTCAGCTCCAGCTGTCGTGCAGCGGCTTGCCCTCGGCGTAACCGGCGGCGCTCTGCACACCGATCACGGCCTTCTCGGCGAACTCCTCCAGGGAGCCCGCTCCGGCGTAGGTGCAGGAGCTGCGGACTCCCGCGATGATCGTGTCGATCAGGTCCTCGACACCGGGCCGGGACTGGTCGACGAACATCCGCGAGGTGGAGATGCCCTCCTCGAAGAGCCCCTTACGCGCCCGGTCGTAGGCCGACTCCTCGCTCGTACGGTTGCGCACCGCACGCGCGGAGGCCATGCCGAAGCTCTCCTTGTACGGACGGCCTTCGGCGGTGTGCTGGAGGTCGCCGGGCGATTCGAGCGTGCCGGCGAACCACGAGCCGATCATCACGTTGGACGCGCCGGCGGCCAGCGCCATCGCGACATCGCGCGGGTGGCGTACGCCGCCGTCCGCCCAGACGTGCTTGCCCAACTTCTTGGCCTCGGCCGCGCACTCCCGCACCGCGGAGAACTGCGGGCGGCCGACGCCGGTCATCATGCGGGTGGTGCACATCGCGCCGGGGCCCACCCCGACCTTGATGATGTCCGCGCCGGCCTCGATGAGGTCGCGCACGCCCTCGGCTGCGACGATGTTGCCCGCCACGATCGGGACCTGCGGGTCCAGCGACCGGACGGCCTTCACCGCGCTGATCATGGACTCCTGGTGGCCGTGCGCGGTGTCCACGACGAGCGTGTCCACGCCCGCGTCCAGCAGCGCCTTGGCCTTGCCCGCCACATCGCCGTTGATGCCCACGGCGGCCGCGATGCGCAGCTTGCCGTCGGCGTCGGTGGCCGGGGTGTAGAGGGTGGCGCGGAGGGCGCCCTTGCGGGTCAGGATGCCGACGAGCATGCCGTCCTTGTCGACCGCGGGGGCGAGCTTGCGGTTCGCGGCGTCCAGACGGTTGAAGGCGTCCCGCGGGTCGATGTCCGCGTCCAGCACCAGCAGGTCCTTGGACATGACCTCGGAGACCTGGGTGAAGCGGTCCACGCCGGCCAGGTCGTGCTCGGTGACGACGCCGACGGGCCGGCCGCCCTCGACGACGATGCCCGCGCCGTGCGCCCGCTTGTGGAGCAGCGACAGGGCGTCGGCGACGGTCGCGATCGGCGACAGCACGATCGGCGTGTCCAGGACGAGGTGACGGCGCTTGACCCACGTCACGACCTCGGTGACGACGTCGATCGGGATGTCCTGCGGGATGACGACGAGGCCACCACGGCGGGCGACGGTCTCGGCCATCCGGCGGCCGGCGATCGCGGTCATGTTGGCGACCACCAGCGGAATGGTCGTGCCGGACCCATCGGGGGAGGAGAGATCCACGCCCTGGCGGGATCCCACCGCGGAGCGGTTGGGCACCATGAACACGTCGTCGTACGTCAGGTCGTAGGGCACCGAAGAACTCTCTTCGAGGGCGCCGTTCTTCGGATTCAGGAATCGCATACCGCCAGGATACGGGCCCTGACCAGCACTCATGCGATTGTCCGATGACTCGGTGAGCCGTGTGTGTGATCTGCCAAACAGCCGTCACCCTGCGGCACGAAGGCCCGTACGCCCCTCACCCAGGGGCATCGCCGCGCCCCGCTCCCGGCCTACCGGGAGGCCACCACGACCCGCCTCCCCCTCCGCCGAAGGCCTCGCTACGCGCCCTGCCGCGCCCGCCCCCGGGCCATGATCACGGCCAGTGCGGTGTCCGTGCCGCGCCAGAACCCGACCGCGTCCGCCAGCACGCCCTCCACCACGCTCCAGTCCTCCGGGGCCGCGGCCGCGTATCCCTGCCAGCCCGTCATCACCAGGAGCCTGCCTCGGTCCGCGGGGCACCACGACAGGTCGGTGAGGCAGTCCGCGAGCGCGTCCCAGTTGCGCCCGAACCAGTCCGGGAGCCGCAGCGACCGGGCGCAGCACTCCATGAAGCCGTCCTTGTCCAGGACCCCTTCGAGATCGAGCCTCGCGCCGCTCCAGCCTGCCTCCCGCGCCGCGCACAGCGCGTCCGAGACTGCGCGGTCCGGGGGCCAGGGCAGCACCCCCGCGGGCGTACTGCCGTCAAGCACCGCCGCGAGCGGCCGGGGCACAGAACCCGTCATCGGAGCACCGCCTTGAAGGTCCGGTAGTGGTCATCGGTGTAGTAGGTCTCGTGGCTCTCCCCCGTGATGAGGCGGCGGGCACCACGGTCCCGCGAACCCGGGGTGGGAACGGTGTACTCGTGGTAATGACCGCGCGGCTGACGGGGCAGCAGCCGCTCGTGGTTGCCGAAGACGGCGCCGTCCTTCGCGTACGGGTAGGGCCCGCCGGCATCGATGCGCCGCAGCGTGTCCCGCGCCTGGGCCGGGAGCCGGTCCGCCGGCTCGACGGGCATGCCCTTCGCCCAGGCCGGTACATCGGGCGTACGGGAACCGCCATACGAACCCGTACCGACGGCACCGGTGGCGGACGGCGACGATCCGAGTGAACTCCCGTTGCTGCCATCGCTCGTGGTGCAGCCGGTGAGCGCCAGGAGCAGCCCGGCGAGCAGCGCGCCGAGAACGGCGACGGCACGGCGCGGGGTGGAACGGATCACCATGGCGCCGATGCTGTCACAGCGGCGCCCGAGCCGCCCGCCGGTGCGCACGCCGCGCAACCGAGGTCCCGGACCCGAGGGGCATCGCTGCCGGGCGGCAGGAAACGGATCGGCCGGCGGCGGGCCGCACGCCCGCTGCCGGCCGATCCCCATCGAGCCGACGGGCCTTCACGCCCCGTCAGGGTCCGTCCGGTCGAGGGCGGGACGCGGGCCCGGCCCGGTCTCCAGGAGCAGGTGGTCGGCGGCGGCCGTGTCCGTCACCAGGCTCGTGACCAGCCCGGAGCGCAGCACCGCGCCGATCGCCGCGGCCTTGCGGGCTCCGCCGGCGATCGCGACGACCTCGGGGATGCGGCGCAGCCGGTCCGCCTCGACGGTGATGCAGCGCTCGCCGAGGTCCCGGCCGATACGCCGGCCGTCGGCGTCGAAGAGATGCGCGGACATCTCGGCGGCGGCGCCGAGCGAGGCGTAGTGCTCCCGCTCCTGCTCCGACAGCATGTCGTAGACGGTCGAGACGCCCGGCTCCCAGGAGCCGATGGAGACGCAGGCGACGGTGACCTTGTCGAAGTACTCGAACGCGCGGGCGATCCCGGTCTGGCCGCGCAGCGCGGCGGCGGTCGCCGAGTCGGGCAGCAGCATGGGCGCGTAGATCGGGTGCGCCTCGCCGCCGGAGACGTCGGCGGCCCGGCGGACCGCTTCGACCGACCCGCGGTCGGCGGTGCCCGCGTCATAGACGCCGGTCAGCTGCACGACGGTGCAGGGCGGAAGCCGGTGCAGCGCGGCCGCCATGTGAATGGTCGACCGGCCCCAGGCCAGGCCCAGCACATCCCCCTCGGCGACCAGCTCGCCCAGGAGGTCGGCCGCCACCTCGCCGAGGTTCTCCGGGTCGGCGGCGTCCTCGGACGCGTCCGCGGGAGACTCGACGACGACCGCGTGCCGCAGGCCGTAGCGGGCTCGCAGGGCATCGGAGCGTTCGGCGTCCAGTTCGGAGGGCACGCGGATCTCGATGCGTACGAGATCCCGCTCCAGGGCCGTCTCCAGCACGCGGGCGACCTTGAACCGGCTGACGCCGAACTCCTCCGCGATCTGGATCTTGGACTTGCCCTCAAGATAGAAACGGCGGGCCATGGCCGCGGCCTGCACCAGCTCGGCAGGGCCCATTCCGGACTGTGGGCGGCTGGCTACCACGAAATTCTCCCCTTTGGCGCATCTGATCGAGTCTTTGCTCATCCTTTCAGAAACCCGTGGTCGGCGGGGACCAAGGACGCCCCGGCAGGTGTGAACGCTCGGTGGCGTGCCGAGGACGACCAAGGGCACGGCCACCGAAACCGGCCGGACACCCGCCCGCCGATGCCGTCACGGGGCCGGACGGACCGGGTCCGTCCGAAAAGGAGAGCCGCCCGTTCCACAACGGGCGAAGTACGGAAATCGGGCGCCCGTCATCGGCCAGGGCCGGCGACGGGCGGCACGACTTCCCGGCGGGACGAGCGTCAGTGCGCGCAGCCCCAGCCGGCCGCCGTGGCCTTGTCCGCCTTGTCCCGCAGCTCCCGGACCGCCTTCGCGGGGTCCTCCGCGCCGTACACGGCGGAGCCCGCGACGAAGACGTCCGCGCCGGCCTCCGCGCACCGCTCGATGGTGGCGGCCGAGACCCCGCCGTCCACCTGCAGCCACAGCTCCAGGCCGTGCCGGGAGATCAGTTCACGGGTGCGACGGATCTTCGGCAGCATGATGTCCAGGAACGCCTGGCCGCCGAACCCGGGCTCCACCGTCATGATCAGCAGCATGTCGAGTTCGGGGAGCAGATCCTCGTACGGCTCGATCGGCGTGGCCGGCTTGAGCGCCATGGAGGCCCGCGCACCCTGCGCCCGGATCTCCCGCGCGAGACGCACCGGCGCCGCCGCCGCCTCGACGTGGAAGGTGACCGACCCGGCGCCCGCCTCGATGTACTGAGGCGCCCAGCGGTCCGGGTCCTCGATCATCAGGTGCAGGTCGAGAGGCGTGTCCGTCGCCTTGCTCAGGGACTCGACGACCGGAACACCGAGCGTGAGGTTCGGGACGAAGTGGTTGTCCATCACGTCGACATGGAGCCAGTCGGCGCCCTCGACGGCCTTCGCCTCCTCGGCGAGGCGGGAGAAGTCCGCGGACAGGATGCTGGGGTTGATCAAGGCCATGTCCCCAGTATGGCGTGACCCCCATCGCCCGAGGGACCCGGGCGGCGTGACCCTCGGACGTCCTTGGCCAATCGTGCGGCCGGACCCGGTTTGTCGCACTCCTCGCCCGATCCCGACCCGCCCGACACTCGGAGGGCAGTCCTAACGGACATATCACCATATTTCGTATTAGCCTCTCATCACTGCATGCAGTGGATCTCTTGCAGATCGCATCCGCTCAATTGATGGAGGACTAATGCGCAACCTTCGCAAGGCTGCCGTCGTGGCCGCCGCCCTTGCCAGCGTCAGTTTTCTCGGCGCCGGCACCGCCTCCGCCCAGCCCGCGCACGGCGGCTGGTGCAAGTCGCACGACCTGAATGTCGATGTCCTCGGCGAGATCGGGATTGCCAACGGCCTTGCGGGCAACCTGCTCAACGGCGAGGGTGACCCCGGGGGCCAGGACACCCACCAGGGCTCGATCATGGGCTGCGGCGGCGGCCACGGTCACTGAGTGCCGGCAGTCGCGTAGGTGACGAAATGGGCCCCGGCGTCCGCCCCACAGGGCGGGCGCCGGGGCCCATTTGTCGACTCATCAACTTCGTCGGCTCATCGGCCGCACCACATGTGCAGTCGGAGGAAGACCCGGCCGTCCGGGCACTTCCCCGAACGCCCGCGACGGACCTGCCTCAGGCCATCCGCCGCAACAGCGCCAGATACATCGCGTCCGTGCCGTGCAGATGCGGCCAGAGCTGCACGTCCGGTCCGTCACCGAGGGCCGGCACATCCGCCATCAGCGGCCGCGCGTCGACCCACTCGACCTCCACGGCCGGACCGCCGCGCCCCTTGATGACGTCCTCCACCACGGCCCGCGTCTCGGCCGGGTGCGGCGAGCACGTCGCGTAGCCGACGACGCCGCCGACCCGCACCGCCGCCAGCGCCTGCCGCAGCAGCTCACGCTGGAGCGGCGCGAAGCCGTCCAGGTCCTCGGGGCGGCGGCGCCAACGCGCCTCCGGCCTGCGGCGTAGCGCGCCAAGGCCGGTGCACGGCACATCCACCAGCACCCGGTCGAAGGCACCGGGCTGCCAGGACGGACGGGTGCCGTCGGCGGCGATGACCTGATACGGACCGGGGTTGCCTTCGAGGGCCTTGGCCACCAGGCGGGCACGGTGCGGCTGCTTCTCGGAGGCCAGCAGCACGGCACCGCGCTGCGCGGCGAGCGCGGCCAGCAGCGCGGCCTTGCCACCGGGGCCCGCGCAGCCGTCCAGCCACGCCCGGTCGCGGCCCTCGACGGGCGCGTTCGCCAGGGCGATCGCGACGAGCTGACTGCCCTCGTCCTGCACGCCGGCACGCCCCTCGCGGACCGCGTCCAGCGCTCCCGGCTCGCCGCCCTCGGCGAGCCGCACCGCGTACGGGGACCACCGCCCGGGCAGCGCGCTGTCCTCGCCGACGGTGTCCAGCAGCTCCTCGGCGGTCGCACGGCCCGGTCGCGCCACCAGGGTCACCTCGGGGCGTTCGTTGTCCGCCTCCAGCAGGTCCTCGATGCCGGCACGCCCCCCGCCCAGGGCATCCCACAGGGCGGAGACGATCCAGCGGGGGTGCGCGTGCACGATGCCGAGGTGGTCCTCGGGGTCCGCGTCGTAATCGGGGGCGACCCGCTCCAGCCAGCCGTCCAGGTCGTGCGCCGCGATCTTGCGCAGTACGGCGTTGACGAACTTCGCCCGCCCGTCACCGAGCACCACCCGCGCCAGCTCGACGCTCGCGCTGACGGCGGCATGCGTCGGGATGCGGGTGCCGAGAAGCTGGTGCGCACCGAGCGTCAGCACGTCCAGCACCGGCGGGTCGACCTCGCGCAGCGGCCGGTCCACGCACTGCGCGATGATCGCGTCGTACGTCCCCTGCCGGCGCAGCGTTCCGTAGACCAGCTCCGTGGCCAGCGCCGCGTCCCGATTGTCGAAGTCGCTGTTCTCCCGCGCCTTGCGCAGCAGGGGCGGGAGCACGAGGTTCGCGTACGCGTCCCGCTCGTCGACGGCCCGCAGCGCCTCGAACGCGAGGATCCTGACCGGGTCCTTCTGCGGGCGGCGATAGGGCTTGCTGGGGCGACGACGCGGCTGCTCAGTCACAGAAAAGGTGCTCCGGATACGAGAGAAGAGGTCCGTCCCAGCCTACGCGGGGGCCCGCGAGGGCACGCGCGGGGACGGCGGCACGAAACGGTGGACGCAGGGGGACGAAGGAGGTCGAGGGGCGTGAGGGGGTGGCCTACGGCTCCACCGCGAGCCGTGGGCGGCAGGCGCGTACCACCCCGGCGCGCTCCGCGACCGACCCGGACGCCGTGGTGTCCGGCCGAGCACGCATGCACGGAGCGGCGACGGCGTCGGGAGCGGTAGCGGGTGCGCGCCACCGCCGTGCCCGGACCCGGTCCCCCTGCGGCTCGCCCCGCCACCCCGCCTTGTCAGCCGCCCAGGCGCTCCCCGGTTTCGATCCGGACCCCGCGCGCCCAATCGGCGCCCTTCATCGGCTTCTTGCCCTGCGGCTGGACCCAGAGGAGTTCGACGGCGTGGCTCCCCGTACCGACGTACACCGCCCTCTTCGTCACGGCGAGTTCACCGGGCGCCAGGGCCAACTCCGAGTGCTGCGCGGCCGATGTGGCCGTCATCAGCTTCAGGCGCTCGCCCCGGAAGACCGTCCACGCGCCGGGCGCGGGAGCGCACCCACGGATCACCCGGTCGACGCGCAGGGCCGGCGCCGTCCAGTCCACCTTGGCGTCCTCCACCTCGATCTTCGGTGCGAGCGAGATGCCCTCGGCCGGCTGCGGCACGGAGCGCAGGGTGCCGTCCTCGATGCCGTCCATCGTCGCTGCCAGCAGCCCGGAGCCGGCGAACGCCAGACGGGTCAGGAGGTCTCCGCTGGTGTCCGTGGGCCGGACGTCCTCGGTCAACACACCATAAACGGGGCCCGAGTCCAGCCCCTCCTCGATCTGGAACGTCGAGGCGCCGGTCACCTCGTCACCGGCCAGCACCGCGTGCTGGACGGGCGCCGCGCCGCGCCACGCGGGGAGCAGCGAGAAGTGCAGGTTGACCCACCCCTTCGCGGGAATGTCGAGCGCGGCCTTCGGCAGCAGCGCTCCGTAGGCGACCACCGGACAGCAGTCCGGCGCGATCTCCCGCAGCCTGGCAAGGAAGTCCTCGTCCCGCGGCTTGGTGGGCTTGAGCACCTCGATGCCCGCCTCCTCCGCGCGCTCGGCGACGGGGCTGGCGACGAGCCGCCGCCCACGGCCCGCGGGCGCGTCCGGCCTGGTCACAACGGCCACGACGTCGTGCCTGTCCGAAGCGAGCAGGGCATCGAGGGCGGGTACGGCGACCTCGGGGGTGCCGGCGAAGACGAGCCTCATGGGTGGCGCACTACCTCTCACACGCAACGGAACGACACAACAGTCTAGGCGGCGCGGCCCCGGCCGCGAGTCGGTGACTCCCACCCTCACTCAAGGGGGCGTGCGGTCCTGCCCGCGCCCCGCGCGGAAGCTCGTACGCCCCCATACCGTGACCAGAGCCGCTGCTGTCGCGTTGGTCAAACAGCATTGACCTAGATCGGGGCGCTTGTACGGCCCGATCGCTATCACCCTTCCTTTCCACGCCGGTTCGAGAGGCTTGCTCATGGCCGACCACGCAACCCACGACGCCCAGGCGCGCGCCAGCCTGCATCTCCTGGTGCGGGACATCGAGCGGGTCCGCCGGCAGGTGGACGCGCTGCGCACGCTGACCGCTCAGCTCGGCAACGTCTACCGGCCACGGCGGACAGGTCCCTCCGCGGGATTCGTCGTGTACGGACGCGCGCCCGCACCGACGGTGCGCCTGGCCCAGGAGCTGCGGGACAGCGTCGAGACACTCGTCACCGCGGCGGTCGACTTCGACCGTTCGCTGGGCTTCTCGTGGGACGCGGTGGGTTCTGCGCTCGGCGTCACCAAGCAGGCGGTGCACCGCCGCTACGGCGCCCGCCGCGCCGCCGCCCAACCCGCCGTCGACGGCGGCGAGTCGGCCGTCCGTTCGCCCGAGGCACCCGCGCCCCGCGCCGTGACCGTGGCCGCGAGCCTGCCCGGTGCGCCGTCCGTCCCCACCGCCCGTTCCCTGCCCGCCCAGGCATCCGCATCCACCAGGGAAGATGCCCGTTCGGGTGCCTTTCCCGGCCCCCGTAACGGCTGACGCCGACACCGACGCCGGGAGCAAAGCTCCCCGACGCTCGCCAACGCCCCGGGACCGCCCGCCGACACCGGTCCCGGGGCGGCGCCATATCCGCAAGGGGTTCGGGGTTCTGACGCGCCGGCTCCCTCTACGGGTGACGTCGACGCCTTCCCCCGTACGGGACATGGAAGGTGACGTCTTCCAACTCCCGGGCGACGGTGGTCAGTCCGTCCCCGTAGGGGCCGTCGCCCGAGTCCCGACCCCACCCCGCGCGGCACCACCGCCCTCGTGCCGCGGGGCGCCCGACCTGCGCGGGTTCCCCGTTTCGCCTACCGTCTCCCGCTCCCCGGCCATCCCGCCCGGCCCCTCAGCCCAGCCACGACGCAGCGGCCCGAAGCCCGGCCCTTAGCTGGAGCGCGGCCCGGAGCTGGAGTCGGCAGTGGGGAACTCGGCAGCTCGGTCGGCGTCCGGCCGCGCGGCCGACGCCGGCCTCAGCCGAGGTCCGGCGGGTCGATCCGTACCCGTACCGGCTCGCCCTCGCGTTTCACCAGCCGCGCCGCGCGGGCGGCCTTGAGTGCCGCGGCGAGCGCGGCGCCCTGGCCCGGCCGGACGCGTACGAGAGCGCGCTCCCACTCCTCCCCCGGCGGCGGGTCGCCCGGCCGACGGGGACGGCCCGGGTCGGGAACCGGCAGCGGTACCGGACCCAACACCTCGGCCCCCTGCGGGAGTTCCGTCGCCTTCAGCAGCTCGACGACATCGTCGCTGCGGCCCGCCACCGAGGCCATCCTCGACACCGGCGGAAAACCCAGCTCGGCCCGCTCCGCCAGCTCACGCACCGCGTGCCCGACCGGATCCCAGCGCACCAGGGCCTGGACGGGGCGCAGCGTCGCCTCCGCGATGACGGCGACCGTGCCACCGTCGGCGTGGCCGCGGACCAGCGCCGCGGCGCCCAGCCAGCGGCGCAGCGCCTCCTCCCCCGCCCGGAGGTCCGGCCGCCCGAGCAGTGCCCAGCCGTCCAGCAGCAGTGCCGCGGCATACCCGCCGCCCTCAGCCACCGGCTCCGCACCCGGGGTGCTCACCACCAGCGCGGGGACACCGGGTACGGACGTCAGCACGTGATCGCGGCCGGAGGTACGCACCGGGACGGCAGGGAAGGCCCGGCCCAGCTCCTCCGCCGTCCGCCGCGCGCCCACGATCTGGGCCCGCAGCCGGGCGCCACCGCACTCCGAGCAATGCCAGTCCGGCTCCGGGCGCCCGCACCAGGCGCAGGCCAGCTCGCCGGCGCTCTGCGACTCCAGGGGCCCGGCGCAGGCCCGACAGCGGGCCGGGGCGCGGCACCGTTCGCACGCCAACCGCGGGGCGTACCCGCGGCGCGGGACCTGAACGAGCACCGGTCCGCGCTTCAGTCCCTCCCGCACCACCTGCCAGGCCATCGTCGGCAGCCGGGCGGCCCGGGCTGCGGCGTCCCGCGCCTCGTCGGCATCGCCGACCGTACGCACCATCGGGGCCGCGGCCCGCACCTGCTCCCGGTCGGCGGTCAAGGGACGCGCCCAACTCGTCTCGACCAGCTGGGCCGCCTCGACCGTACAGCTCAGCCCACCGAGCAGGAATCCGGCGCGTTCGGTGACCGACCGCTGAATCAGCACCTCGCGGGCGTGCGGCTGCGGGGCGTGCGGGTCGCTGTGGCTGGCGTCGCCGTCGTCCCACAGGGCGACCAGGCCCAGGTCGGCCACCGGCGCGAACATCGCGGCGCGAGTCCCGATCACGGCGCGCACGGAGCCACGGCTGACCGCCAGCCACCGGCGGTAGCGCTCCTCGGGGCCGGAATCCGCGGTGAGCAGCACATGCCTGCCCTCCCCGATCAGCTCGCCGAGCGCCGCGTCGACCCGCGCCGCGGCCCGCCCGTCGGGCACCACGACCAGCGCGCCGCGCCCCGAGGCCAAGGCCGCGGCCACCGCCCGCGCCAGCTCCTGCGGCCAGGTCGGGCCGGGCAGCGCCGTCCACACCGCGCGCGGCGCGTCCCCGCGCGCCAGCGCCGTCAGAAAGCCGGGACCCGCCGCATACCGATCCCAACTGCCGGGATCCGGTGGCGCGTTGGGAGGAGGCGGGGCGGGTGACGGCTTGGCTTCCGCGCGCGCCCGACGAGGCGGCACCGCCAGCTGGACCACATCGGCGAGGGTGCCGGCATACCGGTCGGCCACGGCGCGGCACAGCGCCAGCAGCTCGGGCGAGAGCACCCGCTCGGTCGACAGCACCTGCGCGAGGGGGGCGAGCACCCCGCGGTAGTCGCTCTCCGCGGCCCGCTCCACGATGAACCCGCTGACCAGCTTGCCGCCCTCGCGGCGGCCGCCCTTCTCCCCCGCCCCGAACCGCACCCGCACCCGCACCCCGGGCTGGGCCTCGGCGTCCATGGCTGCGGGCACCGCGTAGTCGAAATAACGGTCGAGGTGCACCAGCCCCTTGTCCACCAGCACCCGCGCCACCGGCAGCCCGGCGGCCAGCTCCGCGCCTCGCCAGGTCCGCGGCTTCGCCCGCTCCGCCTTGGTCTCACGCACGGTCTCCCGGATGAGGGCCAGTTGCTCGCCCCCACCCGACTCCGCCCCCGCCTCCGGTCGCCCGTTCTCCCTGCTCACAGCATCAGTCCTACCAGACGCCTATGACAACGCCCGATAACGTTCCACGGCCCCGACGACCGCCACACATCACCGCGCGGACCCCGGCGACGCGAGGACCCTCGTCTTCCACGACACGGGCAGCCTCACCGCGATGCGGTTGTGGCTCCGTCAAGAGCCCGCCGGACGGCCCTCAGACCTCTGGCGGGGGGAGGGCTCGCCCTGCATGGCCCACAGCATCGCCCCCCGGGCGGTCGCAACTCCTCGCGCGCGGTGAAGCCGAAGTGCTCGTAGTAGGGGAGGTTGGATGGTTTGGGGGACTCCAGATGGACGGACAGGCCCGCCGTGTCTGCCGTGCCGGCGCCGAGCGGATCAGGGCGGCTCCCTGCCCCTGGCCGTGGGCCGCCGGACCGGCGCCGATCAACGCCAGGTGCCAGTGAGGTTCCCGCGGTGCGTGCTGGGCCGCTGCCTCGATGGGATCGCAGAACGGCAGGGCCCGGTCCCCGAGGATGGGGGGCGCAGGCGCCAGGCCAGGGCGCGGCTGACCGGACGAGCGTCGTCGACCGTTGCCTTCTTCGGGGTGCCCGTTATCGACATACGGACATTCTGCCCCTGATGATCTCCGGCCAGCGGCGGGCAGTCCGCTCGCCGGGGGCAAAGGAGTGGCCCGACAAGGGAGTCACCTGAATCGTCGGACAGCCCCTGGCCCGCAGCACGCAGGGAGCGGCGCCGTACGCCCCCGCACACCGGGAGTGCGGAGGCTCGTGCCCGCCGCCGACCGGCCACACCGCAAGCCGGGCACCCCCGGCGGCAAAAAACCCACGGCCCCGGACCGACTGGTCCGGGGCCGTGGGGTGTGCCGTGCGGCAGGGCGTGGGCCTAGAGGCCGGCGGCCTTCTGCAGCGCTTCGACGCGGTCGGTGCGCTCCCAGGTGAAGTCCTCCAGCTCACGGCCGAAGTGGCCGTAGGCGGCGGTCTGGGAGTAGATCGGGCGGAGCAGGTCGAGGTCACGGATGATCGCGGCCGGGCGAAGGTCGAAGACCTCGCCGATGGCCTGCTCGATCTTGTCCGTGTCGACCGTGGCGGTGCCGAAGGTCTCGACGAACAGGCCGACGGGCTCCGCCTTGCCGATCGCGTATGCCACCTGGACCTCGCAACGGGAGGCCAGGCCGGCCGCGACGACGTTCTTGGCGACCCAGCGCATGGCGTAGGCGGCCGAGCGGTCGACCTTGGACGGGTCCTTGCCGGAGAAAGCGCCGCCACCGTGACGGGCCATGCCGCCGTAGGTGTCGATGATGATCTTGCGGCCGGTCAGACCGGCGTCGCCCATCGGGCCACCGATCTCGAAGCGGCCGGTCGGGTTCACCAGCAGACGGTAGCCGTCGGTGTCCAGCTTGATGCCGTCCTCGACGAGCTGGTTGAGCACGTGCTCGACGACGAACTCGCGGATGTCCGGAGCGAGCAGCGAGTCCAGGTCGATGTCCGAGGCGTGCTGCGAGGAGACCACGACGGTGTCCAGCCGCACGGCCTTGTGACCGTCGTACTCGATGGTGACCTGGGTCTTGCCGTCGGGGCGCAGGTAGGGGATGGTCCCGTTCTTGCGCACCTCGGACAGGCGCGTGGACAGGCGGTGCGCGAGGTTGATCGGGAGCGGCATCAGCTCCGGGGTCTCGTCGCAGGCGTACCCGAACATCAGGCCCTGGTCGCCGGCGCCCTGCTTGTCCAGCTCGTCCTCGTCACCCTCGACCCGCTTCTCGTACGCGGTGTCGACGCCCTGGGCGATGTCCGGGGACTGCGAGCCGATGGAGACCGAGACACCACAGGAAGCGCCGTCGAAGCCCTTCTTGGACGAGTCGTAGCCGATGTCGAGGATCTTGTTGCGGACAAGATTCGGGATATCGGCGTACGCCTTCGTCGTCACCTCGCCGGCCACATGCACCAGGCCGGTGGTGATCAACGTCTCCACGGCGACCCGGGATGCCGGGTCCTCCTTCAGGAGTGCGTCGAGAATCGTGTCGCTGATCTGGTCAGCGATCTTGTCGGGGTGGCCCTCGGTGACGGACTCCGAGGTGAACAGGCGGCGGGACACATCGCTCCCTGGGGTTGCAGCGGCTGCTGGCTGATCATTGGCGGAGGGGCCGAGAGCTGCGCTCGGCCCGATCCACGTTCAGTTTATCGGTCGTAGGTGACGTTGGGGCACGCAGTCTCGATTTATGGACGCCCGTGACCTGGGACACCATGCCTCACCGTAGGACGATCACCTTGAGGGAAGGCCGGGTCAAGGGGGCGCACCGGTAGTCGTTCGGTGAACACGGCGTAACGGGGGACTCAGGGACAGGGCTCGGCGAGTCGCGCCGTCACCAGGTCCCATACGGTTTCGGCCAGCGCTTCCTTGGGCCCGTACGGCACCGGGGTCTCGCTCCCGTCGGCGGCCAGGACGACCGCCTCGTTCTCCGCCGAGCCGAAAGCCTTGTGCTCGCCGACCTCGTTGACGACCAGCAGGTCACAGCCCTTGCGGGCGAGCTTGGCACGTCCGTTGTCAAGAACATTGTCGGTCTCGGCCGCGAATCCGACCACGAGCTGGCCCGGTCGGGCGCGATCGGCGGAGATCTCGGCGAGGATGTCCGGATTACGGACCAGGGTGACCGGATCCGGCTCCTGCCCGTCCCTCTTCTTGATCTTGCCGGTGGCATAGACGGCCGGCCGGAAATCGGCGACCGCGGCCGCCATGACCACCGCGTCGGCGTCCGCCGCAGCCTTCAGCACGGCCTCCCGGAGCTGGACGGCCGTACCGATGCGTACGACGTCGACCCCGGCGGGATCCGGCAGCTCGGTGTTGCCCGCGACGAGCGTGACCCGGGCGCCGCGGGCCGCCGCGATCCCGGCGAGGGCGTAGCCCTGCTTGCCCGAGGAGCGGTTGCCCAGGTAGCGCACCGGGTCCAGCGGCTCGCGGGTGCCGCCGGCGCTGATCACGACATGGCGGCCGGCCAGGTCCTGCGTCAGCGCCCGCGCGCCCCGGGCCAGCACCCGGCGGCAGAGCTCGAAGATCTCGACCGGGTCGGGGAAGCGGCCCTTGCCGGTGTCCACGCCGGTCAGCCGGCCGACCGCGGGCTCGATCACGACGGCACCGCGACGGCGCAGGGTGGCGACGTTCTCCTGGGTGGCGGGGTGCTCCCACATCTCGGTGTGCATCGCCGGGGCGAAGACCACCGGACAGCGCGCGGTGAGCAACGTGTTCGTCAGCAGGTCGTCGGCGAGTCCGTGGGCGGCCTTGGCCAGCAGGTCCGCGGTGGCGGGGGCCACGACGACGAGGTCGGCCGCCTGGCCGATACGGACGTGCGGGACCTCGTGGACGGATTCCCAGACCTCGGTGGAGGCCGGATGGCCGGACAGCGCCGACCAGGTGGCCTCACCGACGAAATGCAGCGACGCGGCGGTCGGCACCACCCGCACGTCGTGGCCGGACTCGGTGAGCCGCCTCAGCAGCTCGCACGCCTTGTACGCGGCGATCCCGCCGCTGACCCCCAGGACGACCTTGGGCTTGTCCCGCTCCCGCATGTCCATCGCTTCGCTGCTCCCCGAGCTAGGTCCGTCCGTACGGGCCGGGTCCGTCCGTACGGTGACATACCAAGGGCCCGGCAGATGCTCCCCCAGCTGGACGCTGGCAGGTGCCCCCACCGGGCCCTTGGTGTGCACATGGTGCTGCTTACTGAGCCGGGCCCTCGATGGCCTCGGAGGTCAGCAGACCCGCGTTGATCTCGCGAAGCGCGATCGACAGGGGCTTCTCGTGGACGTGCGTGTCGACGAGGGGGCCGACGTACTCGAGCAGGCCCTCGCCGAGCTGCGAGTAGTACGCGTTGATCTGACGCGCGCGCTTGGCGGCGTAGATCACGAGGCTGTACTTCGAGTCGGTGGCCTCGAGAAGCTCATCAATTGGCGGGTTGATGATGCCCTCGGGTGCGGTCATGGAAGAGGACACTCTCTACCTTCCGAAGGGGGATGAAGCGGGTGTAACGCAAAAATCTTGGGCGGTCTGGAGGTCCGCGGGGTCAGCCGCTGTTCTTCTGGTCCCCAGGTCGACGCAGCATCAAGGCTAGCAGCTCACGGCTGACGTCCTCGACGGAGGTGTTGACAAGGGTCACATCGAACTCCTTCTCCGCGGCCAGCTCGATCCTCGCGGCCGCCAGGCGGCGCTCGATG
The DNA here is from genome assembly GCF_044328065.1 of Streptomyces sp. NPDC017993. Taxonomy (NCBI): domain Bacteria; kingdom Bacillati; phylum Actinomycetota; class Actinomycetes; order Kitasatosporales; family Streptomycetaceae; genus Streptomyces; species Streptomyces sp. NPDC017993. The sequence continues at coordinate 89,920 of NZ_JBIRGO010000011.1, forward strand.
ACCTCGGGGGCCTCGGTGCCCCGCCCGGTGAGCCGGCGGACCAGCTCCTCCCAGCTCGGCGGGGCCAGGAAGACCAGCTCCGCCTCCGGCATGGACTCGCGGACCTGGCGGGCGCCCTGCAAATCGATCTCCAGCAGGACCGGCTCCCCGGACTCCAGGTGGTCCAGGACCGCCTTTCGCGGGGTGCCGTAGCGGTTGCCCGCGAACTCCGCCCACTCCAGCAGCTCGCCGTTGGCGACGAGCTTGTCGAATTCTTCGTCGTCGACGAAGAAATAGTGGATGCCGTGCCGTTCCCCGGGGCGCGGCTTACGGGTGGTGGCCGAAACCGAGAGCCAGACCTCGGGGTGGACTTTGCGCAGATGAGCGACGACCGTGCTCTTGCCGACCCCCGAGGGGCCGGAGAGCACGGTCAGTCGCGGACGAGCGTCCGGGGGCGCGGGGGTCGTCCCCCGGGATGTTGCAGCCATGGGGCGATTATTCCAGCTTCCCGGTGGTACCGGGAAACTCAGGAAGCAGGGCTGCCGAACTCGCGCTCCAGCGACGCGATCTGGTTGGAGCCAAGACCCCGTACGCGGCGGCTCTCGGAGATCCCGAGCCGCTCCATGATCTGCTTGGCGCGGACCTTGCCGACGCCGGGCAGGGACTCCAGCAGGGCGGAGACCTTCATCTTGCCGATGACGTCGTTCTCCTGCCCCTGCTTGATGACCTCATGGAGGGATGCACCGGAGTGCTTGAGCCGATTCTTGACCTCGGCGCGCTCCCGGCGAGCCGCGGCGGCCTTCTCGAGCGCGGCTGCGCGCTGTTCAGGGGTAAGGGGCGGAAGAGCCACGCCTACGTCACCTCGGATGTCGAACTGTCGGATACGGACCGGTGTGGAACCTAGTCGCCCCGCACCTGCGGAGCAACGAGCAACGCGCTTACGTGCGGTGCTCTCGACGGAGACTAGCGGCCGACGGCGCCAGAGTCAGCGAGAACAGACGAAAAGTCCTGGTCAGACTCTGCTGACCAGGACAATTCGGGATCAAACTCACGCCTGGAGGGCCGCCGACTGCACTTCATCGGCGAACTGCGCCGCGGCCGCGCGCAGTGCGGCGATGTCCGGACCGTGCCGCAGCACCCCTCGGCTGACGCTCGGCACGACGTTGCGTACCGCACTTCCGAAGACCCCGGGGAGGTCGGCGGGGGTGGCGCCCTGCGCACCGATACCGGGCGCGAGGAGCGGTCCGTTGATCGCCAGGTCGAACGACGAGAGATCGCCGAGCGTGGCACCGACCACCGCGCCGAAGGAGCCCAGCGGCTCGGCACCGGCGTTCTCGGCCGCGAGGTGGCCGAGCATCGTGGCGGCGACGGAGGTGCCGTCGGCCCGTACGGCCCGCTGGACCTCCTGGCCCTCCTCGTTGGAGGTGAGGGCGAGCGTGAACAGACCGCAGCCGTGCTCGCGGGCGAGATCCACGGCGGGGCGCAGCGACCCGTAGCCGAGGTAGGGGCTGACCGTGACGGCGTCCGAGAACAGCGGGGAGGCCGGGTCGAGGTAGGTGGCGGCGTAGGCGGCCATCGTGGAGCCGATGTCGCCGCGCTTGGCGTCCATGACGACCAGCGCGCCGCGCTCCCGCGCCTCCTCGACCGCGGTCTCCAGGACGGCGACACCGCGGGAGCCGAAGCGTTCGAAGAAGGCGGACTGCGGCTTGAGGACGGCGACGCGGTCGGCCAGCGCCTCGACGACGGTACGGGCGAACCGCGCCAGGCCCGCCACGTCGTCGTTCAGGCCCCAGTCGGCCAGCAGCGAGGCATGCGGGTCGATGCCGACGCAGAGCGGGCCACGCTCGTCCATGGCACGGCGCAGACGGGCCCCGAAGGCCGGCGGGGACTGCCGCTGCCCTGAGGGCGCCGTCGAGGGGCTGTGGTCGGGCGAGGGGCCGGCCGTCATGCGGTCACCTTCTTGTGCTCGGCGCCGACGGCGTCGGCGAGGGTGGCGTACGGGCTGTTGCGCAGCCGGGCGGCCAGGCCCTTGTGCAGGGCGCGGCACCAGAAGGGGCCCTCGTAGATGAAGGCGCTGTAGCCCTGGACCAGGGTGGCACCGGCCAGGATGCGCTGCCAGGCGTCCTCGGCGGTTTCGATGCCGCCGACCCCGATGAGGGTGATCCGGTCGCCCACACGGGCGTACAGGCGGCGCAGCACCTCCAGGGAGCGCTCCTTGACGGGTGCGCCGGACAGGCCGCCGGTCTCGGCCACCAGGGCCGGGTCGGAGGTCAGGCCGAGACCGTCGCGGGCGATGGTGGTGTTGGTGGCGATGATGCCGTCCAGGCCGAGTTCGACGGCGAGGTCGGCGACGGCGTCGACGTCCGCGTCGGCGAGGTCCGGGGCGATCTTGACCAGCAGCGGGACCCGGCGGTCGGTGACCGTACGGTCGGCGGCCTCGCGGACGGCGGTCAGCAGCGGGCGCAGGTGGTCGACGGCCTGGAGGTTGCGCAGGCCCGGGGTGTTCGGGGAGGAGACGTTGACGACCAGATAGTCGGCGTGGGCGGCGAGCCGCTCGGTGGAGGTGACGTAGTCGCCGACCGCCTCCTCCTCCGGAACGATCTTGGTCTTGCCGATGTTGACCCCGACGGCGGCCTTGAAGACCGGGTTGCGGGCGGCCAGGCGGGCCGCCACGGCCGCGGAGCCCTCGTTGTTGAAGCCCATGCGGTTGATGAGCGCGCGGTCCGGCACCAGCCGGAACAGGCGCTTCTTGGGGTTGCCCGGCTGGGGCTGCGCGGTGACGGTGCCGATCTCGACGTGGTCGAAGCCGAGCATCGTCATGCCGTCGATGGCGACCGCGTTCTTGTCGAAGCCGGCGGCCAGGCCGAACGGGCCGTGCATCCGCAGGCCCAGCGCCTCGGTGCGCAGCTCCTTGTACCGGGGCGCGAGGGCGGCCGCGACGAAGGTGCGCAGGACCGGGATCCGGGCGGCGCGGCGGATCCAGGCGAAGGCCTGGTGGTGGGCCTGCTCGGCGTCCATCCGCTGGAAGAAGAGCTTGAAGAACAGGTGATACATGGCGTGCCTTCCACGCGAGTGAGCGGGCGCGAGTGAGCGCGGGACGGGTCGGTCCCGGAACGGGCCCCGGAAACCGGCCAAGGGGGGCGGGGGCCCATGAAGAGGGGGACACCGTTTCGGTGTCCCCCTCGTGCGCCTTACTCCTCGCGGGCGGCGGTGAGATGTTGCGCGTGTTCCTGGAGGGAACGCACGCCCACATCGCCGCGGGACACGGCCTCGATGCCCTGTACGGCGGCGGCGAGCGCCTGGACCGTGGTCAGGCAGGGGATGCCGCGGGCCACCGAGGCGGTACGGATGTCGTAGCCGTCGAGCCGGCCGCCGGTGCCGTAGGGGGTGTTGACGATCAGGTCGACCTGGCCGTCGTGGATCAGCTGGACGATGGTCTTCTCGCCGTTCGGGCCCTCGCCCTCGGACTGCTTGCGCACCACGGTGGTGTTGATGCCGTTGCGGCGCAGCACCTCGGCGGTGCCGGAGGTGGCGAGCAGCTCGAAGCCGTGCGCGACCAGCTCACGGGCCGGGAAGATCATCGAACGCTTGTCGCGGTTGGCGACGGAGACGAAGGCGCGGCCCTTGGTGGGCAGCGCTCCGTAGGCGCCGGCCTGGGACTTGGCGTAGGCGGTGCCGAAGACCGAGTCGATGCCCATGACCTCGCCGGTGGAGCGCATCTCCGGGCCGAGGATGGTGTCCACGCCGCGTCCGGACGCGTCGCGGAACCGCGACCAGGGCATGACGGCTTCCTTGACGGAGATCGGCGCGTCCAGCGGCAGGGTGCCGCCGTCGCCGGTCGCCGGGAGCATGCCCTCGGCGCGCAGTTCGGCCACGGTGGCGCCCAGCGAGATCCGCGCGGCGGCCTTGGCCAGCGGCACCGCGGTGGCCTTCGAGGTGAAGGGGACGGTGCGCGAGGCCCGCGGGTTGGCTTCGAGGACGTAGAGGATGTCCCCGGCCATCGCGAACTGGATGTTGATCAGGCCGCGGACGCCGACGCCCTTGGCGATGGCCTCCGTGGAGGCGCGCAGCCGCTTGATGTCGAAGCCGCCGAGGGTGATGGGGGGCAGCGCGCAGGCGGAGTCGCCGGAGTGGATGCCGGCTTCCTCGATGTGCTCCATGACGCCGCCGAGGTAGAGCTCGGTGCCGTCGTAGAGGGCGTCGACGTCGATCTCGATGGCGTCGTCGAGGAACCGGTCGATGAGGACCGGGTGCTGGTCGATCAGGCCGGCGTGGCGGGTGAGGTACTCGCCCAGCGACGGCTCGTCGTAGACGATCTCCATGCCGCGGCCGCCCAGCACGTAGGAGGGCCGGACCATGACCGGGAACCCGATCTCGGCGGCGATCTTCTTGGCCTGCTCGAAGGAGAAGGCGGTGCCGTACTTGGGAGCGGGCAGACCGGCGTCGGTCAGCACCCGGCCGAACGCGCCGCGCTCCTCGGCGAGGTCGATGGCCTCGGGCGAGGTGCCGACGATCGGCACGCCGTTGTCCTTGAGCGCCTGCGCCAGGCCCAGCGGGGTCTGGCCGCCGAGCTGGACGATGACACCGGCGACCGGGCCCGCCTGGGTCTCGGCGTGCACGATCTCCAGGACGTCCTCCAGGGTGAGCGGCTCGAAGTAGAGCCGGTCGGAGGTGTCGTAGTCGGTGGAGACGGTCTCGGGGTTGCAGTTGACCATCACGGTCTCGTAGCCGGCGTCGCTCAGCGCGAACGAGGCGTGGACGCAGGAGTAGTCGAACTCGATGCCCTGGCCGATCCGGTTCGGGCCGGAGCCGAGGATGATCACGGCCGGCTTCTCGCGCGGCGCGACCTCGCTCTCCTCGTCGTAGGAGGAGTAGAAGTACGGCGTCCTGGCCGCGAACTCGGCGGCGCAGGTGTCGACGGTCTTGTAGACCGGTCGGACGCCGAGCGCGTGCCGGACCTCGCGGACGACGTCCTCACGCAGGCCGCGGATGGCACCGATCTGGGCGTCGGAGAAGCCATGCCGCTTTGCTTCCGCAAGGATCTCCGGGTGGAGCTTCTCGGCGTCCGCGATCTCGTCCGCGATCTCCTTGACCAGGAAGAGCTGGTCGACGAACCACGGGTCGATCTTCGTGTTGTCGAAGATCTCCTGCGGGGTGGCGCCGGCCCGGATCGCCTGCATCACCGTGTTGATCCGGCCATCGGTCGGAACCTGGGCGGTGCGCAGCAGTTCGGCCTTGTCGCCGGGGTCGCCCACGAAGGCGAACTGGCTGCCCTTCTTCTCCAGGGAGCGCAGCGCCTTGTTGAGCGCCTCGGTGAAGTTACGGCCGATGGCCATGGCCTCGCCGACCGACTTCATGGTCGTGGTGAGGGTGGCGTCGGCGGCCGGGAACTTCTCGAACGCGAACCGGGGAACCTTGACGACGACGTAGTCGAGGGTCGGCTCGAAGGACGCCGGGGTCTTCTCGGTGATGTCGTTCGGGATCTCGTCGAGCGTGTAGCCCACCGCGAGCCGGGCCGCGATCTTGGCGATCGGGAAGCCGGTCGCCTTGGAGGCGAGCGCGGAGGACCGGGAGACGCGCGGGTTCATCTCGATGACGATGATCCGGCCGTCGTCGGGGTTGACGGCGAACTGGATGTTGCAGCCGCCGGTGTCGACGCCGACCTCGCGGATGATCGCGATGCCGACGTCCCGCAGCGTCTGGTACTCACGGTCGGTCAGCGTCATCGCCGGGGCGACGGTGATCGAGTCACCGGTGTGCACGCCCATCGGGTCGAAGTTCTCGATGGAGCAGACGACCACGACGTTGTCGTGCTTGTCGCGCATCAGCTCCAGCTCGTACTCCTTCCAGCCGAGAATGGACTCCTCCAGGAGCACCTCGGTGGTCGGGGAGAGCGTCAGGCCCTGGCCGGCGATGCGGCGCAGCTCCTCCTCGTCGTGCGCGAAGCCGGAGCCCGCGCCGCCCATCGTGAAGGAGGGGCGGACGACGACGGGGTAGCCGCCGAGCGTGTCGACGCCGGCGAGGACGTCGTCCATCGAGTGGCAGATGACCGAGCGGGCGGACTCGCCGTGGCCGATCTTGGCGTTGACGGCCTCGACGACGCCCTTGAAGAGGTCGCGGTCCTCGCCCTTGTTGATCGCCTCGACGTTGGCGCCGATGAGCTCGACACCGTACTTCTCCAGCACACCCTGCTCGTGCATGGAGATCGCGGTGTTCAGCGCGGTCTGGCCGCCCAGGGTCGGCAGCAGCGCGTCGGGGCGCTCCTTGGCGATGATCTTCTCGACGAACTCGGGGGTGATCGGCTCGACGTAGGTGGCGTCGGCGATCTCCGGGTCGGTCATGATCGTGGCGGGGTTGGAGTTGACCAGAATGACCCGCAGGCCCTCGGACTTCAGAACCCGGCAGGCCTGGGTCCCGGAGTAGTCGAACTCCGCGGCCTGGCCGATGACGATCGGGCCGGAGCCGATGACCAGGACGGACTGGATATCGGTGCGCTTAGGCACGCTGGCCCTCCATGAGAGAGACGAAGCGGTCGAACAGGTAGGCCGCGTCGTGCGGCCCGGCTGCGGCTTCGGGGTGGTACTGGACGCTGAAAGCCGGCTGGTCGAGGAGGTGCAGACCCTCCACCACGTCGTCGTTGAGGCAGACGTGGGAGACCTCGGCGCGGCCGAAGGGGGTTTCGGAGACCGTGTCGAGCGGGGCGTCGACGGCGAACCCGTGGTTGTGCGCGGTGACCTCGACCTTGCCGGTCGTACGGTCCTGCACCGGCTGGTTGATGCCGCGGTGGCCGTACTTGAGCTTGAAGGTGCCGAAGCCCAGGGCGCGGCCCAGGATCTGGTTGCCGAAGCAGATGCCGAACAACGGCGTCTTACGCTCCAGCACGCCCTGCATCACGGACACCGGGTGGTCGGCGGTGGCGGGGTCGCCGGGGCCGTTGGAGAAGAACACGCCGTCTGGCTCGACCGCGTAGACGTCCTCGACGGTGGCGGTGGCGGGCAGGACGTGCACCTCGATGCCGCGCTCCGCCATGCGGTGCGGGGTCATGCCCTTGATGCCGAGGTCGATCGCCGCGACCGTGAACTTCTTCGTGCCGATGGCCGGCACGACGTAGGACTCCTTGGTGGCGACCTGGGCGGAGAGGTCCGCGCCCTGCATCTCGGGGGCCTGGCGCACCTTGGCCAGCATGGTGCCCGCGTCGGGCAGCGCGTCGCCGGAGAAGATGCCGACCCGCATCGCGCCGCTCTCGCGCAGGTGGCGGGTCAGCGCCCGGGTGTCGACTCCGCTGATGCCGACGACGCCCTGGGCGACCAGCTCGTCGTCCAGGGTGCGGACCGAGCGCCAGTTGGAGGGGATACGGGCGGGGTCGCGCACGACGTAGCCCGAGACCCAGATCTTGCCGGACTCGTTGTCCTCGTCGTTCACGCCGGTGTTGCCGATGTGCGGGGCGGTCATGACGACGACCTGGCGGTGGTACGACGGGTCGGTCAGGGTCTCCTGGTATCCGGTCATGCCGGTGGAGAACACCGCCTCGCCGAAGGTCTCCCCCACGGCCCCGTAGGCACGGCCGCGGAAGCTGCGGCCGTCCTCCAGGACGAGTACGGCGGGAACCTTCGCAGTTCCCCTGGTGGAGGTCGTCATCGTGCGCCTTCCGTTTCGGTGTGCTCGGTGGTGCTCGGTGTGGTGAGGGCCGCGACCCACGCCGGGTGCTCGGCGGCCCGGTCGGAGCGGAAACCGGAGTCGATCTCCTTGTTCCCGTGCTCCCAGGTGACGATCAGCAGGCCGCCCTCGGGCAGGACCTTGCCGGCGATGCCCTTGTCGAGCCGGGCGCCGCGCAGGGCGGCGGCCGGCACGAAGAAGTCCTGCGCACCCGGTCGTACGACGTGCAGGCCCTGGTCGGTCAGGGTCAGTTCGACGCGGCTACGGGTGCCCAGGCCGTGCGCGACGATGCGGTCGAGCCACTGGCCTGCGGTGGTGGAGCCGTGGTAGCGGCCGTGCAGCGTCAGCTGCGGCTCGCCGGCCTCGGCGGGTGCGGCAGGCAGCTCGGGCACATCGCCCTGGAGCGTGCCGCGCCACTTCCAGCCCTCCCGCATCAGCCAGTAGACCAGTGCGATGAAGAGCAGCAGGCCGACGACCCAGCCGATCCGCGCGGCCCAGTCGGTGACCTCCGCGGACTTCTGCGCGGCGGCCAGGGGGATCAATGGAGGAGTCACGCCAGCTTCCCGTCGACGACCGTTGCCCGGCCCCGCAGGAAGGTGTGGGTGACGCGTCCCGGCAGCTCACGGCCCTCGTAGGGGGTGTTGCGGCTGCGGGAGGCGAAGCCTGCGGGGTCCACCACTCCACGGTAAGCGGAATCGTGCAGCGTGAGGTTGGCGGGCTCACCAGCCGAGACGGGACGGCCGTGGCCCTCGAGGCGGCCGATGTGGGCGGGCCGGAAGGACATCCGGTCCGCGACGCCGGCCCAGTCCAGCAGCCCGCTGTCGACCATCGTGTGCTGGACGACGGACAGCGCGGTCTCCAGGCCGACCATGCCCATGGCCGCGGCGCCCCACTCGCAGTCCTTGTCCTCGTGCGGGTGCGGGGCGTGGTCGGTGGCGACGCAGTCGATCGTGCCGTCGGCGAGCGCCTCGCGCAGCGCGAGGACATCAGCCTCGGTGCGCAGCGGCGGGTTCACCTTGTAGACGGGGTTGTAGGAGCGGACCAGCTCGTCGGTGAGGAGGAGGTGGTGCGGGGTGACCTCGGCGGTGACGTTCCAGCCCTTGGACTTGGCCCAGCGGACCAGCTCGACGGAACCGGCGGTGGAGAGGTGGCAGATGTGCACCCGGGAGCCGACGTGCGCGGCGAGCAGCACATCGCGGGCGATGATCGACTCCTCGGCGACCGCCGGCCAGCCGCCCAGGCCCAGCTCCGCGGAGACGATGCCCTCATTCATCTGCGCGCCTTCGGTGAGCCGCGGCTCCTGGGCGTGCTGGGCGACGACCCCGTCGAAGGCCTTCACGTACTCCAGGGCGCGGCGCATGATCACCGCGTCGTCCACGCACTTGCCGTCGTCGGAGAAGACCCGGACACCGGCCGCGGAGTCGTGCATCGCGCCCAGTTCGGCGAGCTTCTTGCCCTCCAGACCGACGGTCACCGCGCCGATCGGCTGGACGTCGCAGTAGCCGGACTCCTTGCCCAGCCGCCAAACCTGCTCGACGACGCCGGCGGTGTCGGCGACGGGGAAGGTGTTGGCCATGGCGTGTACGGCGGTGAAGCCGCCGACGGCCGCGGCCTTGGTGCCCGTCAGCACCGTCTCGGAGTCCTCACGGCCCGGCTCGCGCAGGTGGGTGTGCAGGTCGACGAGGCCCGGCAGCAGGATCTGGCCGGCGGCCTCGATCACCCGGGCGCCCTCGGCGCTCAGCCCCGTGCCCACCTCGGCGATGGTCTCGCCGTCGATCAGCACGTCCTGCGGCTCGCCACCGAGGACCTTGGCCCCGCGAATAAGGATCTTGCTCATGGTTACTTGCTCTCCTCGGTGCGCGTGCTGGTGCCGGTGCCGGCGGTGATGGCGGGCTCGTTGCCGCCCAGGAGCAGATAGAGGACCGCCATACGGATGCTGACACCGTTGGTGACCTGTTCGACGGCGGTGCAGCGCGGCGAGTCGGCGACCTCGGCGGTGATCTCCATGCCGCGGTTCATCGGGCCGGGGTGCATCACGATCGCGCCCTGCGGCATCCGCGCCATCCGGTCGCCGTCGAGGCCGTAGCGCCGTGCGTACTCACGCTCGGTGGGGAAGAAGGCGGCGTTCATCCGCTCGCGCTGGACGCGCAGCATCATCACCGCGTCCGACTCGGCGACCACGGAGTCCAGGTCGTACGAGACGTGGCACGGCCACTTCTCCACGCCGATGGGCACCAGGGTCGGCGGCGCGACGAGGGTGACCTCGGCGCCGAGCGTGGTCAGCAGGTGGACGTTGGAGCGCGCGACCCGGCTGTGCAGGATGTCGCCGACGATGGTGATGCGGCGCCCGGCGAGGTCCTTGCCCAGTCCCGCGTCGGCGCCGACCAGGCGGCGGCGCATCGTGAACGCGTCCAGCAGCGCCTGGGTGGGGTGTTCATGGGTGCCGTCACCGGCGTTGACCACCGATCCGCCGATCCAGCCGGAGGTGGCCAGGCGGTGCGGGGCGCCGGAGTCGTGGTGCCGGATGACGACGGCGTCCGCGCCCATCGCCTCCAGCGTCAGGGCGGTGTCCTTGAGCGACTCGCCCTTGGAGACCGAGGAACCCTTCGCGGAGAAGTTGATGACGTCCGCCGAGAGCCGCTTGGCGGCGGCCTCGAAGGAGATGCGGGTGCGGGTCGAGTCCTCGAAGAAGAGGTTGACGACGGTGCGGCCGCGGAGGGTGGGGAGCTTCTTGATCGGCCGGTCCGCGACGCGAGCCATCTCCTCGGCGGTGTCGAGGATCAAAACGGCGTCGTCGCGGGTGAGGTCGGCGGCCGAGATGAGGTGACGCTTCATCCGGGTACTCCGTGAGTGAGGGAGGTGTGCGGGAATGTCCGTCGAGCAGGCGTGAGCGCGGCCCCGGGATCACCGGGTCCGCACGCGGTGCGCTATCGCTCGCCGGCCGGGGTGGTCCGCTCGGCTTCCGCGGACCCGTCCGAGGAGCCGGGGCGGGGCGAGCGCACGCCGAGCAGCACGGCGTCCCGGCCGTCCTCCTCGGTGAGCTGGACCTTGACCGTCTCCCGCAGCGACGTGGGGAGGTTCTTGCCTACGTAGTCGGCGCGGATGGGCAGTTCGCGGTGTCCGCGGTCGACGAGGACCGCGAGCTGCACGGCGCGCGGCCGTCCGATGTCGCCCAGGGCGTCCAGCGCGGCGCGGATCGTGCGGCCGGAGAAGAGGACGTCGTCGACGAGCAGCACGAGGCGGCCTTCGATGCCGTCGGCGGGGATTTCCGTGCGGCCGATCGTGCGGGCCGGGCCCAGGCGCAGGTCGTCGCGGTACATCGTGATGTCGAGCGAGCCGACCGGGATGGTGCGCCCGGTGATCTCCTGGAGCTTGGCGGCCAGCCGCCGGGCGAGGAAGACCCCGCGGGTGGGAATGCCCAGCAGCACCACATCGTCCGCGCCCTTGGCGCGCTCGACGATTTCGTGGGCGATGCGGGTGAGCATCCGCGCGATGTCCGGGCCTTCGAGCACCGGGCGCGCGGGGAGCTGATCTCCTGCGTCAGAACTGCTTGCGTCCATACGAAACGGACCCCCTTCTCCGCCTCACGGGACGGACCTTAAAGGACGTCAAAATTACGCAGCCCAGGTTACCAGGGGTCGCTCCGGCACCCGGGGGCACCCCCTACGGTCGAAGGTCTGGCCCATTCGGCTTGACGAAGCCAAATTACGCTGCGTAACCTCACAGTGAGTTACCGGCCACGCGGCGGAGCCGCATATCGATACAGCCGTCTGGGGAGCTTTATGTCCAGCGAATACGCCAAACAGCTCGGGGCAAAGCTCCGCGCCATCCGCACCCAGCAGGGCCTCTCTCTCCACGGTGTCGAGGAGAAGTCCCAGGGTCGCTGGAAGGCCGTGGTGGTGGGCTCCTACGAGCGCGGCGACCGTGCAGTGACCGTGCAGCGCCTCGCCGAGCTGGCGGACTTCTACGGCGTACCGGTGCAGGAGCTCCTGCCGGGTACGACGCCCGGTGGGGCGGCCGAGCCGCCGCCGAAGCTGGTGCTCGATCTGGAGCGCCTCGCCCATGTCCCGCAGGAGAAGGCCGGGCCGCTGCAGCGCTACGCCGCGACGATCCAGAGCCAGCGCGGTGACTACAACGGCAAGGTTCTCTCGATCCGCCAGGACGACCTGCGCACCCTCGCCGTCATCTACGACCAGTCGCCCTCGGTGCTGACCGAGCAGCTGATCAGCTGGGGCGTGCTGGACGCCGATGCGCGCCGCGCCGTGGCGCACGACGACATCTGACGCCTGACCGTCACCTGCAGAAACGTACCGCCGCCCCGGGCCACCGGGGTGGCGGTTGTTTTTTGTCCGGTACGCCCGTGACGTGTGAGGCGCGTGGGGCGGAGAACGTGCCCAGGAGGCTCTCTGCGGGCATGCGACGGGCCCGGAGCATCCTGCGTCGCTCCGGGCCCGTTCACGCTCTCTGCCGTCCGCCTACTGCGTTTCGCGCCGCAGGCCCGGCTTCAGCTCCTTGATACGGCCCAGCAGGCCGTTGACGAAGGCCGGGGAGTCGTCCGTGGAGAACTCCTTGGCGAGCTGCACCGCTTCGTCGATCGCCACCGCGTCCGGGGTGTCGTCCACCCAGATCAGCTCATAGGCGCCGAGCCGCAGGATGCTGCGGTCCACGACCGGCATCCGGTCCAGCGCCCAGTCGACGGAGTAGGTGGAGATCAGGTCGTCAATGCGATCGGTGTGGTCCGCGTACCCCTCGATCAACTGCAGGGTGTACTCGTTCACCGGCGGCTGCCGGGGGTCGGTCCGGGCGTGCCGCATCCAGTCCGCGAGCACGGACTGCACGTCGGCGCCGCGCTGATCGGCCTCGAAGAGGATCTGGAAGGCGCGCTTACGGGCCTTGTTGCGGGCAGCCACGGTTAGCTGTTCACCCGGCCGAGGTAGTCGCCCGTACGGGTGTCGACCTTGATCTTTTCACCGGTGGTGATGAAGAGCGGCACCTGGATGTCGTAGTCCGTCTCCAGGGTGGCGGGCTTGGAGCCGCCGGTGGAGCGGTCACCCTGGACGCCCGGGTCGGTGTGCTTGATGACCAGCTCGACCGCGGCGGGCAGCTCGACGTAGAGGACCTCGCCCTCGTGCTGCGCCACGACGGCCTCGAAGCCTTCGAGGAGGAAGTTCGCGGCGTCGCCGACAGCCTTGCGGTCGACGTGCAGCTGGTCGTACGTGTCCATGTCCATGAAGACGAAGTAGTCGCCGTCCATGTACGAGAACTGCATCCCGCGCTTGTCGACAGTGGCCGTCTCGACCTTCACACCGGCGTTGAAGGTCTTGTCCACCACCTTGCCGGAGAGCACGTTCTTCAGCTTGGTGCGGACGAAGGCCGGGCCCTTGCCGGGCTTGACGTGCTGGAACTCGACGACGGACCAGAGCTGGCCCCCTTCGAGCTTGAGCACCAGGCCGTTCTTGAGGTCGTTCGTGGAAGCCACGGTTGCGGAATCTCCTGGACTGCAGGTGGTGGGTACCTAGAAGCCGCCGCGGTGAACCCTGTGGCTCACAGTGCGAGCAGCTCCTTGGTCGTGATCGTGAGTAGCTCGGGCCCGCCGTCCGCCTCGGGACGGACGACGAGTGTGTCGTCGATCCGGACACCTCCGCGGCCGGGGAGGTGAACCCCCGGTTCGACGGTGACCGGCACGCAAGCGTCCAGTTTACCCATGGCGGCAGGCGACAACTGAGGGTCCTCGTCGATTTCGAGCCCCACGCCGTGGCCGGTCCACGGCCCGATGCCCTCACCGTACCCCGCCGCGTCCAGCACATGACGCGTCACGCGGTCCACCTCGCGGCACTCCACACCGGGCGCGAGAGCCTCTCGGCCGGCCCGCTGGGCTGCGAAAACGAGATCGTAGAGCTCGATCTGCCAGTCCGCCGGGGTGGTGCCGATGACGAAGGTCCGGCCGATCTCGCAGCGATAGCCACGGTAGTTGGCGCCCAGGTCGACGGTCAGGAAGTCCCCCTCCTCCACCCTGCGGTCGGTGGGCAGGTGCCCGGGACGTCCCGAATTCTGGCCGGTGGCGACCGACGTGGGGAAGGCCGGGCCGTCCGCCCCGTGGTCCACCAGCCGGCGCTCCAACTCCAGGGCGAGATGCCGCTCGGTCCGCCCGACGAGAATCGATTCGAGGAGTTCGCCGAGGGCCTGGTCGGTGATCTCGGCGGCGATCCGCAGACAGGCGATCTCCTCGTCGTCCTTCACCAGCCGCTGCGCCTCGACCGCACAGGCCAGGTCCGCGAGCCGCATCCGCGGGGCGACCTGGGAGAGCGCCCGGTGACGGGTGACGGTGAGATGGTGCTCCTCCACCGCCAGGGTGTCCGCACCGGCTTTGGCGGCCAGATCGGCGCAGGCCACGACGGGATCACCACCGCGGGTGGGCAGCACGGTCACCCGTACGTCCTCGGCGGGCCGGCCCTCGGAAGAGTCACCGCTCAGCGGCGTTCCGCAGAGCAGGAGGTCCTCTTGGGGGCCCAGGAGCAGCGCCGCGCCGGGCGGCGCGCAGCCGGTGAGGTAGCGGACGTTGGCGGGGCGCGAGATCAGGGCGGCGGTACTTCCGGTTGCGGCGCAGCGGTCGCGCAGCCGCGTGCGTCGGACCGCGTACAACTCGGACATATCACGAGCCTACGACCGGTCTCCGCGGACGGCCGGTCGAGCGCAGCCGCCCGGGGGACGCGGGTTCCGGCTACCAGTTGGGCGGGCTGGCGATGCTCCGGGCGACGACGTCGTCGAGCACCCGCACGGTCGTCTGGACGTCGTGCGCGGAGTTGTCGATGATCGGCAGCCCGGAGCCGTACCAACCGGCCATCCGGCCGTGGATCCGCGCCACCTCTTCGTCGGAGAGCCTGCGGTTGCCGCTGCGCCGGGCGTTGCGCTCCAGGACGATCTCCAGTCCGGGCAGCAGCACGACCGGCAGCAGGCCGGGGCCCACATGGCGCTTCCAGCCACCGAGTCCGACGACGGGCCGGTCGGGGAAGACGGCGTCGTCGAGGATGCAGGAGATTCCGTTGGCGAGGAAGTTACGGGCGGCGAAGCCGCAGGTGCGGCGGGCGAGGCGGTACTGCGCCTCGGAGTGGTCGTTCCAGCCGGTCTGCGGGTCGGCGAAGCCGGAGCGGACCCATTCGCGCACGTCGTCGAGGCTGATGTGCGCCGTCGGCACCCGCCGGGTGTCGGCCCAGTGGCGGGCGACGCTGGTCTTGCCCGCGCCCGCCGGCCCGATGAGCAGCACCGCCAGCGCGGCGTTCGCGACGTCCGGAGCGGCGGTGTCGGTCGGCGGACTGGGCAGCGGTACGGGGGCACCCGGCGGCAGCTGGATGTGGCCGGTGATGTCCGTGCTGTGCGGGGTGGGCGGCGCCTGATGCGGCGCGGAGCCGTTCCAGCCCTGCCCGGAGGTGCCGGGGGCGGGCGGGGTCGACGCGGGCGGCGCCGGCGGCGCGGCGGGAGCCGGCTGCGGCGAGGGGGACGGGGGCGGGCCGGGCGGTACGTGGCCGCCCGGCTGGGGGTTCCAGTTCATGCTGATGCCTTGTCCCGGATGGCCCGGTCCCTGCCGGTGGGGCGGTGGCAGCGGAGCCCCCACTGCGTACTGCATCCGGTGGCTCTCCGTCTCGTGCGGTCGACGTGGTGCGGTGCTCCCCCGGCTCACGCCGGGTGGGGTGCCCCCGGGCGCCGGGCCGGGCCGCCCGGCGTGCCGTGCGGTAACCGACCGGCCCTCGGGGGCTGTTGTGCCCGGCAGCCGTCGGCACGGGCGGTATTACTGCGAACGGTACTCTGCCACCCCGGGCGCTCGCGGTGTGAACGGCCGGGGATGGCCGGGAGTGCCCGAGTGCGGGATCAGCCGTTCAATTCCTCGGCCAGCGCGCGCAGCGCGAGGCGGTAGGAGCCGATACCGAAGCCGGCGACCGTACCGCTGGCGACCGCAGCGATGACCGAATTGTGGCGGAATTCCTCGCGGGCGTACGGGTTGGAGATGTGCACCTCGATGAGCGGCGCGGTCCGCTGGGCGGCCGCATCGCGCATGCCGTACGAATAGTGCGTGAAGGCACCGGGGTTGATGACGACCGGAATCGATCCGTCCGCGGCTTCGTGCAGCCAGCGGATCATCTCGCCCTCGTCGTTGGTCTCGCGGACCTCCGCCTCGAACCCCAACTCCTTGCCGAGCGTGGTGCACTGCTCGACCAGACCGGCGTACGAGGTGGCGCCGTACACATCGGGCTCACGCGAGCCCAGCCGGCCCAGGTTGGGGCCGTTCAACACCAGGACGCGGCGGCTCACGCGGCTCACGCGGCGATCTCGGCGTGTGCGGCCAGCAGCATCGCCGGGTCCGGGCCCTCCAGCACGGTCGGCTTGGCGAGGCCGTCCAGCACGATGAAGCGCAGCCGGTCACCGCGGGTCTTCTTGTCGACCTTCATGGTCTCCAGCAGCTTGGGCCACTGGTCGCCGCGGTAGGTCAGCGGCAGACCGACGGATTCCAGGACGGTGCGGTGCCGGTCGGCGGTGGCGTCGTCGAGGCGGCCGGCGATCCGGCCGAGTTCGGCGGCGAAGACCATGCCGACGGAGACGGCCGCGCCGTGCCGCCAGTTGTAGCGCTCGTTCTTCTCGATGGCGTGCGCCAGCGTGTGGCCGTAGTTGAGGATCTCGCGCAGACCGGACTCCTTGAGGTCCGCGGAGACCACCTCGGCCTTGACCCGGATCGCCCGCTCGATCAGCTCGGCGGTGTGCACGCCGTCCGGACGCTTGGCGGCCTCGGGGTCCGACTCGATCAGGTCCAGGATCGCCGGGTCGGCGATGAAGCCGGCCTTGATGACCTCGGCCAGGCCGGAGACGTAGTCGTGCACCGGCAGCGAGTCGAGGGCGGCCAGGTCGCAGAGCACACCGGCCGGCGGGTGGAAGGCGCCGACGAGGTTCTTGCCCTCGGCGGTGTTGATGCCGGTCTTGCCGCCGACCGCCGCGTCGACCATGCCCAGGACCGTGGTGGGGACGGCGATCCAGCGCACCCCGCGCAGCCAGGTGGCGGCCACGAAGCCCGCCAGGTCGGTGGTGGCGCCGCCACCCACGCCGACGATCACATCACTGCGGGTGAAACCGGTCTGCCCCAGCGCCTTCCAGCAGTACGCCGCGACCTCGACGGTCTTGGACTCCTCGGCGTTCGGCAACTGGATGGCGATCGCCTCGTAGCCCTGGGAGGCGAGGTCCTCGCGCAGCGCCTCGCCCGTGGCGGCCAGCGCCTCCGGGTGCAGCACCGCGACCCGCTGGGCGCTGTCCCCGATCAGGCTCGGCAGTTCACCGAGCAGCTGCCGCCCGACGAGCACCTCGTAGGGGTCGGTACCGGCGGTACCGCCCACCTGGATACGGGTGGCCTGCTCCGTCATGCCTGTTCCTCCCTGTCGGCGGCCCGCCGGGCGTCTCCCGTGGCCTGCCCTGGCTCCAAAGCGTCCATGATCGCGTCGACGACCGCCTCGGGGGTGCGGTCCCCGGTGGCGATCACGGCGCGCGAGACCTCGGTGTACAGCGGGCGGCGGTGCTCCATGAGCTCGCGCCACCGTTTGCGCGGGTTGACGGCGAGCAGCGGGCGCGGCGCGTCCAGGCCGACCCGCTTGATGGCGTCGGCGAGTTGGACGTCCAGGAAGACGACCGGGAGGCCTGCCAGCAACTTGCGGGTGTCCGCGTCGAGGATCGCGCCGCCGCCGAGCGCGAGCACGCCGGTGTGGCTCTCCAGGGCGGCGCGTACGGCTTCCCGCTCCAGGTCGCGGAAGTGCGGCTCGCCCTCGTCGATGAAGATCTCCGGGATCGGCCGGCCTTCCGCGGCGACGATATCGGCGTCGGTGTCCCGGTAGGCGACGCCGAGCCGCTCGGCCAGCAGCGCGCCCACCGTGGACTTACCCGCGCCGGGCGGGCCGATCAGTACGGCGACCGGGGTCGTCACTTGATCGCCAGGTTGTCGAGGAAGCTGCGGACGTTGCGGCGGGTCTCCGGCACGCTGTCGCCGCCGAACTTCTCCACCACCGCGTCGGCCAGCACCAGCGCGACCATCGCCTCGGCCACGATCCCGGCGGCCGGCACCGCGCAGACATCCGACCGCTGGTGGTGCGCCTTGGTCGCCTCGCCGGTGCTCACGTCGATGGTGGCCAGCGCTCGCGGCACGGTCGCGATCGGCTTCATCGCCGCACGCACCCGCAGCAGTTCACCCGTCGTCAGCCCGCCCTCGGTGCCACCGGAGCGGCCGGAGGTGCGCTTGATGCCGTCGTTTGTCGACACGATCTCGTCGTGCGCCTTCGAGCCCGGCACCCGCGCCAGGTCGAAGCCGTCACCGACCTCGACGCCCTTGATGGCCTGGATGCCCATGAGGGCGGCGGCCAGCCGGGCGTCCAACCGGCGATCCCAGTGGACGTGCGAGCCCAGGCCAACGGGCACGCCGTAGGCCAGCACCTCGACGACGCCGCCCAGGGTGTCGCCGTCCTTGTGGGCCTGGTCGATCTCCGCGACCATCGCCTTGCTCGCGTCCGCGTCCAGGCAGCGCACCGGGTCGGCGTCCAGCTTCTCGACGTCGGAGGGCTCGGGGACGACGCCGTACGGCGCCTTCGCCGCGGCCAGCTCCACCACATGCGAGACGATCTCGATGCCGGCGGTCTCCTTGAGGAAGGAGCGGGCGACGGCGCCCAGCGCCACCCGCGCCGCGGTCTCACGGGCGGAGGCGCGCTCCAGGATCGGACGCGCCTCGTCGAAGCCGTACTTCTGCATACCGGCGAGGTCGGCGTGGCCGGGACGGGGGCGGGTCAGCGGCGCGTTACGCGCCAGCGCGGCCAGCTCCTCCGCGTCGACCGGGTCGGCCGCCATGACCTGTTCCCACTTGGGCCACTCGGTGTTGCCGACCATGACGGCGACCGGCGAGCCCAGCGACAGGCCGTGCCGGACCCCGCCCAGGAACGTGATCTCGTCCTGCTCGAACTTCATCCGGGCACCGCGGCCATAGCCCAGCCTGCGCCTGGCCAACGCGTCCGCCACCAACTCCGTGGTGATCGGGACGCCGGCCGGAAGGCCCTCCAGCGTCGCCACCAGTGCGGGGCCGTGCGACTCCCCCGCCGTCAGCCAGCGCAACCTGCTCAACGGTGCTCCTCATGTACTGCTCATGCGCGTACGGTCTCCCCCTGATCCTCCCACGTCGCACGCGGTGGGCGGCGTGCAGTCCAGGGTGCGGACCTCGCACGGACGGGAGGAAGCGCCGGACGGGGCGGCCGGCCGACGGGTCAGCGCGCCGCGAGCGCGGCCTCGCCGGCCTTGCGCATCGCGGCCAGCGGCGCCGGAGTCCGCCCGGTCATCAGCTCCACCTGAAGCACCGCCTGGTGCACCAGGAGGTCGAGTCCGCCGACCACCGCGCCGCCGTGCGCGGCCCACGCGGTCGCCAGCGTCGTCGGCCAGGGCTCGTACAGGACGTCGAAGAGGGTGCCCGGGACATGCGGGACGTCGGCGGCGAGCGCGTCGGTGCTGCCGGCCGGGGTGGTGGCGATGACCAGCGGCTCCCGGAACGCCTCCGCGGCGTCCTCCCACGGTGCGGTGCGCACCGCGACCCCCAGCCGCTCGCCCCAGCCCCGCATCTCCGCCGCGCGCGCCTCGCTGCGGACGTACGCGGTCACCTCGCCGGTGCAGATCCGCGAGAGCGCGGCGAGCGCCGAGGAGGCGGTGGCTCCCGCTCCCAGGATCGCCGCCCGTTCGACCCGCTCCACGCCGCGCTCGCCCAGCGCGGCGATCATGCCCGGGATGTCGGTGTTGTCGCCGACGGTACGGCCCTCGGCGGTCCGTACGACGGTGTTCACCGCCTCCACGGAGGCCGCGGTGTCGCTGATCTCGTCGAGCAGCGGGATCACGGCGCGCTTGAGCGGCATGGTCAGCGAGAGACCCGCCCAGCCTGCGTCCAGCCGCTCCATGAAGGCGGGCAGCCCCGCCTCGTCGACCTCGTGCCGGCCGTACTCCCAGTCGGTCAGCCCGAGTTCGTCATAGGCGGCGCGGTGCAACACCGGGGAGAGGGAGTGAGCGATGGGCGATCCGAGGACCGCGGCTCTGCGTGGGGCGCTCATTCGCTGGCCTTCTCGCGTTCCTGTTCATAGAGACGGCGGTTGCGCTCGTGCTCTTCGTTCGTCTCGGCGAACAGTGTCTTTTCCGGATTGATCGAGACGAAGTAGTACCAGTTGCCGCGGGCCGGGTTGATGGCCGACTTCAGCGCCTCCTCGCCCGGGTTTCCGATCGGGCCGGGCGGCAGTCCCTTGAACTTATAGGTGTTGTACGGGTCGTTGAAATTCCGCAGATCGTCGACGGACCCGGTATCCAGCGTGCTTTGGGACCGTGCGTAATTGACCGTCGAATCGAAGTCGAGCAGACCGTAGGTCTCCGTGTTGTCCGGCTTCAGACGGTTATAGACGACGGTCGCGACCTTCACGAAGTCGTGCTTGTACTTACCCTCGGCCTGCGTGAGGCTGGCGACCGTGAGCAGCTGCATCGGCGAGTCGAGCTTGAGCTTTCGCGCATTCGACTCCAGGTCGTACTTCTCGTAGACCTGATTGGCCCGCGCGACCATCTGCTTCAGGACCGCGGCCGGCTTCGTGTCCTCACCCACGCTGTAGGTCGAGGGGTAGAGGAATCCCTCCAGCGGATCCTTGATCTTGGAGGAGTCGGAGGCCCACGCGGGCAGCCCCAGATTCTTGACCTGGCTCTTGGCGACATTCTTCGTGGTGCCGGTCTTGAGCTTGAGCTTTTTGTCGATGAGTTCGTAGACCGATCCCGAGCGCAGCCCCTCACGGATCGTGAGGCCGTTACGGCTCTTGGGGTCCAGCATCAGCTCGATGGCCGCGGCTGCCGACATCCCCTTGCGCAGGGAGTACGCGCCGCCCTGCAGACTGTTCGCCTTTTTGTTCTCGCCGGCCGCCTCGTTGAACGCGTCGGCGCTCTTGATCACGCCTTCGCGCTTGAGGATCAGACCCATGTCGGAGACGTACGAACCGTCCGGGATGTCCACCTGCACGGCGCCGGAGCCCTCACCCTCGAAGTCCGGGGCGGAGCCGAAGTGGCTCATGAAGAAGTCGTAGCCGAAATAGCCGACAGTTCCGGCGGCGGCGGCGAAAACGCCCGCGATGACCAGGCAAGCCATGCCGCTGCGGCGTTTGTTCTTCTTGCCGCGGCGCTCGCGGGTGGCCCGGCGCTCCTCGCGGCGACCGGCCGGACGGTCGTCGTCCTCGTCGGCGTCGCCCGCGAAGAACGAGTGCTCCGGCTCCGGTTCGCGCTCACGCGGCTCCGGTTCGGCGCGCCAGTCGTCACCGGCGGGGTCGGCGTAGTGCGGTTCGGGCTGCTGGTGCTGCTGGAACTGCTGATGCTGCGGGGGCGCCTGCTGACGCAGATGCTGGGGCTGCGGCGGCGGGTACGCGTCCTGGGTGCCGTAGTAGTCGGGGCTCGCCCCGCTGTACGGATCGACGGGTGGCTGCTGACCGTAGGGGTCGTACGGGTCGTACGGCACCTGACCGGTCTGCGAACCGTCCCAGCCCCCGTTGTACTGCTGTTGGGGATAGGGGTCGGGCTGCTGCCCGCCCCACTGAGGCTGCTGCGCCTGGCTTCCGTAGGACCCCTGCTCTCCGTAGAGCGGGTCCTCTGGATGCCACGGTTCGGAGCCGTAGCCCCGGCCATACTCGGTCATCGATCCCCTAGAGCCGAGAGGCGGTGCGCTCCTGACGGGCAGCGCGCCTGCTGTAACGATCCGCCTCTTCTTGCACGCGCGGCTGTTCGAACGGCCGCCGCATCGCGCGGAACGTTACCGTACCGCGATCAGATGACCACTTCGACGCTCTCGCCCGGAGGCTGCCCCGAGGTGCGTTCGGTCTCCAGCGCGCTCTGCAGGATGACCACGGCGGCGGCCTGATCGACCACCGAGCGGCCCTTCTTGCTCCTGACCCCTGAGGCCCGCAGGCCCTGGGTCGCGGTGACCGTCGACATGCGCTCGTCCACCAGCCGGACCCCTACGGGGGCGATGTGCTTGGCCATCTCCTGGGCGAACGCGCGCACCTTGGCCGCGGCCGGCCCCTCTCCCCCGTTGAGGGAGCGGGGCAGGCCGACCACGACTTCGAGCGGCTCGTACTCGTCGACGATCGCCTTGAGACGGCGGTGAGCTGCCGGGACGTCACGCCCCGGCACCGTCTCGACGGGGGTGGCGAGGACCCCGTCGGGGTCGCACGAGGCGACCCCGATGCGGGCGTCCCCGACATCCACGGCGATGCGTCTGCCACGTCGCATGGAACTCACGTGGATCAGGCCGCCTCGGCGACGAGGCGCTCGACGGCCTCGATGGCCTCCGGCACCGCGGCGGCGTTCTGCCCGCCGCCCTGGGCGACGTCCGGCTTGCCGCCGCCGCCTCCGCCGAGCGTCTTGGCGGCCGTACGGACCAGCTCGCCGGCCTTGATGCCGCGCTCGCGGGCGGCCTCGTTGGTGGCGATGACCGTCACCGGGCGGCCGTTCGCGACCGTGAAGAGGGCCACGACAGCGGCACGGTCACCGGGGATCCGGCCCCGCACGTCGAGCACCAGCTTGCGCAGGTCGTCGGCGGAGGTGCCGTCGGGCACCTGGCCGGCGGCCAGCGCCACGCCCCGGACGTCCTTGGCGCCCTCGGCCAGCCCGGCGGCGGCCTGCAGCACCTTCTCGGCGCGGAACTTCTCGATCTCCTTCTCGGCGTCCTTCAGCTTGGCGAGGACACCGGAGATCTTCTCGGGCAGCTCGTCGGGGCGGCCCTTGACCAGCTCGGTGAGCTGCGAGACGACGGTGTGCTCACGGGCCAGGAACTTGTAGGCGTCCACGCCCACCAGCGCCTCGACCCGGCGGACGCCGGAGCCGATGGAGGACTCGCCGAGCAGCTTCACCAGACCCAGCTGGGCGGTGTTGTGGACGTGTGTGCCGCCGCACAGTTCCTTGGAGAAGTCGCCGATGGTGACCACGCGGACGCGGTCGCCGTACTTCTCGCCGAACTCGGCGATGGCGCCCTGCTTCTTGGCGTCCTGCATGCTCATGACCTCGGCATGCACATCGAGCTCGCGGGAGAGCACCTCGTTGATCTTCTGCTCGACGTCCGTGAGGACCCCGCCGGGCACCGCGGCCGGCGAGCCGAAGTCGAAGCGGAAGCGGCCCGGGGAGTTCTCCGAACCGGCCTGGGCGGCCGTCGGCCCGAGGGCGTCGCGCAGCGCCTGGTGGGTGAGGTGGGTGGCGCTGTGGGCGCGGGCGATGGCGCGCCGGCGGGTGATGTCGATAGCGGCGTACGCGGCCGAGCCGAGCACCACCTCACCGACCTGGACGACGCCCTTGTGGACCGTGACCCCGGGCACCGGCTGCTGGACGTCGCGGATCTCGACGACGGCGCCGGAGTCCAGCTTGATCCGGCCGGTGTCGGCGAGCTGGCCGCCGCCCTCGGCGTAGAAGGGGGTGCGGTCCAGGACGACCTCGACCTCGTCGCCCTCGTGGGCGGCGGGCGCCGGGGCGCCGTTGACCAGGAGGCCGACGATGGTGGATTCACCCTCGGTGGCGTTGTAGCCGGTGAACTCCGTGGCGCCGGACTTGTCGGCGACCTCGCGGTAGGCGGACAGGTCGGCGTGGCCGCTCTTCTTGGCCTGGGCGTCGGCCTTGGCGCGCTCCCGCTGCTCCTTCATCAGGCGGCGGAAGCCGTTCTCGTCCACCGAAAGGCCCTGCTCGGCGGCCATTTCGAGGGTGAGGTCGATCGGGAAGCCCCAGGTGTCGTGGAGCAGGAACGCCTTGTCGCCGGCCAGGACCGTGCCGCCGGAGGACTTGGTCTCGGTGACGGCGGTGTCGAGGATGTTGGTGCCGGCCTTCAGCGTCTTGACGAAGGCGGCCTCCTCGGCGAGGGCGACCGTCTCGATGCGGCGGCGGTCCTCCAGCAGCTCCGGGTACTGCCGGCCCATCGTCTGGATGACGACGTCCAGCAGCTCGCCGACGACCAGGCCGCCGGCGCCGAGCAGGCGCATGTTGCGGATGGCGCGGCGCATGATGCGGCGCAGGACGTAACCGCGACCCTCGTTGCCGGGGGTCACGCCGTCACCGATGAGCATCGTGGACGTGCGGATGTGGTCGGCGACGACGCGCAGCGAGACGTCACTGTCGTGGGCGGTGCCGTAGCCGACGCCGGTCAGCTCGGTGGCCTTGTCGATGACGACGCGCAGGGTGTCCGTCTCGTACATGTTCGGGACGTCCTGGAGGATCATCGCCAGGCGCTCGAGGCCGAGGCCGGTGTCGATGTTCTTCTGCGGCAGCTCACCGAGGATCTCGAAGTCCTCCTTGCCGGTGCCGGCGCCGCGCTCGTACTGCATGAAGACCAGGTTCCAGATCTCCACATACCGCTCGTCGTTGACGGCCGGGCCGCCCTCGACGCCGAAGTCCGGGCCGCGGTCGTAGTTGATCTCGGAGCACGGGCCGCAGGGGCCGGGGACGCCCATGGACCAGTAGTTCTCCGACTTGCCCAGGCGCTGGATGCGCTCCTTGGGCACCCCGATGACCTCGTGCCAGATGCGCTCGGCCTCGTCGTCCTCCAGGTAGACGGTGATCCAGAGCTTCTCCGGGTCCAGGCCGTAGCCGCCGTCGGCCTGCGAGCCGGTCAGCAGCTCCCAGGCGTACTTGATGGCGCCTTCCTTGAAGTACTCACCGAAGGAGAAGTTGCCGCACATCTGGAAGAACGTGCCGTGCCGGGTGGTCTTGCCGACCTCTTCGATGTCCGGGGTGCGCACGCACTTCTGGACACTGGTGGCCCGCGGGCCGGGCGGCTTGGCCTCACCGAGGAAGTAGGGCTTGAAGGGGACCATGCCCGCGTTCACGAGCAGCAGCGTCGGGTCGTCCGCGATGAGCGACGCCGACGGCACGACGGTGTGCCCGCGCTCCTCGAAGAAGCGCAGCCAGCGGCGGCGGATTTCAGCCGACTCCATCAGTGGTCCTCATTTCCAGTCGGTCCGGTGAGCCCGGTCGGTCCGGTTGTTCTCGTGGTTCGGTACTGCGTTTCGAGCACCGCGCGCGAGCGCGGTCCGGGCAGCTCGCGCGCCTCACCCGTCTCACCGAGACCGAGGGCGTCGTGCAGCTGTTCTTCACGGTCCGCCATTCCCGTGCGTACGTCCAATGCAAATTGGCGCAGCCGGTGGCCGGTCTCGACGGCCTTGTCCGCGGCCTGCGCCGCGAGGCTGTCGGGCTGCAGCTTGCGCAGCTTGCGGTGGACCTTGTTGGTGGCCCAGACGCCGGCGGCGGCGCCGGTGGTGAACCAGAATGCGCGGCGGAACATCGCTGTGATCAGTCCTTGGAGCGACGGTTGCGGCGCCCGCCGCGGCGGGCGCCGGGCAGGGTACGGCCGACGACGGTGCGCTTCGGCTCGGGTTCGCCCTTCTTGCCGATCGCGCGGCGTACGCCGTAGCCGAACGCGGCGACCTTGACCAGCGGTCCGCCGAAGGCGGAGGAGACGGTCGAGGAGAGCGCGGAGGCGTTGGCGGTGACTTCTTGGACGTCGGCGGCGATGGCGTCGACCCGGGCGAGCTGGCTGTGCGCGGAGCGGACGGTCGCGGACGCGTCGGCGAGGAGTGGGACGGCCTGGTCGGATACCTCGGCCACCATCTTGGTGGTCGCCTTGAGCGTCTGCGCGAGCCTCACCAGCACAAGGGCGAGGAACGACACGAGGATCGCCCAGAAGACGGCCACGAGGATCCCGGCCACCTCTCCACCGGACACGTTGGCACCACTCTCCGACTGGTTTGGTCTGGGCTCGGCCCGCTCGACTGTCCCGCTCGAACGGCAACCTTGACCTTATCGCGCCGTGACTGTCCGTCCGCACCCCGTTCCCCGCGCCCCGGAGTGGAATCGGAAGGAGTGATTGTACGGTCCGCACACCTCCGAGTACGCTCCGTGTCCCATGCGACGCTTCACGCGCCCCGAACGCTCTTCCCACCCCGCTCCGGCCCTTGCGCGGACACCGGGAAATCTGCCCGCGGAACTCAATCGCTTCGTCGGCCGGGACGACGAACTGGCCGTACTGACGCAGCGGCTGGATGCCGCCCGGCTCGTGACCCTGACCGGCCTCGGCGGTATCGGCAAGACGCGGCTCGCCACCCACGGGGCCGCGATCTTGCAGGATCGCTTCTGCGACGGGGCGTGGCTGGTCGAGCTGTCCGCGGTACGCGACCCCGGGGTGCTGGAGCACGCCTTCGTGGAGGCGCTGGCGGTGGCCGACCACTCCGGACGGCCACCGCGTACCGCACTGCTCGACCATCTCGCGGACCGCGAACTGCTGCTCGTCGTCGACGGATACGAGCACCTGGTGGACGGGTGCGCAGAGCTGATCGCCGCCCTCCTGCGCCGCGCACCGCACCTGCGGGTGCTCGCCGCGGGCCGGCGCCCGCTGGGTGTCGCGGGTGAAGAGAACCTGCCCGTCCGGCCGATGAGCGGCGCCGACGCGGTCGGCCTCTTCGCGGACCGCGCCGCCTGCGTCGTGGCCGGCTTCGCCGTCAGTCCGTCCAACGAGGCCGCCGTCAAAGAACTCTGCCGCCGTCTCGACCGCATTCCGCTCGCGCTCGAACTGGCCGCGGGGCGGTTGGGCGCCCTCTCCGTGGACCAGGTGCGGCACCGCCTCGACGACCGGTTCCGGCTGCTGACCGGCACCACCCGCGGCGGACCGCCACGCCACCAGGCGCTGCGGACGGCGATCGGCTGGAGCCATGAGCTGTGCACGGCCGAGGAGCGGCTGCTGTGGGCGCGGCTCTCCGTCTTCGCCGGGCAGTTCGACCTGGAGGCGGCCGAGTACATCTGCTCAGGCCCGGAGCTGCCGGCCGAGGAACTCCTCGACGTTCTCGGCGAGTTGGTAGCCCAGTCGGTGCTGGTGCGCGAGGAGGCCCCGGCCGGGGTGCGCTACCGGATGCTGGACACCGTACGGGCGTACGGCGCGGGCTGGCTGGAGGCGACGGCCGACGCCGACCGGATGCGGCGCCGGCACCGCGACTGGTACCTGGGGCTCGCCACCTGGTGCGAACTGGACTGGTTCAGCCCCCGGCAGACCCAGATCGCCGCCCGGATCGAGGCGGAGCTGCCCAATCTGCGGGTGGCCCTGGAGCAGAGCCTGGAGAGCGAACTCGACGCGCACCTCGGCCAGTACCTCGCGGGCACCCTGTGGTTCTACTGGGTGGGCTGCGGCCGCCTCTCGGAGGGCCGGCACTGGCTGGAGCGGGCTCTGGAGCTGGACAGCTGCCACGACGAGGCACGGCTGAAGGCGTTGTGGGTGCTCGGTTACGTCGCGGTCCTCCAAGGAGACACGGTGGGCGCGATGGGGGCGCTCCAGGAGTGCCGGGAGGAGGCCGAGCGCACCGGCAACGCCACGGCGGCCGCGTACGCACTGCACCGCACCGGCTGCCTGGCGCTGGTCTGCGACGACATGCCGCGCGCCGAGACGCTGCTGCGCGACGCGCTAGGTCGCTACCGGGAGATTGGTGAACTCAACAGCAATGTGCTGATGGGGCAGGTCGAGCTGGCGATGGCGGTGGCCTTCCAGGGCGAGCTGGAGGGCGCGGTACGGCTGTGCGAGGACGTCCAGCAGGTGTGCGACGACCACGGCGAGCGCTGGACGCTGGCGTACGCGCAGTTCGTCCTGGCCTACGCGGCGTGGACCCGTGGGGAGGGCGGACGGGCGCGGGCGCTGCTGGAGGAGTGCCTGACCATCGATCACACCTTCCACGACCTGCTGGGGTCCGTGCTGGCGATCGAGCTGCTGGCGCTGGTGACGCTCGGCGAGGGGGATGCGGAGGAGGCCGCGGTGCTGCAGGGCGCCGCGGGCCGGATCTGGCCGTCGGTGGGGCTGCCCCTGTTCGGCTCGCGCTACTACAACCAGCCGCACGCACTGTGCGAGGAGCAGGCGCGGGCCCGGCTGGGCGCGGAGCGCTACGCGGACTGCCTGGACGTGGGCGGCCGGCTCGACCTCGATGCGACGGTGGCCAGGATCCTGGGCCGCTCCCGAGGCGTGCCGGGGCAGCGCCGCCCGGTGCGCATCACGGCTCCTGTCACGAACGAACCCGCCGCCTCCCCCTCCGCGAGCGGTGGGGAGACGGCGGGCTGAGTGCCGTTCGCCGGAGCGACTACGCCTGATTTATCGGGCGTAGTACTCGACGACGAGCTGCTCGTCGCAGATCACCGGGATCTCCTTGCGGTTCGGGTCCCGGTCGAGACGGAACGCCAGAGCCGGCAGGTTGACCTCGAGGTAGCGCGGGGTCTCACCGTCGGTGTCGTAGCCACCCTCGCGGGCGACCTGGAAGGGGTGCTTCTCGCGGCTGCGCTCGCGGACCATCACGACGTCGCCGGGGCGGACGCGGAAGGACGGCTTGTCGACCTTGCGGTCGTTGACCGCGATGTGGCCGTGGACCACCATCTGGCGGGCCTGGTAAATCGTGCGGGCGATACCCGACCGCAGGACGAGCGCGTCCAGACGGCGCTCAAGCTCGATGATCAGCGCTTCGCCTGTCTTGAGGTCGACCTTCCGAGCGCGGTCGTAGGCACGCGCCATCTGGCGCTCGCTGATGTCGTACTGAGCACGCAGACGCTGCTTCTCGAGCAGACGGACCTTGTAGTCACTGTTCTGCTTGCGGCCACGGCCGTGCTCGCCGGGCGGGTAGGGACGGGCCTCGAAGTACTTGACGGCCTTCGGCGTCAGGGCGATGCCGAGAGCGCGCGACTTCTTGACCTTGGGACGCGACTGGTTCACGTGGAACGGACCTCCGTGTAAGTTAGGTGAGGCTTACCTTACCGCGAGGAGAACGCATGTTTCGACCTGGGATCCCCCTGCCCAGTGCCCAAAGCACCGAGGCGGGTCAGCCGCGTCCCGTGGAAGACGCCCAGCAGCCCACTGCCGCCGAGCGCGTACGAACCCTCGTCGAGTCCAATGGTATGGCGTCTTTGAGCATCCCTGGAGTCGAGGACCTCGATGAGAGTGGTCTTTCGGCTCCGGTCTGCCGCACCGTGACACCCGACGGAGACCTGCTATTGCTGGTCCCTGGCGACTGTGCGGCGGCACGGGCGGCTGCGTACGCGCAGGACGACGACCTTACCGCAGTGATGGAGATCACGGATGTCGCGCCGGTTTCGGTGCCGCATCGCATCCGTGGACGGGCGTGGGTGGCGGGCTGGCTGACGCCCGTACGCAACGAGCAGCGCGCCGAGGCGGCGATGCTCCTCGCCGAGCGGCATCCCGTCGGCGAGCTGCTCGGCATCGGGGAGGCGCTTGCGCCCCAGCCTGCGCCCGGGCTGCCGGCACGGAGCGCCTGGATGATGCTCCGCCTGGAGGTCGGCGAGGGCGCGGTGGACGATCTGTGGGGCGCCGAGTCCGTCGAGCCGGACGAGTTCGCCGCCGCGGTTCCCGACCCGCTGGTGGCCCACGAGGCGGAGCTGCTGCAGCATCTGCACGCGGCGCACGACGACCAGGTGCGGGGGCTGTGCGCACTGCTGGGCGACAGGTCGCAGCTCTGCGGAGTACGGGACCGGGCCGTCCCGGTGGCGCTGGACCGGTTCGGGCTGCGCGTGCGCTTCACCGACACCGACCACCGGTCCTTCGATGCCCGGTTCGACTTTCCGGAGCCGGTCCGGGATGTCGCGGAACTCCGCCGCGCGATGCACACGCTCTTCGAGGCCGCCGCGGAATGACCCGGAGGAGCGACACGACGGCCGCCGGGGCTGACGCACCGGCTTGACCGCGACGGGCCGCGGCAGCGGCCCCCGCGGTCGTCAGTCGCCGGTCTCGCCGCGCAGCCGGGCGCGGACCCGGTCGGCGACATCGGCGTAGCGCGCCTCGGCGCCGTGCCGGGTGGGGCTGTAGTAGCGCTTGCCGTGCACCTCGTCCGGCGCGTACTGCTGCGCTGCGATGCCGCCCGGCAGGTCGTGCGGGTACTGATAGCCCTTACCGTGGCCCAGCTTCTCCGCGCCCTTGTAGTGGCCGTCGCGCAGATGCGGCGGCACCGCGCCGGCCTGGCCCGCGCGGACGTCGGCCAGCGCGGCGTCGATCGCGGTGTAGGCGGCGTTCGACTTGGGGGCCAGGGCGAGGGCGATGGTGGCCTGGCTGAGGGTGATCCGGGCCTCCGGGAAGCCGATCATCGCCACGGCCTGGGCGGCGGCGACCGCGGTCTGCAGAGCCGACGGATCGGCCAGACCGATGTCCTCGCTCGCCGAGATCATCAGCCGGCGGGCGATGAACCGCGGGTCCTCCCCCGCCTCGATCATGCGGGCGAGGTAGTGCAGCGCGGCATCGACATCGGAGCCGCGAATGGACTTGATCAGGGCGCTGGCGACGTCGTAGTGCTGGTCGCCGCTGCGGTCGTACTTCACCGCCGCGCGGTCGACGGTCTCCTCCAGCGTCTGGAGGGTGATCTCCTTCTCCCCCTTGGACAGCGCCGATCCGGCGCCGGCCTCCAGGGCCGTCAACGCCCGCCGGGCGTCGCCGCCGGCGATACGCAGCAGATGCGCCTCGGTGTCCTCGGGGAGGGTGACCGCCCCCGCGAGCCCGCGGGCGTCGGTCAGGGCGCGGTGCAGCAGGCCGCGCAGATCGTCGTCCGTGAGCGGTTCGAGGGTCAGCAGCAGCGAGCGGGACAGCAGCGGGGAGATCACCGAGAAGTACGGATTCTCTGTGGTCGCGGCGATCAGGGTGACCCAGCGGTTCTCGACCGCCGGGAGCAGGGAGTCCTGCTGGGCCTTGCTGAAGCGGTGGATCTCGTCGAGGAAGAGGACGGTGTCCTTGCCGAATCCGCCCGAGGCGCGCCGGGCACCGTCGATGACCGCCCGGACCTCCTTGACGCCCGCGGTGATCGCGGAGAGCTCCACGAAGCGCTTGTTCGTCGCCTGACTGACGACATACGCGAGGGTCGTCTTGCCGATGCCCGGCGGTCCCCACAAGAAGACGGAGGACGGCCCCGCGGGCCCCCCGCTGCCCTCCCCCACCAGACGGCGCAGGGGCGAGCCCGGCTTGAGCAGATGCTGCTGTCCCACGACCTCGTCGAGGGTGCGCGGACGCATCCGCACGGCGAGGGGAGACCCCGCGGGGTCCTTCTCTTGACGGTCTTCGGCAGCGGCGGTGAACAGGTCGGGCTCCACGCTCACGAGCCTATGTCACGCCACTGACAACGCCGCCGGCCACGGTCCTGACCGGCGGCCGGAACTCAGATCAGGGTGCTCCAGTACGTCCACCACTTGGTGAGGATCAGCAGCGCGATCACGCCGTACCAGAGCACCGGCACGACCCAGTGGAACTCCAGCACGTTCCTGCGCAGGCCCTCGGGGCACGGGATGATGCGGTGCTTGATGTTGTGCACGGTGGTGTACCAGAACATCAGGATGGTGACGCACCAGGTCAGCGTGCACCACAGGCACAGCGAGTTGATGTCGTACAGCGACTGGGACATCAGCCACATGCAGAAGACCGTGCCGAGCAGCGTGCCGATGTTCAGGCCGATCCAGAACCAGCGGCGGTAGCGGGCGCCCGCCACCAGGCCCATGCCGATCGCGACGACCGCGCCGAACGCGACCAGCCCGGCGACCGGGTTCTGGAAGCCGAAGACCTCCGCCTGCCAGCTCTTCATGACGTTGCCGCAGGAGATGATCGGGTTGAGGCTGCAGGCCGGCTTGAAGTTCGGGTCCTTCAGCAGCTCGATCTTGTCGAGCGTGATGACCCAGGAGGCCAGGACACCCAGCGCGCCGGTGATCACCAAGAGCCAGGCAAGACCGCGACCCGACCCAATGGTGCCCGCGCCGCTCGCGCGGTCGTCTTCGGTGGACACGTCGTCGTCAATCGCTGTCGTCGTCATATCGCCGTTCCGTCGATCCCTTGGGAGATGAGGGTGAGCTAGCGGAGCCGCGGGGCCGCGGCCGTCCTTCATTCTGCCTCAACTCCGCTACGGGCCACCGTTCGATGAACATAAAGACGAGCCGCCGCGGGGCGCTCGGAACGCCGCGAGTGCCGGTTTCCGGCCTGGGACCGCGGCCCTCCGGCCCGGGTGGGCCGGCGGCCGAATCATGCGGCGGGATGAACGCCCGGGCCCCGCCTTGACGCGGGAAGCCCCCCCTCGCGCCCCCATCGCGACGAGGGGCCCGGACGGTGCTGTCACCGTCCGGGCCCCTCGCAGGCTTGCTGCCGTGCGCTGCCTCAGCCCAGGATGCGCCGGACCTCGTCGACGACGGCGTCCAGCGCGACCGGGGTCTGCTCGCCGCTCTCCAGGTCCTTGATCTGGACGAGGCCCTCGGCCAGATCCCGCTCGCCCGCCACCAGCGCCAGCCGCGCGCCGGAGCGGTTGGCCGACTTCATGGCGTTCTTCAGGCCCTTGCCGCCGTAGGCGAAGTCGGTGGCGACGCCGGCCCGGCGCAGCGCGGTGACCGCGGCGAACAGCACCCGGCGGGCCTCCTCGCCGAGCGGCACGGCGTAGACGGCGGTGGCGGCGGGGATGTCCAGCGTGATGCCCTCCGCCTCCAGGGCGAGCACCGTGCGGTCCACGCCGAGCGCCCAACCGACGGACGGCAGCGCGGGGCCGCCGATCATCTCGGACAGGCCGTCGTAGCGGCCGCCGCCGCCGACCGCGGACTGCGAGCCCAGGCCGTCGTGGACGAATTCGAAGGTGGTGCGGGTGTAGTAGTCGAGGCCCCGGACCAGCTTCTCGTCGTCCTCGAACGCCACTCCCGCCTCGGTCAGCAGATCGCGCACCTGCTCGTGGTAGGTCTTGCACGCCTCGCACAGGTAGTCACGCAGGGCCGGGGCCCCGACCAGCTGCTTCTGTACGGCGTCGCGCTTGTCGTCCAGGACCCGCAGCGGGTTGATGTCGATCCGGCGGCGGGTCTCCTCGTCCAGCTCCAGTCCCCGCAGGAAATCCTGCAGGGCGGCGCGGTAGACGGGGCGGCACTCCGCGTCACCGAGCGAGTTCAGCAGGATGCGGAACTCACGCAGCCCGAGCGAGCGGTACGCCTGGTCGGCCAGGATGATCAACTCGGCGTCCAGCGCCGGGTCCTCCGTGCCGATCGCCTCCGCACCGACCTGCGAGAAGTGGCGGTAGCGGCCCTTCTGCGGGCGCTCGTAGCGGTAGTAGGAACCGGAGTACCAGAGCTTGACGGGGAGGTTGCCGCCCTTGTGGAGGTTGGCCTCCAGCGCCGCGCGCAGCACGGACGCGGTGCCTTCGGGGCGCAGCGCGAGCTGGTCGCCGCCCTTGGTCTCGAAGGCGTACATCTCCTTGGTCACGATGTCGGTGGACTCACCGACACCGCGGGCGAACAGCTCGACGTTCTCGAAACCGGGCGTCTCGATGTAGCCGTACCCGGAGTTCCGCAGCGGCGAGGAGATCGCCTCGCGCACCGCGAGATAGGTCGCCGAATTCGGGGGGAGCAGGTCGTACGTGCCCTTGGGGGCCTGAAAGGTGCTCACGGAAGGTCTCGTCACATTCCTCGTCGCGGAGCGGCGGTGAAGCCGTCTCCGAAGCCGGCGGCCACTTCCCGGAGATAGGGGTTGGCGGCGCGCTCTCGGCCGATGGTGGTCTGGGGGCCGTGGCCGGACAGGACGACGGTCGAGTTCTCCAGCGGCAGGCACACACGCGCCAGCGACTGCAGGATCTCGGCGTGGTCGCCGCCCGGCAGATCGGTACGTCCGATGGAGCCGGCGAACAGCAGGTCGCCCGAGAAGAAGACCGGCGGGATGTCGGCCTGCTCGGGCATCCTGAACGTCACCGACCCCTTGGTATGGCCCGGCGCGTGCGCGACGGAGAACTCCATGCCGGCCAGCTCCAGCGCGCCGCCGTCGGTCAGCTCCTTGACGTCGTCCGGCTCCCCCACGGTGAGTTCGCCCATGAGCTGCTGACCGATGGAGCGGCCGAGGGCCTTCTCCGGGTCGCTCATCATGTAGCGGTCCTCGGGGTGGATCCAGGCGGGGACGTCGTGCGCGCCGCACACCGGGACGACCGAGGCGACGTGGTCGATGTGGCCGTGGGTGAGGATGACCGCGACGGGCTTGAGCCGATGCTTCGCGACGGCGTCCTCGACTCCTTGGGCGGCCTGGTGGCCCGGGTCGATGATGACGCACTCCTCGCCGGCGGCGGGGGCGACCAAATAGCAGTTGGTCCCCCAGGCCCCGGCGGGGAACCCGGCAATCAGCACGTTCGTCCTTAAAGGTCGGCGGAGGGCGGCCCGCGGGGCCGCTCCCGGAACATCTCGGCAGCTCCAGAGCCTACCGGCGGGACTCCCGGCGGGGCGAACCCGTATACGGTACGGCCACGGCAGACAAGAGCGGCGCAACGCTCACGACAAGGAGACGACCGGTGGTCAACAGCGATCAGCGGCGGCGGAAGCTCGCCCGGGAGAAGTTCGAGCGCCAGCAGCAACGGCGGTCCGCGGCCCGTCGGAAGACCAGACGCCGCAACGTGATCATGGCGTCCGCCCTGGCCGTGGTCCTCGCCGCCGGGGCCGCCGCCTACGCCTCGGCGGGACTGGCGGGCGGCGCGGACGAGGACGACCGGGCCGCGGCCGCTCCCACGAAGGCGCCGGACCCCTGCGGCAAGCCCGCGAAGGGCTCCCCGTCCAAGGAGACGTGGAAGAAGGAGCCGACGATGACGGTCGACACCTCGGCCTCGTACGCCGTGAAGCTGGGCACGACCTGCGGCCCGATCGAGCTGAAGCTGGACGCCCGCAAGGCGCCGCACACCGTGAACTCCTTCGCCTTCCTCGCCGGCCGGGGCTACTTCGACCACAGCAAGTGCCATCGCCTGGTGGATGACGGCATCCACGTCCTGCAGTGCGGCGACCCGACCGGCACCGGCCAGGGCACCCCCGGCTACACCATCCCCGACGAGAACCTCAAGGACCCGCGGATCAAGGGCAACGTCTATCCGGCGGGCACCGTCGCGATGGCCAACCGCTACGACGGCAAGAGCGACAAGACCCGCGACTCCGGCGGCAGCCAGTTCTTCCTCGTCTACCAGGACAGTCAGCTGCCGCCCAACTACACACCGTTCGGAACCATCACCGGCGGTATGGACGTCCTGCGGAAGATCGCCAAGGCCGGTTCATCGGCGGATACGGCAACGAACAACACCGCGCCCAACGCCACCGTCGTCATCAACCGGGCGACCGTCACGAAATCCTGACGGCTGCCCGGCCGACCGGGGCCGGGCGCCGTCGCCCCCGTGTGCGAACCGCGGAATTTTGGTCGTGCTGGATGCGGACAGCCGACCGCCATTCGCCTAGATTGGCGTTGTGTAGGGTGCCTGCTCCGACGGCTGCCACCCTCACCGCAAGACAGCCCGTCGGACCGGCCAGGGCGAGGCTCTGCCGGACAGAAACTGTGGACGATGCCGGGGGGCCGCACGCCCTCGTCGGCATCATGTGGAGGAGGCGCTGTGAGCAGCGACCCATGGGGCCGCGTCGATGAGACGGGGACCGTGTACGTGCGTACCGCCGACGGCGAGCAGGTTGTCGGATCGTGGCAGGCGGGATCTCCCGAGGAGGCCCTCGCCTACTTCGAGCGCAAGTACGAGGGCCTGGTCGTCGAAATCGGCCTCCTCGAGCGACGGGTCAAGACCACCGACCTGTCGGCGAAGGACGCCACGACCGCGATCGACCATCTGCGCCAGCAGGTCGACGAGCACCACGCGGTGGGTGATCTGGAAGCGCTGAGGAAGCGGCTGGACAAGCTCGTGTCCACGGTCGAGGCGCGGCGCGAGGAGCGCAAGGCGCAGAAGGCCAAGCAGAGCGACGAGGCCCGCCAGGCCAAGGAGAAGCTGGTCACCGAGGCCGAGGAGCTGGCCGCCAGCGAGCAGTGGCGGGTGGCGGGTGAGCGGCTCCGTGCGCTGGTCGACACCTGGAAGGGCCTGCCGCGTCTGGACCGCAAGGCGGACGACGAGCTCTGGCACCGCTTCTCGCACGCCCGCTCGGCCTTCTCCAAGCGTCGCAAGGCGCACTTCGCTTCGCTGGACGCGCAGCGCGAGGACGCCCGTAAGGCCAAGGAGAAGCTGGTCGGCGAGGCCGAGGCGCTGTCGAAGTCGACGGACTGGGGGGCGACGGCCGCCCGCTACCGCGAGCTGATGACGGACTGGAAGGCGGCCGGCCGCGCCCAGCGCGAGCACGAGGACGACCTGTGGAACCGCTTCCGCGGCGCCCAGGACATCTTCTTCCAGGCGCGCAGCGAGGTCTTCGCGGAGCGCGACGCCGAACAGCAGGAGAATCTGACCCGCAAGGAGGAGCTGGTCACCGAGGCCGAGAAGCTCCTTCCGGTCTCCGACCTGAAGGCGGCACGGGCCGCGTTCCGCTCGATCAACGAGCGGTGGGAGTCCATCGGCCATGTGCCGCGGGACGCCCGCCCGAAGATCGAGGGCCGGATGCACGCCGTCGAGCGCGCCATCCAGGAGTCCGAGGAGACCGAGTGGCGGCGGACGAACCCCGAGGCGCGGGCGCGCGCCGCGGGGCTGACGGGCCAGCTCCAGGACGCTGTCGACAAGCTGGAGAAGCAGATCGACACGGCTCGGGCGCAGGGCAACAACGCCAAGGCGGACAAGCTCGGCCGTGAGCTGGAGGGCCGCAAGGCACTGCTGGACCAGGCGCTGAAGGGCCTGGAGGAGTTCGGCGGCTGACCACCGAACACGGCGGAGGGCCCCGGTAGGCGATGCCTGCCGGGGCCCTCGTCATGTCGTGGCCGGCGACCGCCGCACGCGGGCGGCGGTCGCGCGCCGTCAGGGCCTGCGCGCCGAGGTCACGCGGTAGACGTCGTAGACGCCCTCCACGCCGCGTACGGCCTTCAGCACATGCCCCAGGTGCTTGGGATCGCCCATCTCGAAGGTGAAGCGAGAGGTGGCGACCCGGTCACGAGAGGTCTGCACGGCCGCGGAGAGGATGTTGACGTGCTGGTCGGACAGCACCCGGGTGACGTCCGACAGCAGCCGGGAGCGGTCCAGCGCCTCGACCTGGATGGCGACCAGGAAGACGGAGGACTGGGTGGGTGCCCACTCGACCTCCAGGATCCGCTCGGGCTGCTTGGACAGCGAGTCGACGTTGACGCAGTCCGCGCGGTGCACCGAGACGCCGCTGCCGCGGGTGACGAAGCCGATGATGGGATCGCCGGGGACGGGCGTACAGCAGCGGGCGAGCTTGACCCACACATCGTCGACGCCCTTGACCACGACGCCCGGGTCGGCGCTGGAGCGCCGCTTCGAGCGTGGGCGGATCGGCGTCGACTCGGCGATGTCCTCGGAGGCCTCGTCCTGGCCGCCGAGCGCCTGCACCAGCTTCTGCACGACGCTCTGCGCGGTGACATGGCCCTCGCCGATGGCGGCGTACAGCGAGGAGATGTCGGGGTAGCGCATCTCGTGCGCGAGGGTGACCAGGGAATCTCCGGTCAGGATCCGCTGGATCGGCAGGTTCTGCTTGCGCATGGCCCGCGCGATGGCGTCCTTGCCCTGCTCGATGGCCTCGTCCCGGCGTTCCTTGGAGAACCAGGCGCGGATCTTGTTGCGGGCGCGCGGGGACTTGACGAAGCCCAGCCAGTCGCGGGACGGCCCGGCGCCGGGCGCCTTGGAGGTGAAGACCTCCACCAGGTCGCCGTTGTCCAGGGTCGATTCGAGCGGCACGAGCCGCCCGTTGACCCGCGCTCCTATCGTGCGGTGGCCGACCTCGGTGTGCACCGCGTAGGCGAAGTCCACCGGGGTGGCGCCCGCCGGCAGCGCTATGACGTCGCCCTTCGGCGTGAAGACGAAGACCTCGTTGCGGGAGAGGTCGAAGCGCAGCGATTCGAGGAACTCGCCCGGGTCCTCGGTCTCCTTCTGCCAGTCCAGCAACTGCCGCAGCCAGGCCATGTCGTTGACGGTGTCCTGGCCGGCGCCCTTGCCCTTGGGGATGTCCGTACGCACCTTGGAGGCGCCGGCGACGGCCTCCTGCTTGTACTTCCAGTGGGCGGCGATGCCGTACTCGGCGCGGCGGTGCATGTCGAACGTGCGGATCTGCAGCTCGACGGGCTTGCCGTTGGGCCCGATGACCGTCGTGTGGAGCGACTGGTACATGTTGAACTTGGGCATCGCGATGTAGTCCTTGAACCGCCCCGGTACCGGGTTCCACCGGGCGTGGACGGTGCCGAGCGCCGCGTAGCAGTCGCGGACGGTGTCGACGAGGACGCGGATGCCCACCAGGTCGTAGATCTCGGCGAAGTCGCGGCCGCGGACGATCATCTTCTGGTAGACGCTGTAGTAATGCTTCGGCCGGCCGGTGACGGTGGCCTTGATGCGGGCGGCGCGCAGATCCGCCTGGACCTCGTCGGTCACTATCGCCAGGTACTCATCACGCTTGGGCGCGCGCTCGGCGACCAGCCGCACGATCTCGTCGTACATCTTGGGGTAGAGGATCGCGAAGGCGAGGTCCTCCAGCTCCCACTTGATGGTGTTCATGCCCAGGCGGTGGGCGAGCGGAGCGTAGATCTCCAGCGTCTCGCGGGCCTTCTTCTCCTGCTTCTCCCGCTTGAGGTAGCGCATGGTGCGCATGTTGTGCAGCCGGTCGGCGAGCTTGATGACCAGGACGCGCGGGTCCTTGGCCATCGCGACGACCATCTTGCGGACGGTCTCGGCCTGCGCGGCCTCACCGAACTTGACCCGGTCGAGCTTGGTGACACCGTCGACGAGCAGCGCGACCTGGTCGCCGAAGTCACGGCGCAGGGTGTCCAGGCCGTACTCGGTGTCCTCGACGGTGTCGTGCAGCAGGCCCGCCATCAAGGTGGCCGGGTCCATGCCCAGTTCGGCGAGGATCGTGGTCACCGCGAGCGGGTGGGTGATGTACGGGTCGCCGCTCTTGCGCTTCTGGCCGCGGTGCCAGCGCTCGGCCACCTGGTAGGCCCGCTCGATCTGGCGCAGCGTCGCCGCCTCGATCTTGGGGTCGTTGCCGCGCACGATCCGCAGCAGCGGTTCCAGGACCGGGTTGTACGGGCTGGAGCGCTGGACGCCGAGCCGGGCCAGGCGGGCGCGGACGCGGTTGGGCGATCCGGAGCGGCCGGCCGGGGCGGGCGGCAGCGGCTTGGGCGCCGGGGCCGGTGTCGCGGACGGGCCTGCCTTGGCGGGCGGACCGGACTTGGCGGCCTTGGGCGCCGGGGCCGCGGAGCCCGCCGGGTCGGCTGCGGAAGCGCCCTGGGCGGGGCCGTCCCCGGGAGCCGGGGACGTGGGTGCAGGCCGGTCGGCCGAGGGCCGGGGCGCGGCGGTTTCGTCGGACGCGCTCTGCCGCTCGGGCTTCGGCGTGTCCGAGGCAGCCGCGTCCTGGGGCTTCGGCTCGTCCGGACGCGCGGCGGGGGATCCCCCCGGACGCGATCCGGGGGAGAGCGGCTGGGCCTCGTCTGGCAAGAGCACTCCTCAAGCGGTTCCGGACCACAAGACCACGAACGGGTCGGGGTGCCATGGTATCGACCCCGGGGCCGCGGCTCTCCCGCGGCCATGGCTCCGTACATGACACAGCACCAGGGGCGCCCGAATTCTTCCGGGGCCCCTGGTGCCGAGGTGAGGTGGGAGGTCGGCTCAGACGGTGATCAGAGCCTCCAGAGGAGCGCCCTTCAGGCCCGGCTCCAGCCGCTGCCTTCCGGCCAGGAAGCCCAGCTCCAGCAGTACCGCGACGCCGGCGACATCGGCGCCCGCGCGGCGGATGAGCTGCACCGAGGCGTCGGCGGTGCCGCCGGTGGCGAGCACGTCGTCTATCACCAGCACCCGGTCGCCCGGGGCCAGCGCGTCGGCGTGGATCTCGATCTCGGCGGTGCCGTACTCCAGCGCGTACGCCTGCCCGAGCGTCGCCCCGGGCAGCTTGCCGGCCTTACGGACGGGCACGAAGCCGATTCCGGCACGGACCGCGACGGGCGCGGCGAGGATGAACCCGCGGGCCTCGAGGCCCACGACCTTGTCGGCACGGTACTCCCGGCACAGGTCCACGAACGCGTCGGTCAGCGCGCCGAAGGCGGCCGCGTCGGCCAGCAGCGGGGTGATGTCCTTGAACATCACGCCCGGCTGCGGGTAGTCCGGGACATCCGAGATCCGGCTGAGCAGCAGCTCGCGCAGCTCCGTGGGGGCGCTCATCGGCGCTTGCCCGACGGACGGCCGCGTCCGCGGTTACGGGAGGCGGGCTGGGAGCGCGGTCCGACGACCGCGGTGTCGTCGTCGGATCCGGCCGCCCCGACGGGATCCGCGTCCTGCGGCTCCTCCGGGCCCGCGCCCTTGGCCGCGGCCGCGGCACGCTTGGCCCGCACCCGCTTGACCAGCGCCTTCATCTGCGGCTCGCGCTCCTTGAAGTCGGCGACCAGCGGGGTGGCGATGAAGATCGAGGAGTACGCACCGGCGGCGAGACCGACGAACAGCGCCAGCGAGATGTCGTTGAGCATGCCCGCGCCGAGCACTCCGCCACCGACGAAGAGCAGACCGGCGACCGGCAGCAGCGCCACGACGGTGGTGTTGATGGAGCGCACCAGGGTGCCGTTGATGCTGCGGTTGGCGATCTCGCTGTAGGTGAAGCGGGTCTGCTTGGTGATGTCCTTGGAGGCTTCCTTGAGGCTGTCGAAGACGACGACCGTGTCGTACAAGGAGTAACCGAGGATCGTCAGCAGACCGATGACCGTGCCAGGGGTGACCTCGAAGCCGACCAGGGCGTAGATGCCGACCGTGATGGTGAGGTCGTGGATCAGCGCGATCAGGGCGGCGAGTGCCATGCGCCATTCGAAGGCGATGGCGAGGTAGATCACCACGAGGATCATGAAGATCCCCAGGCCCAGCCAGGCCTTGTTGGCGATCTGCTCACCCCAACTCGGGCCGACCAGCTGGGTGTTGACGTCCTTGACCGGGACGTTCAGGTCCTTGGCGAGCTCTTCCTGGACCGGGACCGCCTGCTTGGTGTCCAGGCCGCTGATCTGGATGCGCAGCGAGCCTCCGCCGAGCTTCTGCACCACGGCCTGGCGGCCGCCGGCCGCCGACTCGGCCTTGTGCTGTGCCTCCGAGGCGGACACGGAGGTCTCCGGGGTGGTGAAGACCGCACCACCGGAGAACTCGATGCCCATGTTCAGGCCGCGCACCGCCAGGCCGACGATGGCCGTGATGGTGATGAGGATCGAGATGCCGTACCAGATCTTCCGCTTGCCGATGAAGTCGTAGCCGACCTCGCCGCGGTAGAGCCGGGCGCCGATGT
Source organism: Streptomyces sp. NPDC017993 (assembly GCF_044328065.1). NCBI lineage: Bacteria > Bacillati > Actinomycetota > Actinomycetes > Kitasatosporales > Streptomycetaceae > Streptomyces > Streptomyces sp. NPDC017993. The sequence goes on from NZ_JBIRGO010000011.1 coordinate 130,786, forward strand.
TTCCGAGCTTGGACATCTCACGCCTCCTTCGTCTCGATGGGGGCGGTACCTCGGCGGCGTCGCAGCGGCGGCTTGGCACCCAGGCGCTTGGGATCCAGGCCGGACCACGGGTGGCCGTCGGCGAAGAACTTCCGCCGGGCCAGCAGCGTCATCAGCGGCTTGGTGAAGAAGAAGACCACGACGACGTCGAGGACGGTGGTCAGGCCGAGCGTGAACGCGAAGCCCTGCACCTTGCCGACGGTGACGATGAACAGCACCGCGGCGGCCAGGAACGACACGAAGTCGGAAACCATGATCGTGCGGCGGGCCCGTGGCCAGCCGCGCTCGACGGCCGGACGGAGCGTGCGACCCTCGCGGATCTCGTCCCGGATGCGTTCGAAGTAGACGATGAAGGAGTCGGCGGTGATACCGATGGCGACGATGGCGCCACAGACCGCCGGCAGGTTCAGCGCGAATCCGATGGCCGGGCCGAGCAAGGTCATGATCGTGTACGTCAGGACCGCCGAGACCCCGAGGCTCGCCAGCGCGACGAGCGCCAGGCCCCGGTAGTAGGCGACCAGGTAGATGATGACCAGGGCCAGGCCGATGGCGCCTGCGATCAGACCGGCGTGCAGCTGCTCGCCGCCGAGGGCCGCGGTGACCGTGGTCTCGTCGTCGATCTTGAACGACAGCGGCAGCGCGCCGTAGGACAGCATGTTGCCGAGGTCCTCGGCGGACTGCTGGGTGAAGCCACCGGAGATGGTGGCGTTACCGCCGTTGAGCTGCTGGCTGACGCGCGGGTCGGAGACCACCGCGCCGTCCAGGACGATCGCGAACTGGTTCTGCGGCTGCGTCTTGGTGGCGAGCTTGCCGGTGATGTCCGCGAACTTCTTGCCTCCGTCGGAGGTGAAGTCCATCTGGACGATCCAGCCCTGACCCTGCTGGCTGTCGAAGATGGCCTTGGCGTCCTTGACGTCGGTGCCCTCGACGGCGATCGGACCGAGCGCGTACTTCTGCGTACCGTCGTCCTTGCAGGCGGCGATCGTGTCCGTCGGCTTGGCGTTGGCGGCCTGCTGACCGGCCGCGGCGCGATTGGCCTTGGTGGAGCAGTCCAGCGCGGCGAGCTGCTTCTGCACCGCCGGCGGGAGGTCCGCGGCGCCACCGGTGGGCGGCACCGGGGGCAGGGAGGGCTTGGGCGAACCGGAGGGGGTCGGCGTCGCGGACGGAGCCTTCTTCAGGGAGTCCGTGACGGCCCTGCCCTGCGTCGTGGCGCTCGCGCCGGGCTTCGGGGAGGAACCGGCGCTCTGCTGGCCGGCGCCCTTGGCGCCCGGGTCGGCCTTGCCCTTGCCGTCCTCGCCCTTGCCGTTCTTGCCGCCCGGGGAGGGGCTGGCCGAGGGGTCAGGGGTCTTGGCGCCGGCAGTGGTGGTCAGCACCGGCCGGAATCCGAGCTGGGCGGTGGTACCGACCTGCTGGCGGGCCTGCTTCGCGTCCGTCCCCTTGGGGATGTTCACGATGATGTGGTTGCTGCCCTGCGTCTGGACCTCGGACTCGGTCACACCGAGACCGTTGACCCGCCGCTCCATGATGCCGGCGGCGGTGTTCATGTTGGTCTCGTTGATCGCGTTGGGCTTGCCCGGCTGATTCTGGGCCGCCAGCGTGAAACTGGTGCCTCCGGCCAGGTCGATGCCCAGTCGGGGCGTCAGCGTGCCGGAGTAGAACATGCCTCCGACCAGAGCGACCATCGCGATCAGGATCAGGACCAGGGTGCGCCCCGGATGACCCTGGCTCGCGGGCGCCCTGCGGCCCTTCTTCGGTGCTGCCACCTTCTCGTATCTCCCTGTCCAACCACTCGGCTTCGGGTGTCTGCCGAGCGGCCACGAAGTGTTGTGGGGACGTGCCCCCGCCGGAGCCTAGACCGTCCCGGAACCGCGGTGCACCGCTCATGGGTGCTCCGCGGTTCCGTCCGGGCGGGACTACTTCGCGTCGGCGCCGCCGGCCTTCTTGTCGTCCTTGGCGGTCTCCGCGTCGCTCTTGGCGTCGGAGTCGGCCTTGGCGGCGTCCTCGGCGGCGGGCTCATCGGCGTCCGCGGCGGCCGGCTCGGCCGGGGCGTCGCCCTTCCCCAGGTCGATCTTGTCGGCCTTGTCGCCCGTCTCGGGGGCGTCGGCGGCGGTGGCGCCGGTCAGCGACGAGGCGTCGTCCGGGACGACCGACTCGTCGTGCGCGACCGGGTCGGCGCCGTCGAGAATGCGGTTGTACTCCTCGTCCTGGAGAACCGCGCCGATGGCGTTCTTGGCGTAAATGGCGTGCACGCTGGGAGCAACCTCAAGGAGGACGGTCTCCTCGTGGATTTCCTTGACGGTGGCGTACATGCCCCCGATCGTCCGAACGCCCGTACCGGGCTGCATTTCATTGCGCATCTGGGCGGCCGCCTGCTGCTTCTTCTTCGCAGAGCGGGTCATCAGGAACATTGCCCCGATGAGGACGATGAAGGGGAGGAGAGTCACGATACTCACGGGACGGAAATCCTTCGCACGACCGCTGATGCGCGGTCTGATATACGGGGGTGGGAATGCCGGTCCATTCGGACGGCATCGGCGGAGTCTAAGCGAGTCCCCACCGGTGGAACAACGCCCAGCATCGCACCGCAGTTCCTGACCGTGCGAGTCTCCGCGCCGTCAGCCTCCGAACAGGCCCTGCTGACCGGTTCCTCCCGATTGCTGCTGCGGCGGGACGAGCCCCAGGTGTGCCCAGGCGGCGGGGGTCGCGATCCGGCCACGGGGAGTACGGGCGAGCAGGCCCTCGCGCACCAGGAACGGCTCGGCGACCTCCTCGACCGTCTCACGCTCCTCCCCTACCGCGACCGCCAGCGTCGACAGCCCCACCGGGCCGCCGCCGAAGAGCTTGAGCAGGGCCGTCAGCACGGCACGGTCCAGGCGGTCCAGGCCGCGCTCGTCGACCTCGTAGACGCCCAGGGCCTGCGAGGCGATCTCGCGGGTGATCACGCCGTCGGCCTTTACCTGGGCGTAGTCGCGGACGCGGCGCAGCAGGCGGTTGGCGATACGCGGCGTGCCACGGGAGCGGCCGGCGATCTCGGCGGCACCGTCGGCCTCTATGTGGACGTCCAGCAGGCCGGCCGAGCGGTGGATGACCCGCTCCAGCTCGACGGGGGCGTAGAACTCCATGTGGCCGGTGAAGCCGAAACGGTCCCGCAGCGGGGGCGGCAGCAGGCCGGCCCGGGTGGTGGCGCCGACCAGGGTGAAGGGCGGGAGTTCCAGCGGGATGGCGGTGGCACCCGGGCCCTTGCCGACGATCACGTCGACGCGGAAGTCCTCCATCGCCATGTAAAGCATTTCCTCGGCCGGCCGGGACATCCGGTGGATCTCGTCGAGGAAGAGGACCTCGCCCTCCTGGAGGGAGGAGAGGATCGCGGCGAGATCTCCGGCGTGCTGGATGGCGGGGCCGGAGGTGATGCGGATCGGGGCGCCCATCTCGGCCGCGATGATCATGGACAGGGTGGTCTTGCCGAGCCCCGGGGCCCCGGACAGCAGGACGTGGTCGGCGGTGGCGCCCCGCGCGCGGGCCGCCCGCAGCACCAGGTCGAGCTGTTCGCGCACCCGCTCCTGGCCCACGAATTCTTCGAGGTCCTTGGGCCGCAGGGCGGCCTCGACAGCGGTGTCCTCGCCGTCGGCGTCCGCCCCGACCAGCCGGTCGGCCGCGCCGGTGGCGGCGTCGGTGGCGATGTCGTCGGCGGCGGACGGTGCGGTGTCGTCCCAGTTCACTACGGATTGCCTCGCGGGGTCGGGGCGGCCGGGCCGCCTGCATGGTCATGCGGTCGAGGGCCCGGAGTCGCGGCGGCGCCGGTCCGGCCGCGGCGGACCGCCGGGCCCCGGGAGGCGCGGCTCACCGCGCCCGGTTCAAGGTCTGCAGAGCGGCCCTGAGGAGCTGCGGCACCTGCGGCTGCCCGCCGTCGGCGACCGCCGCGTCGGCCTGCGGTGCGACCGCGGCGACGGCTTCGTCAGCCTCGCGGGTGGCGTAGCCGAGGCCGATCAGCGCGGCGTGCAGCTGGTCGCGCCAGCCGGCCGTGGCGGCGCTGCCGACGCCGGCGCGGGCGGTGCCCACCGGCGCGCCGAGGCGGTCCTTCAGCTCCAGGAGCAGCTTCTGCGCGCCCTTCTTGCCGATGCCGGGCACGGCGGTGAGCGTCTTCTCGTCGCCGGTGGAGACGGCCAGGCGCAGCGTGTCGGGGGAGTGCACGGCCAGCATGGCCTGAGCGAGCCGGGGGCCGACGCCGCTGGCGGTCTGCAGCAGCTCGAAGGTCTGCCGTTCGTCGTCGTCGGCGAAGCCGTAGAGGGTGAGGGAGTCCTCCCGTACGACGAGGGAGGTGGCGAGCTTGGTCTGCTGGCCGATGCGCAGCCCGGACAGGGTGTTCGGGGTGCACTGGACGGCCATGCCGACACCGCCGACCTCGACGACGGCGGTGTCCGGTGCGAGGGCCGCGACCGGGCCAGAGACGAAGGCGATCATCGGGTGCCCTTCTGGGGTGCCCCCCGGCGCGGGCCGGGGGACGGGAGGGAAGCGGGGGCGGCGCGACGGGCCGCGGCATGCGCCTGCTGGAGGCGATTGACCGCGGGGGCGCGCCAGATGTGGCAGATGGCAAGGGCCAGGGCGTCGGCGGCGTCGGCCGGCTTGGGGGGTGCGTCGAGCCGCAACAGCCGGGTGACCATCGCGCCGACCTGTTCCTTGCCGGCCCGGCCGGAGCCGGTCACGGCGGCCTTGACCTCGCTGGGGGTGTGCAGCGCGACGGGCAGTCCGCGGCGGGCGGCGCACAGCATGGCGACCGCGCTGGCCTGGGCGGTGCCCATGACCGTACGGACGTTGTGCTGGCTGAACACCCGCTCCACGGCGACGAATTCGGGCCGGTGTTCGTCGAGCCACGCGTCGATGCCGCGCTCGATCAGGACGAGGCGGTGCGCGATGTCGGCGTCCGCCGGGGTGCGTACGACACCGACGGCGACCATGCTCAGCGGGCGGCCCGCGACGCCGTCCACCACGCCGACTCCGCAGCGCGTCAGCCCCGGGTCCACGCCAAGAACCTTCATCGGGCCCCTCCCCTCCGGCTCGACCATGTGTTCCTGCAGGCTATCGGCTGCCACTGACAATGCGACGGGCCGGCGGGGTGTGTCCCGCCGGCCCGTCGCACCGCGCAACGATCAACAACCGAAAAGCGAAAACCGAAGACCGAAAAAACGAGGAATCACCGCGGCCGGCGGCCAACTCCGCGTGTGCGGCGCCGGTTCGGCCGGGCGGAGCCGTCAGACGTCAGGCGTCGACCTTGGCCATGACGTCGTCGGAGACATCGAAGTTGGCGAAGACGTTCTGCACGTCGTCGCTGTCCTCCAGGGCGTCGATCAGCTTGAAGATCTTGCGCGCGCCTTCTTCTTCGAGCTCGACCTGCATGGTCGGGACGAAGTTGGCGTCGGCCGAGTCGTAGTCGATGCCCGCCTCCTGGAGCGCGGTGCGCACCGCGACCAGGTCGGTTGCCTCGCTGAGCACCTCGAAGCTGTCACCGAGGTCGTTGACCTCTTCGGCGCCCGCGTCCAGGACCGCGCCGAGCACGTCGTCCTCGGTCAGTTCGCCCTTGGGGACGATCACGACGCCCTTGCGGTTGAAGAGGTAGGACACCGAGCCCGGGTCGGCCATCGAGCCGCCGTTGCGGGTCATCGCGACGCGGACGTCGGAGGCCGCACGGTTGCGGTTGTCGGTGAGGCACTCGATGAGCACCGCGACACCGTTGGGGCCGTAGCCCTCGTACATGATGGTTTCGTAGTCGGCGCCGCCGGCCTCAAGACCCGCACCGCGCTTGAGCGCGCTGTCGATGTTCTTGTTGGGCACCGAGCTCTTCTTGGCCTTCTGGATGGCGTCGAAGAGCGTCGGATTGCCGTCCACGTCGGCGCCGCCGGTGCGGGCCGCGACCTCGATGTTCTTGATCAGCTTCGCGAAGAGCTTGCCGCGCTTGGCATCGATCACGGCCTTCTTGTGCTTCGTCGTAGCCCATTTAGAGTGGCCGGACATCCGCCTGTCTCCTTCGCGTAACCAATTGAGAAACGAACGCCTGCGATCCTACCGGGACGGCGCCGGGTGCCGTACGCACCGCCCGTCGCCGTCACGGCCCCGGGATCAGCGCTCAGCGCGCCTCACCATATCGACGAAGAACGCGTGAACGCGGTGGTCGCCGGTGAGTTCCGGGTGGAAAGAGGTGGCAAGGACGTTACCTTGCCGGACGGCAACGGTGTGCCCGCCGTACGTCGCGAGGACCTCCGCGGACGCGCCGACCGACTCGACCCACGGCGCCCGGATGAAGACGCCGTCGACCGGCCCGCCGGGGATTCCGGCCATGTCCACGGCCGCCTCGAAGGACTCGTTCTGCCGCCCGAAGGCGTTACGGCGCACGATCATGTCGACGCCGCCGAGCGTCTCCTGGTCCTCGCGGCCGTCCAGCAGCTTGTCCGCGACCATGATCATGCCGGCGCAGGTGCCGTAGACCGGCTTACCGGCGCGGACGAACGCCCGCAGCGGCTCCAGCATGCCGAAGACGACCGCCAGCTTGGACATGGTGGTGGACTCGCCGCCCGGGATGACCAGGCCGTCGAGCTCGTCCAGCTCCTCGGCGCGGCGCACCGGCCGCGCCAGGGCGTCCGACTCGGCGAGCGCCGTGAGGTGCTCGCGGACGTCGCCCTGGAGGGCCAGCACTCCGATGGTGGGGGTGGTCATGGACGTCCTTACCAGCCGCGGTTGGCGTAGCGCTCGGACTCGGGGAGGGTGTCGCAGTTGATGCCGACCATGGCCTCGCCCAGGTCGCGGGAGGCGTCCGCGATGACCTTCGGGTCGTCGTAGAAGGTGGTGGCCTTCACGATCGCGGCGGCGCGCTTGGCCGGGTCACCGGACTTGAAGATGCCGGAGCCCACGAACACGCCCTCGGCACCGAGCTGGCGCATCAGGGCCGCGTCGGCCGGGGTCGCCACGCCGCCCGCGGAGAACAGCACGACCGGCAGCTTGCCGAGCTCGGCGACCTCCTTGACCAGCTCGTACGGCGCGCGCAGCTCCTTGGCGGCGGCGAACAGCTCGTTGTTGTCGTAGCCGCGCAGCCGGGCGATCTCACCCTTGATCTGGCGCATGTGGCGGACCGCCTCGACGACGTTGCCGGTGCCGGCCTCGCCCTTCGAGCGGATCATGGCCGCGCCCTCGGCGATCCGGCGCAGTGCCTCGCCCAGGTTGGTGGCACCACAGACGAAGGGGGTGGTGTAGGCCCACTTGTCGGAGTGGTTGACCTCGTCGGCCGGGGTGAGGACCTCGGACTCGTCGATGTAGTCCACGCCGAGCGACTGCAGGACCTGGGCCTCGACGATGTGGCCGATGCGGGACTTGGCCATGACCGGGATGGACACGGCGTTGATGATGCCGTCGATCATGTCCGGGTCGGACATGCGGGCCACGCCGCCGTCCTTGCGGATGTCGGCCGGGACCCGCTCCAGGGCCATGACGGCGACGGCGCCGGCGTCCTCGGCGATCTTCGCCTCTTCCGGCGTGACGACGTCCATGATCACGCCGCCCTTGAGCTGCTCGGCCATACCGCGCTTGACGCGCGCGGTTCCGGTCTCGGGGTGCTGGGGCGTGGTAGGCGTGCTGGACACGGTGGACCTCACTCAGTGCGGGTGGTTTTACGTTGCCGCCCACACAACCCTTTGCGAGTGGCCTGCGAAAAGGGCCAATTAGAGGTCAGTGGCTCGTTAGGGCCGGCGACGCGGTCGTAAAGGCCACTCTCAGTTTCCGCCCGAGCGGTCGTCGAGCACCGCGGGCGGCTCGTCGTCCGTCTCGAAGGCCAGCGGGAACGGCGCGTGGCCCGCCAGCCGCAGATAGCGCACCACCCGGTGCCGGCGTACGGCGCGGGCGGCCCGTACGGCGTCGTTGTGGAAGCGGCGGGCCATCGGCACGCGGCGGACCGCCGCGGTCAGCTCGGCGACGGTCCCCTCGCCGCCCGGGGCCTCCCGTACGGCCTCCAGCTGGGCCTCCTCGGCGAAGATGGCCCGCAGCGCCTGGCTCAGTTCGCTCTCGGCGACCTCGCGGTGATCCTCCTCGGCCTGCCGGGCCTCGTGCGCCGCCTGGTAGAGCACGATCGACGCGGCGGGGTCGAGCACACCCGAGGTGCCCACCTCCTGGGCGACCGAGGCCCGCCGGAGCAGTTGGGCGTCGAGGGCCGCCCTGGCCGCGTCGATCCGTGCGTGCAGGCGGTCGAGGCGTCCGGCCGTCCAGCTCAGGTAGACGCCGATGAGGACGACCGCGGCCGCGATCCAGATGAAGGTGGTCACGCCGGGTCACAGTACCGGCCGCCGCGGCGCCGGCCGCACCGGTCGGCGCTCACTCCTTGGCCAGGCCCCAGCGGGCCCGCAGCCCCACCCGCTCGTCGGTGGCCACCGAGGCGGCGCCGTCGGTCACCGTCTCGTACACCGCGAGGATGTCGGCGCCGACCGTGGACCAGTCGAAGCGGCGGACGTGCTTGCTGCCGCGTGCGCGCAGCTCGGCCAGCCGCTCGGGGTCGGCGAGCAGGCGTACGGCGGCGGCCGCGAGGGCCGCCGCGTCCTCGTTGGCGAAGAGCTCCCCCGCCTCGCCCTGGTCCAGGACCTGGGCGAACGCGTCGAGGTCGCTGGCCAGGACCGGGGCACCGGCCGACATGGCCTCGACGAGGATGATGCCGAAGGACTCGCCGCCGGTGTTGGGCGCGACGTACAGATCGACGCTGCGCAGCAGCCGGGCCTTGTCCTCGTCGGTGACCATGCCGAGGAACTCCACCCGGGAGCGCATCTCGGGGGGCAGCGCGGCGACCGCCTCCTCCTCGTCGCCGCGGCCGGCCACCAGCAGCCGGGCGTCCGGCACTTCGGCGAGGATCGCGGGCAGCGCCTTCATCAGGACCGGCAGGCCCTTGCGCGGCTCGTCGATCCGGCCGATGAAGCCGATCGTGCCCCCGCGGCCCGTGCCGGGTCCCTCGCCCGTGTCCGTGCCGCCCGCCGGCGTGGACTGCCACTCGGCCTTCGGCTCGGCCCGCGCGAAGAAGTCGACGTCGACGCCGTTGGGGATGACCACCGCGTCGCCACCGAGGTGCTCGACGAGCGTGCGGCGGGCGTACTCGCTCACCGCGATCCGGGCGCTGATCTTCTCCAGGGCCGGCTGCAGGATCGGGTACGCGGCGATCATCGCCCGGGAGCGCGGGTTGGAGGTGTGGAAGGTCGCCACGATGGGGCCCTGGGCCGCCCAGCAGGAGAGCAGTCCCAGCGACGGCGAGGCCGGCTCGTGGATGTGGATGACGTCGAACGCGCCGTTCTGCAGCCAGCGGCGGACGCGGGCCGCGGAGAGGAACCCGAAGTTCAGCCGGGCGACCGAGCCGTTGTAGGGCACCGGGACGGCGCGGCCCGCGGAGACGACGTACGGCGGCAGCGGCTTGTCGTCGTCCGCGGGGGCCAGGACGGAGACGTCGTGGCCGAGCCGGATCAGGTGTTCGGCGAGGTCCCTGATGTGGAACTGGACGCCACCGGGGACGTCCCACGAATAGGGGCAGACGATGCCGATTTTCACGCCTTCTCCGTTTCCGAGGCGTCGCCGTGGGCGGCAGGAGGGGCGTCGGCCGGCGGGTCGGCCGCGTCGCCCGGGGCGCGGACGCCCGGGGCCGCGGCCCCGCCGTCGGCGCCGGTCTCCTCGCGCGGCTCCAGGTCGGCGAGCCAGAGGCGCTGGAGCATGTGCCAGTCCGCCGGGTGTTCGGCGATCCCCGAGGCGAAGGCATCGGCGAGGGCCTGGGTCATCGCGGCGGCCTTCTCCGTGCGGGTGCCGGTCTCCGGCACCTCGATCTCCGGGTGGACCCTGCCGCGCATGATCGGGGTCCGGTCGTACCAGAGCGTGACGGGCAGGAGCATCGCCCCGGTCTGCAGGGCGAGCATCGCGGGGCCCGCCGGCATCTTCGCCGCCTCGCCGAAGAACTTGACCTCCATGCCCGAGCTGGACAGGTCGCGGTCGGCGACCAGGCAGACCAGGCCACCGGCCCGCAGCCGCCGCGCCAGGGTGCCGAAGGCGGCCCCGCCGGTGTGCGGCAGCACCTCCATGCCCAGGCTCTCGCGGTAGGCGACGAAGCGGTCGTAGAGGGTTTCCGGCTTGAGGCGTTCCGCGACGGTGGTGAAGGGGACGCCGAGCTTGGTGGTGACCCAGACGCCCGCGAGGTCGTAGTTGCCCATGTGGGGCAGCGCGAGGACGACGCCCCGGCCGCTCTTGAGCCCCTCCTCCAGGTGGTGCACGTCCTGGGGAGTGAAACCGGCCTTTATGCGCTCCTCGCTCCAGGCCGGCAGCCGGAAGGACTCCATCCAGTAGCGCAGATAGGCGCGCATCCCGGCCCGGGACAGGTCCCTGAGACGTTCGGGCGACGCGTCCGGGACCACGCGGGCGAGGTTCGACTCCAGTCGGCGGACCCCCTTGCCGCGGCGCTTCCAGGCCAGGTCGGCGAGCTGTCGGCCGAGCCGTACGGCGACGCCTTCCGGCAGCTTCTTGACCGTGCTCCAGCCGAGGCCGTAGAGCCCGTCGGTCAGCTTGTCGGTGTCGAGCCGCAACAGCCCGGTCCGCGCCGCGCGGCCGGGTCCCCGGCCGCCTTCCGTTCCTTCTTCACGGCTCATGCGCCGCTCCCCCCTTGGGCGATTCCGTCGGCCTCGGCCGATTCGCGGCGCACCGTCACCACGCGCTGGGCGAGGGTGACCGCGCTGCCGACGCCGACGATCCACAAGGCGATCGGCAGCAGGATGTCGATGCCGGGCACGCCGAACGCGTGCAACCCGGACAGACCGCACGCGACCAGCGTGATGACCAGCCGCTCGGCCCGCTCCACCAGGCCGTTGACGTTCACCGGCAGCCCGATGGCCTCCCCGCGCGCCTTGGTGTACGAGACCACCTGGCCGCTGGCGAGGCAGAAGATCGCCATCGCGCAGAGCATCAGGCTGTCGCCGCGCCCGGCGTACCAGAGGGCGAGTCCGCCGAAGACGGCGGAGTCGGCGACCCGGTCGAGGGTGGAGTCGAGGAAGGCACCCCAGCGGCTGGAGCGGCCCAGTTGCCGGGCCATGTTGCCGTCGACCAGGTCGGAGAAGACGAACAGGGTGATGACGATCGTGCCCCAGAAGAACTCGCCCAGCGGGTAGAAGACCAGGGCGCCGGCCACCACGCCGCCGGTTCCCACCAGGGTGACCGCGTCCGGGCTGACCCCGAGGCGGATGAGCAGGGCGGCGAACGGCGTGAGAACACGCGTGAAGAACGCACGCGCGTACTTGTTCAGCATGGCCTTCCCGGAGGGTCGATGCGGGCCGGGCGGTCAAAAAGGGGCCACCGGCTGGCCCATCGTAGCCAGGCGGTCCCCGGCAGCCGTCAATGCGTCACGGCGTGGGGCGCAAGCCACGGCTCGCGGGTCCCGGCCCGCGCCCCCAGGTGCGCCTGTGAGCCTGTCGGCCCGGCTCCCGGGCCGGTTCGTCACAAGATCACCGCTCAGCGTCCCGGCCGCCCCCGTGCGCCACGTATGGACGCATCATGACCCGGGTGGAAAGCTCGAATCACCGCAAAGTGTCGACCTGGAGGCGAGACACATGAGCGAGAAGTCGAGTACACGCCCGGGAGCCGCCGGAAGGGCATCGACGGCCGACCGGCCCACCGCCCTGCGGAACGTGGTGCTGGTCGGCCACAGCGGTTCGGGAAAAACCACCTTGGTCGAGGCGCTCGCGCTGGCGTCCGGCGCCGTCAATCGGGCGGGCAGGGTCGAGGACGGCGGCTGTCTGTCCGACTACGACGAGATCGAGCACCGCCAGCAGCGCTCCATTCAGCTCTCCCTGGTCCCGGTCGACTGGGGCGACGTCAAGATCAATCTCCTGGACACCCCGGGGTACGCCGATTTCGTCGGGGAATTGAGGGCCGGTCTGCGCGCAGCGGACGCGGCCCTTTTCATCGTCTCGGCGGCTGACGGGGTGGCGGGCGCCACCCGTGCCGTCTGGGACGAGTGTGCGGCGGTCGGAATGCCGCGGGCCCTGGTCATCACGCACCTGGAAGCGTCCCGCTCCGACTTCGACGAGATGACCGAGCTGTGTCGTGGCACCTTCGGCGGCGAGGACCCCGACGCGGTGCTCCCCCTGTACCTCCCGCTGTACGGCACACCGGGCGCCGACGGCCACGCCCCCGTGCACGGCCTGATCGGCCTGCTCTCCCAGCGTGTCTTCGACTACTCCTCCGGTGAGCGCACCGAGCGCGCCCCCACGGCGGAGGAGCTGCCGCTGATCGAGCAGGCGCGCAACCGGCTGATCGAAGGGATCATCGCCGAGAGCGAGGACGAGTCCCTCATGGACCGCTATCTCGGCGGTGAGGAAATCGACGTCAAGACGCTCATCGGGGACCTGGAGACGGCCGTCGCGCGCGGCACGTTCCACCCGGTGCTCGCGGCCGCTCCGGCCGCCGACGGGTCCCGGCAGGGGCTCGGCACCATCGAGCTGATGGAGCTGATCACCGGCGGCTTCCCGACCCCGGCGGCGCACGAGGCACCCCCCGTCACCGGCATCGACGGGACCGCCCGCCCGCCGCTGACCTGCGATCCCGCCGGCCCGCTCGCGGCGGAGGTGGTCAAGACCTCCTCCGACCCCTATGTCGGCCGGCTGTCCCTCGTCCGCGTCTTCTCCGGCACCCTGCGCCCGGACGAGACGGTGCACGTCTCGGGCCACGGCCTGCAGGACCGTGGCCACGAGGACCATGACGTCGACGAGCGGGTCGGCGCGCTGTCCGCGCCCTTCGGCAAGCAGCAGCGCGCCCTGTCCCAGGCGATCGCCGGCGATCTGGCGTGCGTGGCGAAGCTGTCCCGCGCCGAGACCGGCGACACCCTCTCCGACAAGGACGCTCCGCTGCTGATGGCGCCCTGGACCATGCCGGACCCGCTGCTGCCCGTCGCCATCCAGGCACACAGCAAGGCCGACGAGGACAAGCTCTCGCACGGCCTTGCCCGGCTGGTGGCGGAGGATCCGACGATGCGGCTGGAGCACCACCAGGACACCCACCAGGTGGTGCTGTGGTGCATGGGTGAGGCGCATGTCGACGTGGCGCTGGAGCGCCTGCGGGCCCGCTACGGCGTGCAGGTGGACACCGTCACGCACCAGGTGTCGCTGCGGGAGACCTTCGGCGGCGCCGCCGCGGGGCGCGGCCGCCATGTGAAGCAGTCCGGCGGCCACGGACAGTTCGCGATCTGCGAGATCGAGGTCGAGCCGCTGCCGGGCGGCTCCGGCATCGAGTTCGTCGACAAGGTGGTGGGCGGCGCGGTCCCCCGGCAGTTCATCCCGTCCGTGGAGAAGGGCATACGCGCCCAGGCCGCGCGCGGGGTCGCCGCCGGGCACCCCCTCGTCGACATCCGCGTCACCCTGCTCGACGGCAAGGCCCACTCGGTCGACTCCTCCGACGCCGCGTTCCAGACCGCGGGCGCCCTGGCGCTGCGGGAGGCGGCGGCCGAGGCCCGGATCGATCTCCTCGAACCGGTGGCCGAGGTGACCGTACTGATTCCGGACGACTTCGTCGGCACGGTGATGAGCGATCTGTCGGGGCGCCGGGGGCGGGTGGTGGGCACCGAGCAGTCGGGGGCCGGCCGCACCCTCGTACGCGCGGAGGTGCCCGAGCTGGAGATCGGCCGGTACGCCGTCGATCTGCGCTCCCTCTCGCACGGCACGGGGCGTTTCCAGCGCGTCTACCTGCGGCACGAGCCGATGCCGCAGCAGCTCGCCGGGAAGCTGCGGGAACAAGCCGAAAACGGCGCATAGTTAACGGCTGCTCAACCGCTGCCCGGCTCAACTCCCTTGGGCCGGGCGGCGGCTGTACGCTGAGAGCCTGCCGGCTGGGCGCGGGGCGGGGAGAGGTCATGAGGTCACAGGCCCAGCAGGTGTGCCGCGAGCGGTAGTCGGGAAAGAGCCGCATCATCGGATGCGTGCGGTGATGGGGGCGGTAGTGGCAGACGGCTTTGACTTCAGTCCCGGGGCACAGGTGCCGCTTCTGGGAGGCGCCGGCCAGACGGCGGCCACCCAGGCGCTGGCCTCGGCCGCCTATCGGGACAGTCCGCTCACCGACATCTCCAAAGCCGACTCCGAGTCCGGCAAGTCGGAGATCAAGAAGCCGAAGCTGTCGCTGTTCGCACCCAATCTCGGCGAGGCGTACGCCCGCGCCGTGCAGGTGCGCATGCTCGGCGGCGGCCGCAAGGCGCTCATCCAGTCCTTCGGCACCGAGCCGCAGACCGTCGTCGAGCACTGCCTGTCCGCCACCCGCGTCCGCAAGCAGCGGGACGCCAAGCTGACGCTGCTGATGGTGCTGTTCGGCCTGCTCTTCCTGCCGGGTGTGCTGTTGTGGCTGGGTGGCTTCCAGCTCAAGAAGATGCTCTCCAAGGACAAGGGAGGCGTCTCGCTGCTGGGCACCGTGCTGCTGCTGGTGCTCGGCGGCACCGCGGTGTTCTTCATGATCAAGCTGCCGCTCACCGGCTTCTGGGCGCTGTACGCCCGCGTCATGCTGATCGCCCCGGTGATCGGCTGGTGGTGGGCCAAGCAGATCTGCGAGAAGACCGCCGTGATGATGCGGGACGCCTGGCAGAGCCTGCTCGACGGTGGCGGCGTGGCCGCGAAGATCCCCGAGGCGGTGCCGCAGGACCCGAACGAGATCGCCGCCGAGACCCTACGGCAGAACCTCGCCAAGGTCTCCGCCGAGCAGCGCAGCAACGTCGTCTTCTACGCCGGCCCCAAGGGGATACTCGGCATGGGCACGCGCTGGGGCAGCTGGCAGCTGGCCGAGGAGCTGCGGCCGGCGCAGGAAGGCAGCGAGATCCACCCCTTCCGCAGCTGGGACGTCATCCGTGTGATCCACGACCGGCTCCGCCTGCTGGAGCGCAGCCCGCTGCACACCGGCGGCTTCCAGCAGCCGCCGTCGGTGCGCCACTGGATCGTCTCCCCGGTCGGCGAGAAGGCCGCGGCCGTCGCCCATCCGGAGGGCACGGAGGTGGAAGCCTTCCAGGTCCGCGGGCACGAGATAGAGCGCATCTGCAACGAGCAGCAGTTCGGCAGCGGCAACCGTCACTACCTGGGCGTGCAGTTCGTGCTCTGGGACGGCCAACTGGTGATCACACTGATGATCACCGTCACGGTGCTGCACGAAACGCTGCGCATCGAGGTCACCGGCCACGCCCTGGGGCCGGTGAACGCCCTCTTCACCACCAAGCCGGAACCCAAGACCAAGGATGTCGCCAAGGTCGTACGGTTCTGGGAGACCAAGACGCAGACTCTTCCGCTGATCGAGCCGGGCGAGGTCGTCCGCCTCGCCGCCCGGGCCCCCCTGACCTGGTTCCCGCCGGTCCTGGACTTCCTCGGCGGCAAGCTCGTCCTTCCCGAGCCCTTCGGCCTCCGGCACGTCTGGGCGGACAAGCCCTGGCGCCACCGCTTCATGGCCGACGACGCGCTGCGCGCGGCCACCCCGGTGCTGCGCACGGTCCACGCCGCCGCCATGAGCGTCCTCAAGGAGAACGGCGTGGACACCGAGCGCTTCGACAACCGTTCCCTGGTGCTGAGCGGCATGATCCAGGGAGTCGAGCCGTCGAAGGCGGACGAATACAACGCCTGAGCGACCTAGCGGAAGATCCCGGTGTGTCCGAGGGAGTAGCGGCCCGGCTGCGGATAGACGGCCAGACCGTGCGGCCCCTCGCCCACCGGGATCTTCGCCAGCGTCTTCCCGGTCCGGGTGTCGAGGGCGTAGACCTCGGAGTTGTAGCGGCCGGACAGCCACAGCACCTTGCCGTCCGCGGAGACCCCGCCCATGTCGGGGCTGCCGCCGCCGGGGATCCGCCATTTGTCGACGAGGCCGCCGTTCTTGAAGTCGAGGAGCGAGATGGTGCCCTCGCCCCGGTTGGAGATGTACATGTGCTTGGAGTCGCGGCTGACGTAGAGGCCGTGGGCCCCCTTGCCGGTGGGCATCAGCTTGGGCTTTTCGAAGGTGTCACCGTTGAGGACCCACATGCCGTCGGCCATCATGTCGGCGATGTACCAGGTCTTGCCGTCCGGTGAGATCTTCACGTCCTGCGGCATGGCGCCCTCGAACGGCAGCTTCTGCTGGCCGATGACCTTCATCTTCGCGGTGTCGACCTTGAGCAGTTCGCCGGAGAACTCACAGGAGACGACGAAGTACCTGCCGTCGGGCGAGAAGTCGGCGTGGTTGACGCCCGCGCAGCTGACCGGCACCGTCTTGCGCACCTCCATGGTGTGCGGGTCACGGAAGACCAGCTGCCTGTCCATCGAGGCCATCACGACCGCGTACTTCCCGTCGGGCGTGAAGTACAGGTTGTAGGGGTCATGGACGTCGACCTTCTTGCCAGCCTTGCCGTTGGCCGGGTTGATCGGGGTGAGGTCGTGTCCCCGGTTGTTGTTGACCCAGAGCGTCTTCATGTCCCACGACGGCACGACGTGCTGGGGCTGCACGCCCACCGGGATCGTCTCGATGACCTTGTACGTCTTCGGGTCGATGACGCTCACCGTGTCGGACCCGGTGTTGGGTACGTACACCCGTGAGGGGAAGTCCTTGACGGCCGGCGCCAGCTTGTTGGGGCGGTCCGCCGCGTACAGGTCCTTCTCGTCCAGCAGCGGCGGCATCCCGGGCAGGCCCGGCTTGACGGCCTTGGCCGGTGCCGGTTTCGGCGGGTGCGGGCTGTTCTCGGTGGCCTTGATCTCGCTGCCGCCGCCGCAGCCGGCCGCCACCAACGCGCAGGCCACGGCGAGCAGTGCGGCCCGGCGGCCGGGGCGGGACGTCCTGCGGTTCTGGGTACGGGTCCGGTCAGCCATCACGTCACTAGCTCCGTTGTCGTCACCGCGCGCAGACCGCGTCGGCGGAGGCCGTCGAGGATCGGGGGCAGCGCGGCCACCGTGCCGGCGTGCCCGAGGTGGAGGCTCACGACCGAGCCCGGCTGGACCCCGTCCACCACCGTGCGCCGGACAGCCGGCGCCCCGGGGTCGTTCGCGTCGAGGGAGTCCAGGTCGTAGGAGAGGATGTGCGGGTAGCCGGCCTTACCGGCCAGCCGGGTCACCAAAGCGGTGGACCGCTGGGTCTGCGAGGGGCGGAACCAGCTGCCGATGCTTCCGGTGAGCCGCCGCAGCCGGTCGGCGCACTGGCTGATCTCGGCGTACGCCGCGTCGGCCGGCAGCGCGCAGATATTGCGGTGGTGCATCGTGTGGTTGCCCAGCTCATGGCCGCCGTCGAGGATCCGGCGGGCCATCGCGGGATGCGCGTCGAGCCAGTCGCCGATGGCGAGCACGGTGACCCGGGCCCCGGCCCGCTCCGCCTCGCCCAGCAGGGCGGTCGCCAGCGCCGGGTCGCCCCGGCCGTGGAAGGTCAGCGCGACCGCGTGCCCGTCGCGCGGGCCGTGCTCGATCTCCACGGGCAGGCCGGGCACCCGGGTCGGCGGGCGGGCGGCGTGCGCCGGGGCGGGCGATGCGGCGCCCGGGCTGGATGCCGGCGGGCCGGCCCCCTCGGAGTGCGGCGGGTCGGTGACCCGTACCGCCGAGGCGCCTGTGCCGGCCCGGGCGCAGCCCGACGCGAGCGCGCCGACGGCCGCGGCCGAGGCGGCCGCGCGCAGCACGGAGCGGCGATCTAGGGAAGTCACCACACCATTAGAGGGGCAGCTATTCCAAATTAGGGCGATATGCCTGATTCGTCCGGGTGCGTGTCGCTTTGCGCACCCGGACGGGAGGCGGTCTACGCGGGCCAGGCGTCCGCGAGCATCGCCCGTGTGTCGGCGAGGAGTTGAGGCAGCACCTTGGTGTGGCCGACCACCGGCATGAAGTTGGTGTCGCCACCCCAGCGCGGTACGACGTGCTGGTGGAGGTGGGCCGCGATCCCGGCGCCGGCGACGGTGCCCTGGTTCATCCCGATGTTGAAGCCGTGTGCCCCGGAGGCCGTACGCAGCGCGGACATCGCCTGCTTCGTCAGCTCGGCGAGCTCCGCGGTCTCCGGGCCGGTCAGCTCGGTGTAGTCGGCGACGTGCCGGAAAGGCACGACCATGAGGTGCCCGCCGTTGTACGGGTACAGATTCAGCACCGCGTAGACCTGCTCGCCGCGCGCGACCACGAGGCCGTCCTCGTCCGACTTCGCGGGAATCGAACAGAACGGGCAGCCGTCGCCGGCCCCCGGGCCGGTCGGCTTGTTCTCCCCCTGGATGTAGGCCATCCGGTGGGGCGTCCACAGGCGCTGGAAGGCGTCCTGTGTCCCGACTCCGATCTGCTGCTCCGGCTCGCTTGTCATACGGGCCAGCATATGACTTCGCCTGTTCGAGGCGTGTCGTTGGGGCGGACGTCGCAGCCCGCGGCACGATGCTGGGCGGGTGGACAACGAAGAGCGGCTCCGCAAGTGGGAACAGCGGGCCGAGCCCTACCTTTTCCTCGCCTCGCTCCTCTTCCTCACCTCCTACGCGGTGCGTGTCCTGATGCCGCACCTCTCCCCCGGCTGGCACGACCTGTGGGAGATCGTCACCGTCGTGAGCTGGGGCGTCTTCGTCGCGGAATATCTCGCGCGGCTGATCTTCAGCGACAACCGGCGGCACTTCGTGCGCACCCGCTGGCTGGACCTGATCGTGACCGTACTGCCGCTGCTGCGCCCGCTACGCATGGTTGACCTGCACGAACGTCTCCAGCGGCGCAGGAGGCGGCCGCGGCTCCCCCTGGAGGCGCGGGTGATGACGTACTCCGGGCTCTCCGCACTGCTGCTGGGCTTCGCCGCCAGCCTGGCCGTACTGCACGACGAGCGCGACGCCCCCGGAGCGAACATCCGGACCTTCGGCGACTCCGTGTGGTGGGCCTGCTCCGCGCTGACGACGACCGGCTACGGCGACTCCACGCCCGTCACCCTGCGGGGGCGGGTGATCGCCACCGGGCTGATGTGCGTGGGAGTCGCCCTGGTCGGGGCGGTGGTGGGCTCGTTCTCCTCCTGGCTGATGCGCCGCTTCCGGCAGGAGGGCGAAAGCTGACCGGGCCCCGGCGAGCGGGGTGCGCTCGCCGGGGCCCGGCCCGGTGCTGGGAGAACCGCCGTCACACCTGGGCGCGGCGCTCCACGACGTCCAGGAGCTCGGCGATCGCCTCGTCGAGCGGAATGCCGTTCTTCTGCGAACCGTCGCGGTAACGGAAGGAGACCGCGTTGTTGGCGAGGTCCTCGTCACCGGCGATGACCATGAACGGCACCTTGCTCTTCTGCGCGTTCCTGATCTTCTTCTGCATCCGGTCCGAGGAGGCGTCCACCTCGACCCGCAGGCCCTTGGCCTTCGCCGCGGCGGCGAAGTCCTGGAGGTACGACACATGCGCGTCGCCGATCGGGATGCCGACCGCCTGGACGGGCGCGAGCCACGCCGGGAACGCGCCCGCGTAGTGCTCCAGCAGCACCGCGAAGAACCGCTCGATGGAGCCGAACAGCGCGCGGTGGATCATGACGGGCTGCTGCTTGGAGCCGTCCGCCGCGGTGTATTCCAGGCCGAACCGCTTCGGCTGCTGGAAGTCGACCTGGATCGTCGACATCTGCCAGGACCGGCCGATCGCGTCCTTGGCCTGCACCGAGATCTTCGGTCCGTAGTAGGCGGCGCCGCCCGGGTCCGGGACGAGCGGGAGGCCCTGCTTCTCGGCCGCCTGGCGCAGCGCGTCGGTGGCCTCCTCCCACTCGGCTTCCTCACCGATGAACTTCGGGGAGTCGTCACGGGTGGACAGCTCCAGCTCGAAGTCGGTCAGGCCGTAGTCGCGCAGCAGGTCCAGGACGAAGGTGAGCAGGGAGTCCAGCTCACTCGCCATCTGCTCCTTGGTGCAGTAGATGTGCGAGTCGTCCTGTGTGAAGCCACGGGCACGGGTCAGACCGTGCACGACGCCGGACTTCTCATAGCGGTAGACCGTGCCGAACTCGAAGAGCCGCAGCGGCAGTTCGCGGTAGGAGCGGCCGCGCGCCTTGAAGATGAGGTTGTGCATGGGGCAGTTCATCGCCTTGAGGCGGTAGTTCTGCCCGTCGAACTCCAGCGGCGGGAACATCGCCTCCCCGTAGTTCGGCAGGTGCCCCGAGGTGACGAAGAGCTCTTCCTTCGAGATGTGCGGGGTGTTGACGAACTCGTAGTCCGCGTCCTCGTGCCGCCTGCGCGAGTAGGTCTCCATCTCCCGGCGGACGATGCCGCCCTTGGGGTGGAAGACCGCGAGACCGGAGCCCAGCTCCTCCGGGATGGAGAACAGGTCCAGCTCGGAGCCGAGCTTGCGGTGGTCGCGCTTCTCGGCCTCGGCCAGGAACTCGACATACGCCTTCAGCTCGTCCTTGGTCGGCCAGGCGGTGCCGTAGATGCGCTGGAGCTGCTTGTTCTTCTCGCTGCCCCGCCAGTACGCCGCGGCCGAGCGCATGAGCTTGAAGGCCGGGATGTTCCGGGTGGTGGGAAGGTGCGGACCGCGGCAGAGGTCCTTCCAGCACAGCTCGCCGGTCTTGGCGTCGAGGTTGTCGTAGATGGTCAGCTCGCCGGCGCCGACCTCGGCGGACGCGCCCTCGGCGGCCTCGGCGGCCGAGCCCTTGAGGCCGATGAGCTCCAGCTTGTACGGCTCGTCGGCGAGCTCCTCGCGGGCGTCGTCGTCGGTGGTGACCCGGCGCGCGAACTTCTGCCCGCGCTTCTGGATCTCCTGCATCTTCTTCTCGATGCGCTTGAGGTCGTCCGGGTGGAAGGGCTTCTCGACGTCGAAGTCGTAGTAGAAGCCGTCCTTGATGGGCGGCCCGATGCCGAGCTTCGCGTCCGGGAACAGCTCCTGCACGGCCTGGGCCATCACATGCGCGGTGGAGTGCCGCAGGATGTTCAGGCCGTCCTCGGAGGTGATCTCGACGGGCTCGACCACCTCGCCGTCGGTGATCTCGTAGGCGAGGTCCTTCAGCTCCCCGGCCACCCGAGCGGCGACGACACTGCGCTCACCCTGGAAGAGCTCGGCGGCCGTAGTCCCCGTGGTCACCACGCGTTCTTCCCGCTCGGAATCGCGTTGGACGGTCACACGGACGTCTGACACCGGTCTCTCCAAACTCATGTCTCTTGCACGTCAGCGATTGCTGCGCAGCCGAATCGTACCGAGCCACCCGACCCCACCGCGAAACGGTTTGCCCAGGGCCCCGTTCAGTCGCCGGACAGCGGCCCGCCGCACGCCTCCTCGAAGAAGTCCAGATTCTCCTGGAGCGACTTCATCAGCCGGTCCCGCTGGGCGTCGTCGACCTGGACGGGCGTGACCTCGCAGCCGCCGGTGAGGCGCCGGAAACCGCCCCGGCTCTCCAGCCGCCCGGTCACCCGGACCGGCAGCCCCACCAGGTGTGCGTGCGCGGCGATCCGGTAGTCCTCCTCTCCCAGGGCGACCCGCACCTGCACCACATCCGCCCCGGCGAGCACCCGCAGCCGCACCGTTCCCGGCCCGCCCGGCCGCTCCCTGCGCAGCCGGACGACCGCGCCGGTCAGCCGCACCGGCAACGACGGCTCACCGCGCACATAGCGCCGGGCGGCCTGCTGGAGGGCCGGCAGGTCGCCGGGGGAGAACTCCACCGGCTCGGGGCGGGCCGCGCCGCCGGCCGGGGCGCCGGCAGCGGGCGACCACTCCACCGTGATCCGCACCCCCTCGGCGTCCCGTACCAGCGCGATCAGCGCCTGGGCCAGCTCGTAGCAGACGCCCAGCTCCACCGCCGCGTCGAAAGCCTCCATGCCGCCGGTGGCCCGCTGGTAGTCGGTCGCGTCACGCGCCGCGTGCAACGCCCGCTGCAATCCGGAGACGGCCGTACGCCCGGCCCGCACGGGGACGAACGCGGTCATCCGACGCCCGGCCGACGCCGGTCCCACCAGCACCGCGGCCATGAACTTCTCGGCCTGCCTTTTGTGCCGTGCCCCGTAGAAGCCGGCCCGGGAGCAGGTGCCCAGGGCCCCGGCGATCAGCGTCGAGCGCGCGGCGCCGCGCAGCTGCTCCTGAGCGAGCCACGCCGCGGCCCCCGCGCCGTCGTCCGGGATCTCGCGCTCCCATCGCACCTCGTCGCTGGGCACGGCCAGCCCCACCAGCACCTCCCCGGCGGAGGGCACCGCGCTCTGCGCGAGGGCCGCCAGCGCCTCGGCCAGCAGCTCCGCGCTGTCGGGGAAGCGGCGATCGTGGGGCACCAGCAGGCTGGTGCCGCCCCCTCCGCCTGGCGGCGTCCACCGGGCGTAGTGCCCGGCGGCCCCGCCCCTGCGGCGCCAGCCGTGCCGGGCCAGCAGCGCGCTGAGCACGGCAGGGTCGAGCTGCGCGGGGTCCAGCAGCCTCGCGTCGTATTCATCGGTCGGCCGGTACATCAGGGTCTCCCTCCCGCCCCGACCCGCGTCATGATGTCGCAGAGCGCACGGTCGTCGAAGATCCGCGTGGTCGGGATCCGCACGGTGGTCCTGCGTCGGCCGGTCACCGGGTGGCCGGCCAGGTTGGTCCAGTAGCAGCAGTGCCGCAGTTCGAGGTGGTCGTGGCCGGCC
Source organism: Streptomyces sp. NPDC017993 (assembly GCF_044328065.1). Classification (NCBI taxonomy): domain Bacteria; kingdom Bacillati; phylum Actinomycetota; class Actinomycetes; order Kitasatosporales; family Streptomycetaceae; genus Streptomyces; species Streptomyces sp. NPDC017993. The sequence continues at coordinate 153,353 of NZ_JBIRGO010000011.1, forward strand.
CGCAGCCAGTCCTCCTGAGCCCGCGGCACCAGCATCACCACCAGGATCTTGTGGACCGCCACGGGCGTACGGGCCAGCTTCACCAAGTGATCGTTGTCGAGCGTGAAGGCGAACGTGGGCCCCGGCGGGCGCGGAGCCGTCTGGTAGGTGCACTTGAGCTGCACCTTGATGGTGACCTCGTCGTCGATGGTGTGGCCGGCCGCGCCATGGCTGACGTGCCAGTCGATTCCGTTGTCCGGGAAGGGCTGCGACAGCGAGCACCCTGAGGCGGCGGCGATCGCGTGCAGATAGCCCACCTGGAGAGTCTCCATGCAGGCCGTGGTGGCGAGTCCGCCGCGCCGCGGGGTGATCCGCTGAGGCAGCAGCCCGCCCGGTTCGGGCTGCGCGAGCGTCATCGCTCCAATACCTTCCGGGCTGTGCCGATCGAAACATGTGGATGACGGGGAGACAGCCGCCCGCGCGGGAAAGGAGATCCAGCGTGCCCTCGGCTGCGCCCGGTGACGCCCCAGGGCGCCACCGCCGGACCGCGCGGATCGCGTCGGCCCGTCCCTGTGGTTTTCTCCGCGTCAAGTGCTTCGCAAACAAAGGCGGTTCGACCACCCGGCCACTCGGGTATCACCAGCTCGGGTGACGTACACCGTCACCCGCCGCACGAGCGCGAGGAGTTGGGATGATGCCGTGCTGGTATGACGGTCCGCTTGCTTCCTTCGACACCGAGACGACGGGTATCGACGTCGAGCGGGACCGGGTCGTCTCCGCGGCCCTGGTGGTCCAGGAGACCCCCCGCTCCGCGCCGCGGATCACCCGCTGGCTGATCAATCCGGGCGTGGAGATACCGGAGGCCGCGACGGCGATACACGGCCTGACCGGTGACCACCTCGCCCTGCACGGCCGGTGGCCGGCACCGGCGTTGGAGGAGATCGCCCGGGCCCTGGCCGCCCAGTCGGTGGCCGGCCGGCCGCTCGTCGTGATGAACGCCCCGTTCGACCTCACCCTGCTGGACCGCGAGTTGAAACGGCACCGCGCCACACCCTTCGACGCCTACCTCGGCGGCCGCTCACTCTGCGTCCTGGACCCGCGGGTCCTCGACAAGCACCTCGACCGCTACCGCAAAGGCCGCCGTACCCTGACCGACCTGTGCGCGCACTACGAGGTCGAGCTGACCGGCGCCCACGAGGCGGCGGCCGACGCCCTCGCCGCGCTGCGCGTCGTCCGGGAACTGGGGCACCGTTTCGCCGACCGCCTGGAAGGGCTGCAACCCCGCGAGCTGCACACCCGGCAAGCGGTCTGGTACGCCGCGCAGGCCCGCGGGCTGCAGGCGTGGTTCGACCGCAGCGGCACCCCCGAGGCGGTCGATCCCCATTGGCCGCTGCGTCCCGAACTCCCCGCCGCTGCCTGAAAGCGCCTCAGAAATTCCGGCATTCACCGGCGACGGTTTCCACGGTGTCCGCCGGAAAACGGTTCCATGGCAGATCTCCGGCCGATCTCAACGAAAAGAACCGGGCCACCATTTGGCGGCCCGGTTCTTGATCCCGGTGGGCGATACTGGGTTCGAACCAGTGACCTCTTCGGTGTGAACGAAGCGCTCTCCCACTGAGCTAATCGCCCGGGTGTCGGCGGGGTTTCCCCGCGAACGACCTGAACAATACAGGTCGCGGCGGGCTTTCATCAAATTCCTGTGCCGCATCGGTCCGGGCGGCCCCGCCGGACCTCCCGGCGGCCGTCACCCACGCGCCAGCCAGCTCGCCAACCCGCGCCGGCCGGCCCGCATCATCAAGGCGTGATTGAGGCGGAACAGCGGCCGCCCCAGGGGCGCGAGCCTCCTGAGGAGCGGCTTGCAGACCTCGACCTCCTGCTCGTAGACCGCCCGCGTCCCGCCCTTGCCGGGCCTTATCGTCCAGCGTGCCCAGCCCGCCAGGTCCCCGCGCATCGCGATCTTCAGCACGCCTGTCCCGGGGTCCCTCACGTCCTCACTCGCGACGATCGTCAGGTCGTACGGAATCAGTGACCGGATACGGACTTCCGCGCTGTGCTCGTCGATCGATGTCACCTCGCGCACCTGCGGCCACCACCGGGGATACGCCTCGACACGTTCGAGCACGGCGTAGACGACGCCGGGCGGGGCATCGAGCAGCCATACGCTGCGGAAGGAGTGGCGATGCAGGCGGCCTGACCAGTCGGACATGATCCCAGTGTGCGCGACAGCGATGAGCGCGCGCTCAACAACCACGACGGCCCGGAGACTTGATGTCTCCGAGCCGTCGGCCGGGTGGGCGATACTGGGTTCGAACCAGTGACCTCTTCGGTGTGAACGAAGCGCTCTCCCACTGAGCTAATCGCCCGGCGCATCGCCAACATTACCCCACGTGGGCAGGGGCCCCCGACCATTTGTGGATCACTCGGAGACGTTCCACGGCATCGCGAAACCGAACTTCCACACATACACCGCGAGCGCCACCGCGATGATCACCAGGCCGATGGTGGTCAGAATGATGTTGCGCCGCCGCACCTTCGGGTCGAGCGCTTTCTGCGCCGCCTCGGTGACCTTCACCTTCGTCCAGCGCAGCACCAACTGGGCCCAGACGAATTCCGTCGCCCAGATCGCCATACCGCCGAAGATCACCAGCCAGCCGGGGCCCGGCAGCGGCAGCATGATCACTCCGGCCACCACGACCGCGAGGCCGACCACGAAGACTCCGACCTGCCAGCTCAGGTGCAGCGGCCGGGAGCTCTTGATGAAGCGCGGCGCCCGCGATCCGAGCGGGCGCTCACTCGTCGCGGAGCTCCCCTCGTCGGCTTCCGGCCCCCCGTTACTCTGCGTATTCATAAGGCCAACTTACCGGACGAGATCCGTCCACCGGAATTACCGCCGAGGACGATCCTGCAATCCGCCGTAAGAGGTACCTGAAGCCACCCAAAACCGTCAGAGGGGTTTACAACGGCACCGTAGGTGGCATGTCGATTTCGCCGACGTGCGAATCCCCGAGCGCACACTGAGCGAAAGGCCCTGGCGCTTATGAACACCACGGTCAGCTGCGAGCTGCACCTGCGCCTCGTTGTGTCGAGCGAGTCCTCACTGCCTGTACCCGCGGGCCTGCGGTATGACACGGCCGATCCCTACGCCGTGCATGCCACCTTCCACACCGGAGCCGAGGAGACCGTCGAGTGGGTTTTCGCCCGCGACCTCCTCGCCGAGGGCCTGCACCGGCCCACGGGCACCGGAGACGTCCGCGTATGGCCGTCCCGGAGCCACGGTCAGGGCGTGGTCTGCATCGCCCTGAGCTCCCCGGAAGGCGAAGCCCTTCTCGAGGCGCCCGCACGGGCCCTCGAATCGTTCCTCAAGAGGACCGACGCCGCCGTGCCACCCGGTACGGAACACCGGCACTTCGATCTCGACACGGAGCTCTCCCACATCCTCGCGGAGAGCTGAGACGCACCACAGCCATCCACCGCACCCAACCGCTCACGACTTGCGACCGTCCGACTCGGGGCGACGGCGCAGGACCGACAAGTTCATACGGCACACTTCGGCGCCGCCGCCGCGGACCCACCGCGGAGGCGGCGCCGAGGCTTGTTCGAAGCGCTAGAGTCGGCGACCATTCGGCAACGAACACCGGGGTCGGCACCCGTCGGGCCCCATCCGGCCAGGGAGCGAACCGTGATGATCACCCATGACACCCGGTGCGCGCTCGACGCGGTCGTCGATCTGCTCAACACCGCCCCGGAGGGCGAAGCGCCCGGGGCTCCGGACAGCCTCACCGACCTCGCCGCTCTCCAGGAGTTCGTGCAGCGCAACGACGTCAGCGACGTGGGCGCCCTCGGCGAGGGCGATCTGGCGGCGGTGCGGGACGTCCGCGCACGGTTCGCCCAGGTCTTCGCGGCGGACGACGACCGGACCGCGGCCGAGCTGCTGAACTTCCTGGTCGCCTCGGCCGGCACCACGCCGCGGCTGACCGATCACGACAACTACGACTGGCATGTCCACTACTTCGCGCCGGGCGCCTCGGTCGCCGAGCACCTGGGAGCGGACGGCGGGATGGCGCTGGCGTTCCTCGTGGTCGCCGGGGAGCGCGAGCGGCTGCGGCACTGCGAGGCGCCGGACTGCCGGCATGCCTTCGTCGACCTCTCGCGCAACCGCTCCCGGCGCTACTGCGACAGCCGCACCTGCGGCAACCGGCTGCACGTCGCCGCCTACCGGGCCCGGCGGCGGGAGGCCGCGGGCTGAGCGGCCTCCCGTCCACCCGGCAGCGGGCAGGCGGCCTCACAGGACGTACAGGTCGTGTACGGCGCCGAGAAGGAGCAGAAAGCCGATAACGCCGAGGAAAAGCATCAGCGGCGGCTGGGACAGCGCGAAAAGACAGCCGCGCGGTTCGGGGGCCGGGGCGTCGTCCCGGGCCAGGGCGCACTCATCGTTCATCTCGCGCGCATCATGGCGCAGATGATCGTCCCGAGGCGCCCAATAAGCCCCTCAGCAGCGGTAGTTCATCAGATCCCGTGCTTTTTCAGGATCGCTTCGATGTCCGAGAAGTCATCCTTGGGCGCAGCGCCCTTGCCCCGCTCCTGCGGCTTCGCGGCCGGCGATGCGACTTCGCGGCCGGCCCCCAGGGACGGTGCCGAGGCGGCCGGCGCCACGGCATCGGGCCGGGAAGCCTGCGCCGCCTTGCGCTCCTTGCGGCTGCCGAGGCCGCCCCTGCGGCGCTCCACGGCCCTGGCGAGCAGGAACAGCACGGCCGAGATCGCGAGGACGCCGAAGCCCGCCCAGACCGTCGGCTTGAAGACGAGGTCGGTGACCCAGTCGATGACGCCGGTCATCACCAGACCGATGGGGATGAGGGAGAAGGCGGCGATGCGGGTCGCGGTCAGGAACCGCTTGCGGTACGCGGTCAGCGCGGCGATGCCCAGGCCCGCCGCCGACACCGCGGCACACACGGTCGAGGTCAGCATCCGGTCCTCCTGCCGATGGATGAGCGAGCGGGCAATCCGCTCCTGCCATCCATCCTGCCCTCTCCGGTGCTCCGGCGACCACGTTCCGGCCCGCCCTCAGGGACATTTCCGGGTTCACTCCTCCCCCGGTCCCGTTTCGGGAGGCGGACCCCGGGCTGGAAGACTGGCCTCATGAACGATGCCACCAGCTCCGACCCCGCCCGCCCCGCCCGCCCCGTCCTGGACGTGTGGTGCGAGCTGCAGTGCCCGGACTGCCATGCCGCCCTGGAGGACCTGCGTGCGGTGCGCGAGCGCTACGGCGACCGGCTGGAGATCCGGCTGCGGCACTTCCCGCTGGAGAAGCACAAGCACGCCTACGTCGCCGCCCAGGCCGCCGAGGAAGCCATCGAGCAGGGCCAGGGGTGGCCGTTCATCGAGGCGGTGCTGGCCCGCACCGGCGAGCTCGGCAGCCGCGGCGAGAGGCTGCTGCTGGAGGTGGCCGCGGAGCTGGGAATCGACGCGGAGGAGATGGACACCGCGCTGATCGACGGCCGGCATCTGCTGATCGTCGACGCCGACCAGGCCGAGGGCAAGGCGATCGGCGTGAGCGGCACCCCGACGTATGTGATCGACGGCGAGCGGCTGGACGGCGGCAAGAGTCAGGAGGGGCTGCGCGCCCGGATCGAGGAGATCGCCGACCGGCTGCTACCCGAGCAGAGCTGACGCCGGGCTCCCTGTTGGAGCGTGCGCGGACCTATGGGAGGGCCACCGGCCCTCCCGCTCACAGCAGCGGCTTCCACAGCAGGTAGGCGGTGGGCCCGTAGCCCAGTGAGTCGTACAGGCCCCGTGCCGGGGCGTTGTCGGCGTAGACGTTGAGGCCCAGGGACGTGCGGCCGGCGGAGAGACTCTCGCGCTCGGCGACCAGCATCAGGGTGCGCCCGTGGCCCCGGCCCCGGTGGGCGGCGGCGACCTGCACATCGACGACGTAGCCGCCGGGCTGCTCCGCCATCCGCAGGGCGACCCAGAGGGTGCCGACCCGCACTCCGTCATGGGTGAGGACGCGCAACGCCTGGTCGGGCGTCCCCACGCCGTCCGGCAGAAGCGCGCGGTGCCCGGCCGCGGACGTCTCGCCGGCGCGCTCGGGAGCCATGCCCTGGCCGATCTGCGTGCGGACGTGCAGGGCGAGCGCCGCGTCCCGCCAAGCCGGGTACTCCTCTTCGCTCAGCGGACGGGCAACGCTGCCCACCGGGAGGGAGGGCGGCTCGATGAGGGGCTTGGCCAGGGTGCGGCTGCGTTCGGTGTAGCCGAGGGCGGTGGCGAGCCGCATGGCGGCCCCGGTCTCCGCCGGGACGGTCAGTTCGATCTGCCGGCAGCCCCAGCCGCGCAGCACCTCCTCGGCGGCGAGCGCGGCGACCGTGGCCCGGCCGCGCCGCCGGTCGGGGGCTTCGATCCGAAGGGCCTCGATCCGGCCCGCCGTGGGGCCGAACCGAGGGTCCGTACTCAGCCGGATACCGCCCGCCCGGCGGCTGTTGACGCAGACGTCGTAGACACGGGCACGGCCCCCGTCGTCACGTCGTTCTTCCGGTCCCGCGGGCCGCAGCGTTGTGGTCACGGAGTCTTTCTACCCGCCGCCCCGCCCCCGGGCACGTCCTCACCGAGGATCGAAGTTCGCCGCCGCGTGCTCGTCGAAGATCCGCATGGCCTCGGCCGTCACCGGGCCGGGCGCGTCGGCCAGTTGGCGCCCGTCGATCCGGGTCACCGCCTGGACGTCGCGCAGCGTGGAGGTCAGGAAGATCTCCTCGGCCCGCTCCAGTACGTCCAGGGGCAGATCGGTCTCCTTGGCGCCCGCCCAGGAGACCGTCAGGGCCCGGGTGATGCCCGCCAGGCAGCCGGAGGCCAGCGGCGGGGTGTGCAGTTCACCGTCGAGGACGACGAAGACGTTGGAGCCGGTGCCTTCGCAGAGCGCGCCGACGGTGTTGGCGAACAGCGCCTCGGAAGCGTCCTGTTCGCGGGCGCGGGCGAGCGCGACGACGTTCTCCCCGTAGGAGGTCGACTTCAGCCCGGCGAGCGCACCGCGCTCGTTGCGCGTCCAGGGCACCGTGACGGCCGCCGTGGTGTCGGGCCGGCGGTGGGTCCCGGACAGCGCGATCACCAGCGTCGTGCCCAGGTCGCCGCGGTCCGAGCCGAGCGGTGAGACACCGCCGGTGTAGGTGATCCGCAGCCGTCCGAGCGCCATCGGGTTGGCTTCCAGGACGGCCGCACAGCCGCGCCGCACCTCGTCGAGGTCGGGATCGGGCAGTCCGAGCCCCCGGGCGGAGGTCGTCAGACGCTCCAGATGGCGGGTGAGGGCGAAGGCACGCCCCTCCTCGGCCTTGAGGGTCTCGAAGACTCCGTCGCCGACCGTCAGGCCGTGGTCGAAGACCGAGACACGGGCGCCGTCGGCGTCCCTCAGTCCTCCGTCGAGCCAGATCTTCATCGTCGCTCTCCTCCACTCGCGGCGTGCAGTCCCGACGCTACCGCCAGCAGCCTGCTCGCCTTCAACTCGGTCTCCGCCCACTCGCGGTCGGGATCGGAGTCCCAGATGATGCCCGCCCCCGCGCCGAAGCGGAGCACCGGACCCGCGGGAGCGGCGCGGTCGATCCAGAACGTACGGATCCCGACGGCCAGCTCGCCGGTGCGGCGGTCGGCGTCGACCCAGCCGATGCCGCCGCAGTACGGGCCCCGGGGCACGGTCTCCAGCTCGTCGATGATGCGCAGGGCGCTGGACTTGGGGGCGCCGGTGACGGACCCGGGCGGAAAGGTGGCGCCGAGCAGGTCCGCCCAGGCCGTCTTCTCGTGCGCCTCGGCCAGCTCGCCGCGCACGGTGGACACGAGGTGGACGAGGCCGGGGTGGGGCTCGACCGCGCAGAGTGCCGGGACGGTCACCGTGCCGCTCGCGCAGACCCGGCCAAGATCGTTGCGGACGAGGTCCACGATCATCACGTTCTCCGCCCGGTCCTTCTCGGAAAGGTCATCGGCGGTCCTGCCGGTGCCCTTGATGGGGCCGGACTCGACGCTGCGGCCGGCCCGGCGCAGATACAGCTCGGGGGAGGCGGTGGCCACCTCCACGCCATGGGCGGGCAGCCGGACCGTGCCGGCGTACGGGGCGGGGTTGCCGAGGGCGAGTACCGCGGAGAGCGCGTCCACGTCGGCGCGGGCGGGGTCGGGCAACGGCGCGGTCAGCACGCGGCAGAGGTTCACCTGATAGACCTCGCCGGCCGCTATGTAGTCACGGATCCGCCGTACGCCCTCTGTATAGGCGCCTCGGTCCAGGGAGCTGCGCCAATCGGCGGGCGACGGTCCGCTCCAGCCGCCGGGCGCGGGGGCGTCCGCGGCGGTGGCGGGGCGGACGTCCGCGAAGCGCGCGCAGACCACCGCACCCTCGAAGTCGGCGATCACCGCCCACCAGCCGGTGGAGTCCAGGGCCGCGGGATCGCTGGTGACATCGCGCAGGTCGGTGGCTATCAGACCCCCGAAGCGCGCCATGGGAGGGAAGTCGTGCACGTCAGTGAGTCTATGGCGGCCGGCCGACCGCCGCCTCGGCCGAGCGAGCAGCGCAGCACGCTGCACAAACGCGTTTTTGTACTGGCCCCGGAATCCGCTAGAGTTCAACACGTCGCCGGGACGCGCAAGCGCACCGGAGGCCGCGTAGCTCCCGGACGTAGTCTGGGAGCGACATCTGCGGACGTAGCTCAGTTGGTAGAGCACCACCTTGCCAAGGTGGATGTCGCGAGTTCGAGTCTCGTCGTCCGCTCGATGTGGGGGATCTTTTCCCGAACCCCCTCACTCCTGGTGGAGTGGCCGAGAGGCGAGGCAACGGCCTGCAAAGCCGTCTACACGGGTTCAAATCCCGTCTCCACCTCCAAGGACGATTAGCTCAGCGGGAGAGCGCTTCCCTGACACGGAAGAGGTCACTGGTTCAATCCCAGTATCGTCCACTGGATCCCCGATCATGCTTGACCGGGTGTCCGTCCCGCGCGATTAGCTCAGCGGGAGAGCGCTTCCCTGACACGGAAGAGGTCACTGGTTCAATCCCAGTATCGCGCACGCAGCACATGCAGCATCTGCGGAGATCATCGAGATCCGCGGTCCCGAGGACGATTAGCTCAGCGGGAGAGCGCTTCCCTGACACGGAAGAGGTCACTGGTTCAATCCCAGTATCGTCCACACAGCAGCCGAGGGCCGGAGCATTCGCTCCGGCCCTCGGTCGTTGTCAGGACGAGAAGAGCATTCGCCCGAAGCTGCGGTGACCATGGTGGCCGTGGTGGCCGTGGTGGCCCTGGTGCGGGGCGCCCCAGGCGGGAGCCGCCGGGTACGCCTGCGGGGCGGCGGGCGGCGGGGGCGGGGCCTGCTGGGACCACTGCGACTCCAGGCGGGTCAGCGACTCCAGCTCCCCGTAGTCCAGGAAGATCCCCCGGCAGCCTGCGCACTGCTCGATCTGAACGCCATTGCGGTTGTACGTGTGCATCGGTGCATGGCACTTGGGGCACTGCATCGTCGGCTCAACTCCTGTCATTCATTGCTGCTCACTGCGGCGTCGCCGGAACGGCCTCCCGGCGACGAGGTGTTCACCCTACGTTGCGCGCGGCGGGAGCCAACTGCCGCGGCAAAGAGGTCATACGGGCGCAGGCGTCGACGACCGCCGTCTCGATCTCGTCGAGAGGGCGGGACTCCCCCGCGGCCTTGGCCACGGCGAGGGCGGCGGTCTGCACGGTCAGCGCGCGGGCGGGTATCTCCAGGTCGGGCCAAGGATCTCCGTCGGGACGCACGGCGCGGCCGCCGGCCGCACGGTAGGCGGCGAGGAAGCGCGCCCAGATGTCCGGGGCGAGCAGGCCGGTGGCGAACCAGGCGGCGGGGCGGGCCAGGTCCCAGGCGGGGTCGCCCAGACCCAGGTCGTCGATGTCTATGAGCAACCACCGGCCGCCGGTGGCCGGGTGCCGTACGAGCTGGCCGAGGTGGAGGTCTCCATGGCACAGGAGGGCCGGCTGCGGCCCCGGCGCGGCATCGCGTGTCCAGGGCGGCAGCAGGGCCCACGCGGCCTCGATGGACCTGGCCGCCTCGGCGAGGGAGCCGGGCGCGGGCAGGGACGCCCGGGGCGCGGGGATCGTGCCCCGGAGCGGGGCGAGGGCGGTGCGCATACGGGCCAGGGCGCGGGCGGCCTTGGCCGGGCCGCGCATCGGGGGCACCGGGCCGGGCAGTTGGGCCGGGTCGACGGCGTGCAGACGCGCCAGCAGGCGGGCGGCTTCCTCCCAGGGCGCGGCGTCGGGGTCGTCGGGCGGGACCGGGGTGCCGTACGGCCAGCGGGTCAGTGCCCGGCCCTCCTCGGTGAGGGTGAGGAAGCCGTCGGGGGCGGTGAGCGGGAGCGGCGGCAGCAGGACGCCGTGCAGCGAGGGGTGGGCGGCGATACGGAGGCGGGTGGCGAGGGCCGTGGTGTCGCTGTCGGGGGCGTGGGCCTTGGCGACCGTGTGGCCGGTGCGGACGACCGTGCCGTCGGGGCGGTCGGCGAGCACCGTCGGGGCCGGCCCGCTTCCCGGGGCGGCCCCGGTTTGCGTCGCGGCGGCGGCCGACAGGGCGGCCAACCGGTCGAGCAGTGTGCTGGTCATCCGTCCCCCGGGGGCTGCGAGCCGTACGGACCGTGCGCGGCCCGGCCTGGGATCGTACGCGCGGTCCCGGCGGACGGGTCCCACAGGTGGCCCGCCGATGCTCGATGGCCGGGCATCTCCCCAGATGCCCGGCCGTCGTGCCGTCCGCCCTACCCCCGTCCCCACGGGGTTTTTCTGCCGGAAGTCCCCGTCCCGGGCCGCTCTCCCGGGACCGGGGCGCCTGTCAGCGCCCCAGCATTCCGGCCACGGACGACGCCTGTGTCAGGACGGCTTCCCAGCCGCCGAAGACGACGGACAGGACGATCGCCAGCGGCATCACCATGGCGACCGCGACGAGAGGATGGCGCGTGCCGGAGGGCTGTCGGCCGCCGAGCGCCGAGGCGACTCGCCGCCCGTGCGCTCGAAGGGCCGTCCGCCCTGTGGTGTCCGCCATCGTCCTGCTCCTGTCGTGTCTGGGGCGGCGGGCGTCTGACCTCGGGGGACGAGTGCTGTCGCCCGCCGCTTGAACACCACACTAGGCAGCCGTGGGGCTCGGGTCGTCATGCCGTCGTATCGATTGACGGGCCTCCAGGAGGATGACGGGAGGGGGTTGCGCGTACTCCCCAGGGTGGAGAGCCGGGACGGCGACCCTGAGGGCATCCCCGAGGGGAGCGGGCCGCGCCGTCGGCGATACCGGCCGCACGGAGGCTGAACGCTGCTGCGGAGAGCGGGAATCGGGCCGTGTGCGCCACCATCGTGGCCCCGTCCCGGCGGGACAGTACCCCCTTGGGTGACGTCCCTCACTCGGCCACTCCCCCGGACCGCCGTTCCGAGGCCGCTGCAGAGCATGCGCGTCACCCCGCCGCCAGGGGCGCGGGGACACGTCGGCATCTTCCCGGGCGCCGGTGAAACCTACCCTTCGGTACGTCAATCTCCTTTCAGGAGCGGAGCATTGAGCACTCATGTCGGAAACGGGCGCGTACGGCCGCCGTTTGCGACCCGCCGGGTGGGAATCCCTCCCACGCGGCGGCAATCCGGTGGCCGACGCATGCGCGGCCTATCAGCACAGCGAGCCGTCAATCCGTAAGCTGTGCCACGTCAGACGGTTGGCAGCGGAGTGGGGCCTCCCCACCGCAGGTAGGGGACGGACATGGCGATGATGCGGCTCCGACGCGAGGACCCGCGTGTCGTCGGGACGTTCCGGCTCCACCGCCGGCTCGGCGCGGGTGGGATGGGCGTGGTCTATCTCGGATCGGACAAGCGCGGGCAGCGGGTGGCGCTGAAGGTGATCCGCCCGGACCTGGCGGAGGATCAGGAGTTCCGCTCCCGGTTCGCGCGCGAGGTCTCGGCGGCCCGGCGTATCCGCGGCGGCTGTACGGCCCGACTGGTGGCGGCCGATCTCGACGCGGACCGGCCCTGGTTCGCCACGCAGTACGTCCCCGGCCCGTCCCTCCACGACAAGGTCAACGAGGAAGGGCCGCTGTCCCCGGCGCAGGTCGCCTCGATCGGCGCCGCGCTCTCCGAGGGACTGCTCGCCGTCCACGACGCGGGCGTGGTGCACCGCGACCTGAAGCCGTCCAACATCCTGCTGTCCCCCAAGGGGCCACGGATCATCGACTTCGGTATCGCGTGGGCGACCGGCGCCAGCACCCTGACCCACGTCGGCACGGCCGTCGGCTCGCCGGGGTTCCTCGCGCCGGAACAGGTACGCGGTGCCGCGGTGACGCCCGCGACGGACATCTTCGCGCTGGGGGCCACGCTCGCCTACACCTGCACCGCCGACTCGCCCTTCGGCCAGGGCAGTTCCGAGGTCATGCTCTACCGCGTGGTGCACGAGGAGGCGCAACTGGCCGGGGTGCCGGACGCGCTGGCACCGCTGCTCGCCTCCTGTCTGGCCAAGGACCCGGCGGACCGCCCGAGCACCCTGTCGCTGTCGCTGCGGCTGAAGGAGATCGCCGCCCGTGAGGCGCACGGCCTGTCGAGCGGCCCCCTGGAAGGCGAGCCGGCCGGCGGGGCGGGCGGCTGGAGCCATGGGGAGCGCCGGACGGCGGACCGGCCGACGGGGCAGCGTGCCGAGGAGTACGCGCGTCAGCGCACCGAGCGGCGGGCGACGGGCACCTCCACACCGCGGCCGCAGGCGAGCCGGCCCCCGTCGCCGCGGGAGGGCACTCCCCGGCCCGCCGGACCGGCGTCCGGTGCCGGGTCCCGGCCACGGCCCGGCGGACGGCGCTCGGGGCGCGTTCCGGCGGCGCGGCCCGGTCGCAGCGGGTCGCGCTCCGCGGTGCGTACGACATCGGGAGGGCGCCGGCCCGGTCCGGACCGCAAGCTGCTGCGGCAGCGGATCATCGTGTTCGTGACGGTGACCCTGCTGGTGGCGCTCGGTATCGCGGCGGCGCAGGGCTGCCAGGGCCCGGCGCGCGGGATGGGCAGGGAGCGGCCGGGGCCGGTCACCCGTGCCGAGACCGGTCACGCACCGGGCGCCGACGAGGAGACCGGCCGCTCCGTGGCGGCGCGGCAGAGCAGTTGACCGGACGGGGCCGCTCTCGCGGTCCCGTGTCCGGTCGCGGCTCCGGGCCGGCCGGTCAGGACTCCGGGCGGCCCGTCGCGACGGCGTAGAAGGCGACCGCGGCGGCCGCGCCGACGTTGAGCGAGTCCACGCCGTGCGCCATCGGGATACGGACCCATTCGTCGGCGGCCCGCAGGGCTCCGGTGGTCAGGCCGCCGCCCTCCGCGCCGAGCATCAGGGCGGCGCGCTCCAGTGTGTGCGGGGCGGCCTCGTCGATCGAGGTCGCCTGCTCAGCCGGGGTCAGCGCCAACAGCTTGAAGCCCGCCTCCCGTACCACCGCCAGATCCCGGGGCCAGCTCTCCAGGCGGGCGTACGGCACGGAGAACACCGCGCCCATGGAGACCTTCACCGAGCGGCGGTAGAGCGGGTCGGCGCAGTCCGGGGAGAGCAGGACAGCGTCCATGCCGAGGGCCGCGGCGCTGCGGAAGATCGCCCCGATGTTGGTGTGGTCGTTGACCGCTTCCATCACGACGATCCGGCGGGCCGTGCCGAGCAGCTCCGTGGCCTCCGGCAGTGTCTTGCGCTGCATGGACGCCAGGGCGCCGCGGTGGACGTGGTAGCCCGTCACCCGCTCGGCGAGGTCCGGGCTGACGGCGTAGACCGGTGCCGGGACCTCGTCGATGACATCGCGCATGACATCGACCCACTTGGCCGAGAGCAGCATGGACCGCATCCGGTAGCCGGCGTGCTTCGCGCGGCGGATGACCTTCTCGCCCTCGGCGATGAAGAGCCCTTCCGCGGGCTCGCGCCGACGCCGCAGCTCGACGTCGGTGAGACCGGTGTAGTCGCTCAGGCGGGGGTCGTCCGGGTCATCGACGGTGATGATTTCTGCCACGGGAAGATAGTGCCTTGTCGGTGTCGAGGTTCCCATGCCGCATACGGCATCGGCTGTTTACGGGAACGTGCGGCTACTCGGGGGACGGCGCGGTGATGCCGACGACGTCCCCGACCACGATGACCGCCGGGGGACGGACGCCTTCGGCCCGTACGGTCTCGCCGAGCGTCGCCAGGGTCGCATCGACCCTGCGCTGCGCGGCGGTGGTGCCCTCCTGCACGACGGCGGCCGGGGTTTCGGCGGGGCGGCCGTGCTCGATGAGCTTGGCGGCGATGGCACCGCTGTTCTCCACGCCCATCAGGACGACGAGGGTGCCCCGCAGCTTCGCGAGCGCGGGCCAGTCGACCAGAGAGCGCTCGTCGTCGGGGGCCACATGGCCGCTGACGACGGTGAACTCGTGGGCCACCCCGCGGTGGGTGACGGGGATGCCCGCGGCGCCGGGGACGGAGATGGTGCTGGAGATGCCGGGGACGACCGTGCAGGAGATGCCGGCCTCGGCCAGTGCCTGGGCCTCTTCCATACCGCGGCCGAAGACGAACGGGTCGCCGCCCTTGAGGCGGACCACGGCCTTACCCGCCTTGGCGTGCTCGATCAGGGCGTTGTTGATCGCCTCCTGCGGCATGAAACGGCCGTAGGGGATCTTCGCGGCGTCGATGACCTCGACGTGCGGCGGGAGTTCGGCCAGCAGATCGCGGGGGCCGAGCCGGTCGGCGATGACGACGTCCGCCTCGGCGAGCAGGCGTCGGCCGCGCACGGTGATCAGGTCGGGGTCGCCGGGGCCGCCGCCCACCAGGGCCACGCCCTTGGCGCGGCTGCGGTGGTGCGGGGCGGCCAGCGTGCCGTCGCGCAGCCCCTCGACGATGGCGTCGCGAACACCGGCGGAACGGCGCGGGTCGCGGCCGGTGAGCACCGCGACCGTGACGCCCTCGCTGTGGCCGGTGGCCGGGGTCCAGGCGGTGGCGGCTTCCGCGTCGTCGGCACGGACGCACCACACCCGGCGGTCCTCGGCCTCCTGGGAGGCCGCCGCGTTGGCGGCGGGGTCGTCGGTGGAGATCAGCGCGTACCACGCCTCGGCGAGGTCACCGGCCTGGTAGCGGCGATGCTCCCAGCGGATCTCACCGGTGTCGGCCATCGCCTCGACGGAGGGCGTGGCCGAGGGCGAGATCAGCAGAACCTCGGCGCCCGCGGCGACCAGCGAGGGGAGCCGGCGCTGGGCGACCTGGCCGGCGCCGAGGACGACCACGCGACGGCCGGACAGCCGCAGTCCGACGGGGTAGGCAGCGTGTTCGGCGACGTGCTCAGCCATGGTGGTACGGCTCCTTGTGCGGGTGATGCGAGTGCGGCGACTGGCTCAGCCACTGCGGCTCTGGAGCGGCTGGAGGGGTCGTACGGCCCCGGGGCGGTACGTGAGGAGTGACGGCCCCGGCCCACAGCCTATGGGGCTGCGGGCCGGGGGTCATGCGCGGGCGGGCCGCAGGTCAGCCCTTTTCCGTCACTCCGGCGGAGTCGAAGGTGGCGACCTCGTGCATGGCGCGGGCTGCGCTCTGCACGACGGGGAGGGCGAGCAGCGCGCCGGTGCCCTCGCCGAGGCGCAGATCGAGGTCGACCAGCGGGCGCAGGCCGAGCTTGGTCAGGGCCGCGACGTGGCCGGGCTCCGCGCTGCGGTGACCGGCGATGCAGGCGGCGAGCGCCTCGGGGGCGATGGCGCGGGCGACCAGCGCCGCGGCGCCGGCGCTGACGCCGTCCAGGATGACCGGGGTGCGCAGCGAGGCGCCACCGAGGATCAGACCGACGAGGGCGGCGTGCTCCAGGCCGCCGACCGCGGCGAGGACGCCGATGGGGTCGGCCGGGTCGGGCTGGTGGAGTTCCAGGGCGCGGCGGACCACATCGACCTTGCGGGCGTGCGTCTCGTCGTTGATGCCCGTGCCCCGGCCGGTGACCTCGACCGGGTCGACGCCGGTGTAGACCGCGATCAGCGCCGCCGAGGTGGTGGTGTTGGCGATGCCCATCTCGCCCGTCAGCAGCGCCTTGTTGCCGGCCGCGACGAGGTCACGGGCGGTGTCGATGCCGACCTCGATCGCCTTCAGCACGTCCTCGTGGGACATCGCCGGGCCGACGGTGAAGTCGTCGGTGCCGGGGCGGACCTTGCGCGGCAGCAGCCCCGGCGTCGCGGGGAGGTCACCCGCCACGCCGACGTCCACCACGCAGACCTCGGCGCCCACCTGGTTGGCGAAGGCGTTGCAGACAGCGCCGCCGCCGAGGAAGTTGGCGACCATCTGGCCGGTGACCTCCTGCGGCCACGGCGTCACGCCCTGGGCGTGCACCCCGTGGTCGCCGGCGAAGATCGCGACGGCGGCCGGCTCGGGGATCGGCGGCGGGCACTTGCGGGACAACCCGCTCAGCTGCGCGGAGATGATCTCCAGCATGCCCAGCGCCCCGGCGGGCTTGGTCATCCGCTTCTGCCGCTCCCACGCCTCGCCGAGCGCCTTGGCGTCCAGCGGGCGGATGCCCTGCAGGGTTTCCTGGAGCAGATCGTGCGGGGCCTCGCCGGGCAGCGCACGGCGTCCGTACGTCTCCTCGTGGACGACCCAGGACAGCGGGCGGCGCTTGGCCCAGCCGGCCTGCATCAGCTCCGGCTCGTCCGGGAACTCGTCGACGTAGCCGATGCAGAGGTAGGCGACGACTTCGAGGTGGTCGGGCAGGCCCAGTTCGCGGACCATCTCCCGCTCGTCGAAGAAGCTCACCCAGCCGACGCCCAGGCCCTCGGCGCGGGCCGCGAGCCAGAGGTTCTCCACGGCGAGCGCGGAGGAGTACGGGGCCATCTGCGGCTGGGTGTGCCGGCCGAGGGTGTGCCGGCCGCCGCGGGTGGAGTCGGCGGTGACGACGATGTTCACCGGCGTTTCGAGGATCGCCTCGATCTTCAGCTCGCGGAACTGCTTGGCGCGCGCCTTGGGCAGCGACTTGGCGTACGCCTCCCGCTGCGCCATGGCGAGCTGGTGCATCTTCTCGCGGGTCTCGTCCGAGCGGATGACGACGAAGTCCCAGGGCTGGGAGTGGCCGACGCTCGGCGCGGTGTGCGCCGCTTCCAGGACGCGCAGCAGTATGTCGTTGGGGATGGGGTCGCTGCGGAAGCCGTTGCGGATGTCACGGCGCTCGCGCATCACGCGGTGCACCGCGGCGCGCTCGGAGTCGTCATATCCGATGGCCGGAGCCGGGATCGGGAGACCGCTGGGGTCCGTGCCGTTGTCCACGAGCGAGCCGTCCTGGTGCTGGGGCTGGGTGGGAAGCAGAACCTGAACGGGGGTGCCGGGGGCACCGAACTCGTCGGAAGGGGCCGCGGGGTCGGCCGTGTCGGCGTCGGCGGGCTGCTGAGCGGCGGTCGCGGCCGCGCGGCCGTCCTGCTCGACTTCCCCGGGACGGTCCTGGTCCTGGGCGTCCTCGTAGCCCTCGCCGAGCTGGACGAGTTCGGCGCCGTCCTGGTCCCGGTGCGGCGCGTCGGCCGAAGTGTCGTCGGCCGGCTCGCCGGCCAGGACCTCCGTCTCGGTGACGGCCGGTTCCTGGACCGGGTCGGCGACGGGCTGCTCACCGGTGGCCTGGGCGGGGATGTGCACGACCACGGGCCGGACTTCGGCGGCCGGTTCGACGTCGACGGGCGCCGCGTCCGCGGTCTCGTCGGCCGGGGCCGTCACCTCGTCCGGGGCGGCCGGCAGCGGCTGCTCCTCGCCCGTCGGGTTCTGCGGCGCCGCCTGCTCCTCGGCGGCCGCGGGGGCCTGGTCGGCCGAGTTCTGCTGCCCTTCGGCGTCCTCGGGGGCGCCGGGCTGCGTACCGGCGTCCGGACGCTCCGCCTCGGGCTGCTCTATGACGACCTCGTCGGCGCCCTCCTGATCGGCGCCCTCCTGAGGGGCGGGCATCGCGACGGGGCCCTGAGGGGCTGCGGCGGGCATCGACGCGGGCTCCGGGGCGGACGCCGCGGGGTCCTCCGCGGCAGGGAGCTGCGCGGCTTCGACGGTCTCCGCGGGCGGGCCGGCCGGGCCGGTCTCGTCGGCCTGCCGGTCCTCCGGGGCGTCGGCGGGCTGCGCCTCGGCCACGGGCTGAGGCGGTTCAGCGGCCTGGGTGGCCGGGTCTGCCGCGGGCTGCGGCTCGTCGGCACCGTCCGCGTCCGGCTCGGCGACCTGATCGCCCTCCGAGGCGGCCTGCTGGTCCGCTGCGGGCTGCTCCACCGGGACGTCGGCGGCCGGGGCCTCGACGATGGGGGCATCGTCGGTCGCGGCCTCGACGGTCGGAGGCGCTGCCTCGGCCTCGGGAGCGGGGCTCTCTTCGACGGGCTGCTGCGGTGCCTCGGCGGACGCCTCGGGCTCCGGAGCGGCGGCGGCCTCGGGGGCCGGCGGGCTCACCGCATCAGGTGCGTCCGCGACCTGCGGGGCCTCCGGTGCCTCGGGTGTCTCGGGTGCCGGGGTGGCTTCAGGCGAGTGCTGCGCTTCCTGATTTACCTGCGTTTCCTGCGTTTCCTGCGCGTCGAGCGTTTCCTGCGTTTCGGGGGCTGCGGCGTCCGCTGCGTCCTGCGCGTCGGGGGCCTCCGGTGCGGGCGCTTCCTCTGCGGCCGAGCCGTCCGCATCCGCGATCACCGCGTCCGGAATTGCTTCCGTCACCGCGTCCTGCGGCTGAGCGGGGGCCTCCACCGGCGCCTCGTCTGCGGGCACCGTGTCGTTGTCCGGACCGGCGGTCGCGTCCTCCACGGCCGCCTCCGCCGCTCCCTCGGCCGGCAGCGGCTGGGGCTGTCCTGCGGGCAGCGGGGCGTCCTGAGGAGCGGGGGCGGCGAGCGCCTCGGGGGCGGCCGATTCCGCGACAGGTGCCGCCACGGCCTGCGCCGAGGCGTCGTTCCAGGCCGGAGCCTGCGACGGGATCTCGCCGAGCTGCGGGCCGGGCAACGGTCCCTGGCCCGCGGCGCCGTACGCCTGCTCGGCATAGGACTGCCCGCCGTAGGACGGTGCCGCGAAGGCCCGCTCGGCGTACGCCACGTCCTGGAAGGACGGGTCGGCGGAAGGCTGCGCCTCACCAGCGGCGAGGCCCTGCGAAGGGGCACCGGCGGGCTGCTCGCCCGCCGCGGAGCCCGCGGTCCGGTCGTCGAGGTACTCCGGGCCGGTGGCCGGCGGTCCTGCGTGCCGGGCGGCCGGCTGCGCGGGCGCGCCTGCCGGACCGCGGTCGGCGAGTGAGCGGACCACACCGCCGGTCGCGTCCGGGACGGGCGGGCCCATGTGGAGCGGCCGGCGTGGGGGCGTGGCCGGTGCGGCGGCCTGGGCGCGGTTCTGCTGGGGCGCGGCCGGCTGCGGGATGCGCACGGCACTGAGGTCGACGGAACCGGAGTCCCGGCCGCCGCTCTCGTGGTCGCCGGCCGGGGCGGGCATCGGCGCGAAGCCCGCGGCTGCCGGGTCGGCCTCGAAGGGCGCGCTCTGCTCCGGTGCGTTCGGCTGCGGCTGCGCGCCCTGGTGGGCCTCCTGCGGCTGCGGGAGAGGCTGCTGCGCCTGCTGCTCGCTCCACGCGCCCTGGGCGCCCGGCATCAGCAGCAGGTCGTCGTCCTCGGGGGCACTGTCTGCCGGGTCGAGGTAGGGGTACGTGTCCGGCGGCGTGACCATGCCCGGTTGCTCCATCGGTCCGGCGTCGGCAGGGGAGGAGGCGGCCGCCGGCTGCGGCTGCCTGGGATGTCCGCCTGCGTTCTCCGGCTGTCCCTCGCCCGGGACCTGGCCGGTGTCGGTCATGCGTACCCCTCGCCCATTGGTAGTGCTCCTTCCAACCGCTCGTGCGACGCGCTCGACCGGGGACGCGCCGACGCCCATAGCTAGAACGAGCGAGCACGTCTCGCGGCACGTCCGCCCTCTAGAGCTTCATATTCGGCCAAAACCACGGCATTTTCCGGATATTGACGTACGAAGCCGAACGCGGAACGGCGGCGCAACGATCCGCCAGCCTACCCTCCACGGGTTGCCGCACAGGTCAAGGGTGGGGAACGCGATAGCCGCTGAGCAGAAAGACGACGGAGCGTTCGCGTTCGACCCAGACGGATGTGTCCAGGTCCACCGACTGCAGCAGCGCGCACTCGACTTCGTAGCCGCCGTCGGCCAGTGCCTTGCCGATCGCCTCGGCCTCGTCGCGGGTCGCGGCGTGCGTCACGATGCGCTCCGGGCGGCGCGCCGCGCAGGCGGTGACGACCGCCGCTCCCCCGCTGCCGACCCGCACCACGTCGGGTTCCGGCAGGTCTTCGAGGATCTGCGGCGCGCGTCCGTGCACCACCTGGAGTTGGACGCCGTAGCGGCGGGCGACCGCGGCGGTGCGGCCACAGGCGTCCGGGTCGGCGTCCACCGCGATGACGGCGGCGCCGAACCGCGCGGCCTCCACCGCGGCGGCTCCGCTGCCGGCGCCGATGTCCCAGACCAGGTCGCCCACCCGCGGTCCGAGACGGGCGAGTTGGGCGGATCTCAGCTGGACCGACTCCCCCTCGCCCAGGGCGCCGCCGTACGCCCCGGCCGGAAGTCCCCAGCCGCGCGGACCCGTCGGATGCCCGACCTCGTGGGCGGCGATCCAGCCGGTCCCCTGAGCGGCTGCGCCGGCGTGCGAGCCGCCGACGACGATGACGACGTTGGGGTCGCGCCAGACGTGGTCGGCGGCCTTGTCGGATGTGAGGACTGTCACCTGCTCCCGGTCGGTGCCCAGCTCCTCGCAGATGACGAAGGTGCGGTGCACACCGCCAAGCAGCAGGGCGAGTTCGGCGGGCCCCGCACCGGGCGAGGTGAGCACCGCGACCTTGGTGTGCGCGCGGCAGACGTTCACCGCACGGCGCAGCTCGCGACTGTGGGCGACCACGATCTGGGCGTCGTCCCAGGGCATTCCGGCGCGCGCGAAGGCGGCGGCGACGGAGGAGACGGCGGGGACGACCTCGACTTCCAGCCCGTGTTCGGGGGCCCTGAGGGTGCGTACGACGCCGAAGAAGCCGGGGTCGCCGTCGGCGAGGACGACGGCGGTGCCGCGGTGCTGGGCGACCCGGCGGGCGGCCAGTGACACGCTGCCGAGCCGGATCCGCTCGGCGTTCGGCGGGACTTCGGGCAGGGCGAGGTGGTGGGCGGCTCCGGCCACCAGCGTCGCGGCGCCGAGGGCGGAGCGGGCGGCGGCGGTCAGCGGGGAGCCGTCCCATCCGATCACCGTGACCCGGTCGGCCATGCTCGTCAGTCTCCTGGGGCTGCTGTGGGTACGCGTGGGGACACACGGTCCGTGAGGTGTGGGGCGCCGGTCCTCGCCGGTGGCGAAGGGCGGCAGGCCGAGAGTACCTCGCGAGGTCCGGACCTGAGCGAGGGAGTGGGGTCAATTCCACCCGGGGTAGGTGAAACCGTTGGCGTCGGCCATCCGGGCGGGGAGGCCGTCGAGGTCCTCGGGCAGCAGGCTCCACACGATCAGATCCGTCCGGATGTCCGTCCAGCCGCCGTCCTCGGTGCGGCTGCGGGCTATCCAGGCGTTGCGCAGCACGCCCTCGCTGATGCAGCCGATCTTCTGGGCGACCTGCTGGGAGGCGGTGTTGTCGGCGGCCGTGCGCAACTCGACGCGCTCGAACTGCAGGTCCCGGAAGAGCCATTGCGCGACCGCGAGGACCGATTCGCAGGCGTAGCCCTCACCGCGTGCCCAGGGGGCGGTGACGTAGCGGATCTCGGTGCTGCGCACGCGCCAGTCGGTGCGGTCGACGTGGATGGTGCCGACCAGCCGCTGGGTGAGGAATTCGGTGACCGCCAGGGCGATGCCGCGGCCTTGGGTGCGGACGGCGGAGGCCTTGCGGGTGACCCAGGCGCGGGCGTCGTCGTGGGTGTACGGGTGCGGCAGGGTCGTCCAGGCGGTGACGAGTTCGTCGGTCATCATCTCGGCGAGGGCGGGCACGTCGGCCTCCTCGAAGGGGCGCAGCACCAACCGGTCCGTGCTGATGGAGATGTCCGGAAAGGTGGATGTCATGCCGCTGCTCCAACGCCGTTGACCATAGTGCTCCGGGAACGTCACGGGCCGTTCATTCCGTGAAGTCACGGGCCGCCCTGACCGTCTTGAGTGCACCAGCATGCAGCATCTGCCTGCGGATGTGCCACGCACAGGGGCCCCGGACGCGCACTGCACGTCCGGGGCCCACAATGCGGCGACGCGAAAGGCCGTCCTTCGACGGCCCGCGCGCGGGAGGAGGCGTCAGCTCTTGGCGGGGCCGAAGGCCGGGATGACCGAGCCGTCCTTGTACTGGTCCTGGAGGAACTTCTTGACCTCGGGGGAGTTCAGGAGCTTGGCGAGCTTCTTGATCCGCGGGTCGTCCTCGTTGCCCTTCTTGACGGCCAGGAAGTTGGCGTAGGGGTTGTTCTCCGCCTTCTCCAGGGCGAGCGCGTCGGTGGAGGGCTTGAGCTTGGCGCCGATGGCGAAGTTGCCGTTGATGATCGCGGCGTCGACGTCGTCGATGCGCGGCGCGGTCTGGGCGGCCTCCAGCTCGGTGATCTTGATGCCCTTGTCGTCCTTGACGTCCGTCAGCTTGGCGTCGGAGCCGACGCCGGGCTTGAGGGTGATCACGCCGTTGTCGGCGAGCAGCTTGAGCGCACGGCCCTCGTTGGAGGGGTCGTTGGGGACCGAGACGGTGCTGCCGGCCTTGAGCTCGGAGAGCTTGTCGAGCTTCTTGGAGTAGACGCCGAGCGGCTCGATGAGCACGTTCTGGACGGGCACGATGTGCGTGCCGTTCTCCTTGTTGAAGGTGTCGAGGAACGGCTTGTGCTGGAAGAAGTTGGCGTCGACCTGGCCGTCGTCGGTGACCTTGTTGGGGATCTTGTAGTCGTTGAACGGCTTGACGACCAGCTTCAGGCCGGCCTTGTCCGCCAGCTTGTTCTTGACGAAGTCGAGGATGGCGCCGTGCGGCGTGGGGCTGGCCGCGACGACGAGGGGCGCGTTCTTGTCACCCTTGTCGCCGGCGGTCGTGTCGGAGGGGGCGCTGCAGGCGCTCGCGCCCAGGGCGACGGCGGAGGCGGCGGCCACGGCCACGGAGATCTTTACGGTGTTGCGCACGAAGAGTGCCTCTTTCTTGTTCACGCGAGCGGAGTCGCGCGTGGTGTACACCCGGCAAAGGGTCCGGGCTCTTGGGTGATGCGGTGGTACGGGAACCGCGGGAGGTCCCGTGGGTCAGACGGTTTCCCCGGCGGCGAGGGCCGGCTCCTCGGTGACGCGCCGCGCGCGGCGCAGGCCGACGCGTGCGGGGCCGCGGGTGCCCCGGCCGGCGAGCCGCCGGACGACGAGGTCGCCGAGCAGCTGCACGAGGGTGACGAGGACGATCAGCTCCACGACGGTGGTGATCATCAGCGAGGTCTCGTACTGCTGGTAGCCGTAGGTGTAGGCCAGGTTGCCCAGGCCGCCGCCGCCGACCGCGCCGGCGATCGCGGAGTAGCCGATCAGCGTGATGACGGTGGTCGTGACCGCCGCCACCAGAGCCGGCAGGGCCTGCGGGAGCAGCACCTTGAACACGATGGTCCAGGTGCCGCCGCCCATGGCCTGCGCGGCCTCGACGAGGCCGTGGTCGACCTCGCGCAGCGCCGCTTCCACCAGCCGGGCGAAGAACGGGATGGCGGCGATGGCGAGGGGCACCACCGCGCCGGTCGGGCCGATGGAGACGCCGACGACGATCCGGGTGAAGGGGATCAGCACAACGATCAGGATCAGGAACGGGAAGGACCGTCCGATGTTCACGATCGCGCCGACGACCTTGTTCACCACGACGTTCTGCAGGACGGCCCCGCGGTCGGTCAGGTGCAGCAGCACACCGACCGGGATGCCGACGAGGACGGCCCAGAACGTCGACCACCACACCATGAAGAGGGTGTCGAGAGTGTTGTCGTACAGCAGCGGCTGCATGTCGGTCCAGCTCACTTGGCACCTTCCTTCAGCAGCGAGGCGGCGGGAGCCGGGATCGCACGGTCGTTGTCTGCGGTCGCCTCGGCACCCTCAGTCGCGTCAGTCGTGTCAGCCGCGTGGGCCACGTCGGCGACATCGACCTGGAGTCCCTGCTCACGCAGGAAGCCGATGGGCACGACGTTCTCCTCGAAGCGGCCCGGCAGCTCGATGCGCATCCGGCCCACCTGGTTGCCGCCGACGGTGTCCATGGCGGCACCGAGGATCGAGACGTCGACGTTGTAGGTGCGCGACAGCTCGGAGATCACCGGGCGGGTGGCGGCCGCGCCGTGGAACGTGACGTCGACGACCGTACGGTCCTCGGCGGACGGCTCGCCGCCCACCGGGAACAGCTCCCGGGCGAGTTCGGAGCCGGGGGTCGCCAGGAGGTCCGCGACGGTGCCCTGCTCGACGACGCGTCCGTCCCTCATCAGCGCGGCCGAGTCGCAGATCGTCTTGACGACGTCCATCTCGTGCGTGATGAGCACGACGGTCAGGCCCAGCTTGCGGTTGAGGTCGCGCAGCAGCTGGAGGATCGAGCGGGTGGTCTCGGGGTCCAGGGCGCTGGTGGCCTCGTCGGAGAGCAGCACCTTGGGGTCGCCGGCCAGCGCGCGGGCGATACCCACCCGCTGCTTCTGACCGCCGGAGAGCTGGGCGGGGTACGCCTTGGCCTTGTCGGCGAGGCCGACCAGGTCCAGCAGCTCCAGTGCCTTGCGGGACCGCTCGCGGCGGTCCACCTTGAGGATCTCCAGGGGCAGTTCGACGTTGTCCTGCACGGTGCGCGAGGACAGCAGGTTGAAGTGCTGGAACACCATGCCGATGTGGCTGCGCGCGGCACGCAGCGCGGCGTTGGCGCGCTTCTGGTTGCCGGCGAGCGCCGTGAGGTCCTGGCCGGCGACGGTGACCGTGCCGGAAGTGGGGCGCTCCAGGAGGTTGAGGCAGCGGATCAGGGTGGATTTACCGGCGCCGCTCTGGCCGATGACGCCGTACACCTCGCCCTCACGGACGTGCAGATCGACGCCGTCCAGGGCGGTGACTTCGCGGTCTCCTGAGCGGTAGACCTTGGTCAGGCCCGTTGTGGTGATCACAGGGAATTCCGTCACTGTCGTGTGCCCGGTGGCTCGCCCACCGGGCACGGGGCATTCTTGCGAGTGCGGCAGAGGAGAGACGCCGAAGGCAGCGGGCAGGGCCCGGCTCCGGGTTCCGGTGACGCGGGGCGGCCGGTTTTCGTCCTGGACGAAGACGCGGCACGAGGCAGGGTCTCGCTTCGGGGCGCGAGGCTCAGGCGGGGGCCCTCAGCGGTCACACATTCGACACAGGCAACGAGCACCGGGCGTCGTGAACGCCTCGGTCGCAGGGGTGCGGCTGCTCGTCGTGGTCATGGCGGCAAGTAAACCAGACAGGGGTACGGGCCGATCAACCGAGTCCGCATAGCGGACATGGCTGACCGGTCCGTGGACAGTGTCCCGTCCGCGCTCAGTCGGCGGTGGTGATCTCCAGCCCGCCATCCGCGGCCTGCACCGATACCGCGGACAGGTCGGGGACGACGACGTCCGCGGCCAGCTCGTCCGCACGGTGCGTTGTGGTCAACGCCACGGTCGTCATGCCGGCGGCGCGGCCCGCCTGGAGCCCGGCCGGCGCGTCCTCGAAGACCACACAGTGGGCCGGGTCCACACCGAGCCGCTGGGCGCCGAGCAGGAACGGCTCCGGGTCCGGCTTGCCGCGGGTGATGTCGTCGGCGGAGACCAGGTGCTTGGGACGCACCCCGACCTCGGCCAGCCGGGCCTCGGCCAGCCGGCCGGTGGCGGAGGTGACGACCGCCCACCGGTCCGCGGGCACGCTCTCCAGCAGGGCGCGGGTCCCGGGCAGCAGGACCACTCCGCCCGCGGCGTCCTCGATCTCCAGCTGCTCGATCCGGGCCAGCGCCTCCGGCACCCGCTCGGCCGGCAGCAGATCGGCAACGATCTCCGCCGCCGGTCGGCCGTGCAGCTCGACCGCCGCGAAGTCCTCCTCGGTGATGCCGTACTCCTTCGCCCACCGGGTCCAGCAGCGGTATACGGAGTCCATGGAGGAGATGAGGGTGCCGTCGTTGTCGAAAAGGAGTGCTTGCGCGGAGATCTTCATATTTCACCAGCGTAAGGGCGGCCACGGGGCCGGACGCAGCCGCCCTCCGGCCGCCGATTAAAGTCGCCCCATGCCCCTCTACTCCCCGGCGCCCAGCCACGCCGCACGGAGGTCCCGGTGATCGACGCACTGACGATGGTGGTCGGTGTGGCCGCTCTCGCCCTGGCCGCCTGGTGCGGCTTCGCCGCGTACCGCGACCAGCCGACGAAGGACTGGCACTTCATCGGCATGGCCGCCGTGTCACTGCTCGGCCTCGTCCAACTGGTCATCGCCGTCGTGCAGTTGGCGCGCGGCCAGTCGCCGGAGCAGGGCACCGCGATCTTCGTCGCCTATCTGCTCGGCGCCGCCGCGTGCGTGCCGGCGACCGGGTTCATGTCGCTCGCGGAGCGCACCCGCTGGGGTTCGGCCACCGTCGCGGCGGGCGCCGTGGTGCTGGCGGTGCTGGAAGTGCGGCTGTTCGACATCTGGGGAGGCGGCAGTGCCTGAGAACAACACCACCACCGCAACGGACGGCGCCGCGGGCACGGCCCCGGCGAAGCGTTCGCTCGGCACCGGCCCGGGACGGTTGCTGGTCACGCTCTACGGCGTCTTCACCGTCGCGGCCGCGTCCCGCTCGCTCTACCAGCTGATCGCGCAGTTCGACCGGGCGCCGCTTGCCTACAGCCTGTCCGCGGTGTCCGCGGTCGTCTACGGCTTCATCACGTTCTCGCTGGTACGCGGCGGCGAGGGGGCCCGCAAGGCGGCGTTCGCCTGCTGCGCGCTGGAGCTGCTCGGGGTGCTGGGCATCGGCACCTGGACGCTGCTCGACCGGTCCGCCTTCCCCGATGCCACCGTCTGGTCGGACTACGGCATGGGCTATCTCTTCATCCCGATCTTCCTGCCCGTCACCGGTCTGATCTGGCTGCGCCGGGCCCGGTCGGCGTAGCCGTTCCGCCCCACGGGGCGCGGGAGAGGCGGACGGGCCCGGCGGCACACCGCGGGCCCGTCGCTCGTCGCTACGCCCCGGCCACGTACACCTCGGCGGGCTCCTTCGCCACCAGCTCCTTCTCCAGGGTGATCACGCTCAGCCGGCGGGAGACCTGTTCCGTGCCGACCGGCGCGTAGCCGTGGCCGCGGTAGAGGCGCAGATTGCCCTCGCTGCGGTGGCCGGTGAAGAGGCGGAAGCGCTTGGCTGACCGCTCGGCCGTCAGCCGCTCCTCGACCGCGGCGAGCAGCCGGCCGCCCAGGCCGTGACGCTGCAGCCGGGGGTGCACGATGAGCTTGGCTATGGCGGCGGTGCCGTCCGCGTCGACGGTGCCGCGCACCGACCCGACCACTTCCTCGCCGAGCCTGGCCACCACGACGCAGCCCTCGCCGAGTTCGGCGCGCAGGGCGTCCAGGCCCTGGGTGAGCGGCTCGATGCCGTAGTCGTCGTACAGCGCGGCTTCCTGCTGGTAGCAGAGGTACTGGAGTTTGAGGATCTGCTCGGCGTCCTGGTCGGTCGCCGCAGAGATGGTCACGCTCGTGCCCATGCGCGTCTGCCTCCCCTTTTCGGTTCGCTGGTCCGGGCGCGTCGAGGGTGGAGGGGTGCCGCGCCCGGAGCTGTGTGCCCTGACCGACGGCGCCGTGGGGTACACGCCGCCGCCGTGGCAGGACTGACACTGCTTCTTCCGGAGTCCCCGGATTCGTGCAGCGGCAATCTTTGCCGCGAGCATTCTGCGCAGGCATTCGGGACAAGGGGAACGGACCGGCCCCCTGCTCTCCTGTGACATTCCCAACTCAGATGAGAAGACAGGGGAGCGGGCGCCGGTCCGGGAGCGGTGGGCTCTCGACGCGGTCGAGGTGGTCAGCCCCTGCGGAACTCCGCGGCCGCCAGCAGAGCGGTGTCGGGGTTGTCGGAGAAGAGGCCGTCGATGCCGGTGGCGAGGTAGGCCTTGAACACACCGAGAGCGTCGCCGTAGGCGTTCGGGTCGGTGCCGCGGCGGTAGTCGGCCGGCAGGAAGGTGTTCTCGTTGCGGACGGTGTAGGGGTGCAGCACCAGCCCGGCGGCATGCGCGTCGGCGACGACGGAGGTGGGCTCGCCCAGCTTGCCGTCCTTGTCGCGCGGGATGATCACGGTGAGGTCGGGGCCGATGCCCTGGGCGAAGCCGGCGATCCACCGCAGGCCCTCGGGCGTGACCAGATCGGCGACCTTGCGCGGGTCGCCGGCCTCGACGAAGTCCCAGGGCCGGCTGGTGAGCGTCGAGAGCAGGACGACCTTGGGGCAGTCGACCAGCCGGTCCAGCCGCTGAATGCTGCTGGGCTCGAAGGACTGGAGGAAGTTCGGGGAGTTCTTCTTGTGCCGGCCGTGGGCGCGCAGCGCCTTGGCCAGCCGCTCCTCCAGGCCCAGGCCCAGCTTGCGGAAGTAGGTGGGGTGCTTGGTCTCGATGTGCAGCCAGACACGGCGGCCCCGCTTGCGACCCTCGCGTTCGGCCCACTGCAGCACCTCCTCGAAGGAGGGGACCTCCCACCGGCCGTCGTAGAGGGTGTTGTGCTGCCGGGTGCCCGGAATGCGCTCCTTGGCCCGCAGGGTCTTGATCTCGGCGAGGGTGAAGTCCTCGGTGAACCAGCCGGTGAGCTGCACGCCGTCGACGCTCTTCGTCGTCCTGCGGTCCGCGAACTCGGGGTGCGCCGAGACATCGGTGGTGGCGGTGATGTCGTTCTCGTGGCGGCAGACCAGGTGCCCGTCCTTGGTGGGGACGAGGTCCTGTTCGATGACGTCCGCGCCCATGTCCAGGGCGAGTTGGTAGGAGCCGAAGGTGTGCTCGGGCCGATAGCCGCTGGCGCCTCGGTGGCCGACGACGAGCGGCACCGGCAGCTCGTGGCCCGCGCCGCCCCGCTCTCCGGCGCTCGCCCGCCCGGCTCCGCCCATTACCGCCGCGCCCGCGCCGAGGGCCGCTGCTCCCAGCACCGTGCGCCGCCCCGGCTGCTGCCGCTTCTGCATGCCCGTGCTCCTTGCTGTGAAGTGTCCGGGAGTATGTCCGGTGGTCCCAGGTGGTGGTACGTGTCCCGCACCTGTCAACGGGACGGGGTGATCGTAGGCACGGACGGGCCGCGTCGGGGAGACGCGGGACGACTTCCGGGAGAAGATGGAGGTAACACACGTCAACTCTGCGTATCGACCCTGTGAACCCGACGTGCGGGGCGGCATAACCCGCGAGTATCGTCCTGGGCTGCAGTAACTCTGCGCTTTCTTGACCTGACCAGCCACGACCCGGAGGGCCCGTTGTCCCGCATTGTGCTGAAGGCGATTCTCGGATTCGTCATGCGTGTCCTGTACCGCCCGAAGGTGGAGGGCATGGAGCGCATTCCGGGCAGTGGGCCGGTGATCCTCGCCGGCAACCACGTCACGTTCATCGACTCCCTCTTCCTCGGCCTGATCGTCAAGCGCCCGGTGTTCTTCATCGGCAAGGACGAGTACGTCACCGGCACCGGCCTCAAGGGCCGGCTGATGGCCTGGTTCTTCACCAGCTCCGGCATGATCCCGGTGGACCGCGACGGCGGGCACGGTGGCGTCGCGGCCCTGATGACCGGCCGCCGCATCCTGGAGGAGGGCCGGGTCTTCGGCATCTACCCCGAGGGCACCCGTTCCCCCGACGGCCGGCTCTACCGCGGCCGTACCGGCATCGCCCGGCTGGCGCTGATGACCGGCGCGCCGGTCGTGCCGTTCGCGATGATCGGCACGGACAAGGTGCAGCCCGGCGGCAAGGGCCTGCCGCGCATCGCCCCGGTGACGGTGCGCTTCGGCGAGGCTCTGGACTTCTCCCGCTACGACGGCATGGACCGCGACCGCTACGTCCTGCGGGCCGTCACCGACGAGGTGATGAGCGACGTCATGGAGCTGTCCGGTCAGGAGTACGTCGACATCTACGCCACCAAGGCCAGGGCCGCCGCCTGACCTCTCCTTCGCACAGCAGCCGGGCCCCGTCCGTTCGTCGGACGGGGCCCGGCCGCGTCATACCCGCGGTGGGGCTCAGCAGGGCACGCGGATGCCGCGGTGAGCGCGCTGCCCCTCGGGGCCGGCCGTCGAGGCGCGACGCAGTGCCGCCTCGGGACGCGGCACCTCGCTGCCGTCGGGCTGGAGCATCTGCAGCCGTTCGGTGACGGTGCCGATCCGCGCGCCGGGCGCGTCCGCGTTCTTGACCGCCACCCGGTTCAGCGGCGCGGGCGCCAGCTGCCGCTCGGCGCGGACGAACGCCACGAAGCTCTCGTAGTCACGCTGGTGCCTGACCGCAGCGGTGAAGCCGGTGAACGCACTGAAGCCGTCCTGGTTGATGAGGGTGTACGAGGGGGCGGCGAGGCGGTAGCGGCGGGCCGGGTCGAGTGCGGTGCCGTCGATGAACACATCGGCGGCGTCGACCCGCCGGCCGACCGGACCCGACGCGTCGAACGTATACCGGACGTTGGCGGAGACGGCCAGGGGCGCGAACCCGAACCCGCCGCCGGCAGTCGGCGCCCACTGCTCCTCCAGCGCGTCGTGGATCTGCGCACCGGTGACCGTCACGGTCAGGATCGGGTCGCCGAAGCCGACCGCGTGCCATGCCTGCCCGAGGGTGACGGTGCCCCCTGTCGCCCCGTCGTGGACGAGGTCCGCGGCGATCACGGCCTGGCCGACGCGCGGCGCGACCGCGATGACGGCGAGGTCGGCCGGGGCGCCAGCAGGATCGCCTCCGGGGTCGGCCATCGCATCGGCGGGCTGCCTGCCCGCCCACAGCGCCCAGTCGGCCACCAGGTCGCCCATGGTGCTCTCCCCCGCGGCGTTGCGCCGCCGGGTGAAGGAGGCCGTCTGCTTGCCGATCGGGGCGCGGGCGCGCCGGGTGGCGTAGCCCGCCCAGTAGTCGGCGATCGACCGGAGCCCGGCATGCTGCGTCACATCGCGGGTGTTGGGGTGGTTGGTCGCGGTGGTCAGAGGCCGGATGACCTCACCGGTGACGGGGTCGAGGCGCAGGTTGATCTCGTTGATGAGCTGGCCGTAGCAACCGGCCTCGACGAACGGGCGAGGGTTGCCCTTGGGGTCGGGCACCATCATCGTGAACGCCTTGTGCCAGTGGCCGGTGACGATCGCGTCGATGTCGGGGGTGACGCGCAGCGCGAGCTCGTAGGCGGGGCCTGAGGGGTTGCTGCCGCTGGTGAAGTCGCTGCCGGCGACCGCGCCGTCGTGCATGCTGAGCACGATCGCGTTGACGCCGCGTGACTTCAGTTCCGCGGCGCAGCGGTTGGCGGTCTCCAGTTCGTCCAGGGTGCGCAGGCCGGGCTGGTAGGAGCCGGGGAAGGACTCGCTGCCGATGGCGGTCAGATGGATGAACCCGATCGGCAGTCGGCGGCCGCCGCCGGCGTCCACGTACGCGATGTTGTACGGCGGTAGCACGGCCTTGCCGGTCGAGCGCCACACCATGTTGGCGCTGTAGTAGGGGAAGTCCGCGCCGTGGAAGCGGCGTCCGGTGGAGTCGGCGAAGGCATCGTCCCGGTCGACCACAGGGAAGGGTTCGCCCTCCTCCATGTGGGAGGTCAGGAAGGTCGCGGACTTGTCGAACTCGTGGTTTCCGGCCGACGCGAAATCCAGGCCCATGGCGTTGAGCGCCTCGATGGTGGGCTCGTCGGCGAAGGAGGAGGCGTCGAACTCCCAGCCGGAGAAGAGGTCTCCGGGGGCGAAGAAGAGGGAGTTGCGCCGGCCGGTCCGCAGCCGTTCCAGGTGGGTGGCCATGTAGGCCACCCCGCCCACGGTGTAGGACCGGCCGCCCGCCCCGGTGATGACCGAGTTGCCGCCGGGCGCGGCCTGGAGATAGCCGTGCAGGTCGGTGATGTTGAGCAGTTGGACATCGACGTATTCGTCGGCGGTGGCCGCGTCGCGGGCGTGTCCGGTGGCGTAGGCATTGCTGCCGATCGCGCTGGCGGTGGCCATGGCCCCCGCCGCGGTGAAGAAGAAGCGTCGTCCGATGTCGCGCACTGCGTCACTCTCCTGAGCGGGCCGGCCGAAGGGGGACGACGGGAGAGTCAAGCGCGCCGCGCGGGACGCCGGGTCACCGAGGCCGGTACCGGGCGTGAACGGACGGGGGACAGTCGCCCCCGGGGCGTGTCCCGTGGATCATGGCCGCTGCCCGCCATCTTGATCCACAGGACACGCCAGCTCGGGCTCAGCAGGCCGGCGCTGTCCCTCGTTCGCCCGGCAGGCAGCCGTACGGCAGGCGCGCGTCTTCGCCCCGAGGGGGCTGGTGCGGCGGTGCAGGGAGCGTCGGCGAGTGGTGCGGCGTTGGGCGTTCGCCGGGTCGGCTACGGGCGTTGCGAAGGGTCGCCGGCCGCGGAGCCGGACTCGGCCTGCGGTCCCGGCTCCGGCTTCCCCGCCGGCTTCGGCCGGCCGGTGCCCAGTTCCTGGCCGCGCAGCAGGAACCACGCCGCCACCGCGGCGGACAGCAGGATCGCCGCGCCCACGCCGGCCGCGATGTCCAGCCCGTCGACGAAGGAGTCCTGAGCGGCCTTGATCAGCATCTGGCCCTGGGCGCCGGAGAGGTCTTCGGCCTGCTCGAAGGCTCCGCCGAGCGACTCACGGGCGGCTTCCGTGGCCTCCGGGGACAGCCCCGGTGGCACCGTGAAGCCGCGGTAGATGCTGGTGACGATGGAGCCGAGCAGCGCGATGCCGAGCGCGGCGCCCAGCTCGTAGGCCGTCTCGGAGACCCCGGAGGCGGCGCCCGCCTCTTCCTTGGGGACGCTGGAGAGGATCACATCGGCGGTGACGGTGAAGGAGAATCCGGCGCCGATTCCGACGACGAAGAGGATCGTGCCCAGCGCGAAGGTGCCGGTGTCGGCGTGCAGGGTCATACAGCCGGCGAGGGAGAGGCCGACGACCGCGAGGCCGCCGGACACCACGATCCGCACGGACAGGCGCCGGGCGACATAGCCGGCGGCGAGGCCCGCTCCCACCGCGCCGACCGCGGCGGGAAGTTCGGTGAGCCCGGCGTCCAGCGGTGAGCGCAGCTGGACCATCTGGAGGAACTGGGAGAGGAAGAAGACCAGCCCGGAGAGGCCCAGGATGGTCAGCAGGTCGGCCAGGACCGCCCCGGAGAAGCCCCGGTGGTGGAAGAGCTTCATGTCCAGCAGCGGCGAGCTGAGCGTGAGCTGCCGGCGGACGAACCAGACGAGGGCCGCGACGCCGAGGACGGCCGACAGCGCGATGTCCCAGCGGTAGCCGTGGACGGCGACTTCCTTGATGGCGTAGACGACGGCGATGATGCCCACCAACGACAGCAGCACGCTGGGGATGTCCCAGGGGCCGGGATCGGACCTGCGGGACTCCGGGATGACCTTGGCACCGACGACCACCAGCAGCGCCATCACCGGCAGGTTGATCAGGAAGACCGAGCCCCACCAGAAGTGGCCCAGGAGGAAGCCGCCGAGGACCGGGCCGACGGCGGTGCCGGCCGAGGCCATCGCGCCCCAGATGCCGACCGCGAGGCTGCGTTCCTTGGGGTCGTGGAAGAGGTTGCGGATCAGCGCGAGGGTGGACGGCATGAGCGTCGCACCGGCCACGCCCAGCAGGGCGCGGGCGGCGATCATCATCTCCGGGCTGCTGGCGTAGGCGCACAGCACCGACACCGCGCCGAACGCGGTGGAGCCCACCAGCAGCAGCTTCTTGCGGCCGATCCGGTCGCCGAGACTGCCCATGGAGACCAGCAGCCCGGCGATGACGAAGGAGTAGATGTCACCGATCCACAGCAGCTGGGCCCCCGAGGGCTGCAGATCCTCGCTGAGGAACGGCGTGGCCAGACCGAGGACCGTGACGTCGACGCCGACCAGCAGGACGGCCAGGACGAGGACGGCGAGCGCGAGCCAGCGGCCCGGGCGCGGCTGATCGTCCACATGGCCCGAACCCACCGGTCCTGACGCTATGGTCTCGCTCATTTCTCCATGCTCCGTCGGATGCCGCCGAGCAGCAGCTCGGCGATCGAGTGGTTGAGGTCGTTGCGGGCGACGCGCCCTTCCTGCACGGCCCATGAGCCGGCGCCGATGAGGCCGTAGAACGCCTCGGTGAGCCAGGCCGAGCTGAGGTCGATGCGGAAGTCGCCCTCCTCCTGGCCGCGCCGGAAGAGGGCGGTGATCCTTGCGTCCAGCCGGGCCCAGCCGGCGTTGACCTCGGCGCCCTCGAAGAGCTGGTTCTCGGTGAAGAGGAAGGCCAGCACGGCGGCGACCGGTTCCGCCTCGGCGACCAGCCGGCGCAGGGCGTCGGAGGCGTTGCCCTCGTCGAGCCCCGCCGCGTCCATCGCTTGGGTGAACTGGGCGATCCCCAGCTCCTCCAGGGCCCGGATCAGCGCGTCCCTGCCGGCGAAGTGCCGGTGCAGGGTCGCGCGGCTGATACCGGCGGCTCGGGCGATGTCGTCCATCGGTGTCGTCGCCCTGCGGATCAGCAGGGCGGCGGCTTTTCTGAGCACCTGTTCCCGATCAACGGCCATGAGACACAGGCTAGCCGAATGAGACACACATGTCTCATATCCGTGGTCACGGCACCCATACGACGGCGGCCCCCACCCGTAACGGGTGGGGGCCGCCGGTCACCGCACGTCGGCGGTTCGCGTCACTTCTTGGCCGCTGCCCAGGTCTGCTGGGTCACCAGGTCGGCCCGCACCTCGGCGAGCTGTACGGCCACCGCCGAAGGGGCGGTGCCGCCGCGCCCGTCGCGCGAGGCCAGCGCGCCGGAGACGTTGAGGACCGTACGGACCTCGGGGGTCAGATGCGGCGAGATCTTGGCGAACTGCTCGTCGGTGAGCTGGTCCAGCTCGATGCCGTGCGCCTCGCACTCCTTGACGCACTCGCCCGCGACCTCGTGCGCCACCCGGAACGGCACACCCTGCTTGACCAGCCACTCCGCGATGTCGGTGGCCAGCGAGAAGCCGGCCGGGGCCAGCTCCTCCATGCGCTCGCGGTTGACGGTCAGCGTGGCCATCATGCCGGTGAACGCTGGGAGGAGGACCTCCAGTTGGTCACAGGAGTCGAAGACCGGCTCCTTGTCCTCCTGCAGGTCACGGTTGTACGCGAGCGGCAGCGCCTTGAGCGTGGCCATGAGGCCCGTCAAGTTGCCGATCAGACGGCCCGACTTGCCACGCGCCAGCTCGGCGATGTCCGGGTTCTTCTTCTGCGGCATGATCGACGAGCCGGTGGAGAAGGCGTCGTGCAGGGTCACGAAGGAGAACTCCTTCGTGTTCCAGATGATGACCTCCTCGGCGATCCGGGAGAGGTTGACGCCGATCATCGCGGTGATGAAGGCGAACTCCGCGGCGAAGTCACGGGAGGCCGTGCCGTCGATGGAGTTTCCGGCCGAGCCGCGCTCGAACCCGAGGTCCGCGGCGACCGCCTCCGGGTCGAGACCGAGCGAGGAGCCGGCCAGCGCGCCGGAGCCGTACGGCGAGACGGCGGTGCGCTCGTCCCACTGGCGCAGCCGCTCCGCGTCCCGCGACAGCGACTGCGCGTGCGCCAGGACGTGGTGGGCGAAGAGCACCGGCTGGGCGTGCTGGAGGTGGGTGCGGCCCGGCATCGCGACGTCCGGATGCGTCTCGGCGAGGCCGACGAGCGCCTCCTGGAGGTCGGCGATCAGCCCGCCGAGCATCCGGGCGTGGTCGCGCAGATACATCCGGAAGAGGGTGGCGACCTGGTCGTTGCGCGACCGGCCGGCCCGCAGCTTGCCTCCGAGGTCAGCGCCGAGCCGCTCCAGCAGACCGCGCTCCAGGGCGGTGTGCACGTCCTCGTCGGCGATGGTGCCCGTGAAGGAGCCGTCCGCCACATCGGCTTCGAGCTGGTCGAGGCCGGCCAGCATCCGCTCCAGCTCGTCGGCGGTGAGCAGACCGGCGGTGTGCAGCACGCGGGCGTGGGCGCGGGAGCCGGCGATGTCGTACGGCGCGAGCCGCCAGTCGAAGTGGACCGACGCCGACAGCTGGGCCAGCGCCTCGGCCGGTCCGTCGGCGAAACGGCCGCCCCAGAGCCGGACGTCGCCGGAACTCTTCTGCGTCGAATCGGCGCCGTTGCTCACTGCTGCTCCTCAAGGCTGTGACTGCGTCTTCCGGGGTGTCCCCGGACCTGCGCCGCCTCCCCGCCGCGAGGGCGGGGAGGCGGCGTTCGTACGTGAGGCTACCGAGCCTGAGGGCTCAGGCCTGGTCGCGCTTCGCCGCGATCTTGCTCGACATTCCGAAGAGCTCGATGAAGCCCTTGGAGAGCGACTGATCGAAGGTGTCGCCGGTGTCGTACGTCGCCAGGTTGAAGTCGTACAGCGACTTGTCGGACTTCCGGCCGGTGACGACCGCGCGACCGCCGTGCATGGTCATCCGGATGTCGCCGGTGACCTGCTGGTTGGCCTCGGCGATGAAGCCGTCCAGGGCGCGCTTGAGCGGCGAGAACCACAGGCCGTCGTAGACCAGCTCGCCCCAGCGCTGCTCGACCTGCCGCTTGTAGCGGGCCAGCTCGCGCTCGACGGTGACGTTCTCCAGCTCCTGGTGCGCGGTGATCAGCGCGATGGCGCCGGGCGCCTCGTACACCTCGCGGGACTTGATGCCGACCAGGCGGTCCTCGACCATGTCGATCCGGCCGATGCCCTGGGCGCCGGCGCGCTCGTTGAGCTGCTGGATGGCCTGCAGGACGGTGACGGGCTTGCCGTCGATGGCGACCGGGACACCCTCCTTGAAGGAGATGATGACCTCGTCGGCCTCCCGCGCGACGGCCGGGTTCTCGGTGTACTCGTAGACGTCCTCGATCGGCCCGTTCCAGATGTCCTCCAGGAAGCCGGTCTCGACGGCCCGCCCGAAGACGTTCTGGTCGATGGAGTACGGCGACTTCTTGGTGGTCGCGATCGGGAGGTTCTTCTCCTCGCAGAAGGCGATGGCCTTGTCCCGGGTCATCGCGTAGTCGCGGACCGGGGCGATGCACTTCAGGTCCGGGGCCAGGGAGGAGATGCCGGCCTCGAAGCGGACCTGGTCGTTGCCCTTGCCGGTGCAGCCGTGGGCGACGGTGGTGGCGCCGTGCTTCTTGGCCGCGGCCACCAGGTGCTTGACGATGGTCGGTCGCGACAGCGCGGAGACCAGCGGGTAGCGGTCCATGTAAAGGGCGTTGGCCTGGATCGCCGGGAGGCAGTACTCGTCGGCGAATTCGTCCTTGGCGTCCGCGACCTCGGCCTCGACGGCGCCGCAGGCGAGGGCGCGCTTGCGGATGACGTCCAGGTCCTCGCCGCCCTGGCCGACGTCCACGGCAACGGCGATGACCTCGGCGCCCGTCTCCTCGGCGATCCAGCCGATACAGACAGAGGTGTCCAGGCCGCCCGAGTAGGCGAGTACGACGCGCTCGGTCACGGGTTTCTCCTTACGATGCATACGCTGATGGGTATAAGTATGCACTCCACCGTATGATTCGTCAACGCCACCGGGAAGCCGCAGGTCAGCAGCGGTTCGACGGAGTGTCGCGCGCGCTCAGGAGTCTTCGCGCAGACCGTCGAGAAGGACGGACACATGGCTGTACGCCGTCTCCTTCGTCGCCGTCAGGAGCGTCAGCGGGCCGTCCGCCGCCCGCTTCCGCAGGCCGTCGAGCGCGGCCCGCGCCTGCGGCGCGGCCAGTTCCGCCCGGTAGCGCGCCGCGAATTCCTCGTATCGCTCCTCGCGGTGGTCGTACCAGCGGCGCAGCTCCGTGGAAGGAGCCACGTCCTTGCACCACTCGGTGAGCTGCGCGTCCGCCTTGGACAGCCCGCGCGGCCACAGCCGGTCGACGAGCACCCGGGCGCCGTCCGACGGCTCCGGGGAGTCGTACACCCGGCGCACCCGGGCATTCCCCTGGGACATATCGGCCATATCCTCATCGAAGCACGGAAGCGCGACCCCCGCCGCAGGACCGGGAAACGACCTCAGGGGGACCCGCTTTGGATTCAGGGGCCAGGACAGGGTATTTTTCTTCTGCACGCCCCGGCCGGGAGGATTCCGGTCGGTACGAGCACCGGGACGTGGCGCAGCTTGGTAGCGCACTTGACTGGGGGTCAAGGGGTCGCAGGTTCAAATCCTGTCGTCCCGACGGTGCGAAAAGCCCGCTGGCAGGGAGATGATTCTCCTGGTCAGCGGGCTTTTTCTGTGAGTGCGTGGCGGTCCGGCAGCGACCGGGCGGGCGGCGCACGATGTATACGCCGCTCCCCCGGCCCCGCTCAGTGCGCCTTCTGCGCCAGTCGCAGCAGATGATCCGCGAGCGCCTGGCCGCCCGCGGGGTCGCGGCTGATGAGCATCAGCGTGTCGTCGCCCGCGATGGTGCCGAGGATGTCGTGCAGTTCGGCCTGGTCGATGGCCGAGGCCAGGAACTGGGCGGCCCCCGGCGGGGTGCGCAGGACGACGAGGTTGGCCGATGCCTCGGCCGAGATGAGCAGCTCGCCGGAGAGCCGGCGCATCCGCTCCTCCTTGGCCGACTCCCCCAGCGGGGCCCGCGGCTTGCGGTCGCCGCCCTCGCTGGGCACCGCGTAGATCAGCTCACCGCCGGTGTTGCGGATCTTCACCGCGCCGAGTTCGTCCAGGTCCCGGGAGAGGGTCGCCTGGGTGACGGACAGCCCGTCGTCGGCGAGCAGCTTGGCGAGCTGGCTCTGGGAGCGGACCGCCTGCCGGTTGAGGATGTCCACGATCCGGCGGTGGCGGGCGGTGCGGGTCTGCGGTACGGCCTGGCCGCCGTTCAGCGACTCGGTCTCCTGCGGCTCGGTCATCGTTGTCGTCAGTCTCCGGATTGTTGTTCCCCGTGGGCCCCTTCGAGGGCCGTGTCGAGGACGGCGGGGAGCTTCCGGAGGAACGTGTCCGCCTCGTCGTCCGAGACGATCAGCGGCGGCGCGAGCCGGACGACGTCCGGCGCGACCGCGTTCACCAGGAGACCCGCGTCCTGAGCCGCCTGCTGCGCCCGG
This sequence comes from Streptomyces sp. NPDC017993, assembly GCF_044328065.1. Taxonomy (NCBI): domain Bacteria; kingdom Bacillati; phylum Actinomycetota; class Actinomycetes; order Kitasatosporales; family Streptomycetaceae; genus Streptomyces; species Streptomyces sp. NPDC017993. The sequence goes on from NZ_JBIRGO010000011.1 coordinate 192,277, forward strand.
GGCGCGAGCGGCTCGGTCAAGACGATACCCAGGAGCAGTCCCGCGCCGCGGACATGGCCGACCAACGGGTGCCCGAGAGCCTCGATTCCGCTCCGCAGCCGCTCACCGACGCGCTTGACGTGATCGAGGAGACCGTCGGCCTCGATGGTGTCGAGGACGGCGAGGGCGCCGGCGCAGACGACCGGGTTGCCGCTGAACGTCGAGCCGTGCGAGCCGGGGGTGAGCAGGTCGGCGGCCGGGCCGAAGGCCAGCGTCGCGCCGATCGGGAGGCCACCGCCCAGGCCCTTGGCGAGGGTGATGATGTCGGCCTCGACGCCCTGGGCCTGCGACTCCAGCCAGTGCCCGGTCCTGCCGATGCCGGTCTGGATCTCGTCCAGGACCAGCAGCGTGCCGGTGGCCGCGGTGATCTCGCGAGCTGCCCGGAGGTAGCCGGGCGGCGGTACGACGACGCCGTTCTCGCCCTGCACGGGCTCCAGGATGACGAACGCGGTGTCGGTGGTGACGGCGGCGCGCAGGGCGTCGGTGTCCCCGTACGGGACATAGCTGACGTCGCCCGGCAGCGGGCTGAACGGTGCCTGCTTGGCGGGCTGCCCGGTCAGGGCGAGGGCGCCCATGGTGCGGCCGTGGAAGCCGCCCGCCGTGGAGACCATGTGCGTCCGGCCGGTCAGCCGGCCGATCTTGAAGACGGCTTCGTTGGCCTCGGCGCCGGAGTTGGAGAAGTACACCCGGCCGGGGCGTCCGGCCAGCGCGATCAGCCGCTCCGCCAGCGCCACGGTGGGCTCGGCGACGAAGAAGTTGGAGACATGGCCGAGGGTGGCCACCTGGTCGGAGACGGCACGTACCACCGCGGGGTGGGCGTGGCCGAGCGAATTGACCGCGATGCCGCCGAGGAAGTCGAGGTACTCGTTGCCGTCGGCGTCCCAGACCTTGGTGCCCTCGCCGCGCACCAGCGGGACGCGCGGGGTGCCGAAGTTGTCCATCATGGTGCCCTGCCAGCGCCCGCTGAGGCCCGCGTTGGTCATCGGCTCGCTCATGTCGCCCCCTCGATCGTGTTGCTGTCCGGCACGACCATCGTGCCGATTCCCTCGTCGGTGAAGATCTCCAGCAGGATGGAGTGCTGGACCCGTCCGTCGATCACGCGCGCGGTGTGCACGCCGTTGCGGACGGCGTGCAGACAGCCGCGCATCTTCGGCACCATGCCGCTGGCCAGGTCGGGCAGCAACTTCTCCAGTTCGGTGGCCGTCAGCCGGGAAATCACTTCGTCGCTGTGCGGCCAGTCCTCGTACAGCCCCTCGACGTCGGTGAGGACCATCAGCGTCTCGGCGCCCAGCGCGGCGGCCAGCGCGGCCGCCGCGGTGTCGGCGTTGACGTTGAAGACGCCGGAGGCGTCTCCCTCGTCGCTGCTGCGGGCGATGGAGGAGATGACCGGGATCCGGCCGTCGTCCAGGAGCGCGTGCACCGCGCCGGGGTCGATCGAGGTGATCTCACCGACCCGGCCGATGTCCACGCGTTCGCCGTCGATGTCGGCGTAGTGCTTGGTCGCCGTCATCAGGTGGGCGTCCTCGCCGGTCATCCCGACGGCGAGCGGGCCGTGCTCGTTGAGCAGCCCGACCAGTTCGCGCTGCACCTGGCCGGCGAGCACCATCCGGACGACGTTCATCGCCTCGGGCGTGGTGACCCGCAGGCCGGCCTTGAACTCCGATTCCAGGCCGAGCAGATCGAGCTGCGCGTTGATCTGCGGGCCGCCGCCGTGCACGACGACCGGGCGCAGCCCGGCGTGCCGCAGGAAGACGACGTCCTGTGCGAAGGCGCTCTTGAGCTCCTCGTCGACCATCGCGTTGCCGCCGAACTTGATGACGACGGTCTTGCCGTGATGGCGGGTCAGCCAGGGCAGCGCCTCGATGAGGGTGCGGGCCTTGGGGAGCGCCGTGTGCTTACGGGTACTCATGAGGAGTACGCGCTGTTCTCGTGGACGTAGTCGGCGGTGAGGTCGTTGGCCCAGATGACCGCGGACTCGGTGCCGACGGAGAGGTCGGCGGTGATCCGCACCTCCCGGTAGCGCATGTCGACCAGGTCGCGGTCCTCGCCCACGGAGCCGTTCTTGCAGACCCATACGTCGTTGATGGCGACGTTCAGCTGGTCGGGCTCGAAGACGGCGGAGGTGGTGCCGATGGCGGAGAGCACCCGGCCCCAGTTGGGGTCCTCACCGTGGATGGCGCACTTGAGCAGGTTGTTACGGGCGATGGAGCGGCCCACCTCGACGGCGTCGTCCTCGCTCGCGGCGCCCACGACCTCGATGCGGATGTCCTTGCTTGCGCCCTCGGCGTCGCCGATCAGCTGCCGGGCGAGGTCGTCGCAGACCGTGCGGACCGCTGCGGCGAACGCGGCGCCGTCCGGCACGACGCCGGAGGCGCCCGACGCGAGCAGCAGCACCGTGTCGTTCGTCGACATGCAGCCGTCGGAGTCGATCCGGTCGAAGGTGGTCCGGGTGGCCGCGCGCAGCGCCGCGTCGAGCTCGGCGGCCGGCACATCGGCGTCGGTCGTCAGCACCACGAGCATGGTGGCGAGGCCCGGTGCGAGCATGCCCGCGCCCTTGGCCATCCCGCCGACCGTCCAGCCGTCCTGGCCGGCGACTGCCGTCTTGTGCACGCTGTCGGTGGTCTTGATGGCGAGGGCGGCCTTCTCGCCGCCGTGCGCGTCGAGTTGGGCGACGGCCTTGTCGATGCCGGGCAGCAGCTTGTCCATCGGCAGCAGTTCGCCGATCAGGCCCGTCGAGCAGACGGCGACCGCACCGGCGCTGTGCCCGCCGGTCTCGTCGAGCCCCGCGGTGTTCAGCGAGGCGGCGGCCTTCTCCGCGGTGGCGTGCGTGTCCTGGAAGCCCTGCGGGCCCGTACAGGCGTTGGCGCCACCGGAGTTGAGGACGACGGCGGAGACCTGGCCGCCCTTGAGGACCTGCTCGGACCACAGCACCGGCGCGGCCTTGACCCGGTTGGAGGTGAAGACGCCGGCGGCGGCCAGGCGCGGCCCGTTGTTCACCACGACGGCGAGGTCCGGGTTGCCGTTCTCCTTGATTCCGGCGGCGATGCCCGACGCCGTGAATCCTTGTGCTGCCGTGACGCTCACTGCTTCTCCTCCGTCGCTACCCCGGCCGCGCCCCTCGTGGGCGTGCCGGCCTCCCCTTGCTGTCCGGGTCCGGTGTCCGTGCGGGTCACGGAGCGACCCCGGCCGTCGGCAGCCCCGTCCCCTCGGGGAGCCCGAGGGCGATGTTCATGCTCTGCACCGCGCCGCCCGCGGTGCCCTTGGTGAGGTTGTCGAGGGCGCAGATCACGATGATCCGGCCGGCCGCGGGGTCGAGCGTCACTTGAAGGTGCACGGCGTTGGAGCCGTACACGGCGCCGGTCGAGGGCCACTGTCCCTCGGGCAGCAGCCGGACGAACGGCTCGTCGGCGAACGCCTTCTCGTACGCGGTGCGCACCGCGTCGGCGTCCACGCCGGGCTTCGCCTTCGCCGAGCAGGTGGCGAGGATGCCGCGCGGCATGGGCGCGAGGGTCGGCGTGAAGGAGACCCCGACCCGCTCACCGGCGACCGCGCTCAGGTTCTGGATCATCTCGGGGGTGTGCCGGTGCCCGCCGCCGACGCCGTACGGGCTCATGGAGCCCATGACCTCGGACCCCAGCAGGTGCGGCTTGGCCGCCTTGCCCGCGCCGGAGGTGCCGGACGCCGCGACGATCACGGCCTCGGGCTCGGCGAGGCCGGCTCCGTACGCCGGGAACAGCGCGAGGGAGACGGCGGTGGGGTAGCAGCCGGGGACGGCGATGCGCCGGGTGCCCTGGAGGGCGGTGCGGCCACCGGGCAGTTCCGGGAGGCCGTACGGCCAGGTGCCGGCGTGGGGCGAGCCGTAGAACGCGTCCCAGTCCGCGGCGTCGGCCAGCCGGAAGTCCGCCCCGCAGTCGACGACGAGCACATCGGGCCCGAGTTCCTCGGCGACCGCCGCGGACTGGCCGTGCGGCAGGGCGAGAAAGACCACGTCGTGCCCGGCGAGCACCTCAGTCGAGGTCGGCTCCACCAGGCGGTCGGCGAGCGGGAGCAGGTGGGGCTGCAGGGAGCCCAGGCGCTGCCCCGCGTTGGAGTGCCCGGTCACCGCGCCGATCTCCACCTCGGGGTGGCTCAGAAGCAGGCGCAGGACCTCACCTCCCGCGTACCCACTCGCACCGGCCACTGCTGCACGTACCGCCATGGACCCTCCTCATCGATGGCATGACTATACGGATAGCGGCAGTTTTATGCAACGCTGTCATGCAGCGGAACGCCGCCCCGCATCGAGGGCGACGCCCGGCGGGCCGCGTTCAGGCGTGCTGCGGTACCTCGTCCTTGAGGGTGGACCGGATCTGCTCCCGCAGCTCCGGCGAGTCCGCGTGGCCGTGGACGGAGACCGCGTGCTCGCTTGCCGCGCGCACCACTTCCTCCTCCTCGCCCGCGATCACCAGGGTGCAGTTCATCTCGCTCGGGTAGTCCCGGCAGTCGACCATCTTGCGCATGACGCACCTCCTCTCCTTCCAGTGTCGACCCGCCCCCGGGCCGACGCATACGGCGAATTCCGTATGGCGCCCCGGCGCCGCGCCCTGCTGGAGTGGACAGCAGGAACGGGGCCTCCTTCTGCGCACGACGAGCACCACGAGGGGGCACCCTTTCGACTTTCGTCGCCTGCCCGGGCCCGCCCGCCCTCGCGCCGCACGGGCCCCGGGCAGGGGAACACCACGCGGTTGCGGAAGCGGTGCGCACCGTCGCCCGCACAGCCGGGCTCGCACCCCCGGCGGCTCGCCGCCGAGAGCCCGGCCCACCGCGTCCATGCCGTCGGCCGCTCACTGCGGCCGACGCCCCCGGCCGGTCTTCCCCCGGCCGGCCGGGCGGCCCTTGACTCCCCTCGCCGCGCTCGCCACGCTGAGGACATGAACGCGGCCGGGGAGGTCGGCCTGCGACGCGTACTGGCCGTCGTGGACCTCCTGATCGACGCCGTCGACGAGGACAGCCTGGTCCCGGCGCTCCTTCCGTTGCTGCTCCGCGCCGTACCGGGCGACAGCCTCGTCTGGACGCCCCGCCCTGACCCGGCCGAGCGGATGCTCACCCTGCCGGAGGACCTGCTGGACCGCGCCGCCCTGGAGGCGTTCGCGCGCCACGCGGCGGCCGACGCGCTGGTCACCCACACCACCACCGGCACCGGCGCCCCGATGCGCCGCTCGACCCTGCAGGCCGGTGGCGAATACCGCGCCCTGGCCACCTACGCCGACGTCTACCGTCCGATCGGGGCCGAGCATCAGCTGGCGATGGCCTTCCCCGGCGGCTACGCGGACGGCACACCGCGCAGCGTGTGTCTGGCGGTGAACCGCAGCGGCAGCGACTTCACCGACGACGATGTGGCGGTGGCCGCCCTGCTGCGCCCCCGGCTCGGCCGCGTCCTGAACCGGCTCGCCCCGCCGATGCCCGGTCCGGATCTCGTCACCGGCCGCGAGTCCGCCGTACTCGGCCTGTTGGCCCACGGCTTGACCAACCAGCAGATCGCGCACCGCCTGGCGATCAGCCCCCGCACCGTCGACAAGCACCTGGAACACGCCTACGCCAAGCTGCACGTCGGTGGCCGGGTCGAGGCGGCGAACGCGTGGCTGACCCGCGGGGCGCCGATGCGGATGGGGCCGTAGCCGGCACCGCGGGCGTGCTCTTCCTGATCTCCCGGCCCGCTGTGGCCTCAGCCCGGCCGGGGCCCGCGGTCACCGATGAGTCGCGCCGCCCGCCGACGTCTACCCGTCTGACAGCGACGGGGAGCGCTCCGGCGCCGGACGACGGGAGAGACCCATGACCACGGACACCGAGACGACCGAGGACACCGGGCGGACGGCCGACGAGGCCGCGCTACGGGCGCTGTTGGAGGACCGGGTGGCCGCGACGGCGGCACGCGACGCGCGGCGGTTTCTCGCACCCTGCGCGCCGGACGTCGTGCAGTTCGACCTGGCCCCTCCGCTGCAGCTCAAGGGCGCCGAGGCGCTGGACCGCGAAGCCGTCGAGACCTGGTACGCGACGTGGGACGGCACCATCGAGATCACGCTCACCGAGGTCGGGATCACGGTCGGCGACGACGTCGCCTTCAGCCACAGCCTCAACCGGATGCACGGAACGAAGTCCGACGGCTCTCAGGTGGAGCTGTGGAGCCGGGCGACCGTCGGCTTCCGCAAAACCGGCGGCAGTTGGCGCATCACCCACACCCATGACTCGGTGCCCTTCCTGATGGACGGGTCGGGGTTGGCCGCCCTGGATCTCACGCCGTAGCGGTAGCGGGCGGTCGAGCCGCGCGGGGCGCGGGGCGCGGGCGGGCCGGAACATGGCGGACGGCCGGGGCCAGGACCTGAAACCGCTGGTGGCGTCCGGTGCGCCCTGACACTATCGGCCCATGATCGAGCCGTGTGCACCGCCGAAGTCCGCCGACCGTGACCGATGGGTGCGGATCGCCGCCCGGAACAACGCCGCCTGGTGCGACGCCGTTTGCCGGGCGCACGGCGTCCCGGGATCCTTCGATGACCGCGCCTGGGCCGGCGCACGCCGGACACCGCCGCTCTACCCGGACGCCGTCACGCTGACGCCCGAGGCTTCGGCCGCGGACGTCCTGCCCCGCGTCGACACTCGCTCCCCCGGCTGCTCGGTCAAGGACAGCTTCGCGTGCCTGGATCTGGCCTCCGCCGGATTCGAGGTGCTCTTCGAGGCACAGTGGATCCACCGGCCGGCGGGCACCCCGGCGCCGGTGGCGGACGTCCACTGGGACGTGGTCCACGACGGCGATGAGCTGGCGGCCTGGACGGCCGCCTGGCGCGGAGAGCCGGCAGCGGACGGGCAGGACGGGAACGGGGAGCGGGGGGCGGACGACGGGCCCTTTCGGAGCGGACTGCTCGCCGACGCGGGGACGTCCTTCCTGTGGGGGCGGCGCGGTGACGCGGTGGTCGCCGGCGCGGTCGCGAGCCGGGAAGGGTCGGTGGTGGGCCTGTCCAATGTGTTCGCGGCCGACGGCGATCCGCGCGGCGCGTGGGCGGGCGCCCTCGCCACCGTCGCCTCACGGTGGGCCGGGCCGGCCGTCGTCGGATACGAGTCGGGCGCCGACCTGGAGGCCGCGGTCAGCCACGGCTGCCTGCCCATCGGCCCGTTGCGGGTGTGGTGGCGGGCCGGCTGATTCGGCCGCCGGCGGGTCAGCGCCGTCAGCGCGCGCCGGCCCGGCCGCGCCGCCGGTGGAGGACGACTCCCCAGGTGACCGCACCGGCCAGCAGTGCGCCGCCGAGCACCGTGGTGCCCGTGCTCACACCGGAACCGCCGCCCATGCCGGTGTGTGAACCGCCGCTGGGGACGTGGCCGCCGGCCTTGGCGGCGACCGTCATGGTCCCGGTGAGCGTCAGCCGCCCGTCACCGTGCCCCTTGCCGGGCTCGCCCCCAGGATCCGTGCCGGGCTCGCTCCCGGAGTCCGGTCCGGGCTCGTTCCCGGGCTCCGTTCCGGGCTCGTTCCCTGCATCCATTCCGGGCTCGTCGCCGAGCTCCTGCTCTTCGGCGGGGCCGTCGTCGCTGCCCGCCTGGGCGGGTTGCTCGACATCGGCCTCGGCATGGCCCTCGCCGTGCTCCTCACCGCCCTCTTCGCCGCCCTCTTCGCCGCGCTCCTTGTCGTGCCCGTTGCCGTGCTCGTTGCCGTGCTCGTTGCCGTGCTCGTTGCCATGCCCCTGGGCGCCGTCCTTCCCGCAGACCAGCGTCACGGTGTAGGTACCGGGCCGGGTCGTCTCCGGCACCCTGCCGGTGCCGCCGACCTGGTTGCGCAGCATGGACAGCTTCATCTCCGGGATGCCCGCACCGTCGAACGTCGCGACGCCGGTCTCGCCGGGGCAGTTGCCGCCGTCGAAGACGGAGAACTCACCGCCCGGAGCCACCGGATCGGGCTCGATGATCACCTTTTTGCTGTCCACCGGGGCGGTCGCGGCGGCGGCGCCGGAACCGACCGACGCGGCGGACGTCAGGAGGGCACCGGCCGCGGCGGCATGGCGAAGGATGTGGCGTATGTGCATATCCAGAGCGAAACGCCCGGCCGGTCGGAACGCACCTCGATGACCGGCGCCGGACGGGCCGCCTCCTGGGCGCGCCCGCCCCGACGCTGCCTTTTCCGCAGGTCACACGGTTGCGCCGCGCCCCGTACGGCGGAACGGGCCGAATGGGCCTTCCGGGTGGCACGGATCACTCTCCGTCACCGCCCACCGACCCGGCGTCCCTCGCGTGGAGGCAGCCTTCACGGGGTTCACGGCGTTCACGGCGTTCGATTCGCCCTACCGGCGCGCGGCTCACCCTCCCAGGCGGAGGCTCCACATGCCGGCCCGCCCGGTGAGCGTGGTCACCGACAGCGGCTGGACGTCGATGTGCCAGTACGAGTGCGGCGGCGCCTGGAGCGCGTAGACCAGGGCGGCGCGCACCACGCCGGGATCGGCGACCGCCAGCAGCCCGGAGCCCTCCTCGACGGGACGCGTGTCGAGCCACTCGCCGACCCGGGTGATGAAGGCCAGCAACGACTCCCCGCCGTGCGGCGCGGAGCGCGGATCGGCGAGCCAGGCGTCCACCGCGCGCGGCTCGGCGACGGTCACCTCCCCCAGCGTCCGGCCCCGCCAGCGCCCCATGTCGCAGTCGCGCAACGCCGGCTGGGCGAGCGGGCTGAGGCCGAGGGCGTCTCCGGTCTCCCGGCAGCGCTCCGACGGCGAGCGGTAGCGCAGCTCGGCGGCGGCGAGCCGGCACAGCACGGGGGCGGCACGCTCGGCCTCGTGCCATCCGGCGGCACCGAGGGGGCGGTCGTCGTCGAACCGGGTCTCCAGCAGCGAGGAACTGCGGGCCGCGGCGAGCAACGTGAGGCGAACATGCATTCGCTGATGGTAAGAGCAGCGCCGCCCGGATCAACCCCTTTGATCAGAGGTTGATGGGTCCGGGATCGACCAGCCCGAGCGTCATCCACTGTTCCGGCGCCACCAGTCTCCGGAAGCCGATCTTCTCGTAGACCCCGTGGGCGTCCTTGGTGGCGAGCGTGATCCGGGTCAGCCCGCAGGGCGTCAGGTGGTCGGCGACAGCCTCGACGAGGGCGGTGCCCAGCCCCTTGCCCCGGTCGTCGCGGCGGACGTAGACGTCGCAGAGCCAGGCGAAGGTGGCGTGGTCGGTGACCACTCGGGCGTACGCGACCTGCTCGCCCGAGACGGAGTCGTACAGGCCGAAGTTGAGCGAGCCCGCGACGGCGCGGTCGTGCAGGTCACGGGGGCGGTCCAAGGCCCAGTAGGCGTCGGTGGACAGCCACCGGTGGACGAGGCCCGCGTCCAGGCGGGCCGGGTCGGTGGAGAGGTGGTACCCGTCGAGGGCGTGATCGTTCATGCCGGGAGGTTGGCAGAACCGCGGGGCGGCGTCGAGCCGGTTACGGACGGCCGCGGGATCCGGCCGTGCGGAGCGCGCCGCACGGCCGGGTCATCCGGTCTCCAGGCCCAGCTCCGTGCAGGCGGCGCGCAGCCGGCGAACGCCCTCGACGAGTTCGCCGGTACCGGCCGCGGACGCGAAGCTCAGGCGCAGATGCGGGGCCGGCGGCTCGGCGGCGAAGTAGGGCCGGCCGGCCGCGACGGCGACGCCCGCCCGCGACGCGGCGGAGATCAGGGCCGCTTCGTCGGTACCGTCCGGCAGGCGCAGCCACAGGTGGTAGCCGCCGGGCGGGACGTGCAGCCCGCCGTCCCGCGAGCGGCCGAGGCCCTCCGCCCGGCCCGGTCGGTCGACGAGTGCGGGCAGCTGCTGGTGCAGGGCGGTGACCAGCGCGTCCCTGCGGACGGTCAGCTCGCCGGCGATCAGCCGCAGATGCCGGGTCCAGGCGGGCGAGCCGACGAGTTCCAGGGCGGTCTCCTGGAGCGGCCCCGGCACGAAGAAACTGTCGACGACCTGGATGGCGCGCAGCCGGTCGAGGACCGGGCCCCGTGCGGCCAGCGCACCCACCCGCAGGCTGGGCGAAGTGGCCTTGGTCAAGGAGCAGACGTGCACGACCGTGCCGTCCGGGTCGTCCGCCATGAGGGTCGGCGGGAGCGCGGGGGCGTCGTCGTGCACCAGCCGTCGGGCGAAGTCGTCCTCGACCACGAACGCGCCCGCCGCGCGGGCGACCCGCAGCACCTCACGCCGCCGCTCCCCCGCGAGCACCGCGCCCGTCGGGTTCTGGAACAGCGGCTGGCTGACGAAGAGGCGGGAGCCGCTTGCCCGAAAGGCGTCGGCGAGCAGATCGGTGCGCACGCCGTCCGCGTCCATCGGCACCGGGACCGGCCGCAGCCCCGAGGCGCGCGCGACGGCCAGCATGCCGGGGTAGGTGGGGGACTCGACGAGCACCGGCGCACCGGGGGGTGCCAGCGCGCGCAGGGCGGCGGTCAGCGCACTCTGGCCGCCCGCGGTGACCAGGACGTCGCTGGCGGCCAGCACCCCGCCGGGACCGCCGATCTCCCTGGCGAACCAGGCACGCAGTTCCGGGACGCCTTCGACCGGGGGCCGCCCCCAGGCGCCGGGCCGCCGCCCGGCGCGCGCGAGGGCCGCGGCCAGTGCGCGTTCCGGTTGCAGGTCCGGGTGCAGATAGCCGCCGTTGAGTTCGATGACGCCGGGCGCCGGTACGGCGAGGGTGGCCAGCACGCCCGAGGCGTCGACGCTGCGCGGCACCTGGTCGCCGGCCGGTTCCGCGCTCAGCGCGATCTCCTGCCAGGAGGTGTCGGCCGGCCGGGGCGCCTCGGCGCGTGGCTCCGCCCGGAACGCGCCGGCGCCGGGCCGGGTCACCACCAGCCCCTCCGCGACCAGCTGGGCCAGCGCCCTGGAGACGGTCACCGGGCTGACGCGGTGCCGCTCTACCAGCGCGCGACTCGACGGCAGCTTCTCACCCGGAGAGTAGCGGTTCAGCCCGCCACGGAGGATCGCGGCCAGCTCACCGACACTGCTACGCTCATGCATGAGAGACAACGATACCGCTATCGCCTCGGCCGCGATAGCGGTCACCGCCCCGGAAGAGTCCGGCACCCGTGACCTCACCGGCGACGCCACCACTCCGCCGGCCCCCAGCGGCGTTCCCGTCGGCCGTGGCGCGCTCCTCGCCGCGCTCGGCGTCGCCGCGTTCTCCCTCACCTTTCCCGCGACAGCCTGGGCCCTGGAAGGCATGGGCCCGTGGACCGTGGTGATGCTGCGCAGCGTGCTGGCCGCGGCGATCGCCATCAGCTGCCTCGCCGCCTTCCGCGTCCGGGTCCCCGAGCGGCGCCACTGGGCGGGCATCGCGGTCGTGGCGGGGGGCGTCGTGCTGGGCTTCCCCCTGCTCACCACCCTCGCCCTGCAGACCTCCACCACCTCCCACGCGGCAGTCGTCGTCGGACTGCTGCCGCTGACCACCGCCGCCTGCTCGGCACTGCGGACCGGCGCGCGCCCCTCCCGCACCTTCTGGGTCGCCTCGTTGATCGGCGCCGCCGTCGTCATCGGCTTCGCGGTGCAGCAGAGCGGCGGGGCGCCGAGCTCCGGCGACCTCTTCCTGTTCGCCGCGCTGCTGGTGTGCGCGGCCGGTTACACCGAGGGCGGCCGCCTGGCCCGCCATCTGCCGGGCTGGCAGGTGATCGGCTGGGCGCTGGTGGCGGCCCTGCCGGTGACGGTGGCCGGTGCGGCGGTGGCGCTGTCCACCGAGCCGCTGCACCTGACGGCACACGCCGTCGGGGGCCTGCTGTGGCTCGCGATCGGCTCGCAGTTCCTCGGCCTGGTCGTCTGGTACCGCGGAATGGCCGCCATCGGCGTGTCCAAGGCGAGCCAGCTGCAACTCGCCCAGCCCCTGCTGACCCTGGTGTGGTCCGTGCTGCTGCTGGGAGAGCAGCTGCCGCCCGCGGCACCCGCGGCGGCCCTGGCGGTACTGGTGTGTATCGCGGTCACCCAGCGCACGCGCGGCTGACCTCACCGGACGCCGGCCGGCCGCCGCTCCGCGGACACCGGCCGGCCGCTGCGCACCGGGTGCGACAGCCGCCCCCGGACGTAAACTTGCCGCGACGGCAGATGACGCCGTCCGGGCCGCTCGGGCCCGTATCCGTTGGCCGTTCCACCGCTCGGCCGCTGCTGTACGGCCGCACCGGTAGCGGCCGCCCGAAGCGGGAGGAACTCTGATGCACGCGAACACGGGCGACCGGCTGCTGGTGCACGGCAGAACCGTCGGGCATCACGATCGAGTCGTAGAGATCATCGAGGTACTGGGCACGAACGGCGATCCGCCCTACCGCGTCCGCGCCGAGGACGGGCACGAGGCCATCATGTCGCCCGGTCCGGACTGCGTCGTCCAGCACGGAAAGTCCGTCGACGTCGGCCCCGCCCGCTAGCGGAACCGACAACCGGCCGACCGGGCCGACGGGCCGCCACTACGGCCGCGCGGCGCTGCCGTAGTGGTCGCGGACGACTCGCGCCAGGGCACCGATCCGGTCCGCGGACACCTCCTTCGCCGAGAAGAACACATGGCCGCCGACCTGCGGGTGCTTCCGTGCCAGGGTGAGGTGGCGGGAGAGTTCCGCCGGGTCCCGCCAAGCGGCCGGCTGCGCCGGGTCGCCCGCCTTGTAGAGCGCTTCGCCGATATAGAGGTCCACGTCGGTGCCCGAGACGGTCCGTGACCACCAGGACACCAGTTCCGCGTAGTCGGCGCCCGCCGCTCCGATGTTCCAGTAGACCTGCGGAACGATGTGGTCGATCCAGCCCTCCCGCACCCAGCGCCGGGTGTCGGCGTACAGATCGTCGTAGGTCTCCACCCCGGCCCGGGTGGCGGAGCCCTCCGGGTCGGTCGCGTGATTGCGCCAGACCGCGAACGGGCTGATGCCGAACCGCACCCGTCGTCCCGCCCGCCGCCCGGCTCCTTCGACCTGCTGGGCGGTCTCCCGCACCAGCCGGTCGATGTTGTCCCGCCGCCACTCCGCTCGGTTCGCGAAGCCCTTGCCGTGTGCGGCGTAGGCCGCGTCGTCGGGGAAGGTCTCGCCCGCGACCGGATACGGGTAGAAGTAGTCGTCGAAGTGCACCCCGTCGACGGGGTAGCGCCGCACCGCGTCGAGCATGGCTTCCTGGACGAAGCGGCGGACTTCCGGCAGCCCCGGGTTGTAGTAGAGCTTTCCGCCGTACGGAACCGCCCAGTCGGGATGCACACGTGCGGGGTGGGTGGCGGCCAGCCGACGGGGGTCGACGTGGTTGGCCACCCGGTACGGGTTGAACCAGGCGTGCAGCTCCAGACCGCGCCGGTGCGCCTCGCGGACGGCGAAGCCCAGCGGGTCCCACCCCGGGTCGCGGCCCTGCACACCGGTCAGGCACTCCGCCCACGGCTCGTGCGGGGACGGCCACAGGGCGTCGGCGGTCGGCCGGACCTGGAAGATCACCGTATTCAGCCGGCTCTTGACGGCCTCATCGAAGTGGGCGAGAAGTTCCTGCTGTTGGTGTGCGGCGGTCCGCCCGGGGGTGGAGGGCCAGTCCCGGTTGCCGATCGTCGCCAGCCACATGCCGCGCATCTCGTGCCGGGAGCGGCCGGAATCGACCGTCCGGTCTCCGGCCGGGGCGCCCGCCGGGCCGTCCGCGGTCGCCGCCGCTCCAGCGGCGAGCACGGACGAAGCCGCGCCCAGCACGGTCACGGCGAACCCTCTTCGTGTGATCCGTCTCATGAATAACCCTCAGATTGTCTGTTTCGTCCCGTTCTGAGGGCTCAGAATGCCCGCCCCGGCACCTTTAGCACAGCACCGTCCGGAGTAACGTCGGGGTCGAGGCGGTGGCCGGACCCTTACGGCACACCGCCAGTCCTGAAGATCAGCGAAAGGCACGATGTGACCGACATCGAACGCGTCGGAGTGGTCGGCTGCGGCCAGATGGGCGCAGGCATCGCCGAGGTGTGCGCCCGCGCCGGGCTGGACGTCATGGTCGCCGAGACCACCGGCGAAGCCCTGGAGCTGGGTCGTACCCGCTTGACCAACTCGCTCGGCAAGGCCGCGGAACGCGGCAAGATCACTGCCGCTGAACGCGACGCGACGCTCGGCCGGCTCAGCTTCACCACCGACCTCGGGGAGTTCGCCGACCGCGACCTCGTCATAGAGGCGGTCGTGGAGAACGAGCAGGTGAAGACCGAGATCTTTCAGGTCCTCGACCAGGTCATCACGCGCCCCGACGCGATCCTGGCGTCCAACACCTCGTCGATCCCCCTGGTGAAGCTGGCGGTGGCGACCTCCCGCCCCGACCAGGTCATCGGCATCCACTTCTTCAACCCGGCACCGGTGCAGAATCTCGTCGAGCTGATCCCCGCCCTGACCACCGGCGAGGACACCATCAAGCGCTCCGAGGCGCTGGTGCAGGACGTCCTGGGCAAGCACGCGATCCGCGCCCAGGACCGCTCGGGCTTCGTCGTCAACGCGCTGCTCATCCCCTACCTGCTCTCCGCGATCCGGATGTTCGAGTCGGGCATGGCCAGCCGCGAGGACATCGACAACGGCATGGAGCTGGGCTGCGCCCACCCGATGGGCCCGCTGAAGCTGTCCGACCTGATCGGCCTGGACACCGTGGCCTCGGTCGCCGCTTCGATGTACGAGGAGTACAAGGAGCCCCTGTACGCCTCTCCCCCGCTGCTCGCGCGCATGGTCGACGCGGGCCGGCTGGGCCGCAAGGCCGGTTCCGGTTTCTACTCGTACTAGCGAGTGCGGTGGCGCCGTCAAGGGGCGCTGTCCAAGGCGAGTTCACCTGGAGCAGCGCCGACGGCGGCGCTGCGGTTGGGTGGCTCTCGCGGTGCCCACCAGGCCCTCATCCGCAATCTCGCCCAGCCAACGGGGAATGCGCGGGGCCCGGCCTGGTGAGCGCCATCGACCGACAGGCAATTGACCCTGACCTGGGGATTTGTGTCTTTCGAATCTGTCAGGGCCTTCCCCGCTCACGCAGCGGAAAGGCCCGGGAAAGTCCCTGGGACGGAGCTGAAAGTCCCTGGAAACTCCCTGGTTCGGGCGCCCTACCAGCGCCTTAGAACTGGGCAACGGCATCACCGGTGACAGGCTCCGAACCTGAGACCCACGACCTACGCATCACGAGGTGATGCAAGGTCGTGACGGGTGATGATCCGTGATCAGACTCGGCCCGGTCTCGCCTGGTCAAAGACTTGTCGGACGCACCGGCGTGATGCCCGATCCATCGAGTGCCGTCCCGGCCGCTCACGCATCGCTCACGCATGCGGCGCGTCTGGCCGGGAGCTCCGGAGACGGCCACCGAACCGCCGGCTCACTCGCCGCAGGCAGGGTTTGATCCCGCACTGGCAGCAGAAATGCGGCGAACAGCCCCACCACGGGAAGCGACATCCGCTCGGTAGCCGCCCGCGCGGCCCCGTCTGCCTGCGAGATCCTGCGCCGCCGTATGGCCCGCGCCTTCCCACGTGGTGCCAGGGGCTGGTGCGGGTGAGTTGTGCGACGTGCAGGGCGTGGCGCGGCTTGCCGGCCGCCCAGCCCTGCGCTGTCGCGATGGCCTGTGTGAGGGCCTGTTGGACTCCGGCGCGACCGCGAGCGATGACCGTCAGGTCCAGGACGAGGCTGAGGGTGTGCCGCATCTCGCGACGCCGCCGCTCCGCCTGCTTGCGGACGCTCATGTCGGGGACCAAGAACAGCACCACCGCCAGGGCCGGCAAGCCGGCCGGCGGCACCCACCACCCCGTTGCGACGTCCGTACCCAGGCGCAGCAGCAGGACCGTGGCCCAGGGGGCGATGAGCCCCGTGGTTCGCGCAGACCGCCTTGCCCACCAGGTACTTGTCCTCGTCTGTGCCGCAGACGACCAGGTCCACGCGCAGCGAGGAGGTGGGAAATCCAATCGCGCACCAGCGGTACGGCGCACCGCCCCGGCCTGGTATCCCACTCCGTTCTCCTCCTGTATGGGTGGACACCGGGGTTGAGCCCAGGGCCGGATACGGACCAAGGGCCCGTGCCCACGGGAGGCTAGGGCCGTCTCGCCGGCGCACCGCCTACCGGCGAACGATGGGGAGGCCCTCGAAATGGCCCGCCCTCTCTTCGGTCCCACCGGGCCTGACGCACGCCCGGACGCCGTTGCGGCTGCGCGAATTCGACATCGGCCGACTACCCCGAACACTTGCGATCGCTCTGTCTCGGAAGGCGTATCGGCCGGACGCTCCCGGGGACAGCACTGTGACACCCAGGGGTTGAGGGCTTGTCAGTACCTCTGGGTACGCTGGCACCGACATGAAACGGACGTGAACCGGCAGCTCGGTGACGCCGGTTGGTGAACGGGGGCGCAGTCATGGGCGACGGGTTCCAGAGCAATCCGGAGATGCTGAAGGCCGAGGGGAAGAGCTTCTCCGAGATCGGCAGGGATTTCTACCAGGCGACCGCCAAGCTGAAGAACGGCCTGGCCGCGCAGGGTGACGGTGGAGGCGGCGGAGGCGAAGCGCCGAAGGAGACGACGTTCTCGAGTGTCGCCCAGGACGCCTGGAAGGGCCTGACCACCTTCAGCGACAAGGCAGGCACCCCACCGTGGGGTGACGACGAGCTCGGCGAGAAGTTCGGCGTGGTCTACGAAGGCCTGCGCGACGGCATGACGGACTCGATGGATCACCTCGCCACCAAGCTCAACGAAATCGGCAAGGCGTTGGAGCGGATGGCGAAGAACCACGAGGAGAACGAGGACTTCACCAACGCTCTGATCAAGGAGCAGAAGCCGGAGAACCAGTTCGGCGGCGATGTACGGATTCTGAAGTCCACAAGCACGTGACACGGCCCGCACCACGGAGGCGTGTGACGACCGTACAGCGGGGTTGCAGTGCCGCCGCAGCAGCACGGTTGCGGCATCCAGGGTCGAGTGGTTGCGCCGTATCGTCTTCGGCATCGGCTCGACTCAGGCTCGACGCGTTGACGGCCAACTGCCCCGCGCCAAGCCCGAGTTCAATCGCATGACCGCGCCTGACCCACAGCCTGCCCTTCACTGATAGGAGAGAGTCCGTGTCGCATCCCGACGCGCCGGAACCGGTACAGCCCATCCCCACCACCGCCGAAGAGGCATTGGCTGCCGCTCGCGCCCGATTCGAAGTACTGGATCCGGAAGGAAACCCGGCGCCGTTGTACGTGGCGGAGTTCGACATCGGCTTCCTCGTCCACGCCGTCATGCCCCCACCGCCGCCCGGCACTCAGGCGCCGTTGGGTGGCAGTCACATGGTGATCTCCAAAAGCGACGGAGCCGTCACCTATGTCCCCAACTTTCCGCCGGACTCCGCGATCGAGCTGTACCGCAGCCTGCGCCGGCCCAACGGCTAGGGCTGCCGTCTGAGGGCTGGACGGCCTTGGACCGGATGTCTACTACAGCACTGTGACACAAGAGAGTTGAGGGATCAGAAGGGCCGTTGAGTAGGCTCTGGCATGGGCATGGCTTCGCCGACGCAAGCCGGTTGAGCACTCACGAGGCTCCGAATGGCGCCTCCGGCAGCAGCAGAGAAGCAGGGGCCCTTCCGCCGTCGGTGAGGTGGATGGGGGCAGTCGGCCACGGGGCCGGGACAACACGAATTGCATGGGCGACAACGGGGGTCTTCGTCATGGCTTTGATGCTGCCGAACGCACTTGAGTGGGTTCTCGAGATGTGTGGCTTCGAATGGCCCACAGGCGACGAAGACAAGATGATGGAGTGCGCCAACACCTGGCGCCAGTTCGCCGCTGATGTGGAGAGCCTCCAGGCCCGTGGCACGAGCGCCGCCGGCAACGTCCTCGCCGAGAGCGCCGGCGACTCCATCGAGGGCTTCAACAAGACCTGGGAGAAGTTCTCCGGCGGCTCGGGCTACTTCGACGACGCCCGCCAGGGCGCCGAGCTGATCGCCATATGCATGGACGCCGCGGCGATGCTCATCATCGGGCTAAAAGTGGCGGTGATCGCCCAGTTGATCATCCTGGCGATCGAGATAGCCGCGGCCCAGGCCGCCGCTCCATTCACCCTGGGTCTGTCCGAACTCGGCGCGGTGGGCGCGGCCGCCGCCACGCGGCTGATCCTGAGAAAACTTCTCAAGGAGATAGCCCAACAGATCTTGCAGGCGGTGTTGGAGACCGCCAAGGAACCCTTTGTCTCCGCTCTGGAAGCCATGGTCTCCGACCTGGTCGCCCAGACTGTCGAGCAGAACTTCGGCAAGCAGTCGGGCTACGACCTGGGCCGCACCGCCAAGAAGGGTTACGAAGAGGGCAAGGATGCCCTGAAGAACTCCGGTTCCACCTTCGGCGAGTCCCTGCGCGACGGCGCCGGCTCCCGCGCGGGGCGTGGCGCCCGCGACGGACTGACCAACAGCGGAAGCGACGGCGGCGACGGCTCGTCGGACTCCGGCAACGACAGCTCGTCGAACTCCAACGATTCGTCGTCGAACGACAGCAGTTCCAACGACTCTCCGTCCAACGACAGCAGTTCGTCCAACAACTCCCCCAGCTCCTCCAATTCGTCGAACCCACCGAGCTCATCCAACTCGTCATCGAGCGACGGCAGTTCGTCGAGCAACTCCCCGAGTTCCAGTGGTTCGCCGAGTTCGAGCAGCGGCGACTCCGGACGCAGGGCACCGGACATCGGCGGTCCGTCGTCCTCGTCTCCGTCGAGCGGTTCGGACAGCTCTTCGCCGAGCCCGTCCTCGTCGTCGAGCCCGTCCTCGTCGTCCGATGGCCCGTCGGCTTCGAGTTCGCCCTCCTCTCCCACGAGTACGCCGTCCAACGGCAGCACGGACAGCACCGGCAGCCCGGACTCGTCGAACCCCTCGTCGTCCTCGTCCTCACCAAGCCGTGGCTCCGACTCGCCCAGCCCCTTCGACGTGGGCACTCAGGCCTACAACGAGAGCATCGGTCGTCCTCCGGGCGACGATTCGTCCACCCCCGACTCGTCTCCGGACTCGTCCACGCCGTCCACCACGACGAGGCCGGACGTCGAGGGCGGACCGGCCCCGGACACCACCCCTGACTCCGCCCGTCCGGACAGCACACCGGACGCCCCACCGAGCACGGCACCGGGCAACGAACCGTCCATGCCCTCCAACTCCTCGCCCGTCGAGGGCCCGGGCACCACGCCGGATGCCGATGGCTCCCCGGCGCAGGACACCACTCCGGACAGCGCTCGCCCGAGCCGCCCGGACGGCGTCGACCTCCACACCCCGGAGCAGGGCGCGTCGATCCCTGACCCGCGCAACACCGAGCCCGCGCCCATGCCGTCCACGCCGCCGGAGACGGACCGCCCCGAGGCCGCACCGGCCCCGGCTCCCGACAACTCCCGCCCCGAACCGGGCGTGCACCAGGCCGACAGCGACTCGGTCACCACCATGCCCGCACCGGCCCAGGGCCCCATGCCCGGCGACTCCAACGACGGCAACAACAACGACCAGAACCAGGGCAGCGGCCGCGGCTCCATACCGAGCGGCGCCATGCCCGGCAACACGCCCACCGCACACGCCAGCCCTGGTCAGGGCCACGCGCCGACACCGTCAACACCTACCCCGCAAGACCCGGACGACGACAACATGGGCCTCATGGGCAACGTCGCCACGGCGGCACCCCCGGCGTCCGGTACACAGCCCGGTGAGGCGGGCAGCCCGCAGCAGGCGGCCCCGTCGTCCGCGACGCCCTCAACGTCGACCCCGGGTGCCATGCCACCACCGGCGGTCGGCCCCATCCCGACGCAGGCGCCGGCGGCAGGCAATCCCACGACGACACCGCGGGCCACCACTCCCAGCGCCACGACGCCGCGTACGGCACAGCCGAGCACCAGGCCCACGACGCCGTCACGGGACACCCAGCAGAACCGTCCCGCATCGCCGCCGCGCGCTGGGACGCCGCGCAGCGAGACACCGAGCCGCTCGACCACACAGCCGCGCACTGACACACCGCGTACCGAAACGCCCAGCCGCCCCACCACACCACCACGCACTGACACACCACGCACTGACCCGCCGCGTGCCGAGACTCCGCGCACCGAGACGCCTGGGCGCCCGACCACGCCGCCCCGCGGTGAGCAGCCGACGAACCGTCCGACGGACAACCGTCCCACGAACCAGCAGGCACCAGCCGAGTCCCCCACTCCCACGCCGAACGACCAGGGGATGCCGGCACCGGACAACCAACAGCCGGACCATCAGCAGCCGGACGCCACCAATCAGACGCCCGATCAGAACCAGCAGCAGCCCCCCGCTGACGACAGCGCGCCCGAGCAACCCACGGCGCCTCCGCCTCCGCCTCCGCCCCAGGCAGACAACCTTTCGGACATCCGTAACGACCTGAACCTCCCGTTCGAAGGCCTGACCACACCCGAGCCCGCCCATCAGCAGGACCTCGAGAACGCCCACCCGAGGAACCCCGACGGCACCCCGCAGGTGTACGCGGACCCGCGGCAAGGAAACTGGGCCGGTCTGCAGAACGACGGCGGCCCGGGGGTGCCCGGCCGGTCCAATAACTGCGCCGACTGCACCCGCTCGTTCCTCGAGACATGGTTCGGTCGCCCGACGGTGTCCGCCCCGCGCACGTTGGACCAAAATGCGGACGGCAGCCTGAACACCTTCTCCGCGGAGCGCGATTCGGTCGACAACCAGGCACGTTGGGCCGGCGCACCCAGCGCGTACGCGGGCAACGACCATCCCAACCCGTACGCACGAATAGCCCACGAGCTGTCGCAGGCCGGGCATGGCTCGGCAGCCGTGATCGGCGTCAACTGGCCCGGCGGTGGCGGCCATGCCTTCGCCGCGGTCAACCACAACGGCCAGGTCCTGTTCGTCGACGCGCAAACAGGCGTCGTCAGCGAGAATCCGATCCACCTGGGCGCCCAAGAGGTCTTCTACACCCCGCTGGACGCCAACCGGAATCCGATCACTCCGTACTTCCTGACCCCGTCGACGCCGCAACCGTCCACGGAGAACACCCCGGACACCAACAACAGCTCGGACCCCGACTCGTCGACGGATCAGTCAACTCCCGACGCTCAGTCGGACGGTTCTTCCAACACCTCGCCGTCCACTGAACCGTCCACGGACGAGACACCCTCCACCAACGACGATTCGCCCGCCGAACAGAACGCGAACGAGGGCGGCACCAACACAGCACCGCCGTCGACGACCCCGGAATCCTCCACAACGCCGGAGACGACGCCGGCCCCCGACATGACGCCGACCCCGGAGACGACAGCACCGCAGAACGAGGACATCTCTCCGGACACGAACACCACCCAGGAGTCCAACCCGAACCAGGTATCCGAAACCACCCCGGACACGGACTCCACCACGGACCGGGACTCGGAAACGCCCCAGAACTCGGACGCGACGGACCAGGACAGCCCCCAGCCCGACAACGCGCGGGACACGCAGGACACGCAGGACAGCCAGGAATCCCAAGCCCCTCAGGATTCTCCGGACACCCACGACACCCAGGAAACCCAGACCCCTCAAGACACCGACCAACAAGCGGAGTCGAGGGAACCGGTCTTCCCGTCCACCGCCACGCGTCCCTCCGGCCCGCCGGATGGCTACGACGACCCCACCGACGCCGACAACCGCGCACAGCAGGAACGATTCCCGCGCAACGAGGACGGCTCGTTCCAGCAGGCCCCTGACCCGCGCGAGGGCACCTGGGTCGACGACATCCGCGGCCAGAACCCGGACGACTCCGGTCGCGACATCAACTGCCCCGACGGGGCACTGGCGTTCGCCGATTCGTACGCGGGCAGTCCCACGGTCGCCGCCCGCCGCAGCCCGAGCGAGGACGGCACCCCCGCCGACACTCCCGAGCCGGGTGGCCGCGACCGTATCGAGAACACCCTGGGCGCCGAGTTCGACGATTTCGGCGACGGCCGCGACGCGTACAACAAC
Source organism: Streptomyces sp. NPDC017993 (assembly GCF_044328065.1). NCBI lineage: Bacteria > Bacillati > Actinomycetota > Actinomycetes > Kitasatosporales > Streptomycetaceae > Streptomyces > Streptomyces sp. NPDC017993. The sequence continues at coordinate 214,173 of NZ_JBIRGO010000011.1, forward strand.
CTGGAGACCACCCTCCTCAACGAGGGCCACGGCTCACAGGCCGTGATCATCACCCAGAACGCCGACGGCCGTGCCCACGCCTGGAACGTGGTCAACCACAACGGCCAGATCGTCTACGCCGACCCGCAGACGGGCCAGAGCAGCACCACCCCGCTCCACAGCGGCAACAACGGCGTCTTCGCGATCCCGCTGGACGCCAACCGTCGACCCATCGACACCACCAACCAGCCCGCCGCCCACACCCAGAGCCCGACCGCCCCGGCCGCGACCGACCGCCCGTCGCCGCAGGGCCCGGCCGGCACCACTGATCCGTCCGAGAGCCAACGCGGCGCCGAAGCAACTCGCGAGCAGCGAAACCAGAGCCTCCCCGACCCGGAAGCCCCGGACCAGCAGCACGCGAACCTCCCTCCGGATCAATCACAGCAGGATCTCCGGCGGGAGCACGAGGTACGACGGATTGATCTGACGCCGGTCCAGCAGCAGATGCGGGCCTGGGCCGAGCCTCAGGGCAGCCCGCCCACCTCCCCCTTGCGCAATCTGCTGCAGGAGTCCCTGGACCGACGGCAGCATCATGCGGAGTCCGCACAGCACGTCCGCGACGCCAAGCAGGCTCTTGACGACGCCAAGAAGGAGACCGACAGCGCCAAGAGGGCGCTGAAGAAGGCCGATCCGACGGAGCGGGCGGCTGCCGAGCAGAGACTGAACGACGCCAAGAACGCCTTGGCGCAAGCTAAGCAGGAGCACAAGGAGACGCTGCGGGCGCACCGGGACAACGTCTCGATGCCGGCGACCAACTTCACGGACAGCGATCTGCGCCGTCATCTCGACCCGGCGTGGTCGCAGATGAACGACGGTGACCGGTACGCCGCGCTCGCGACCTTGGGCCGGATGAGCCACTCCTTCCACGCGAACAACGCGGTAGGCGCGAGCCCGGAACCCGCGCCCAACAACGACCCCTACGCCGACGCCCCGCCCAAGAAGCGTCAGAAGATCGACCCGGCGCACGACCATCACGAGTCCGTGGCATCCACCCGACGGGAAGCCTCGTCTCGCCCCAAGGACGACGCCCCGCAGGACCTCAGGGATCTGTTGGACGAGACGGAGCGCAACTCCCCGGACTTCTCCGACAAGAACTACGCGGTGGTGGAGGTCGTCGACGAGCGCGGCGAGAGCCACTACATCATCGACTCCTCGGTCCCGGCCGCCTCGGATGCCGTGCGACCACGGCACTCCGAAGGTCACATCCTGGAGTGGGTCGACCAGCTCAACAACAGCAGGGAAGCCGAGGGGCGCCCCCCGTACAAGGTCGCCGGCTTGTACACCGAGCGGGAGCCTTGCGGCCTGCGCAAGGACATGTCCGGGCATGCGGACTGCTCCAAGACCATTCGCGACTCCGACGCGATGGACGGGGTGCCCGTGTACTACAGCACGACGTACCGGGTCGACCCTCAGCGCAAGGAGTTGCTGGAGCAGGAGCGCGCCGCCCTGCGGGACCAGGGGTTGTCCGATGCCGAGGCCAAGAAGGCGACGGAGGGCTTCAAGACGCCCAACCGCCAACTCATGGACCGGGAAATCCACCAGCACCTGGACTTCGTCGACGACCTCCTTTCGACGATGAACGACCAGGGCCAGGCTCCCCCCACCACCACGGACCCCAACCGCACCCCACCGGCCGACCCGGCAGGCGCAGACCGCAGGCCCCCGGCGGACCCGGCAGGCACGAGTACGACACCGTCGGCAGCGGGCCCACCGCCGGGTACGAATACCTTGCCCGGCGATGCCGCCCACTCCCCTGAGGGCCCGGAGACCGGAAGCGCCTCGGACCAGGACAACGAGGCTTCCACGGCCGAAGGCTCGGACCCCTTGGAGTCAGAGGAAGGGGAAGGTTCCGGAGATGTAACCTCCGATCAGCCAATCGCTGCTCCCTTGGACCCAGAATTCGTCGACGCCCACATCAAGGGGCTCGATGAAGTACAGGGAGGCGAGGGACACGCTCCGGGGCGCCACCTGTATCCCAACAACCAGGCACTGCAAGACCGGCTTGGCACCCCGAAACTCGACGCACAGGGAAACCCTGTCGTGTACGGCGCGAACTCCGTGAACAGCGGTCTAGTAAAGTCGGAGAACAACATCGACCCCATGACCGGAACCACCACGGATTACGTGTCCGGGAATGCACACAGGGTCGGTCCCTACGCAACACGCTTCGACGCTCCCGAGGACATGGTAAGAGCAGACCAATACCTACGTGCTCGAGTCATCAACGACGGCGAACCCCCGGACGCCGAGGTACCTATCGCGGACATCTTCGACGCCGAGGGCCACGAGCGGTTCACTGGTTTCTATCGAGACCCATCCGACCTCAACGAGTTCCTTCCTGTCGATTTCGAAGGTGGGACCATCAAGCCCGTGTATCGACTCGTCGATGGCGATTGGAAGTTGGTTACCATGTACGCAAACCCAGCCCCCGGCCGCCACCCGTAGTAAGGACCGTTCGTGAACAGGGAACTCGAAAAATTCATCAAGGTCTACCTCGACTACGACCAGGCCTACGACACCAGCGGAACCCTGCGTCCAACGCTGCACGCATTCAAGCCGGAATACGTTGAGCGTGTACGGGAGGGACTGGAAACCGTACTCAGAGACCGCCAAATCTCGACGTCCGAGTACGAAATGCTCACGGACATCGAGTTCGACGGCGAGGAAGCACTGTATTCCTATCTGCAGGAAATGTTTCGCTACCTGTTCGAGGGCGGCATAGAGCAGCCCATGCCCCCCGAGTAGCCTGAATGCCAAATAACGACTGGACAGAGGACTCGATCACTCACGATCGCGCGCCCTCCTGATGCGCGATTATCTGCGCAAGTCTGCTCAGTGGGCCTAGCATTGCCAATGCCGAGAGCGCCTGGCGTTTATTTGATACCGCTGAACACGTCCGCACGTGGATCCCGCGCATCGGCGGGTAGTTGGGGTCAGATAGCAGTTCTGGTGACGGCGTGACACCCTTGCTGCCTCGGGAGGTACGTGATACTCGCGTCCGTGAACCCGTCTCCAGCTGCAAAGAATCGACACTAGCCAGGGAGGGGCATCGTGCCCGAGCCAACCGCCGACACCCCCGGAATCCCCGAGGAAGAGGTCGCCGGTCGCATCGGCGCATGGTGGCGTGAGGGTGGGCACGGCGGCCAAGTGGCCTATCTTGTCCCTACGGACGGCCATAACGCCTCGGCCGTCATGGGGGAGACACACGAGCACGTGCCCGGCAGTGTTGTCGTCGATGCCACCGGTCTCACCGCCGAACAGGTCATGCACCAGGCTCTCATAGCGCTCGGAGTTGATCTGTCCGCGGGCAAGCGGGACGACTGGCGGTTCGCGCTAGGTTCGTGGAGCGAAGAGCGGTTGTTGGTGCTCGTCAACACCCCCCGCGCCGGGCTAACTCGGCGGTCGTACGAAGCGGAGCGGCTGATCCGCAGCACCATCCCCTGGCTGACACGCGGGAAGTTGGCCGTGCTGACCGATACCGACCCTGAGTTCCTGCCGCGAGGCGTGCCTCCCGAGGCCGTCTTCCGCCTGGCCGAGCCCGCCGGTGTCGCACCCACTCCCGACGTGCCGGCCGCCCTGCGCGCCCTCGCACTGGCGGAGCCGCGCATCGTGCCCATGCCCGTGTGGGCGCAGCTTGTCGTCGCCTTGACCGGCGAGACCATGTCGCCGGACGAACTCACCGAGTTGGCTCGGGAGCATTCAGACGTTCTGCTGGTGGGTCCACTTGGGGTTTCCTTCGCTGAGGAGGCTGTGGCCGAAGCCCTGCGACGCCAAGTCGATTCCGAGGAACATGTGTGCGTCAGTCGGCACTTGGTCGACTGGCTGCTGCGTACGTCCGCCGATTTCCGTCATCCGGAGGGGTGGGCCAAGGCCGGAGCCGTCGGGCTGTACGCCGCCGCCGGGCTAGCCATGCACGCCGTGCAGGCGGGGACGTACGAAGAACTTCTGCGCGATGGGCGTACGGTGGCCCATCTCCCGCAGACCGCACTCATGGACTCGGCGCGAAGCCTCAGCTTCGTCATCCCCGGAAACAGCCCGGCCGGCGATGCAATTCATCTGTGGGGGTGGGGAGTTGTACCGCGAAGTCAGGGTGAGTGGGCTTCCTGGCTGCATTTGATGGCCTGGTCGCGCGACGATCGCGAATTCGCGTCGTCCGTGGCTTCGTCCGGTGTCTCGCTTCCCTGGCGTACGAAGTGGGCCCACTGGCGGCCGCCGGGTGGATACCATGCGCGTTTCCTCGAAGCGGGCAGGTTCGTCAGGCTGGCGGAAGTGCGCCGGCAGGGGCGGTCCGCCATTGCCGGGTTGCAGCAGCGTACGGTGGATGGATCGCCGCAACCGTATGTCTCCGTCCGGGACTTGGAGACGGGTGAGCTCGTCGCAGGTCCCTGGGAACAGGGTGAGATTCCGCAGGAACATCGCACGGACCTGGCCTTGCCCCCGGCGACTACGACACCGACCCCATCGGCCTCACAGCCCGGCGAGAGTTCCGGGCATCCCACACGGCTCCGCGAGCTGTTCGACTCGTCGTCCGCTCCTCGAAGCAAAGGCGCGTTCCTGCTTCCCTGCGCCCCACTAACCGTGGGCGATGTCGTCGTGTTCGGGGGCGACCTGGGGCTGATCGCCATCCAGTCAGCGGACGGCGTGGCCCCCTCGGACACCTTCGGCTCCCGGCAACGGCCCCTGTCCTGGGATTACGCGGACGCGGGCCCCAGCCGCCCTGTTGATGCCACGCCCCCGAACCACAGAGACCTGATCGCCCTTTTCGGCGAGGACGACATCTACAAGGCCGAACCCGAGGAACTTCCCGAGGAGTTGACCCATCAGCCGACTCGCGAGCTCTGCACCGAGTTCGGCCTGCCGGACATGAACGAGGGCGCCATGGCGCTACTGCCGTACGGGAATTGGGAAGTCGACCTCTTCGACGAGGTGGACTGGCCGGATGATGCCGAACCCGTGACGGAACGCGGGCCCTTCTTCCAGATCGGCAAGTGGATGGGGGGTGAAATCGTCATCGACGGGCCCACCGGACACATCCTGCGCGTCCCGGCCGGGCCCGACGAGGAATATCTGGCCGGGCTTCCCGCTGCACGCGGCCTGGAGAGCTTCCTCACCATGGTCGCGCTGTGGGTCACCGGGCTCCGCACCCGTGCCCTCCTTCCCCCGGGCAACTCCGAGCGGGGGCAGATCACTTATTGGGTCCTGGGAGCGCTGGCCGAAGTCGACGAGACGGGCGGCGAGCAGCCCGCCTGGTCGTACGTCCTCCACAACGAGTGACACAACAAGTGACACATCGGAGTCGGTGCATCAGCCGGAGAGGCGACCGACGAGACGCCTCAGCCCCTCCTGGCAGTTGACCCCCGTCTGAAGCACCTTCCAGGCCTGGGCGGCCTGTGGCTCGGACAGGTCGGGCAGGGTCTCGTCGATCCGTGTGCGCAGGTCAGGCATGGGCCTGGTGCCGATCAGGTCCTGGGGGCGCATCGTGGCCATCAGGGCTTCGACCGCCGGCCGGTCGGCCTGGATCGGAAGGTCGGCCAGGACCAGCGCGGCCACGTCCACGGCCGCGAACTCCCGCCCCGCCGCCTCGTCCTTGAGCAGCTCGTCGACGACCCCGCCGACGTGCACGAAAGGGGCGAGTACGCGCACGAGCCCGTTCAGGTCGAGGCCTGCGCGAAGGCGTGCGCGTTGGCGGTCCAGCCAGGCGTGCAGCGCCTCACGGCCCAACGGCGTGCGGCAGATGCCGGGGGTGTTCTGCCAGCTGTTGTGTTCGGAGGCGCGATGCGGGCGGTAGTGATGGTGGTACGAGATCCCTGCCTCCGGCAGCCCCACCAGCTCGAGTTCGGCGTCGAGCGCGTTGCGCAGCTCGCGGGCGAAGCGCGGGTCGGCGAGCAGCCGGGTCAGGTGCGGGCGCCGGTGGACGAGCATGTTGGCGGCGCCCGGGCCGCCCAGTCTCGGCGGAGGGTCGGCCAACGGAACCCCGTGTTCGAGGAGTTCGTCCGCCAGGTCGAGCGGGATGAGGGCCCGCATGCGGCCGGACTCGGGATCGGGGTCGGGACAGGGCAGGCGCACCGGGACGGCATCCGCCGCCAGGCGCGGGGCGAGGCGCACCGCCAGGTCGTACAGGTCATCACTGCGCACACGCGACGTCGGCTCGCTCGCCAGCCAGTTGTGCAGCAGGCGGGCGGCCTCGCCGGCGGGGAGCCCCGGGCGCTCGCCCGTCAACTGCGCCAGGGCGCCACTCCGTTGGACCAGTGACAGCCACACCTCCGCACTGTTCGCGTCGTCGGGGACCAGCCGCAGTACGTCGTGCACCGTCTCCGGGCGCCGCTCGACCAGCAGCTCCAGGGCCTTTCCCTTCAGGGCGTCGGCCCAGAATTTGTTCACGTCACCCGCGCACAGCCCGATCGTCGGCACGATGTCCTCAAGCAGTGCGGCCACCTCTGCCTCGGGATTCGCTCCCGCCGCCCGGGCCACCTTGCGCAGGTCCGCGGCCATGCCCGGATACAGGTCGTGGGGCGTGTGGACGCGTCGTACCAGTACGTCGCGGAATCGCCTGAGCTGGTCCGGTGAGACCACCGCGCCTCGGGGGGCCAGTTCCTTGGCACGCGCGCGTACCGCCCCGCCGGCCAGCGCTCCATGGTCCGCGAAGGTGGCGTAGCGGGCGTCGAGCCATCGTGCGTCGGGCTTGGTGTGCTGCTCACGTTCGGCGTTCCTTGCGCGCGTGAAGTACCCGGTGGCGTACTGCTTGTGCTTTCCGCCCTCCTTCAGGCACAGGTCGGCGAGTTCGTCGAGGACCGCGGGGAGGAACCTCGGTGCCGTCGCGGCCAGGTCCTCCACATCGTTGTCCAGGAGGGGCTTGTAGAGACTTGGGCTGCCCCAGAGGCTCCAGCCGAAGGCGTAGGCCGCTTCCAGGGCCTCCTGTTCCTGGCCGGGGTGCGCCGCCATCAGCCGCTCGGGGAAGGAGAGTTCACTGTCCCCGGCGCTCCCGGCGCTCCCGGTGTCCCCGGTGTCCCCCGGAGCCCGGATGCCGGTCGCGAACGTGTCCGTCAGCGCCCATTCCTCCCGCGACGCCAGCAGCGCGTCCCAGTGGCGTGCGAAGGGGGTGTTCAGAAGGAGCGTCATGGTGTGGTCGTCGGGGTGGACGTACGTCCGCGCGATCAGCGTCGTCTCGTCGGCATCCGGCGCGGGCGGGTCTGCCACCGGTTCCACCCCGGCGTCGTCGAGTGCCTCGCGCCACACGATGTCGGACTCGGCGAGGGCCACGGGCACGCGCGTGCCCGCGCCGGCCCAGGATTCGGCCAGCACGCGCGCCTGCCCGCGGTGTTCCTTCAGCGCCCGGCGCAGCCGGTACAGCCGGCGTGCGCTTTGGCTGTCCACGAGCCAGTCGGGTACCTGCTGAAGCCTCTTACCGCGTGGATTGCGATAGACGACCCCGAGGTCGTCGTCCAACTCGACGGTGTAACCGTCCACTTCGTAGCGCCGACCCATGGTCCGGTACTGCCTCCCCGTCCTGACCGTCACGGCCGTACTCGTCCGCGTACCCCTGTACCGCCTTCGTGTAATCCTCTCAGGTTGGGGACGTCGCGACGCGGCGGAGCATCACGAGCCAGTCGTCCTCGCTCGGCCAACCCCTCAAGTCGGTGAGCTGCCATGTCTCGGCGCCCACGGGGAAGGTCTCCCCAACGCGGAGGGTGTGGATCCGCTCTTCCGACGCCTCGGTCACGAGCCGGACCCTGACCGAGGCGTCGGACTCCCTGTAGATGTCGTTCACCGAGAAGCCGGCGTGCTCGAGATTTCGCTGAATCCCGTGCCAGAGACCCACCGTGTCGGCACTGCTCACTTCGCATCCTCCGGGCAGAGGGGGTCGATCAGAACAACCCGTGCCACATCTGCTCGACGATCACCGACCACCAGTTCCTCGGGTCGTCCAGGGCCGTCGCGTCGATGGCGACGAGCTGTTCCTGGAAGTCCGCAACGGCGCTGCCCGCCATGATCGGGTCGAGCGCGATCATCTCCTCGCGCGTGGTGTGCAGGAGCGCGAGAGAGCGGGCGAAGGCGGACACCGAGGCGTTGACGCGGCGGCCCGCGCCGCTTTCCGGAGTAACGGCCCAGAGCTGGCCGACCGGCTCACCCTCCAGATCGGACCCCGTGCACTGGACGGTGATCAGTGCGACCCCGTCGGTGCCGATCCTGACGTGACCCTCCAGGAACGCGAGGGACTCGGCGCTCGCCTGGGAGCCGACCTCGCGCAGATGCGCGGCGGCATTGCCGAGCAGGCCGGCCGGAAGCTCCACCTCCGGGCTGTCGGCCGTGAAGAAGAACGGGATGTCGGTCGGCAGCCCGGCCCATGTCAGCGTGGCCTTGGTGGCCTCGGGGAGCGGGGTGCCCGCCACGTCGTCGGCGTCGTAGCGACGTACGCCGTCAGCGCCGAAGGCCTCCGCCAGCTCGCGGCCCAGGGCAACATCGCGGAGTGGCTCGGCCGGCTCGACGTCGGTCGGCACCGGCGCGCGGTGAGGCCGTGGCGGCGACTGCTGTCCCGCGATCTGGTGCATCATCTCGACGTGCTGGAGCAGCCCGGCGATCGCCTCGGCGCGCTCCTCGCCCCGCACGCCGTACTCCTGCGTGCAAGAGAACCGGGCGTTGGGGTAGACACGGCCGATCAGCCGGCCCGGGTACCCGCCGGGGAGCAGGCTGGAGCTGAGGTCCGTGTGGATCGCGACCACGTTCTGCGCGGGGACGCCGAGGCTCTGGATCTCCGCCATGGCCTGGAACTCGGAGTGCGGCAGACCGGGGGCGGAGTTCTTGAAGAGGCTCGTCTCCTCGCCGGTGCGCGGGTCGACGTAGGTGATGACCGTGGTGTTGCCGGGGCCGGTGACCGGCGGCTGCGCGGGCGGCGCGGCCTCCTGGCCGCCGCCGTGCTTTTGCTGATACATCCGCACGACCTCCTCGACCGGCACGGACGGCCAGGTGCTCAGCTCGCCGGTGCGGCGGTCGACCACACCGCAGGAGTGGCCGATCGTGGCCGGCGGCCGGCGCTTGCCCGTGACCGGGTCACGCTCGATCGGCGGGGCCGCGGCCCACACCACCCAGCCCAGATCGAACTCCTGCGTCCGCACCTCACGGCGCTCCTGTCCCTCGGGGTTGAGCCACCCCTCGGCGGTCGCGAGCGCCTGCTCCTGGCTGATCACGGGATCTCCCTTCGAGTCTTCGGGCGGACGGGGCCGGTGCGGCCGGGGTCGGTGCCGGGCGAGCTCCGCGGCCCTCGTCCGAGTGGGCCTGAGTGCAGGCGGTCTGATGCGGGCGCCTTCGAGAAGCTTGGGGCGTTTGAGCCTTCGAGCCTAACGGTCTGCGGTGGGTGGGTGTCAGGCGGTCGGGTGGGCATCGGGCCCGGGGGCTTGTGGAGCCTGTGCGGCTTCCGGCTTGAGCCCGGGGGCCTGTGCGGGCTCGGGCTCGGCTTCCCGGGGGTCGGGTACGGAGCGCCGAGCGGTCGTGGCATTGGGCTGCGCCGGGCGGATCTGCAGCGCCTTCACACCTCTTTCCGTGGCGACAAGGAGGATGCCGTCCGGGGAAAGGTCGGTTCCCGTGAAGGGCGTGGCGGAGACCAGGGCCGTGACGATCTTCTCGTCGCCCTTCCGCTCGCCGCGACGCCAGACGCGTACATAGTCGGCGCCGCGGCTGAACCCGAGCGGCCCCGTGGCGCGCTCGTCATCCGAGGGGCGCAGGATCCGGGTCGGGTCGGCATCAATGACGGAGCCGGTGGCGAGGTCCTGCACCAGCACGGCGGGGGCCTCGGGATCGTCGGCCTTCAACGGGCTCGAACCCGGGGTGCCTTGAGGCACCACGCTTACGGCAACCGCGCGCGGGGCCGACTCCGGAGGCTCCTGCTCCGCAGGAGGCTCCGCGGCGCTGTCCGACGCGGCCGCGGACGGGGGCAGTTTGCCTACGGTCACGGCGTCGACCCCGGCGACCGGCATGCTCCACAGGGTGTGCCAGGGAAGCTCGGGCACCGTGCGGCGCAACACCGCCGCGTACTCCGGCAGTCCGTCTTCGACGAACGCGGTCTCCAGGAGCGCCGCTCGAAGGATGGCGGGAGCCTGGGTGCGGGTGAGCAGCGGGGCCGTACGCAGATATGTGCGCGCCGGTGCGTCCAACTGCTCCGGGGGTACGGCCTCCACCGCGGCGCGCAACCGCACCGGCTCGGCGTGGGCGAACAGGCCGGGGTCGGTGAGGAGCCGGGGGAGCAAGCCGGCCTCCAGGGTGTGTCCGGCGATGTGGTCGCGAACGTACGCCCCTGCCTTCGCCCAGTCCTGATCGGATACGGTCTCCAGCAGCTCCATGGCGATACGCGCCTGAGCGCCCGCAACATCCGGGATGCCTGCCCGAACGGCCTCGCCGATGCCCGGGTGCTGCAATCCGAGGAGCGTCCGCTCGTCCTCGGGGATGTCTTCGCCGGCCCTCTCGATGGGGCGGATGAAGGGGGCGACGAGCAGCATGCCCCGCGCCATGTCCTCGCCCATGTCCCGCTCGGCGACTGCGGAGGCGAGCGGGGTCAGCAGGTGCACGGGCAGGCCTTCGCCCTCGGCAAGGGCGAGGGGCGCGAGGATCTGTCGCAGGATGCGTGGGTGGGTGTCAAGTCGCTGGGCGTGCCGATCGAGCACTTCACCGACGCTGCCCGGCAGTTGGCTCGCATCCGCCGGGTCGAACCCCTCCGGGTGCATCAGGATCGACCGCACGGCGAGGTTCACGGTCAGGCGGCTGCCCGCGCCGTCTCCCGCGTGCCGGGCGATCGCCTCGGCGAGCGCGCGTCGAGCGTCAGGCTCTGTCGTGAATGGCAGCTCCGGGGCGCCGAATTGGGGATTGAGCAGCGCCTCGGCCTGCAGCACAAGCCCTTCGGGGTCGGCCCACTCGGGTGCGTCGAGGTCGATGATCCGGGCCACGCCGGGCGGCAGGCCCTCGGCGAGCTCGACGGCGAACTCCCGGGGCACGTCGGCGAGAAGACGTAGGGAATCGACGGCGGCGAGGGGCTTCAGCGCGTCCCGCACCACGCGCGCGGGCTCACCCGTCCCCCGCACCGGGCCGGCCCGATCCACATCCGGCACAACGATCGTCACCGGCCGCCCGGACAACGGGAGTTGACCTAGTTCGGAGAAGATGTCGGCGGTGCGGGTCGCGGACAACTCGTAGTGATCGGCGAGCAGCCACAGGGTCTGCGCTGCCGTCAGCCCGGCGACGCTCGGCACCGCGGGTGCGGGCAGGTCCAAAGGCACGGTCGCCGGATCGAGCGCGTCCAGCTCGATCCCCTTGCGATACTCCGGGTCGCAGAGCATCAGGAACCCCGTGAGCAGCCGCGAACACCCGGTACCCGGGCTTCCGGTCAGGATGACGACCCGGGGCGTGCCCGGCCGCTCCGTCCGCCACGCGGTGAGCGCGCGCAGCGCGGCATTGCGCCCCCCGATGTAGGGGTGGGGCTCATGGCTTTTGGTCTGTTCTGGGGCCTGGGTCGGGCTGGTCATTGTCTCCCCGTTGTCCTGTCCGTCCGGCACCGTCAAGTCGTGTCGACCGTACGCCGCTCATCCTAGGTGCGTCGCGCGAGGGGAATCGCCCCCCGACCGCCGCTTGTTACCCAGGCGTGGCGTGCGCTGGTCACCCACGTGTGGCGCGGCGCCGACGGGGCGAACTCGTACACCGAAGTGGCGCCGACGTCGCCGTTCGGCAGGCGCGATGGGAATGTGCGCAGGCGCCCTCACGGGGTGCCTGCGATCACCCCGTGAAATCTTCGTACCCGCATCATGCCGCACCCCACTGACAACGCCCCTGACCTGCCCTGATTCCCCTAAGGGCCTTCATGAGCAGCCCCATCGCGGCGAGTGGGAGCAACAGCACGACCATGTTGGCGACGCTCGGGGACTTCCACCCATGCCGTCGTGGACCGTTCTGCCTTCGTGGACCGTTCGGCCTTCGTCGTCCTTGGCGGTTCGGGTCGGGGTACAGACGGCTGGTGGGCAGGCGCCGCTACTCCGGGTGCCCCGCCTCCACGCAACCCGGCACGGCCAGCGAGGCCGTGGGCCCCTGAGGCGGCACCCGCACCCGGTCGTTGCACATCATCAGCAGCGCGACATCGTCGGTCAATCGCCCGCCCGCATGCCGCAGCAACGCCTCCCGGACGTCCTCCACCACGCCCGTCGGCGAGGGACCGGGCTGCGCCGCGCTCGACCCGACGCCGATCGACTCGACACTGCTGCGCAGCTCCTGGGTCAGCGGGAAGAACTCCCCCGCGGCGTCCCGGGCGTCGGCCGCGCCGTCGGTGTGCAGGAAGAGTCCCTCACCGGGCCGCAGCCTTCCGCAGCGGACCGCCGTCAGCTCCTCGGGCAGCGGAAAGAGACCCAGCGGCGGCATCGGCTCGGCGGGTGAGACGGGCGCCACCGCCCGGCAGCCGACGCGGTACGGCCAGGGGTGCCCGCAGTTCAGCGCCGTGACCGAGCCGTCCCCGGCGACCTCCAGCAGCAGCACCGTCACGAATTCCTCCGCGAGAGGGCTCACCGGCTCGCAGCCGCCGGCCGACGGATGCTCGGCCCGCGCCCGCTCCCGCAGATGCCGCTGGTGCGAGCGCTCCAACCGGCGCAGCACACCGGTCAGTTCCGGCTCGTCGTGCGCCACCTCGCGGAAGCTGCCCAGCATCGCCGCGACCGTGCCGATCGCCTCCAGGCCGTGGCCGCGCACATCCCCGATCACCGCCCGGACGCCGTGCCGGGTCCCCACCACCTCGTACAGGTCACCGCCGACGGCGGCGCCCTCGCTCGCGGAGAGGTGGTCGGCGGCCAGGGCCATCCCATCAATCCGCGCCGGCAACGGCCGCAGCAGCACCCGCTGCGCGGCGGCCGCGACCTCCTGGGCCCGCTCCAGCTCCCGCAGCAACCGAAGCCGCCGCCCTGCGGTCAGATAGCTGGCACAGACCACCGCGAGGATCGCGAGGCAAGCGGTCACCCGCACACCCGGCCCGGCCGCCGGCTCCATCTCGCCGAGCGGGACCAGCGCGAGCAGCGCGCACAGACCGCCGAGCACCACGCACTGGCGCCGGCCGGTGCCCGCGCAGGCGATGGCCGGGGCGGCGGCGAGAAGCTGGAGCAGTTGGCCACTGGTGGGGCGGCAGAGCTCCCAGACCACCACACCGAGCACCCACAGGCCGGGCAGGACGAAGACGAAGGCGCGCTGCGCGCGAGCGGCACCCGCGCGTGCTCCGCCTCTCGCCCAGGTTCGGATCATGCCGATGGTCCCCCTAGCCGGTGGTCCCCTTAGCAGGCAACGAGGCGGTCGGCCGGCCCCTCCGCGCGGTCGCGCAGGCTGCACCGACCGGATCGATTGTCACCACGGTGTGTGTACACGTGGCGACGATCCGTGCCGTACCACCCGATTGAGTGATGGTGTGCGGATATCCCCGGCTTCCTCGGCGTGCCGCGGGGACAGTCCCGCGGGCCGGCGGGCGGAAAGGGGTGAGGGCGTGGACCGCACCAGGTGCCGTCCACGCCCTCATCTCTCCTGCCGTCAGGGCAGCGCCCGCTAGCCGCGCAGCGCCGCTCCGGTGCGCTCCTGCGCCGCCGCGACCGCCGCGTCACGGGCCGCAGAGGCTTCCTCGGCGGTCAGCGTGCGGTCGGCGGCACGGAAACGCAGCGCGTACGCCAGGGACTTCTTGCCCTCGCCGACCTGCTCGCCGGTGAAGACGTCGAACAGGCGCAGCGACTCCAGGAGTTGCCCCGCGCCCTCGCGCAGCGCGGCCTCGACATCGGCCGCCGGGACCGTGTCGTCGACGATGAGCGCGACGTCCTGGGTCGCGACCGGGAAGGTCGAGATCCGCGGCGCCCGCATCGGTCCGTCGGCGGCCCGCTCGACGCGGTCCAGGTCGATCTCCATCGCGCTGGTGCGCTCCGGCAGGCCGAGCGTCTTGATGACGCGCGGGTGCAGCTCACCGGCGTTACCGACGAGGATCTCCTCACCGTCGACGACGGCGAGCAGCGCCGCGCACCGGCCCGGGTGCCACGGGGCGTGCTGGTCCTGGCGGACGATCAGCTCGACACCCGCCTCCCGGGCGACCGTACGGCCCGCCTCGACGGCGTCCGCCCAGCCGGCGGGACGTGCGGCGCCCCACCAGCCGTCCTGCTCACGCGCTCCGGCGAGCACCACGGCGACGCGCCGCGGCTGCTGCGGGAGGGACGCGTTCAGGGTGGCGATCTCCTCGTCGGTCGGCCGGCGGTCGACCGGCAGCCGGGCGGCCGGCTTCTCGTCGCCGGTCGGCCGGAAGACCAGGCCGGTCTCGAAGAGCGCCAGGTCGTGGGTGCCCCGGCCGGCGTTCCTGCGCAGCGCGTGGAGCAGCCCCGGGATGAGCGTCGTGCGGAGGTCGGGCTCCTCGTCGGAGAGCGGGTTGACGAGGGTGACGGCACGGCGGCGCGGGTCGTCCGGCTCGATGCCGAGCTGGTCGAGGATCGCCGAACCCGTGAACGGGTAGTTCAGCGCCTCGACATAGCCGGCCCCCGCGAGTGCGCGGCCGACCCTGCGGTGCAGCCGCTGACGCTCGGTCAGGCCACGGCCGGCCGGCGGCCGCGGGAGGGTGGAGGGCAGGTTCTCGTAACCCTCCAGCCGGATGACCTCTTCCGCGAGGTCGTTGGGCTCGCTCAGGTCGGGGCGCCAGGACGGCACGGTGACGACCAGCTCGTCCTGCCCGTAGACATCGCAGCCGACCTGCTGGAGGCGGCGTACGACGGTCTCCCGGCCGTAGTCGACGCCGGCGACCTTGTCCGGGTGGTTCGCCGACAGGGTGATCGTGCGCGGCCCGCTGGGCGCGACGAACTCGGTGACGCCGGGTTCCGCCTTGCCGCCCGCGAGCAGCACCAGCAGATCGACGGTCCGCTGTGCGGCGGCGGACGTGGCTTCCGGGTCCACGCCCCGTTCGAAGCGCTTGGACGCCTCCGAGGAGAGCTTGTGGCGGCGAGCCGTACGGGCGATGGAGAGCGCGTCGAAGTGCGCGGCCTCCACGACGACCTCGGTGGTGCCGCCGAGCCGGCCGGACTCGGGGTCGGCGACCGCGTCCGCGATCTCGGTGTGCGCGCCGCCCATGACGCCCGCGAGGCCGATGGGGCCGCGGTCGTCGGTGATGACCAGGTCCTCGCCGTCCAGCACGCGCTTGGCGCCGTCCAGGGTGGTCAGCTTCTCGCCGGGCGTGGCCCTGCGGACGCCGATCGGACCGTCCACGCTGGAGCGGTCGTAGGCGTGCAGCGGCTGGCCGATCTCCAGCATGACGTAATTGGTGATGTCGACGGCCAGCGAGATCGGGCGCATGCCGGCCTTCTGCAGCCTGCGCTGCATCCAGATCGGGGTACGCGCCTCGGGCTCCAGGCCGCTGACCGTCCGGGCGGTGAAGCGGCTGCAGCCGACCGGGTCGGAGACCTTGACCGGGTAGCCGTCGGCGTTCGGCGGCGGGACGTCGAGCAGCGCCGGATCGCGCAGCGGCAGACCGTAGGCGGTGCCCGTCTCACGGGCGACGCCACGCATCGACAGGCAGTAGCCGCGGTCGGGCGTGACGGCGATGTCCAGCACCTCGTCGACGAGTTCGAGGAGCTCGATGGCGTCGGTGCCCACCTCGTGCCCGGGCGGCAGCACGATGATGCCCCCCGAGCCGTCATCGCCCATGCCCAGCTCGTCGCCGGAGCAGATCATGCCGTGCGAGGTCTTGCCGTACGTCTTGCGCGCGGCGATCTTGAAGTCGCCGGGCAGCACGGCGCCCGGCAGCACCACGACGACCTTGTCGCCGACGGCGAAGTTGCGGGCGCCGCAGACGATCTCCTGCGGCTCGCCGGTGCCGTTGGCGGTACCGACGTCGACGGTGCAGAAGCGGATCGGCTTCTTGAAGCCCTCCAGCTCCTCGATGGTCAGCACCTGACCGACGACGAGCGGGCCCTTGAGGCCGTCGCCCACGCGCTCGACGGTCTCGACCTCCAGGCCGACCTCGATGAGCTTGGCCTGTACGTCACGGCCGGTCTCCGTCGCCGGCAGGTCGACGTACTCCCGCAGCCAAGAAAGCGGGACCCGCATCAGATCTCCATCCCGAACGGCCGGGTGAACCGGACGTCACCCTCGACCATGTCTCGCATGTCTTCGACGTTGTGGCGGAACATCAGCATCCGCTCGATGCCGAACCCGAAGGCGAATCCGCTGTACTTCTCCGGGTCGACGCCGCAGGCGACGAGCACCTTCGGGTTGACCATGCCGCAGCCGCCCAGCTCGATCCAGCCCTCGCTGCCGCAGGTGCGGCAGGGCCGGTCCGCGTTGCCGACGGACTCGCCACGGCAGACGTAGCAGAGCATGTCCATCTCGGCGGACGGCTCGGTGAAGGGGAAGAAGTTGGGGCGCAGCCGGGTCTTCATGTCCGGCCCGAAGAGCGCCTGCACCATGTGGTCCAGGGTGCCCTTGAGGTCCGCCATGGTCAGGCCCTCGTCGATGGCGAGCAGCTCGATCTGGTGGAAGACCGGGGTGTGCGTGGCGTCCAGCTCGTCGGTGCGGTAGACCCGCCCCGGGCAGACGACGTAGACCGGCGGTTCGCGGTCGACGAGCGTACGCGCCTGGACCGGCGAGGTGTGGGTGCGCAGCACGACACCGGACTCGTCGCCCTCGGTGCCCTCACCCTGGATGAAGAAGGTGTCCTGCATCTGGCGCGCCGGGTGGTCCGGGACGAAGTTGAGCGCGTCGAAGTTGAACCACTCCGCCTCGACCTCGGGGCCCTCGGCGATCTCGTAGCCCATCGCGACGAAGACGTCCGCGACCCGCTCCATGAAAGTGGTCAGCGGGTGCCGGGCGCCGGCGGGGACGCGGTCGTAGGGCAGCGTGACATCCACCGCCTCCTCGACGAGCACCCGCGCGTCGCGCTCCGCCTCCAGCTCTTCCTGGCGGACCTTGAGCGCCTGGTTCACCCGGCCGCGGGCCTGGCCGACGCGCTTTCCGGCGTCCGCCTTGGCGTGCGGGGGCAGGGCGCCGATCTCCCGGTTGGCGAGGGCGAGCGGGGAGCGGTCGCCGGTGTGCGCGACCTTCACCTCGTGCAGCTCCTCGAGATCGGCCGCGGCGGCGACGGCGGCCAGCGCCTCGTCGGTCCGCCGGGCGACCTCTTCCGGTTTCAGGGCTTCGACCTCGACAGGGTCGTAGGACTTATTGGGTGCGGACATCTCTTCCCGTGCTTCCGGTGGACTGGCTTGGCTTGGCTCGCTTCGCCTCGGCTCTTCGATCACAAACGTCGGATGCCGAGCCCGCTCTGTGCCCGCGATGCTTGTGCGCCAAAGGTGCCAAAGGTCAAGTCTAAGGGGCGGGCCCACCACGGCGGGCCCGTGCCCCTGCGGGGCGCCCGCCGCTTCCTCTCAGGCCATGAAGGCCGGGGCCGCGACGGGCAGGCTAAATCGGAACTCCGCGCCGCCGGCCGGGGCCCGGCCGACCGTGATCGTGCCGCCGTGTGCCTCGACGATGCCCTTGACGATGTAGAGGCCCAGGCCGGTGCCGCCGCGCTTGCTGCCCCGCCAGAAGCGGGTGAAGACGCGGCTCATCGACTCCTCGGGAATGCCGGGGCCCTCGTCGCTCACGGTGACGGTCGTCCCTTCCGCGCTGGTCGCATCCGGTGCTGGTCCGACCTCGATGGTGACGGTTCCCTCGCCGTGGCGCACGGCATTTTCCAGTAGGTTCCCCAGCACCTGGTCCACCTTGTCCGGGTCTGCCCACAGATCGGGCAGGGGTTCGCACATCCGGATCAGGAAGCGGTCGGGCGGCTGGCCGGCGGTCGTCTGCGCCTGGACGTGCCGGCGCACCGCGGCGATCATGTCGACCCGCTGCCGCCGCACCTCCAGCCGCCCGGAGTCGATGCGGGAGATGTCGAGCAGCTCGGCGATGAGGCGGGTGACGCGGTTGGCGTCGGCGTCCACGGTCTCCAGCATCAGCCGCTTCTGGTCGTCGGTGAAGCGTTCCCACTTCTGCAGGAGGGTGGCCGTGAAGCCCTTGACGGAGGTCAGCGGCGAGCGCAGTTCATGGGCGACGGTGGCGATCAGCTCGGCGTGGCTCAGCTCCGTACGGCGCCGGGCCTCGGTGCCGCGCAGCGTGATGACCAGCTGCTGTACGGGCCCGGTGGGCCGGCTGCGGACGTAGCGTGCGGAGACCAGCACCTCGCGGCCGCCCAGCAGCAGATTGCGCTCCGGCTGGCCGCGCCGGATGGCGAGCCCGCCGTAGGGGTCGGTCAGCTGCCACCAGCGGCGCCCCTCGATGTCCTGCAGCGGCAGGGCGTCTTCCAGCGGGATCCCGAGGGCGTCCTGCGGGGAGATGTCGGTCAGCCTGGCCGCCGCGGCGTTGAAGCAGACCACCCGGCCGCCGGCATCGGCGACGATCAGGCCGTCGGGGAGGTCGTCGGGGTCGAGCCCGAGTCCCGTGCCGAAGGCGGCCGGTGCCACGGTGGTGGCGGGCGACGACCCGCGCACGGGTCCGTCGGACAGGTGGCTGTCAGCAGCGACGGTGCTGCCGGAAGTCCTCACACTCATCCCCGATACCCCCTTCCGGGCCCCGAGCACGCCACACTACTAGCTCGGTTCGGATGCGCCGCGAAGATCCGCGGGACGCCCCTCAGGCGGGTGACACGGAGCGGCAGCCGCCGGCGGTGCGCTGGGCGCGCGCCGAGGCGTAGAGGCAGACCGCGGCGGCCGTCGCGAGGTTCAGGCTCTCGGCCTTGCCGTGGATGGGGACCCGGACCACCGCGTCCGCCAGCGCACGGGTCTCCTCGGGCAGCCCCCACGCCTCGTTGCCGAAGACCCAGGCGGTGGGCCCGCCCATGGCGCCCGCGTCCAGCTCGCCGTCCAGATCGCGGTCGCCCGCCCCGTCGGCGGCCAGGAGACGTACCCCGGTGGCCCGGAGTCCGTCCATCACCCGCTCGACCGGGACGCCCACCGCGACCGGAAGGTGGAAGAGCGAACCGACCGAGGCCCGGACGGATTTGGGGTTGTAGAGGTCGACGGAGGCGTCGGTCAGGACGACGGCGTCCGCGCCCGCGGCGTCGGCGCAGCGCAGGACCGTACCGGCGTTGCCGGGGTCACGGACGTTGGCGAGCACCGCGATCAGCTGGGGGCGCGCGGCGAGGATCTCCTCGAACGGCGAGTCCAGGAACCGGCAGACCCCGAGCAGGCCCTGCGGGGTGACCGTCTGGGAGATGTCGGCGACCGTCCGGTCGTCGGCGTGGTGGACGCGCACCCCGGCCGCGCGGGCCGCCTCGACGATCTCCGTGTGGCGCTCGGCGGCCTCGACGGTCGCGAAGAGCTCGAGGAGCGTGGGCTCGCCGTCGACGCGGTGCGCGATGGCCTCCCGTACGGCCTGCGGGCCCTCGGCGATGAACCGGCGTTCCTTGCCGCGGAAGGCGCGGCGGGCCAGCCGCCGGGCGGCGGCGACTCGCGGTGAACGCGGGGAGATCAGCTCGGGGGTGCCCATGGGCGGCGGCTCGCTTCTTTCGTGTCGTGCGTGGGGACCGCGCCGGGTCAGGCCCGCGGTCCGGCAAACGGCGGCGGACCCGCAGGCCGGGGCCTGCGGGTCCGCGTCAGCACGTCGTCAGGCCGGGGTTCAGGCGGCCTTCGGGGCGTTGACGTCGCTCGGAAGCGCCTTCTGGGCGACCTCGATGAGCGCGGCGAACGCGTTGGCGTCCGTCACCGCGAGGTCAGCCAGGATCTTGCGGTCCACCTCGACGTTGGCGGCCTTCAGACCCTGGATGAAGCGGTTGTACGTCATGCCGTTGGCGCGGGCAGCGGCGTTGATGCGCTGGATCCACAGCTGACGGAAGTCGCCCTTGCGCTTCTTGCGGTCGTTGTAGTTGTAGACGAGGGAGTGGGTGACCTGCTCCTTCGCCTTGCGGTAGAGGCGCGAGCGCTGGCCACGGTAGCCGCTGGCCTGCTCGAGGATCGCCCGGCGCTTCTTGTGGGCGTTGACCGCCCGCTTGACGCGTGCCACTTGTTAACTCCTTGTAGCGGGGCCGCGGTTGTCCTCACGCGGCCCGGTTCGATTGGGTCCCGGTCTTGAGTCCTGCGCCCCGGCCGTCGGCGGGGCGCCGGGACTCACTTGCCGAGAAGCTTCTTGATCTTCGCGGCGTCGCCCGGGGCCATCTCGGCGTTGCCGCTGAGGCGACGCGTCACGCGGGACGACTTGTGCTCGAGCAGGTGGCGCTTGCCGGCGCGCTCGCGCATCACCTTGCCGGAGCCAGTGATCTTGAAACGCTTGCTGGCACCGCTGTGCGTCTTGTTCTTCGGCATGCGCCGTTCTCTCCTCGTCAGTGGCGCCCCCACCGGCCGGGCCGGGAAGCGGGAGCGTCAGATGTTTCGGTTGGTGTCCGGGGCGGGATGCCCGGACGTGAATCCGGGGCTCACGCCTCGGGGATCACGCCTGGGCGTGCTCCTCGGTGGGCTCCTCGGCGGGCTCCTCCACGGACTGCTCCGCGGGAACTCCACCCTGGCGCTCCGCCTTGCGGGCGGCCTGCGCCTCACGGGCCTCGGCCATCGCCTCGGTCTTCTTCTTGTGCGGACCGAGGACCATGATCATGTTTCGGCCGTCCTGCTTCGGATTCGACTCGATGAAGCCGAGCTCCTCCACGTCGGACGCGAGCCGCTGCAGCAGTCGGAAGCCCAGCTCGGGGCGGGACTGCTCGCGACCACGGAACATGATCGTGATCTTGACCTTGTCACCCTGCTTGAGGAACCGAACGACGTGACCCTTCTTGGTGTCATAGTCGTGCGGGTCGATCTTCGGCCGGAGCTTCATCTCCTTGATGACCGTGTGCGCCTGGTTCTTGCGCGCCTCACGGGCCTTCATGGCCGACTCGTACTTGAACTTTCCGTAGTCCATGAGCTTGCAGACCGGCGGACGTGCCGTCGCGGCCACCTCGACCAGGTCGAGGTCGTACTCCTGCGCAAGCTCCAGGGCCTTGGCAAGCGGCACAATGCCGACCTGCTCGCCGCTGGGACCGACGAGTCGCACCTCAGGGACGCGAATCCGGTCGTTGATGCGGGGCTCGGCGCTGATGGATCCTCCTCGGTAGCACCACGCGACGGCCTGGCGGACTGCCGCGTAACGTCTGTTTCGGTGTGACCTACCGCGCCGGATACATGAAAAACGCCCCGGACGGGACACAGGCGGGGCTCCGTGAATGGACTCAGGAGCACCGCCGCGAATGTCTCCGCGGGGCGCAGCCGGACCGTTGACCCGCCAACCCTGAGGTCGGTCGGGTGGGAGATCGGAGCCTCCACTTGCGGGCCGGTCACATGAGTGTCCGGCCGGTCGGAACACCAGAATACACGAGTCCAGGGGCGATACCCACTCGTGTGCCGTGGGGAAGCCGGTCCGTACGGGGCCGTACTCCCGGGCGCGGGGCCGAGAGGCGCGGGCCATAGTCTGGACGTGACCCCCTCAGCAGGAAGTGAAGCCCGAAGACATGAGCGACCAGACCCCGCAGCAGCCGGAGCAGCAGCCCGACGCCTCGAACCCGGCGGACCCGGACTTCGACGCCATGACCCGTGACATCGCGGATGTGCCGGCGGTCGAGGTGATCACGACGGTCGCGGTGCACCTGATGAGCTCGGCGGCGGTCAACCTCGGTCTCGCCGAGGAGGGTGAGGCGCACAAGGACCTGGACGAGGCGCGCAAGCTCATCCACGCACTGGCGGGGCTGGTCACGGCCAGCGCCACCGAGATCGGTTCGTACCACGCGGCGCCGCTGCGGGACGGGCTGAAGTCCCTGCAGCTGGCCTTCCGCGAGGCATCCGTCGTTCCCGACGAGCCGGGCCAGGGCCCCGGTGAGAAGTACACCGGGCCCGTCTACGGCTGATCCGCCGACGTCGCACCCCGCGAGGAGCCCCGGCCGCCACGGCCGGGGCTCCTCGTATGCGGGCACCTGGGCGCCGGCCGAAGGCAGCCGCCCTGCCGGGCCGCCGGGCCCGCATCGGGCCCGTCAGACCCGTGCGCCGGGCTGCGGCTCGTCGGGTGACGCCTGGTCGGCGACGACGCGGGGCTCCAGCGGCGGATGGGTGATCTGGTGCACCACGGCCGCCAGCGCGCCGCCGATCAGCGGCGCGACGATGAACAGCCACAGCTGGGTGATGGCCGCTCCGCCCGCGAAGAACGCCGGGCCGATGCTTCGCGCCGGGTTCACCGAGGTGCCGTCCAGCGGGATGCCGAAGAGGTGGACGGTGGCCAGTGCCAGGCCGATGGGCAGACCGTCGAAGCCGATGACGGCCACCTTGTGTGTCACCGCCAGCACGACGAAGACGAACACGAAGGTCATCACGATCTCCGCGACGAACGCGCCGCCGAGGTTGATGTGCACGGCGGAGCGGTCGCCCCAGCCGTTCGTGCCGAAAGCGCCGTCGGTGGCCAGACCGGGCACCTGCTTGGCGATCAGGAAGAGCACGGCGGCGCCGACGATGCCGCCGACCACCTGCGCGATCCAGTACCCCACGGCGGTGCGGAGCGTGATGCGGTGGGCCAGCAGCATGCCGAGGGTCACCGCGGGATTGATGTGACAACCCGAGATCGGGCCGAGGGCATAGGCAAGTGCCAGCATGGTGAAGCCGAAGGCCAGGGCGATGCCGAAGGTGCCGATGTACTCGCCGGCCAGCACTGCCGAGCCGACGGCGAACAGCACCAGGAGCAGCGTGCCGAGGAATTCCGTGACGAGCGTGCGGGTCTCGGTGGTCTCCATAGGGGGCTCTCCTCGCGTGGATCTTGAGCTCTCCTCGAAATTGTGCGGCCGAGGAGGCGAACGCGCCCGTTGGCGAGGAGGGCCCTGCGGGGAGAGCCGCGAGCGGGGGCGGGGGCGTCAGCGGCGGTAGAGGGGCTCCCCCGCCGTGCCGGCGCCGGGCGGCAGAAGTGCCAGGTCCAGGCCGCGGACGAGGCGCTCGCGCAGCACCTCGTCGTCGGCCAGTGACTGCGCCAGACGCTGGGCGACCTCGCCGGTGGGGGCGTCGGGGGCGAGGCCGAGGGCGAGGGTGGCGTCGGTTTCGTCGGACGGGGCGAGATGGGCGACAACGACTCCGGGCTCGGCGGCGAGCAGGGCCCGCAGCGCGTCGGCGACGGCCGGGTCGGTGAGCGGATCCGCGCTGGTCCGGCCCTCGGCGAGGGCCCGCAGGGCGGCGCCGGTGAGCTGGTAGGTCACCGGTCCCGCGAGGTCGAGGACGACCGTGTCGGCCTTCTCGTGGGACGCGGCGAGCAGTGCCTGCTGGAGGGGTACGGCCACCGGGCGGGCGTCCGGGCGCCAGCGCTGGAGGGTCTCCATGGAGGTGAAGGCGGGCAGTGCGCGGCGGCCGTCCGGGGCCTGGAGGGTGGGGACGGCCATGTCACTGGTCTTCTCGCGCCGCAGGCCGTCCGGCCCGGTCTCGGTCTCTCCCAGCACGGCCACCACCGGCACGAGCACGCGCGCACCGGCCAGGGCCGACAGCAGCTGCGGCTCGGCGCCGCGGTCGGTGGCGTAGGCCGTCAGAGCCGCGGCGAGCGCGGGATCCGCGGAGCCGTCGTCGTCGGAGAAGCCGGGGTCGGGGATGTTCTTCTGCACCGGTCGAGCCTATCTTCCCGGCCCTGGACGGACGGCTGGAGGTGCCGAGGTCCGGTGGCGGCTGCGCCAGAGGACCGTGGCGGCGGCCACGAGGGCGATCCCCGCGGCTCCGGCGGTCAAGGGGAGCCAGGGGATGCTGCCGGTGTCCTCGGATTCGGCGGTGGGGCCGGGCCCGAAATAGCGGTGTGTGTAGGCGGCGGCCGCCGGCTTCTGGGGGGTGGGCTTGATGCTTTGACCGGCCTTGATGGCGGCGGCCGGGTCGATCAGGCCGGCACCGAAGTCGTCGTCGCGTCCGCCTTCGGGGGCGTTCTGCGCGGTGTCCGTGAGCAACTGGCGGATCTGTGCCGGGCTCAGGTCCGGGTGCGCGGAGCGGATCAGGGCGACCGCGCCCGAGACGAAGGCGGCCGCCGCGCTGGTGCCCCAGCCCTCGTAATACGTGCGGTCCGGGTTGGCGATGACGATCAGCCTGCCGGGCGCGGCGACCGTTGCGTACCAGTGGCGGGTGGAGAACGGAGCGCGGGCACCCCGGCTGTCGACTGCGGTGACCGCGATGACGCCCGGGTAGGCGGCGGGGTACGAGGCGCGGGAGCCGTGTTTGCCGCCGTTGCCCGCGGAGGCGACGACGGGTACGCCCTTGCCCAGCGCGTACTGGATGGCGGCGTCCTCGCGCGGTTCGGGGTGGGCGGACTCGCTGTCGTCGCCCAGGGAGAGGTTGATGACGTCGGCGCCGTGGTCGGCGGCCCAGCGGATGCCGTCGGCGAGCGCCCCCGCCTTCTCCGTGCGGGCCCGGTTGCGCTGCGGGTCGCTGTCTTCGAGGATCACCCGGACCGGCAGGATCTTCGCCTCCGGGGCGATGCCGAGAACGCCGTCCGCGCGGCCGGCACCATGGCCGTGACCTGCGATGATGCTGGACATGCCGGTGCCGTGCTGCGCCCAGGACCGGTCGCCAGGCCCGGCGCCGAAGCCGACGAGGTCGGTCTCCGGCAGCACCTGCCCCTTGAGGTCGGGGTGGTTGGCGTCGACGCCGGTGTCCAGTACGGCGACTGTGATCCCGTCGCCCTTGGTGGTGCGCCAGGCGTCCTGGGCGTGTACGGCCTCCAGGGCCCACTCCTGGGCGCGGATGCCGTCGGCGGCACGGGCTGGGACGGCGGGCAGCACGGTGAGCCCGGCGGAGGCCAGCGCGAGTGCGGTGCCGCGCAGCAGGGCCTTGGTCACGGCGACTCCTCCGTTGCCTGTGCGGGGACGCCCGCCGCCTTGCGGAAGGCCGCCTCCACGAGGTCCGCGATGTTCTTGGCGTCGTGACCGAGCCCGGATTCGCCGGGGGCGCTCGTGACCCCTTCGCGGACCGCCTCTTCGGCGGGCTGCGGGTCGGTGAACGCGCGGCCGTCGGCGAAGCCGGAGACGGCATAGACGACGACGGGGACGTCGGTGAGGATCCGCACCGTCCAACTGGTGCGCTGGGCGGGCCCGAAGTCCGCGGCGGGGGTGCCCTTGGCGGCGTACGGCAGGGGCATCAGATCGGTACGGCTGCCCAGGCCGCCGGTGCTGAAGCGGGTGTTGAGGGCCAGCATGGCGCTCTGGTCGGCCTTGGTGGTCACCGCGCCGACGGTGATGACGTGGGTGTGGGTGGCGTCGACGTAGGTGGCGCGCAGCAGGCGGCCGCAGCCCGCCGGGGCGAGGGCCTTGGCCAGCAGCGGGTCGAAGCCGGCCGTGCAGCCGCTGTCGGGGGCGATGGCGATCCGGGTCCAGCGTCGGTCGGCGCCGCCGGGGCCGACGCCGAGGCCGTTGAGGACGCGGGGGAAGAGCGTGTCGACGGGGGTGGAGTGCCAGACGTCGTGGCCCTTGTCGAACGCGGCCTCCGCGGTGGGGGGTGCGTCGGAGCCCTCGGTGAGCCAACTCCCGGCGGCCGCACCGCAGATGAGGCCGATGCCGAGCACGAGACAGGCGGCCGAGGCGAGCACGCGCCCGCCGGGCCTGCGGCCCGCGGACGGCCGTCCCGGGGGCGCGACGGGCATGCCGGGGATGGGGGCAACTCCCTGGGGAGGGAGAGGTGTTCGGGGCCAGGGCGCCTCGGCGGGGCGCCGGGAGGTGGGGGGCGGCGGAGTGCCGGCGGGTGCGGCGGGCGGGGTGGCGGCGCGCGGGGAGGCGGGCCGCGGGTCCGCGGCGGCGCGGGAGTCGCGGCCGCCACTCCACAGTTCCTGACTGTGGGCCAGGTGGAAGGCGGCGGTGTCCCGGAAGGAGGCGGGGCGGCCCGTCGGGGCCTGCGGCGCGGCGGGCTGCGCCGCGGGCTCCGCTCGGGGGCGGGGCGGCACGGGCGGCGGCATGGTGGGGCGCGGCGGGGTGGCGCGGGCGTCAGCCGGAGGGGCCGGCGGGGGTGCGGCCGGCGTGGGCGGCGCGGAAGCGGGGGGTGCGGCCGGCGGCGGGGGGACGGACGGGTCGGCGGGCACCGGGCGCAGGACCGTGGTCTGCGGGTCCTCGTCGGGGAGGGCGGCCACGGCGGGCCGCCGGGGTGGCTGCGGGGGTATGGGCGGGACGCGATGCGCGTCGGCGTAATCAGCGTCGGTGCTCACCCGCGCTCCCCCTCGCGCCGTGTCCCCGCCGCGATCCGCAATGGGGGCAGGGTGGTTCGTATCCGGACATCACGCCACTGACCTGCTGGTTGTGACGTCCGGCCACTCTACGGGCAGGTGCGGCCGCTCCTCCAACCCTGTGTCCACTCTGTCGCGATCCCTCCCCCTACCCAGTGGTAGGCGTCTCTGGCAGGCTGCGGCCATGCCCCAGTACACCGCCGATGCTTATGACGACAAAGCCCGTTACGACCGGGCCACCGTCCATCTCGACGCGCCGCTGGCAGTCGTCGACCTGCAGGCATTCGACGCCAACGCCGACGACCTGGTGCGCCGTTCGAAGGGCAAGCCGATCCGGGTGGCGAGCAAATCGGTGCGCTGCCGGGCGCTGTTGGAGCGGGTGCTGGCACGGGACGGCTTCGCGGGAATCATGAGTTTCACGCTCGGAGAGTCGCTGTGGCTGGCGCGCTCGGGCTTCACCGACATCCTGCTGGCCTACCCGTCGGCGGACCGGTCCGGATACGCCGAACTGACCGCCGATCCGAAGCTCGCCGGGGCGGTGACGGTGATGGTCGACGACCCGGCGCAGCTGGACCTGATCGACGCGGCCCGGCCGGCCGGCGGCCGCGGCGGCGGCGGCGGCGAGGAGGTGCGGGTCTGTCTGGAACTGGACACCTCCTACCGCGTGCTGGGCGGAAAGGTGCGGGTGGGTGCCCGGCGCTCACCCCTGCGCGCTCCCGCCCAACTCGCCGCGTTGGCCCGTGCCGTGGTGCGCCGCCCCGGCTTCCGGCTGGTGGGCCTGATGGCGTACGAGGGTCATGTGGCGGGTGTGGGCGACGAGGTTGCCGGCAAGCCGGTCTTCTCGCGAGCCATCCGGGTGATGCAGGCGGCGGCCCGCAAGGAGCTGGCACAGCGGCGCTGGGAGGCCGTGCGGGCGGTGCGGGCGGTGGCGCCGCGGCTGGAGTTCGTCAACGGCGGCGGCACCGGCAGCGTGCAGCACACGGCGGCGGAGGCGGCGGTCACCGAGATCGCGGCCGGATCCGGACTCTACGTACCGCGTCTTTTCGACAACTTCCGCTCGTTCAGCGGGCGTCCGGCAGCGCTGTTCGCCCAGCCGGTGGTGCGCAGGCCGGGGCCGGGCGTGGTGACCGTACTGGGCGGCGGGTACCCGGCGTCGGGGGCCGCGGGGGCCGACCGGCTGCCGGTGCCGTACCTCCCGGCGGGGCTGTCATACGACCCGCAGGAGGGGCCCGGCGAGGTGCAGACCCCGCTGCTGGGGACGGCCGCCGACACGCTGCGGATCGGCGACAAGGTGTGGTTCCGGCACGCGAAGGCCGGGGAGCTGTGCGAGCGCTTCGCCGCACTGCAACTGATCGACGGGGACCGGGTGGTGGAGACGGTGCCGACGTACCGCGGCGAGGGGCACACATTCCTGTGAGCGGCCGGGCCGCGCCGGTCGTTGCCGGCGCGGCCCGTCGCCGTCAGCCGTGGATGCGGTCGCGCTGGTCGGGCACGACGGTGCCGTCGGGGCGGCGGACCGGGCCGAGGACGCCGTCGGTGTTGATGTAGGCGGCCGTGGCGCAGGGGTAGCCGCCGGACTTGCGAGGCAGCGGCTCGATGAACATCGGGTTGACCACCCAGCGGTCGTCGGCGTTGTCGTAGCCGCGGCACATCAGTTCGTTCTTGTTGCGATTGATGGCCAGGTGGGCGGCGGTGGCGTCGTTCACGAAGGTCACATCGGTGTCGGCGTCACCGCCGCCGAGCGCGATGCGGTGCGCGGGGTCCTGCAGACGCCATGCCTCGGCGCCCTTGATGTGGAAGATCTCCTGGTTGATCCAGCAGCGCTTGCCGTCGATGTACGGGATCGCGTCGCCCTGGGACTCGGGGACGTCGCCGCAGCCCTGCATACCGTAAGTGATCTTTCCGTGGTCGAGCAGGCTGCGGATCGCGATGGTGTGGTCGCGGTCGAAGCCGACGGACTGCGACCACACCTCGGTGACCGGCTCGGACCCGGCGGAGACGATGTAGACGTCGAAGCCGGCTCGCCGCAGGGTGCGCACCAGGTCCTTCTGCTGGTCGTAGTAGCGCACGTAGGCGGGCTGGGTGTGGGTGCCGATCTTCTGGGTGCTGCCCACCGGCGCGGCGAGCGCGGCCTTGCGTCCCGCGGCGGCGTAGGAGCGGAGCTCGGCTTCGGTGTGACCGGCGAACAGCTGCGGTACCCAGGCGTATTCGGGCACCGTACGCCGGTGGTTCCAGGTGCCCGCGAAGGCTTCCTCGCCGCCCATGGTCCTCGCCTCGGCGCGGATCTCCAGGATCTCGTCGGCGCAGTCGGTGTCGGTGGCGGTGGGCAGCGGTGCGCCGACCGGTACGGAGGTGCCGCAGGCCGTGGTCAGCGCGCGGTCGGCCGCCGGGGTCAGCCACTTGCTGGTGTCGCTCCAGTGCGCGGGGCGAAGGATCTTGTCGTGCAGCAGGGACCAGTCGATCGTCGCGTCGGTGACGTCGTTCTTGGTCATGGTGTTGTCCCAGTCGAACGCGGCGACGGGGGCACGTCCGTGGCCGCCGGCGAGGCCGGGGTTGCTGCAGGTGCCGCGCTCGTCGATGGCGCGTTGCAGCTTGGCCCGGTTGTGGCCGTACCAGGTCAGGTCCTTCGAGAGCTGCGGGCAGTGCGTGGCGTTCCGGGCCGCGGGGGTGCCCTGGGCGGGCGCCGCGCGGTGCGAGGCGGCCGCGGTCGCCGGCACGCTGCCGGCGAGGAGCGCGGTCACGGTGAGGCCCAGGGCGAGGGCGTGCCTGTTGCGCATGGGTGCTCCGATGTCCGGGGGCGGTCAACAGCGGGAAGCGGCGGGACCGGCACCCTTCGGCGCCGGTCCCGTCATGCGTGGTGCTGTTGTGCGGTGGTGCGGTCGTACGTGGTGCGTGGTGCGTGTGGTGTGGCGCGTCGGGTGACTTTACCGAGCGAGCGCTACACGGGCGTCACATATGCTCCGGCGATCCCGCCGTCGACCAGGAATTCGGCCGCGTTGACGAAGGAGGAGTCGTCGCTGGCGAGGAAGGCGACGGCGGCGGCGATCTCCTCGGGCTCGGCGAACCGGCCGACCGGGACGTGCACCAGGCGGCGGGCGGCCCGCTCCGGGTCCTTGGCGAACAGCTCCTTCAGCAACGGGGTGTTGACCGGCCCGGGGCACAGGGCGTTGACCCGGATGCCCTCGCGGGCGAACTGCACGCCCAGTTCGCGGGACATCGACAGCACGCCGCCCTTGGAGGCGGTGTAGCTGATCTGCGAGGTGGCGGCGCCCATCACGGCGACGAACGAGGCGGTGTTGATGATGGAGCCGCGTCGCTGGTCGCGCATGTAGGGCAGGGCGTACTTGCAGCAGAGGTAGACCGAGGTGAGGTTGACCTCCTGGACCCGCTTCCAGGCGTCCAGGCCGGTGGTGAGGATCGAGTCGTCGTCGGCGGGCGAGATGCCGGCGTTGTTGAAGGCGATGTCGACCGAGCCGTAGGTGTCGAAGGCGGTCCGGTAGAGCGCCTCGACCTGCTCGGCGTCGGTCACGTCGACCTGGACGAAGGTGCCGCCGACCTCGTCCGCGGCCGCTTTGCCGGCCGTGTCGTCGATGTCGGCGCAGACGATGTTCGCGCCTTCGGAGGCGAGCCGACGGGCGGTGGCCAGGCCGATCCCGCTGCCGGCTCCGGTGATCACTGCGGTGCGGCCGACCAGGCGGCGGCACACGGGGGCCGTCTCGGCCGAGGGCGCGGGGAGGGTCGGGTCGGTCACTTCAGTGCTCCTCGGTGCTGATGAAGACGTTCTTCGTCTCGGTGAAGGCGGACAGTGCGTCCGGGCCCAGCTCACGGCCGAGTCCGGACTGCTTGAACCCGCCGAAGGGGGTCCAATAGCGCACGCTGCTGTGGGAGTTGACGGAGAGGTTGCCGGCCGCGACGGCACGCGAGACGCGGATCGCGCGGCTGACGTCGCGGGTCCACAGGGAGCCGGAGAGGCCGTAGTCGGTGGCGTTGGCGATCCGGATCGCGTCGGCCTCGTCGTCGAAGGGGATGACGACGGCGACCGGCCCGAAGATCTCCTCGATGGCCGTACGGTCCTCGGGCCGCCCCTCCAGGACGGTGGCCGGGTACCAGAAGCCCTTGCCGCCGGGCGCCTCGCCGCGGATGGCGGCGGGGGCGTCCTCGGGGACGTAGGACCGCACGCGCTCGCGCTGGGCCGAGGAGATCAGCGGCCCCATCTGGGTCGCGGGGTCCGCCGGGTCGCCGACCACGAACGCCTTGACCGCTGGTTCGAGCAGCTCCATGTAGCGGTCGTAGACCTGGCGCTGGACGAGGATGCGGCTGCGGGCGCAGCAGTCCTGGCCCGTGTTGTCGAGGAAGGAGCCGGGTGTGGCGGCAGCGGCGGCCTCGATGTCGGCGTCGGCGAAGACGATGTTGGGGCTCTTGCCGCCGAGTTCCAGCGTCAGCCGCTTGGTCTGCTCCGCGCAGCGGGCGGCGATGCCTCGGCCGGTGGCGGTGGAGCCGGTGAAGACGATCTTGGCGACGCCCGGGTGGTCGACGAGCGCGGTGCCGGTGACCGGCCCCTCTCCCGGCAGGACCTGGAAGAGACCTTCGGGGAGCCCGGCGTCCAGCGCGTATTGGGCGAGCCGGAGGGCGGTGAGCGGTGTGGTCTCGGCGGGCTTGAGCAGGACGGCGTTACCGGCCGCGAGCGCGGGGGCGGTGCCCCAGGCGGCGATCGGCATCGGGAAGTTCCAGGGGGCGATGACGCCGACGACGCCCAGCGGCTCCTGGAGGGTGATGTTCAGTCCGCCCGCGACCGGGATCTGGGTGCCGGTCAGGCGCTCCACTCCCCCTGCGGCGTAGTGCAGCAGGTCGCGGACGTTGCCCGCCTCCCACTCGGCGTTGCCCAGCGGGTGGCCGGCCTCCTGGAGTTCCAGTTCGGCCAGCGGGCGGATGTTGGCCTCGACGACGTCGGCGAACCGGCGCAGGATCCGGGCCCGTTCGCCGGGCGCGAGGGCCGCCCATTTCGGCTGGGCGGCGGTGGCCCGCCGGACCGCGGCGTCGACCTCGGCGGGGGAGGTGGTGGGGACGGTGGCCACCACCTCCTCGGTCGCCGGGTTGATGATGTTCAGCTCGTGCAGACCATCGGACACGTGTGGTTCCTTACATGCGCTCGAAGGAGCGGAAGCGCTCCCAGTCCGTGACGGCCGCGTCGTAGGCGTTCTGCTCTACACGGGCCATGTGCCGGTAGTGGTCGACGACCTCGTCGCCGAAGGCCGCACGGGCGATCGGGCTGTTCTCCCACAGTTCGGCGGCCTCACGCAGCGTGGTGGGCACGTGCGCGGCGTCGCCGGTGTAGGCGTTGCCGGTGGTCGCCTCGGGGAGCTCCAGCTCGTGTTCTATTCCGTACAGGCCGGCCGCGATCATCGCGGCCACCGCGAGATAGGGATTCACGTCGCCGCCGGGCAGGCGGTTCTCCAGGCGGTGCGAGCGGCCGTGGCCGATGACGCGCAGCGCGCAGGTGCGGTTGTCCGGGCCCCAGGCGACCGCCGTGGGCGCGAAGGAGCCGGGGCGGAAACGCTTGTAGGAGTTGATGTTGGGGGCGTAGAAGAGCGTGAAGTCCCGCATCGCGGCGACCTGGCCGGCGAGGAAGTGCCGCATGGTCTGCGACATGCCGTACGGGCCGTCGTCGTCGGCCAGGACCGGCCGGCCTTCCTCGTCCTGGAGGGAGAGGTGGATATGACAGGAGTTGCCCTCCCGCTCGTCGTACTTCGCCATGAAGGTGAGCGACATGCCCTCCTGCGCGGCGATCTCCTTGGCCCCGGTCTTGTAGATGCTGTGCTGGTCGCAGGTGGTGAGCGCCTCGTCGTAGACGAACACGATCTCGTGCTGGCCGAGGTTGCACTCGCCCTTGGCGGACTCGACGGTCATGCCGGCCGCGCCCATCTCGTTGCGGATGCGGCGCAGCAGGGGCTCGACGCGGCCGGTGCCCAGGACGGAGTAGTCGGCGTTGTACTGGTTGGCGGGGTGCATGCCGCGGTAGCCGCGCGACCAGCCGTCCTCGTAGGTGTCCTTGAAGAGCATGAATTCGAGTTCGGTGCCGGCGTGGGCGCTCCAGCCGCGCTCGGCGAGGCGGTCGAGCTGGCGGCGGAGGATCTGCCGCGGCGAGGCGGCGACCGGCGAACGGTCGTGCCAGGCCAGGTCGGCGGTGATCAGGGCGGTGCCCGGGTTCCAGGGGGTGCGGCGCAGGGTGGCGGTGTCGCCGTGCATCGCGAAGTCGCCGTAGCCGCGCTCCCAGGAGGACATCTCGTAGCCCTCGACGGTGTTGAGGTCCACGTCCACGGCGAGGAGGTAGTTGCACCCCTCGGTGCCGTGTTCCAGGACGGTGTCGAGGAAGTAGCGGGCGGCGAACCGCTTGCCCTGGAGCCTGCCTTGCATGTCGGTGAAGGCGAGGACGACAGTGTCGATCTCCCCGGCGTCGACGAGGACTCTCAGTTCCTCGACGGAGAGTGGGGGCGTGCGGTCTGCCACGGTGTTGCCTCCTGTCACTGCATCCGGAGGTCATAAGGTAGGCACACGAACCATTGATTGGGAAGGGGTTCCGATGGACGGTGCGGCGGACCGGCTGGCGCCGGTGCTGCGACCCGTGCGGGCCGGCAACGGATTCGAGGAGGCCCTGGAGCAGATACTCCAGATCGTCCGGCTCGGTCTGGTGCCGCAGGGGGAACGGCTGCCCGCGGAGCGGGAATTGGCCGAGCGCCTCCAGATCAGCCGGGTGACGCTGCGCGAGGTGCTCAAGGTGCTCCAGGACGAGGGCCTGGTGGAGAGCCGGCGCGGTCGCTACGGCGGCACGTTCGTACGGGTCCGCACGGAGAACCCGGGCGAGGCCGAGCTGCGGCGCCGGATCGGGAAGATCGACGTCGAGGACACCCTCAGGTTCCGGGAGGTGCTGGAGGTCGGGGCGGCCGGGCTGTGCGCCGCGCACGGCCTGTCCACGGAACAGGCCGACCGGTTGCGGTCGGCGCTCGCGGCGACGAACGACGCACCGCTGGCCGACTACCGCAGACGCGACACCCTGCTGCATCTGACCCTCGCCGAGCTGTCCGGCTCACCCTCGCTCGCGGCCCAGTACGCGGCGGTACGGGCAGGCGTGAACGACCTGCTGGACTGCATCCCGCTGCTGGTGCGCAATCTGGAGCACTCCCAGACACAGCACGCCGCGCTGGTGGAGGCGGTGCTGGAGGGCGATGCGGACGGTGCCCGCGAGGTGATGCGCGAGCACTGCTGCGGCACCGCCGCCCTGCTGCGAGGATTCCTCACGGCGCCCGCGACGTAACAAGTCTTTTACGCAGAGGTCTTGCGCCGACGCGGCAGGGCAGCAAAGGTATGCGGCTAAACCTTTACTTGGGATTCCTTCGGCGAGGCAGGAGCGGCTCATGGCCGACAGCACCGACGCGCACACCGCACCGCCCGACCCCTCCCCGGTCGGCTCGGCGCCGCCCGGGGACGCCTACCTGGAGCGACGGACCCTGCGGCGCGGCAGCGCGGGCCCACTGCTGCTGACCGGCCTGGGTGTCGCCTATGTCGTCTCCGGCGACTTCTCGGGCTGGAACAACGGCCTGGCACAGGGCGGCTTCGGCGGCCTGGCCATCGCCGCCGTGCTGATGGGCCTGATGTACACCTGCCTGGTCTTCGCGCTGGCGGAGCTGGCCTCGATCCTGCCGACGGCGGGCGGCGGCTACGGCTTCGCCCGGCGCGCCCTGGGCACCTGGGGCGGCTTCCTCACCGGGACCGCCATCCTGATCGAATACGTGCTGGCGCCCGCCGCGATCTCCATCTTCATCGGGGACTACGTCGAGTCGCTCGGCCTGTTCGGCCTGCACTCCAGCTGGCCGGTCTACCTCGCCTGCTTCGTGATCTTCATCGGGATCCATCTGTGGGGCGTGGGCGAGGCACTGCGCTTCAGCCTGATCGTCACCGCCATCGCGGTGGCCGCTCTCGTCGTCTTCGCCCTGGCCGCCTTCACCGACTTCCATGTGGACACCCTCAACGACATACCGGTCGAGGCCGGTGCCTTCGGTGCCAACTCCTGGCTGCCGTTCGGCATCCTGGGCATCTGGGCGGCCTTCCCGTTCGGCATGTGGTTCTTCCTCGGCATCGAGGGCGTGCCGCTGGCCGCGGAGGAGACCAAGGACCCGGCCCGGGTCCTGCCGAAGGCCATGGCCGCCGCGATGGGCGTGCTGCTGCTGCTCGCGCTGATCACCTTCGTCGCCGCGACGGGGGCCCGCGGGTCCGCCGCGATCCAGTCCGTGGGCGACCCGCTGGTGCAGGCGCTGCAGCCGCAGGGGAAGCCGACCACCATCAGCCGAATCGTCAACTACGCCGGTCTCGCCGGCCTGGTGGCGTCCTTCTTCTCGCTGATCTTCGCCGGCTCCCGGCAGCTCTTCGCGCTCTCCCGGGCCGGCTACCTCCCCCGCTTCCTATCCCTCACCAGCCGCCGCAAGGCTCCCTACCTCGGCCTGCTGGTCCCCGGCGCGCTGGGCTTCGGGCTCGCCGCGGCGACCGGCGACGGCGCCCGGATGCTCAATGTCGCGGTCTTCGGCGCCACCATCTCCTACGCCCTGATGTCGCTCTCGCACCTCGTGCTGCGCCGCCGCGAGCCCGGCCTGCACCGCCCGTACCGCACCCCCGGCGGCAGCCTGACCTCGTCCGTCGCGTTCGTCCTGGCCTGCTCCGCGCTGGTGGCGACGTTCCTGGTCGACAAGGAAGCCGCCTTCATCGCCCTCGGCGTGTACGCCGTGGCCATCGCCTACTTCGCCTTCTACTCGCGGCACCGTCTGGTGGCGGCGGCGCCCGAGGAGGAGTTCGCGGCGCTGGCGGCGGCCGAGGCGGAACTCGCACGCGACTGACACCGGCCGGCCGCGGCGGCCGCCCGGTCCCGACCATGTACGCACGCACGGAGGACCACCGATGTCCCAGCCCCTCATCGGCATCAGCACCTACCAGGAAGAGGCCCGGTGGGGGGTGTGGACGCTGCCCGCGGCGGTGCTGCCCGCCGGGTACCACCGGCTGGTGCAGCGCTCGGGCGGGCTGGCGGCGCTGCTGCCGCCCGACGCCCCCGCCACCGCCGCGGCGGCCGTCGCCCGGCTGGACGCCCTGGTGATCGCCGGCGGCGCGGACGTCGAACCGGCACGCTACGGCGCGGAGCCGCACCCCAGGACCGGGCCGCCCGCGGTGGAACGCGATGCCTGGGAACTGGCGCTGATCGACGCCGCCCTGGCGCGGGAGCTGCCGCTGCTGGGCATCTGCCGCGGGCTCCAGCTGCTGAACGTGGCGCGGGGCGGAACCCTCCTCCAGCACCTGGAAGGACACACCGGCCCGCCCGGCGTCTTCGGCCGGCACGACATCGAACCGGTCGCCGGGACACAGCTGAGCAAGGCACTGCCCGAGCCGGTGTCCGTGCCGACGTACCACCATCAGGCGATCGACCGGCTCGGTGACGGGCTGATCCCGTCGGCGTACGCGCCGGACGGCACCATCGAGGCGGTGGAGCTGCCGCCGGAGGCGCACGGCTTCGCCCTCGCCGTGCAGTGGCACCCGGAGGCCGGGGACGACACGCGGGTGATGGACGCACTGGTGACGGCGGCGCGCGGCTGATCCACTGGGGCCGGGGCACGGCCGTCGGCGGCGTGCCCAGGATTTTGAGGAGCCCCGATGCCGCACCACCGGTCACCGAAGCGCCTGATGGAGATCACCACCGGGGTGTGGGCCGCCAAGGCGCTCGCCGAGGCGACCCGGCTGGACCTGTTCTCCCAGCTGTCGGCGGCGCCGGGCGCCACCGCCGGTGAGGTCGCCGCCCGCAACGGTCTCGCCGAGCGCCCGGCCGAGCTGCTGCTCACCGCCTGCGCGGCGCTCGGCCTGCTGCGCCGCGCGGGCGACGGCTACGCCAACACCCCGGAGGCGGAGGAGTATCTGGTGCGCGGCCGGCCGGACTACTTCGGCGACGCCGTGCTCTCCCTGGACCGCCGTTACGCAGGCTGGATGCGGCTGGAGGAGGCGCTGCGCACCGACTCCCCCACCAACTTCGACCCCGCGGCGAAGGAGTCGATGTTCGATCCGGAGGACACGGCGCTGACCGCGACCTTCTGGAAGAGCATGTACGCCCTCTCCGCCACCAGTGCCCGCGCGCTCGCCGCGGCGTACGACTTCTCCCCGGTGCGCCTGCTGCTGGACGTCGGCGGCGGCGGGGCGGCGTACGACATCGAGCTGTGCCGCGCCCACCCCGACCTCCGCTGCACCGTCCTGGACCTGCCGTTCGTCTGCGAGCTGACGGGCGAGGGGGTGGCCGCTGCCGGGCTCGCGGACCGTATCGCCTGCATGCCGGGCGACTTCCTGCGCGACGCCGAACTGCCCGGCGGACACGACGCGGTGCTGCTCTCGCAGATCCTGCACGACTGGGACGAGGCGACCAACCGGCTGATCCTCGACAAGTGCTTCGCCGCGCTGCCCTCCGGGGGCCGGATCCTGATCAGCGAACTGCTCGTCGCCGACAGCAAGGACGGGCCGCTGCTGCCGGCGCTGATGAGCCTGAACATGCTGGTGAGCACCTGGGGGCGGAATTACACGGCGGCGGAGTACGGCCGGTGGCTCGCCGCCGCCGGGTTCGTCGACGTCACGACCGTGCGCTTCGAGGGTCCCGGCGCGGACGGTGCGGTGGTCGCGGTCAAACCGTGACGGCGGGCCCGGCCCCACCGGCGGTCGCTCAGCCGCGGAAGTCGTCCGCGACCCCGACCAGCAGGACCCGGCTCTCGGGCACCAGGGACCGCCAGCGGTGGGTGACGCCACCGGAGCAGTAGAGGGTGTCGCCCGGCCCCAGCCGGTGGCGGTCGCCGTCCGCCTCCGCCTCCACCGCACCCTCGATGACGTACATCAACTCGTCGTGCGGGTGCCGGAATGCGCGCTGCCAGTCGTGCCGCCCGGTGAACTCCAGGGCGTGCAGCTGCTGTCGGCCGCGCACCAGGGGCCGCACCCTGCCCCGGTCGCCGTCCTCGGGCACGGACGCCGAGTCGGCTCGGACCACATCGACCGTGCGCGGCCCGTCGGAGGCGGCGAGCAGCTGTACCGCGGTGGTGCCGAGGGCGTCGGCGATCCGCTGGAGGGAACGCATGCTCGGGCGGGCCCGGTCGTTCTCGACCTGGCTGAGGAAGGGCGCCGACAGACCGGTCGCGCCGGCGAGCGCGGCCAGCGTCAGGTCCAGGGCGCGGCGCCGCCTGCGCACCTCCGCACCGACCCGGGGCGCCTGCCCCGCTCCGTCCTGCGGATTGTCCTCCGGTCCACTCATCCGTCACTCCTTATTGCTCCGTTCACAGGGCTGCAACACCACGTTCCTAGCGTCTAGGCTGTTTGATCCCATCAAACAAAGTTTGACAAGGGGAATGATGACCACAGTCGATCAAAACACACGCCGCCGCCGGGGCACCGGCCTGATCGCGCTCGACGAGCAGGCCGGATACGGCGGTTACACCCTCTACGCACCGCTGACCGGCGGCGGCGAGGTCCTGCTCATCGATGTGCGCGGCACCGTCGCGCACCGCTGGCAGCTGCCGCACCGCCCCGGCCGGCACGCCCGCATCCTGCCGAACGGCAACCTCGCCTACAACGCCACCCTCCCGGACCAGGACGCCCTGTTCCCGATGTGGCACAAGTACCGGGGCGGGCTGATGCAGGAGATCGCCCCCGACGGCACGGTGCTGCGCGCCTTCACCGACCCGCTCCAGCACCACGACGCCCACCACTACGGCGACGGCCGCATCCTCTACACCGCCCTGGAGCCGCTGACCGGCGGGCGGGCGGCGGCGGTGCGCGGCGGCGTCCCCGGCTCCGAGCCGGGCGGCACCGTTTACGCCGACACCGTCCGCGAGGTCGACGCCGACGGCCGGTTGCTGTGGTCCTGGCGGGCGAGCGACCACCTGGATCCGGAGGAGTACGCCCTGCACCCGGACTACTCCCGCGAGCACTGGCCGCTGATCAACTCGGTGTTCCCTCTGGCCGACGGCAATGTCCTCGCCAGTCTGCGCAGTGTCTCGGCCGTGATCGTCATCAGCCGGGAGACGGGCGAGGTCCTCTGGCGGAGCGAACCAGGACTGGTCTCCCAGCAGCACCACCCCACCGAGCTGCCCAACGGCAACATCCTGATCTTCGACAACGGCGTCTTCCGGCCCGGTGTGGACGTCCCCTACTCCCGTGTCATCGAGGTCGAGCGGCCGTCGGGGAAGGTGGTGTGGGAGTACCACGACCCGGCGCGGGAGGCGTTCTTCGCGCCGTTCATGGGCGGCGCGCAGCGGCTGCCCAACGGCAACACCCTCATCACCGACTCCCCCGCCGGCCGGATCTTCGAGGTGACCACGCAGGGCACGCTCTGCTGGGAGTACGTCGTCCCGCAGTTCGGCAGCTATCGCGAGCCGGAGATCGGCGCGCTCTTCCCGTCCCTGAACAACGCGGTCTTCCGCGCCTACCGCTACGACGCCGGGCAACTTCCCTGGCTGAAGCGGCAGGTGTGAGCCATGGGCGCGCCCGAGCGCGGACCTGACGTCGCCCCGGTGGACCAGCTGCCGCCGCCGAGCCGGCTGCTGCCGCTCGCCGCGCAGCACGTCCTGGCGATGATCGCCGCACCCGTCTCCACGGTGTTCCTGATCTCCGCCGGGCTGCGGCTGTCCGCCGACCGCACCGCATCGCTGCTCACCGCGACCCTGGTGCTGTGCGGAGCGGGGGCGTTGCTGCAGTCCCTCGGCGTGCTGCGCACCGGCGCCCGGCTGCCGTTCATGATGCTGCCGGGCGGTGCGGCGGTCGCCATCTTCCTGCAGACGGCCCAGGAACACGGCGCGGCCACCGCCTCGGGCTCCGTCCTCCTCGCGGCGGCGCTGCTGCTGGCCGTACTGCCGGCGTACGGGCGGCTCGTACGGTTCTTCCCGCCTCTGGTGATGGGCACGACGGTGCTGGTCATCGGCATCACCATGATGCATGTCGCCGCCCCGATGGCGGTCGGCGGCAGCCGGCTCGCGCTGGTCACCATCGCCGCCACCACCCTGAGCTTCCTGCTGTTGCGCGGCGTCCGGCGGCAGCTGTCGGTGCTCATCGGTATCGCCGTCGGTACCGCGACCGCCGCGCTCACCGGCAGCCCCTTTCGCAGCGTCCCCGGCGAGTCGCTGTTCTCGCTGCCCCGCCTTCTGCCCTACGGCACCCCGCACTTCGACCTGCTCGCCGCCCTCCCGCTGATGCTCTTCGCCCTCGCCTCGCTGGCCGAGGCGACCGGTCAGACCGTCCTCAACTGCGAGACGGTGGGCCGCACCCCCGACCCGGCGCGCGATGTGCCGCGCACCGCCCGCGCGGACGCCGTCATCTCGCTCGGCGCCGGGCTGCTCGGCGGGTCGGTGATGGTGACCAGCGCGGAGAACATCGGCATCGTCCAACTGACGGGTGTGCGCAGCCGGTTCGTGACCGCCGCCGCCGGTGTGCTGCTCATCCTGTGCGGTGTGTTCGCCCCCGCCACCCGGCTCCTCGCCGCCCTGCCGCCTGCTGTGGTGGGCGGCGCGGCCCTGGTGATCTACGCGGTGATCGCCGCGATGGGCCTCGACATGCTCCGCCGCACCCACCTCGCCGACCGTGCCGCCTCGACGGTCGTCGCCCTCGCCCTGCTGGCGGGCCTCCTGCCGCTCCTGGCCCCGCAGTTGTACGCGCCGCTGCCGGGCTGGGCCCGCACCCTCGTCGGCAGCGGGGTGCCGGCGGCGGCCCTGACGGCCATCGCGCTGTCGGCG
Source organism: Streptomyces sp. NPDC017993 (assembly GCF_044328065.1). Lineage (NCBI taxonomy): Bacteria > Bacillati > Actinomycetota > Actinomycetes > Kitasatosporales > Streptomycetaceae > Streptomyces > Streptomyces sp. NPDC017993. Next base: position 254,183 of record NZ_JBIRGO010000011.1, read on the forward strand.
CTCTTCGGGCGGCTGGGCCCGCGGCCCGCGGTGGCATCCGAGACGAGCTGAGCCGCCCGCTACCGTAAGGCGGTCGATCGGCCGGTCGCCCGACCCGCGCCCGACCGGCAGCATCACGCCCCCCGCGTCAGCCCCAGCAGTTGCCTTGCCGGGCCCGCCGGACGCTGCCCGGACGGCCAGACGGCACGCAGATCGCGTCCCAGACGAAGGTCGCGGACCGGGATCTCCACCAGCCGGCGGGCGCTCAGCTCCTCGCCGACGGCGAGTTCGCTGAGCACCGAGGGTGCCGCCTCGCTGACGACGGCGGACTTCACGGCGGTGGTGGAGGCGAGTTCGAGCAGCGGCTCGGCCAGGCCGCCGTGCCGGGCGAGCGCCGCGTCCAGCACCTCGCGGGTGCCGGAGCCGCGCTCACGCAGAATCAGCGGGGTCGCGGCGAGTTCGGCCGCGGTCAACTCCGTACGCCGCCGGGACCAGGGGTGGGACGGCGCCGCGACCACGATCAGCCGGTCGTGGCCGATGACCGTGCCGTCCAGGCCCTCCGGCACCCGCAAGCCCTCGACGAACCCGAGGTCCGCCGCGCCCGTCAGCAGTCGCTCGGCGACCACGCTGGAGTTGCCCGCGAGCAGCGAGACGGCGGTGCCCGGACGCTGGGCGCGCAGCGCGATCAGCCAGCCGGGCAGCAGATATTCGGCGATGGTCATGCTGGCGGCGACCCGCAGCCGGGAGTCGCGCCGTCCGCGCAGCGCCTGCGCCCCCGCGTCGAACGCCTCGGCGGCCTCCACGACCCGCCGCGCCCAGTCGGTGACCAGCGCGCCCGCGTCGGTGAGCCGGGATCCTCGGGGCGAGCGTTCCACCAGCGCCACGCCCAGCTGCCGCTCCATGGAGCGGATCCGGCTGCTGGCAGCGGGCTGGGTGATCCCGGTCGCGCGGGCGGCCCGCCCGAGGCTGCCGAGCCGGGCCACGGCGAGCAGCAGCTCCAGCGCCCCGAGGTCCGGCACCCGGTGCGCCAACGGTCCTGCGAGCTCCGGCGCCCGGCCGTCCCGCGCGCCGGCCGGCTCCGCTCCGGGGCGCGGCTGCCCTCTGCCACCGCCCCGGGTCGTCTCCTCGCGTGCGGCCTCCCGGCCGTCCCCGTCACCACCCATAAGACCCACTACACATAACCTCAGCTTATGCCCTCATAGACACGACGTCCCTGGTGGCGGTCGACGAGGGCGAGGACGCTGATGTTCATGGCACTCCTCGCGCAAGCACCTTCGCGGCCCCCGGCCGCCCCCGACCACGGCGCCATCGAGCGCGCCTCCTCGCTCCGCCATCTCGGGCCGAACTGGTACGCCGCCGTGATGGGCACCTCGATCGTCGCCGCTGCGGGTGCGGCCCTGCCGCTCTCCGGACCCGGCCTGCGCGGCGTCTGGGAGGCCGTCTGGGTCCTGTCCGCGCTGATGCTGGTGACCCTGCTGGCCGCCCGGACCGTGCACTGGGTACGCCACGGCGACCAGGCCAGGCGCCATCTGCTGGATCCGGCGGTCGCGCCGTTCTACGGCTGCCTTGCGATGGCGCTGCTCGCGGTCGGCGGCGGTGCGCTCGCGGTCGGCCCCGGCGTGATCGGACACCGCGCGGCACTCGCCGTCGATGTGGTCCTGTGGAGCGTGGGCACCGCGGCCGGCCTGGCCGCCGCCGTGACCGTCCCGTATCTCATGGTGACCAGGCACCGCATCGCGGCGGACAGCGCCTCACCGGTGTGGCTGCTGCCGCTGGTCGCACCGATGGTCTCGGCCGCACTGGGCCCGGCCCTGGTGCCGGCACTGCCGCCCGGGCAGTGGCAGCGGGTGATGCTGCTGGGCTGCTTCGCGCTGTTCGGGATGTCGCTGCTCGCGACGCTGATCGTGCTGCCGCTCGTGATGGCACGGCTGTTCCGGCACGGCCCGCTGCCGCTCACGCTGACCCCGGCCCTGTTCCTCGTGCTCGGGCCGCTGGGCCAGTCCACCACCGCCGTCGGTCACCTCGCCGACGCCGCCCCCGGGGTGGTGGACGCCTCCGTGGCGCAGGCGATGGGTGCCTTCGCGGTGCTCTACGGCGTCCCGGTGATGGGCTTCGCGCTGCTGTGGCTGGCGCTCGCCACCGCGATGGTGGTGCGCGCGTTCCGCGACGGTATGCCCTTCGCCATGACGTGGTGGGGCTTCACCTTCCCCCTCGGCACCTGCGTCACCGGCGCCGCGGGCCTCGCCGGGCACACCGGCCTGGCCGCATTCGACTGGCTCGCGACCGCCCTGTTCGCCGTCCTGCTGACGGCCGTGGCGGTGACGGGCACCCGCACCGTCCTGGGTCTCGCGCGCGGCCAACTCCTCGCCCCTCCGCAGCCGGTGACCCGTTGACGGCCGGCGCCCTCACCGTGCCGCGGCCAGCGCCGCCGTCAGGGTGGCCGGGGCGGTGACCAGCGACGGGCCGTACCAGGTGACGTCACGCCCGCTGACGAGCGCGGCCGGGAGGCCGGGGAACGCCTCGGGGCCGTCGTCGGCGGTGAAGCGGTACGGCTCGTCCGGCAGCACGACGAGGTCGGCGGCCCGGTTGTTCAACTCCTCGACGGGGATCCGCGGATAGCGTTCGGCGTGCCGCCCGTAGAGATTGCGTACGCCCAGGCGCACGAGCAGATCGCCGGCGAAGGTGTCCCGGCCCAGCACCATCCACGGCCGCCGCCAGATCGGCACCACGGCCCCGAACTCCGGCCGCCTGGGCAGCAGATCCCGCCAGGCGGCCTCCGCCGCTTCCAGCCAGTCGGGCCTGGGCAGACCGCAGCCGTGCACCAGTACCCGCGTCAGCTCGCGCAGCGCCTGGTCCAGGGTCCGGATCTCCGTGACCTGGACGGCCACGCCGGCGGAGCGCAGCGCGGCGATGTCCTGCGGGCGGTTCTCCTCCTCATTGGCGATCACGAGGTCGGGGGCCAGGGCGATGATCCGGGCGGTGTCGGGGTTCTTCGTCCCGCCGATGCGGGTGACGTCGAGTCCGGTGGGGTGGCTGCACCAGTCGGTGGCGCCGACCAGCAGTTCGGGGGCGCAGGCCGCCACCGCCTCGGTGAGCGAGGGGACCAGGGAGACCACGCGCCGGACGGCGCCGCGAGAGGACATCGCTCCACCTTATGCGTCCGCCGCCGGACCGGGCGGGCCACAGGTGCCCGCGCCCGGGGCGACGTGGGGTGCGAAGTCGCGGGTCAGGAGCGGGCGTTGACGCCGCGGCGGAGCAGATAGGCGGCACCACCGGCCAGCGCGAGCAGGGCAAGGCCGCCCGCCGCCTGGCTCGCGTTCACCCCGTCGACCCGGCCCCCGCGCACGGTGACGGTCTCGGTGAACCGCCCGCCGCCCGTCCCGCACTCGATGGTGACCTGGTAGCGGCCTGGCGTGGCGCCCACGGCGACCATGGCCTCGGCTGCCATCCCGTGCTCGCCCGGCTGGAGGACCACCGAGCCGAAGAGCGTCGAATCCGCCCTGGCGCCGCCGGCCGCGTCGCACCTCTTGCCGTCGCTGATGGTCACCCGCTGACCGGCCGCCATCGGATCCGGATCGACCTGCGCCGACGCCGGGGGCGCGGCGGCGGCCAGGGTGGCGGCGCTGATCAGGGCGACGGCGGCTATGCGCGCAGGGTTCACGGTGGTCTCCTGCGCCGGCCGCGGCCGCGGCGGTCGCGAGGGATGACCGGCACCCTAGGAGCGAACCACCGATCCGGAGGCGTCGCGACGCGGGCGCCGCCGGTCGGTGGGCGCCGTGCTCCATCGGAGCGACCCCGCCCGCGTCCCGGCGGAAGACGGCCCCGGGACGGCCGCGGCCCGGCCCCGCAACGGCAGGACCGCCCACTGCCACCTTTTACAGGACGCCGGACAGCTGCGACTTGCCGGCCACCGGCGCGCTCTCCCGGCGGGTCCGAAGCACCGCTCTAAGCTGCGCACATCGGGAAAGGTGCCCAGCCGGAAAGCGCAGGAAGCCATGCTTGCCTTCACCGTCATCGCGGGCATTCTGTTCCTCTGGGTCGTCCTCTCCCGCCGGCTGGCGCGATGGAGCATCACCGCCCCGATCGCCATGATGGCGACCGGTATCGCCCTGACCAGCGGTTCACACCCCCCGCTGGAATTCGACCTCGACACCCCCGACTTCGAACACGCGGTGGAAGTCGTGCTGGCGCTGCTTCTCTTCATCGACGCCACCGAGGTCCCCAAGGGGGTCATCAAAAGGGAGAAGGGGCTCGTCATCCGCCTCCTCGGCGGTGCGCTGCCGCTGGCCCTCGGCGTTGCCTTCCTGACCGCCTACGCCTTCTTCCCCGAGCGGCCCGGATGGATCCTGGCGGTCCTGGCGACCGTCGTCGTCCCCATGGACCTGGCCCCCACCTCGGCCGTCGTACGGGACACGAGGATCCCGGCGCGGCTGCGCGAGGTCCTCAATGTCGAAGGGGGCCTCAACCACGGGATCATCTCGCCGGTGTTCCTCCTGTGCATCGCCGCCGCTGTCGAATCCCGCACCAGGAGCGCCGATTACGCCGAGGCCCTGCTGGACGCGGTCGGCTCGGCGGCCTGGGCCGTCGGCGTCGGCTCGGTCATCGGCTACGGGGCCGGGTGGCTGCTGCGCCGTTCCTGGGCGAGGGGCTGGACGCAGCTGTCGGCGACAAGGCTCGGTGTCCTGGCCGTTCCGGTGGCCGCCTTCACACTGTCCTCCGCGGCCGACGGCAACGGCTTCGTCGCGGCCTTCGTCGCCGGCGTCTGCATCGCACCGGCGATGCGCCACCTCCCGGACGACGCGGTGAACATGACCGACGACCTGGCCGCCCTGATGTCCCTCGCGTTGTGGTTCGTGTTCGGGCAGCTCGTGAACGACGAGTTCTGGGACGGGTTCCACCTCTCGGTGATCCTTTACGCGCTCGTCGCCGTCACCCTGGTGCGTACGCTCCCCGTGCTGCTCGTGCTCGCGCGTACGGGACTGCCGCTTTCCGACAAGTTGTTCCTGGGATGGCTGGGCCCCAGGGGCGTGACGTCGATCGTCTTCGGGCTCCTCGCGGCCGACGAATTGCCCCATCACAGCGGCGATTTCCTGGTCCGGGTGATGGTGATGACCGTCATGATCAGCATCGTGCTGCACGGGCTGAGCTCCGAACCGATCGGTCGGGCCTACGCCCGCAGCACGCGTTCCCGGACGGATACCCCCGCCCCGCCGGGGACCTGACCGGCCGCCCGGCCGCTGACCCACATGGTCACGCGCCGGTGGACCCGACGTCCGCAAAAAAGCGGCGAGCCCCGCCTCCGGTCTGCTGCCGGAGGCGGGGCTCGCCGTGCCGCGATGCGTGCCCGGGGTACGGGGCACGCGGTGCGGCGGCTACTTCACCGGGGCCATCTTGTCGACGATGCCCGGGTGGGCGTCGATCCACTTCTCGACACCCTTGTCCTCGTTGCCCTTGCCGGCGTCCTGGATCGCCTTCTCCAGGCTGCCGAGCTGGTCGGCGCTCATCTTCCAGTTCTTCAACCAGCCGTTGAACTCCGGGAACTTCTTCGGGAAGCTCTTGTTGCCGATCGACTTGATCTGGTTGTTCGCGCCCCAGGTGCCCTTGGGATCGGCGAGCTTGGTGAGCTTGTACTTGCTGTACGCCCAGTGCGGGGACCACAGCACGACCGCGATGGGCTCCTTCTTGGCGTAGGCCCGGTCCAGCTCGGCGAGCATCGCGCTGGTGCCGGCCTCGGTGACCTGGAAGTCGTCGAAGCCGTACTCGGGTGCGACGACGCTCTTGAGGCGCTTCATCTCGCCGGTGCCCGGCTCGATGCCGATGATCTTGCCCTTGAACTCGTCCTTGTGCTCGCGCAGGTCGTCGAGGGTCTTCACGCCCTTGACGTAGGACGGCACCGAGATCTCCAGGGACGTCTTGTCGTACCAGGCACCGACGTCGACGAGATCCTTCTTGTACTTGTCCCAGTACTGCTTCTGCGCGACCGGCAGCCAGGCATCGGTCTCCACGTCGATCTGGCCGGTGGACAGGCCCGTCCACATGGGGCCGACGTCGAGATTGCGGATGCGGGGCTTGTAGCCGCGCTTCTCCAGGACGTTCTTCCACAGGTAGGTGGTGGCGATGCCCTCGTCCCACGCCGGGTAGCCGATGTTCGGGGCCTTGCCCGCGTCCTTGCCCTTGGCGTAGGCGGCGTTGGCGGACGGGGCGAGCTTGTCGACCAGCCCCGGGTGCTGCTTGAGCCAGGCGCGCACACCGTCCTGCTCGTGGCCCACGCCGGCCTTCTTGATCTCGTTCTCCAGGCTGGTGAGCTGCTTCTCGTCCATGTGGAAGTTCTTCATCCACTTGGCGACCTGCGGCTCGTCCTTCGCGAAGCCCTTGCGGCCGAGCATGTGCAGGCTGTCACTCGCGCCGAAGGAGCCCTTGGGGTCCTTGAGCTTGGTCAGCTTGTACTTGTCGTACGCCCAGTGCGGGGACCACAGCGTGACGGCGATCGGCTTCTTCTCGTGGATCTTGCGGTCCAGCTCGCTGAGCATCGAGGAGGTGGAGGACTCCTGCACCTTGTACTCGCCGTCCAGACCGTAGTCCTTCAGGACCTTGTCCTTGAGGATCTTCATCTCGCCGGCGCCCGGCTCGATGCCGGTGATCTTGCCGCCCAGCTCGCCGGACTTGCCCTTGAGGTCGTCCAGGGTCTTGACGTCCTTCATGTAGGACGGGACCGCGATCTCCAGGGAGGTCTTGTCGTACCAGGTGCCGAGGTCCTCCAGCTTGTCCTTGTACTTCTTCCAGTACGACGCGTGGGTCGTCGGCAGCCAGGCGTTGCTCTGGACGTCGATGTCACCACGGGCCTGGCCGGCGAAGAGCGGACCGGCCTCCAGGGCCTGGACCTTGGGCTTGTAGCCGCGCTGTTCGAGGATTTCCTTCCACAGGTACGTGGTGGCCTTGCCCTCGTCCCAGTTGACGTAGCCCAGGCTGACCGGCCGGCCGTTGCCGTCCGTGGTGCCCTTGGCGCCGCCGTCCTTGCCGAGGAAACCCATGCCGCCGGCGAGCAGCGCGAGGACGACCACACCGACCATCGCGACCGAGGTGGCCGGCTTCCACTGGAGAAACTTCATCCCGCCGAGTGCGGCCTGCGCCTTGGCCAGTGCGCGGCGGCCCAGCGGGGAGACCCGCTGGTTGAGCGCACCGGTCATCCGGTCCAGGTACATGGCGAGGATGACGACCGCGAGACCGGCCTCGGCACCCAGCGCCACATCGACGGAGCTGATCGAGTTGTAGACCGAGCCGCCCAGTCCGCCGCCGCCGACCATGCCCGCGATGACGACCATGGACAGCGCCAGCATGATGACCTGGTTGATACCGGCCATGATCGTCGGCAGTGCGAGCGGCAGCTGCACCCGGAAGAGGGTGCGCCGCGGGTGCGTACCGAATGCCTCGGCGGCCTCGACCAGTTCCTCGTCGACCTGCCGGATGCCCAGCTCCGTCATGCGGACGGCGGGCGGCATGGAGAAGACGATCGTCGACACGATGCCGGGGACGACACCGAGGCCGAAGAAGAGGATGCCGGGGATGAGGTAGACCATCGCGGGCATCGTCTGCATCAGGTCGAGGACCGGACGCAGCGCGCCGCCGACGACCCGGCTGCGGGCCGCCAGGATGCCGAGCGGGATGGCGACCGCGACCGTGATGAGGCAGGCCACCAGCACCAGGGACAGCGACGACACCGTCTCGTCCCACTGCTCGATCGAATCGATCAGGGCGAAGCCGATGAAGGTGAGCAACGCGGCGGGCAGTCCGCGCAGCCACCAGGCGATGACCGCGAGGATCCCCGCGAGGATCAGCGGCTCGGGGCCGGCGAGAACCGTGTGGATCGCGTTGTAGAGCGTGGTGAGCACGCTGGTGACGAAGTCGAAGAGCCAGGCGAGGTTGTCGCGCAGCCAGTCGACGGCGGCACTGACCCAGCTGCCTATCTGAACTCTAGGCACCGGTGATCACCTTGTCCTCGGGCTGGTTGTCGTCGGAGGCGCCGTCGGCCTGCTTGCTCACGGAGGCGTCCTGGTGGCCGGCCGGCGTCTTGGGGTCGACGGCGTCGGCCTGCGCGGGCACGGCCGGGGCGCTGTCCTGCGGCGCGGGCTCACCGAGGACGGCGAGCAGCCGTTCGGCCGGGACGGCGCCGACGAGCTTGCCCGCCGCGTCGGTCACCGCGACCGGGACGGAGCTGGTGGAACAGGGGGTGAACAGCTCGACGAGGGGGGTGTCGAGCCCGACCGTGGCGGACGCGGCGGCGCGGAACTCGTCGGCGCCGGCGAACTTCTCGCCCAGCACGGTGTCGACCTCGACCATGATGGCGCCGGCGGTCAGCACCCGGGTGCGGTCCACGTCCTGGGTGAAGGAGGCGACATAGTCGTTGGCCGGCGTGACCAGGATGTCCTCGGCGCTGCCGACCTGCACGATCCGGCCGTCACGCATGACGGCGATCCGGTCGCCGAGGCGCATCGCCTCGTTGAGGTCGTGGGTGATGAAGACGATGGTCTTCTTGAGGGTCTTCTGCAGCTCCAGCAGCTGGTCCTGCATGTCACGGCGGATCAGCGGGTCGAGCGCGCTGAAGGACTCGTCCATCAGGAGCAGATCGGCGTCGGTGGCCAGGGCGCGGGCGAGGCCCACACGCTGCTGCATACCGCCGGAGAGCTCGTCGGGCCAGGACTTCTCCCAGCCCTTGAGGCCGGTGAGCTCCAGCGCCTCGGTGGCGCGCCGGGTCCGCTCGGCGCGGGGCACGCCCTGCACCTCGAGGCCGTAGGCGGCGTTCTCCAGCACACTGCGGTGGGGGAAGAGCGCGAAGTGCTGGAAGACCATGGAGATCTTCTCGGAGCGGACCTTGCGCAGTTCCTTGTCGCTGAGCGAGGTGAGGTCCTGGCCGTCGAACCGGACGGTCCCGGCGGTCGGCTCCAGCAGCCCGTTGAGCGTGCGCAGCAGCGTGGACTTGCCGGACCCCGACAGGCCCATGACGACGAAGATCTGGCCTTCGTCCACCTCGATCGACGCATCGATCACCGCGGCCGTGGTGCCTTCGGCCCGCAGATCGTCGCGGCTCACGCCGTCCTCGAGCCGTCGCACCGCGTCCTCGGGTCGTCTGCCGAACACTTTGTACAGGTGCTCGGCTTGCAGCCTGGACACATGAACCTCTCTTGTCGAACGGGGACGACCTGCCACCCCCGCAGGCAGGTCGTGGAGCGAGACGGGTTCGGCCCGCCTTTACCGATAGAAAAGTTGAAATTCATACCGGGTTCGTTCCGGGTGCGCACCTGCCCTGGCGTGATCGGCTCAAACGCGACCGTGTTCCAGCTCACATCGGGTTGACGTTTGGCGTGTACGGCATCATGCGGGATGTGACTCGACGCCTGATGCTTCTCGATACCGCCTCGCTCTACTTCCGCGCCTACTTCGGCGTACCGGAATCGGTCAGGGCCCCGGACGGCACCCCGGTCAATGCGGTGCGCGGCCTGCTGGACTTCATCGCCCGGCTCGTCCAGGACCACCACCCCGACGATCTCGTCGCCTGCATGGACTTCGACTGGCGCCCCCAGTGGCGGGTCGACCTGATCCCGTCCTACAAGGCCCACCGGGTCGCCGAGGAGGCTCCCGAGGGCTCCCCGGAACCGGACGAGGAAGAGATTCCGGACACCCTGTCGCCGCAGGTTCCGGTCATCGAGGACGTGCTCGACGCCCTCGGCATCGCCCGCATCGGCGCCGCGGGCTACGAGGCCGACGACATCATCGGCACGCTGGCCGGCCGGGCGCGCGGCCCGGTGGATATCGTCACCGGCGACCGCGACCTCTTCCAGCTGGTCGACGACCGGCGCGGCATCCGCATCCTGTATCCGCTCAAGGGCGTCGGCACGCTCCAGGTCACCGACGAGGCGCTGCTACGGGAGAAGTACGGCGTGGACGGACCGGGCTATGTCGATCTGGCCCTGCTGCGCGGCGACCCCAGCGACGGCCTGCCGGGCGTGCCGGGGATCGGCGAGAAGACCGCGGCCAAGCTGCTGGACGCGTACGGGGACCTGGCGGGCATCATCGCCGCGGCCGACGACCCGTCATCGAAGGTGACGCCCGCGCAGCGCAAGCGGCTCGTCGAGGCGCGTCCCTACCTCGCGGTCGCCCCGACGGTCGTCAAGGTGGCCACCGACGTTCCGGTGCCGGACACCGACCCCGCGCTGCCCTCGGAACCGGCCGATCCCGAGCGCCTGGACGCGCTGGCCACGCAGTGGGGCTTGGGCGGATCTTTGCACCGGCTGCTCCTCACGCTCCAGCGGTGAGCTGTTAAGTTAGGTAAACCTAATTAACCGAAGCGCCCTGGGGAGAACGCCGTGGCAGCAGACCGTCCGGCCCGTAAGAAGCCCGCACTGCACCGCGGGCGGGTACTGCGCACCGAGCAGCTCACCCCGCACATGGTCCGGGTGGTGCTCGGCGGCGAAGGACTCGCGGAGTTCACCGCGGGCGAGCACTCCGACCACTACGTCAAGCTGGTCTTCCCGCTGCCCGGCGTCAGCTACCCCGAGCCGTTCGACATGACCCGGATCCGCGCCGACTTCCCGCGCGACCAGTGGCCCAGGACCCGTACGTACACGGTGCGCTCCTGGGACGCCACGGCCCGCGAACTGACCGTCGACTTCGTGGTGCACGGCGACGAGGGGCTGGCCGGGCCGTGGGCGGCGGCGGCGAAGCCGGGCGAGGAGATCCACTTCCTCGGCCCCGGCGGCGCCTACCACCCCGAGGCCGACGCCGACTGGCATCTGCTGGCGGGCGACGAGAGCGCGCTCCCGGCCATCGCGGCCTCCCTGGCCCGGGTGCCCGAGGGCGCGCGGGTGCACGCCTTCATCGAGGTGGCCGGCCCGGAGGAGCGCCAGGAACTCACCGTTCCGGCCGGCGCCGAGATCACCTGGCTGCACCGCGAGGGCGCCCCGGTGGGCCGCGAACTGGTCGCGGCCGTCCGGGAATTGACCTTCCCGGACGGCCGGGTCCAGGCGTTCGTACACGGCGAGGCGGGGTTCGTGAAGGAGCTGCGCCGACTGCTGCGGGTCGAACGGGGCATCCCGCGCGAGGACCTGTCGATCTCCGGCTACTGGCGCGCCGGCCACGACGAGGACGGCTGGCAGGCCTCCAAGCAGGACTGGAACCAGCAGGTGGAAGCCGAGCAGGAGTCCGTCCGGGCGGTCGCCTCCTGACCCGCACCACCATCCGTCACACCCGCACGAGGGCGCCCGTCACTCAGGCGTGTCCGCTTCCCCGGACCCGCCGGGGGCGCCCTCGTCGTATCTGCGGGCCGAGCTGTCCACGTGTGCGAGCCGGCGCATCCCGCTGAGCACGGCGTCCCCCAGAACGGTCCCCACCACCACACCTTCGACGATGCCGTCCACCTCCACGTGGCGCCCCGCGAAGTCGAGGTCCGCGGCGGCGACCTGCTCGCACGCGTCGGCGTAATCGTCCAGCACCTCCTCGAACGCGCCGTGGCCGATGCCCCGGAAGGTCGCCAGCGCGACGGCGATCGTCTCGATGGACGGATGGTCGGGCCCCACCCGCCAACCGCGCCGCCGGACCAGCTCGGTGACCGTGTGCCTGGCCTCCGCCAGCCCATCCGGCTCGCCCGCGGAGGGCGGCGTGATCGCGTGCTGCGCCGCGCCCAGCACCTTGTGCACCGGCTCCTCCGGTGAGTCCACGGCGGCCAGCACCTCGCGCACGGCCGAGACCGACAGCCCGCCGACGTCCATCAGCCCGCGGATCAGCCGCAGCCTGCGGGAGTGCGTGTCGTCGTAGCGCGCCTGGTTGGGGCTGGTCAGCCGGCCCGGGGGCAGCAGCCCCTCACGGACGTAGTACTTGATCGTCGGGACCGCCACGCCCGTCTCCCGACTCAGTTCCCCGATACGCATCTGCTGCCTCTTCCGTCCGGACCCGCGTCCCGGCCCCTCGCACACCCGGGTGTCCCTCGCGCTTCCCGGCCTTGCCAATCGACTCCCCATCATAGATAGTCCTGCTATCAGATAGCGGTAAGCGCCACTATCTATTCTGTAGGGGGATTCGCATGTCCAGATACCGTTCGCTGCTGGCCTTCTCCTGGGGGATGGCGGCGCTCGCCGTCGCCTGTGCGGTCGGCCTGATCGTCGACGACCGGGTCCTGGTCGGCGCGCCGATCTGGTGGAAGCCGTTCAAGTTCGCCGTGTCCTTCGCCGTCTACGGCCTCACCCTCGCCTGGATGCTGTCCCGGCAGACCACCGCGAGCCGGACCGCACGGTGGGCCGCGCACGCCGTCGTCGTCTCCGGGCTGACGGAAATGGTCATCATCGCGGCACAGGCCCTGCGCGGCCGCCGCAGCCACTTCAACGTCGAAACCCCGCTGGACCAGCTCCTGTTCAGCATCATGGGCATCACCATCGCGGTCCTGTGGGTGGCCACCTTCGTCATCGCGGTCATCCTGTGGCGCGCGCGACTCGGCGACCGGGCCACCGATTGGGCGATCCGGCTCGGCCTGCTGATCGCGCTGGCGGGTCTGCTGCTCGGCGGCCTGATGGTGGGGCCCACTGCGGAGCAGCAGGCCGCGGGCGATCTCGGCACCGTCGTCGGCGCCCACAGCGTGGGCGTCCCGGACGGCGGTCCGGCCATGCCGCTCACCGGCTGGAGCGCCACCGGCGGTGATCTGCGCATCCCGCACTTCCTCGGCATGCACGCCCTACAGGCCATCCCGCTGTTCCTCTACGCCCTCGAGGCGCTTGCCGGACGCTTCACCCGGCTGCGGGACGAGTCGGTACGACTGCGGCTGGTGCAGGTCGCGGCCGGGTGCGTCGCCGCCCTGGTCGCGCTGGTGACCTGGCAGGCGCTGCGCGGTGAGCCACTGCTCCAGCCGGACGCGGCGACTCTCGGCGCCCTCGGGGTCCTCGCCCTGGCCACGGCGGCCGGGACGTACACGGCCGTGCGGCGACGCCCTGCGACCACCGGCGACAACGCCCTGCCCCTGCCCCTCGACAAGGAACTGACATGAGCGACAGCGCCCTCTTCGACCTGGCCTTCTACCTGGCGGCGCCGTTCTGGGCGCTGCTGATCCTCGCCCCGGGCCGGCGGTGGACCGACCGGATCGCCGCCTCCCCGCTGCCGATGGTGCCGGTCATCGCCGTCTATCTCGCGCTGGCACTCCCGGTGTTCCCGCACCTGTGGGCCGCCGTCAGCCGCCCCGACCTGGCCGGATTCCAGGAACTGCTGGCCCTGGGCGGCGGCGCAGGTGCCATCTGGGCCCAGGTCATCGCCTGGGACCTGTTCCTGGGCCAGTGGATGTACCGCGAGGCGCGCACCCTCGGCATCCACCCCCTGGTGATGGGGCCACTGCTGCTCCTGACCGTGGTCCTCTCCCCCATCGGCGTACTGCTCTTCCTCGGCCTTCGCGGGGGCCTGCGGATACGGGCACGGCGGCGCGCGGCGCACGGTGAACCCGTCCTCGGATGAGGGGAGTTCGGGTGGGATGGCGGCGGCGGGCCCGTATCTGCGGTCGGCCGTCGCCACCGGCAGTACGAGCCGGGCCCTGGCCACGAGCTGACGAGGCGCCACCCCGGCGCCCCCATAACGAGGTTCGCCCGCCCCACCGCCGTCGGCCCGGCGGCACTCCGTCCGCCCCCACACCGGCTGACGGCGGCCGATAGCCTGCGGCCCAACACACACGAGGCCATACATGGGGGAACCAATGGACCGTGGCGAGCGGGCAATCGGTGCCGTCGTCGGCACTGCCGTGGGCGACGCGCTCGGGGCGCCCTTCGAATTCGGGCCGGCCGGTTGCTACACAGCACGATTCCCGGACGGGCGGGGGGAGATGCACGCGGGCGGCGGCTGGGACCTCGGCGAGGCCACGGACGACACACAGATGGCCGTGCTCACCGCCCAATCGCTGCTGGAGCGCGGCGACCTGGACCTCCACGATATCTTCCGCCGCTTCCAACGCTGGGCCGCGGCCGGTCCGAAGGACATCGGACTGCAGACCGAGGCCGTCCTCGGCAGCGGACTGCCCTGGGACCGCGCCGCGGACGCGCACTTCGCGACCAACGCGCGCGCGGCGGGCAACGGCGCCCTGATGCGCGCGGCCCCGCCCGCCGTGTACTTCGCCCGGCAGGGCACCGCCGCGACCATGGACGCCGCCCGCCGACTGGCCTCGCTCACCCACGGCGACCCAGCGGCGTGGGAGGGCAGTGCCCTCTTCCACGAACTGCTCCGCGTCGCCCTCGACGGCGGTGATCCGCTCGCCGCGGTGCCCGACGCGCTCGCCGCCGTCCACCCCGACCACCGTGAGCGCTGGGCCGTCATCCTGGCACCCGACTGGCACCCGTCGGCGGCCACCGAGTTCAACGGTGCGGTCTGGCCGTGCCTGGGATCCGCGCTCTGGGCTCTGCGCACCACCGGCTCCTTCGCCGACGCGCTGGGCGCCGCGATCGACCTCGGCGGGGACACCGACACCGTCGCGGCCGTCACCGGCGGGCTCGCCGGCGCGGTCCATGGAGCGGCCGCGATCCCGGACCGCTGGACGCGCCCCCTGCACGTCCCGCTGCCCGGCTTCGGCGACACCCCCCTCAGGGCCGACGACCTCACGCTGCTCGCCGGGCGGCTGCTGCGAACGGCCGCCTGAAGCGGGGCCTGCCCGGGGCCCGGTTCAGTCGTGGTGGAAGACCTCCCGCATCGGCGTCCACCACTCCCCCGGTACGGCACCATCGGTCTGCTCCTGGCAGGGGTCGGTGTGTCGCCACCACTCCTGGGTCACCGGGTCGGCGGCCATCCGGGCCATGTCGGCGGCGTAGTCGTCGCCGACGTACTCGACGTAGGAGAACAGCACCTCGCCCTGGAGAAAGATCGAGTAGTTGCGGAGGTTGCAGGCGGTGATCGTCGCCAGCACCTCCGGCCACGCCTCGGCATGCAGCCGCAGGTACTCCTCCCGGTGCTCCGGCCGCAGCCGGATGACCTTTCCGAAGCGCCGCACCGGGGCGCCGTCCCGGCCGCTCCCGGGCCGACCGCCGTCCGCCCTGGGGGCACCTTCCCCACCCGCCGGCTCCGTCACCGCACCCTCCCTCTCGCCGCGCGCACCGGCTGATCGCCCTGCGCTCTCCCGCCCGTCTCCCTCATACGGGAATCGTGCACCGGCGGCCCCTGCCCGTACACCCCGTTCGGGGCCGGCGCGCCGTCCGACCCGAACCCGCCGCTTCGCACCAGGACTTGGTTGACGTGGCCGCCAGCTCCTGTTCCACTGACCTCATGCCTCCTCAGCAGCGGCTGGTCACCCGCGACCACATCGACTTCGGTCGCGTGTGGTCGGCTTCCTGTTGCCGCTGACTTCTCCGTAGCGCACCACCCGCCCCGTACGGCGCTCACGTACGCATGCCTGACCTACGAGAAGACGAGGCCCTACCCATGCCTGTCGAGTTCCTCGGCATTGCCGCGACCAACGACGGTTCCGAAGTCACCCCCCGCTCCGGCGCGTCCTTCGACAAGGACTACACGCTCAAGCTGGCCCGCGCCCACGAGGACCACGGCTGGGACCGGGTGCTGTTCGCCTACGGCTCCGGCTCACCGGACCCGTCCCCCGCCGCCGCCTACATCGCCGCGCGTACCGAGACCCTGCAACTGCTGGTGGCGCACCGCCCCAACGTCTCGTACCCGACGTTCGCGGCGAAGACCTTCGCGACGCTGGACCACATCAGCGACGGCAGGCTGGCCGTGCACTTCATCACCGGCGGCAACGACCACGAGCAGCGCCGTGAGGGCGACACCCTCACCAAGGACGAGCGCTACGACCGCACCCGCGAATACCTCCGCGTGGTCAAGAAGATCTGGACCACCCACGAGCCCTTCGACCACGAAGGCACGCACTACCGCTTCCACGACTTCGTCTCCGACACCTTCCCCGTCCAACAGCCGCATCCGCAGGTGTCGTTCGGCGGCTCCTCGCCCGCGGCGTACGCGGCCGGCGGCGCCGAGGCGGACATCTACTGCCTGTGGGGCGAGCCGCTGGCGCAGACCGCCGAGCAGATCGCCTCGGTCAAGGCGGCCGCGCGGGCCGCGGGCCGCACCGACGCCCCCAGGATCCAGGTCGCCTTCCGGCCGATCATCGCGCCCACCGAAGAACTGGCCTGGGAGAAGGCCCATCGCACCCTGGAGCGCATCAGGACACGCAAGGCCGGCGGGCCGCTCAGCCGTCGGCATCCCCTGACGGCACCGCAGAACGCCGGATCCCAGCGGCTGCTCGCGGTGGCCGCGGACGGCGAGCGCCACGACCGGGCGCTGTGGACACCGACCGCCGCCGAGACCGGGGGGGCCGGCAACTCCACCGCTCTGGTCGGCACCCCGGAGACGGTCGCGCAGGCCCTGCTGGACTACTACGACCTGGGCGTGGACATCCTCTCCGCCCGCGGCTACGACCTGCTCGACGACGCGATCGACTTCGGCCGCCATGTCATCCCGCTCGTCCGCGAGGAGGTCGCCAAGCGGGACGCGGCACGGAACGCCGTCCGGGGCACCGACAGGAACCCCGACGAGAACGCCGACGGGGCCGCGGCCCGACGCGCTTCGTAGAAAACGGCGAGGGCGCCCGCCTCCCGCACACGGGAAGCGGGCGCCCTCGCCGGGTCCTGCGGCTGCTCAGCCCACCGACGAATACGCCACGACGCCGCGCAGCACGCCGTCCACCGCCTTGCGGGCGGTGCGCGCCACCGAGCCACCGGGCGGGGCCGCCGCCGCGATCTGCCCGAGGACGTCGATCAGCTGCTTGCACCAGCGGACGAAGTCGCCGGCCGGCATGTCCGCCTCCCGGAGGACGTCGTCGAGGCCGAAGCCGGACGCCCAGCGGTACGCGGCCCAGGCGAAGCCGAGGTCCGGCTCGCGCTGGCCGACGCCCTCCGCCTGATTGATCTTGTGATCCTCTTCCAGGGCGTCCAGCCGCCCCCAGATGCGCACCGTCTCCGCCAGCGCGTCACGGGCCCGGCCGGCCGGCAGCTTGGGTGCCACCGCGTCGTCCGCCTGGCGCGACTCGTAGACCAGCGCCGAGGCGCAGGCCGCCAGCTCCGCAGGGCCGAGCCCCTCCCAGACGCCGTCCCGCAGGCATTCGCTCGCCAGCAGGTCCAGCTCACCGTAGAGCCGGGCCAGCCGACGGCCCTCGTCGGTGACGGTGTCGCCTTCGAGGTAGTCCAGCTCGGTCAGCAGCGCGCAGATCCGGTCGAAGGTGCGCGCGATGGTGTTCGTGCGCCCCTCGATCCTGCGCTCCAACTGGCGGGTGTCCCGCAGCAGCCGGTGATAGCGCTCGGCCCAGCGGGCGTGGTCCTCCCGCTCGTCACAGCCATGGCAGGGGTGGGCGCGGATCTCCGTGCGCAGCCGGGAGATCTCCCGGTCGTCGGCGGCCTCGGCCCGCGGCTTGCGGTGCCGCGAGGGCACCACATGGCCGGCCTTGGTGCGCAGCGCGGACGCCAGGTCGCGACGCGACTGCGGGCTGCGGGCGTTGAAGGACTTGGGGATCCGCATCCGGTCCAACGCCGAGACGGGCACCGGGAAATCCATCGACGCCAGTCGCTTGACCTGCCGCTCCGCGGTCAGCACCAGCGGCCGCGGGCCGTCCTGCGTTTCGAAGCCGCGGTGGCCGTTCGTCCGCCCCGAGGGCATCCCGGGGTCGAGCACCAGCGCGAGACCGGCGTACTTTCCCGTCGGGACGTGGATGATGTCGCCCGGCTTGAGCTTCTCCAGCGCCGCCGCGGCCGCGACCCGGCGCTGTGCGGCGCCCTGCTTGGCCAGCTCCGTCTCACGGTCCTTCAACTCGCGGCGCAGCCGGGAGTATTCCTCGAAGTCACCGAGGTGACAGGTCATCGAGGAGCGGTAACCACCCAGGCCCTCCTCGTTCTTCTGCACCTGCCGCGAGATCCCGACCACCGACTTGTCGGCCTGGAACTGCGCGAAGGACATCTCCAGCAGCTCCCGCGAACGGTGCCTGCCGAACTGCGAGACGAGGTTGACCGCCATGTTGTACGACGGCTTGAAGGAGGAGCGCAGCGGATAGGTACGGGTGCCGGCCAGGCCGGCCAGCGCGCCCGGGTCCATGCCGCGCTGCCACAGGACCACGGCGTGGCCCTCGACGTCGATGCCCCGGCGCCCGGCCCGGCCGGTGAGCTGGGTGTACTCGCCGGGGGTGATGTCGGCGTGCTGCTCGCCGTTCCACTTGACGAGCTTCTCCAACACCACGGACCGCGCGGGCATGTTGATGCCCAGGGCCAGGGTCTCGGTGGCGAAGACGGCCTTGACCAGGCCCTGCACGAACAGCTCCTCGACGACCTCCTTGAAGGTCGGCAGCATGCCGGCGTGGTGGGCGGCGATGCCCCGCTCCAGACCCTCCAGCCACTCGAAGTAGCCGAGCACATGGAGGTCGTCGTCCGGGATGCCGGCCGTCCGTGCCTCCACGATGCGGCGGACCTTCTCGCGGCCCTCCTGGTCGTTGAGCCGCAGACCCGAGTGCAGGCACTGCTGGACGGCCGCCTCGCAGGCGGCGCGGCTGAAGATGAAGGTGATGGCGGGCAGCAGGCCTTCGTTGTCGAGGCGGTCGATCACCTCGGGCCGGCTCGGTGTCCAGATCCGGCTGCGCTGGCGACGCTCCCGCTCGCGGTCCGCCTCGCGCACGTTGCGCCCGCGGCGCTTGTCGCGGCCGAAGGTGGGCCGGCTGTTCTCCATCCGCGCCAGCCGCTCCAGGTCCGGGTTGACCTCGCGCCGGCCACCACCACCCTGATTCCGCTCCTCGAACAGGTCGTACATCCGCCGGCCCGCGAGGACGTGCTGCCACAGCGGCACCGGCCGGTGTTCCGAGACGATCACCTCGGTGTCGCCACGGACCGTGTCCAGCCAGTCACCGAACTCCTCGGCGTTGGAGACGGTGGCCGACAGCGACACCAGGGTCACCGACTCCGGGAGATGGATGATCACCTCTTCCCAGACGGCACCACGGAAGCGGTCGGAGAGGTAGTGCACCTCGTCCATGACCACATAGCCGAGGCCGACCAGCGACCGGGAGCCGGAATAGAGCATGTTCCGCAGCACCTCGGTGGTCATCACGACCACCGGCGCATCGGAGTTGACACTGTTGTCGCCGGTCAACAGGCCGACCTTGTCGGCGCCGTAACGGCGGACCAGGTCCTGGAACTTCTGGTTGGACAGCGCCTTGATGGGCGTGGTGTAGAAGCATTTTCGGCCCTGCTCCAGGGCCAGGTGGACGGCGAATTCGCCGACGATCGTCTTACCGGATCCGGTGGGGGCCGCGACCAGCACACCCTTGCCGGCCTCCAGGGCCTTGCACGCCTCGATCTGGAACGGATCCAGGTCGAATTCGTACATGTCGCGGAAAGGGGCGAGTGCGGTGGCCTGCTCGGCCGCCCTGAGCTTGGCGGCGGCATAGCGCTCAGCAGGGGACATGTCCTCGGTCATCGTGCTTACGAGCCTACCGGCCACCTCTGACAACGACCCGATCTTTACGGAGGCAATGCCCGCGACCCCCGCCGGCCCGCCGCACAGCGCCCCCGAGGCCCTCCTCTTCGGCCCCTCCCCTACCGACCGGCACCCAGCAGCCGGACGGCCCCCGGCACGGACCGCGCGGTCAGCGGCAGCGCTCCCAGCGGCTCCCCGTCCGCGTACCCGGTCACCCCCGCCGCCTCCAGCGTCACCCGCGCCGCCCGGTGCACCGAGACCTTGGGATGGGTCAGGTGCGCTCCCCGGTAGACGCGCGGAAAGACCCTCAGCAGCTCGCCCCGTCCGCAGGCGCCGACCACGGTGACGTCGAAGAGCCCGTCGTCCAGCCGCGCGTCCGGGCAGATCCGCATGCCGCCGCCGTACGAACCGCCGTTGCCCACCGCGACCAGCGTCGCCTCGACCTCGTGCACCGGCCCGTCGTCCAGCCGTATCCGGTACGGGATCGGGCGCAGCGCCGCCAGCTCCGCGAGCAGCGCCAGGTCGTAGGTGAGCCGCCCGCGCGGCCCCCGCATCCGGTTGGCGCGGTCGGTGACCCGCGAGTCGAAGCCGGAGGCCAGCACCGTCCCGAAGTACGTCTCCCCGACCTGCCCGAGGTCGACGGGCCGGCCGCCGTCCTCCTTGAGCGCGTGGGCGATCCGGGCGGCCGCCGCCGCCGGAGCGCGCACCGGCATCCCGGTGGCGCGGGCGAAGTCGTTGCCGGTCCCCACGGCCACCACGCCCAGCGGGGTGTCGGTCCCGGCCACCGCCTGCAGCGCGAGCGAGACCAGCCCGTCGCCGCCGACGGCGACCAGGGCGCCGGTGCCGGCAGCCACCGCGGCGCGGGCCCGGCGCAGCGCGTCCGCCGCGTCCTCGCCGAGCACCGTACGCACCGCGAAGCCCGCTTCCCGCAGGGTCCTGGCAGCCGGTTGGGTCTCCCGTGCGCCCCGGCCGCGCCCCGCCCGCGGGTTGACGAAGAGAGTGATGTCGCAGGTCACGCGCGGACCATAACCCGACGCAAAGGCGCCGGGCGAGCGAACGGCCCCCGCCTCCTGGAGGCGGGGGCCGTCAGCTGCGGCAGGTGTCCGCTCCGGGCCGGAGGCCGGGCGGAGCGGGAGCGATCAGGTCACGTCGTCGTAGCCGCGGCGGGTCGGCTCGTCGGCACCGCCGCTCGCCTGCTCGGGAAGCATCCGGCTGGAGCCGACCGGCTCGATCTCGCCGACACCGGCCGGGGTGAGGTCCAGCTCGGAGGCCTCGTCGTCGTCCAGCTCCGCGTCCGGGTTGGACCGCTTGCGGCGGCGGTCGTTGATCAGGCAGATGCCGGCGGCACCGAATGACAGCACCACGATCGGCGTGGCCAGCAGGCCCATCGTCAGCGGGTCACCGGTCGGGGTGGCGAGCGCGGCGAAGACCGTGATGCCCAGCACCATGAACCGCCACCAGCCCATGATCCGTTGTCCGGTGAGCACACCGCCGAAGTTCAGCAGCACCAGCAGCAGCGGCAGCTCGAACGCGACACCGAAGACGACGACCATGCGCGTGACGATGTCGAGGAACTCATCGGCCGGGAAGAGGTTGGCCCAGTCGCTGGGGGTCAGTCCGACCAGCGCGCCGGCCGTGGTGGGCAGCACCGCGTAGGCGAGGTAGGCGCCGGCGAGGAAGAGCGGCACGCCCGCGCCGACGAAGCTCAGCGCGTACTTCTTCTCGTGCCTGTGCAGGCCCGGGGCGAGGAAGGCCCAGAGCTGGTAGAGCCAGACCGGGCTGGCGGCGACCACACCGGTGGTGAGGGAGAGCTTGAGCAGGATCGTGAACGGTGCCAGCAGACCGTTGGCGGTGATCTCGGCGCACGGATGCGCGCGGCCACCGGCGGTGGCGCCGCCCTTCGGGCAGCCGACCGCGTCGATGACGGGACCCGTGATGAAGTGCGCGAGGGGTTCGTACTGCCACATCGCGATGACGGTGACCACACCGATCGCGAGCACCGATTTCAGCAGCCGGTTGCGCAGCTCACGCAGATGCGCCGCGAGCGGCATCCGCCCCTCGGGGTCCTTCTCCTGCTTGCGGGCAGACTTGGGCAACCCACTTCCTCGTCTCGTACATCAGCCGCCCCGACCGGGTCGGAGCGACGGGATCGGGTCGGGTTCAGCTCTTGTTGGTGCGGTTCGGCTCGGCCACCGGGCGCGAGCTGTTCACATCTCCGGGAGCTGCCTGAATCGTACGAGGAGCCTGCTGCGCGGCGTCGGCAGGAGCTTCGGACGCGGCGCCGCCCTCCGCCTCGCCTTCCTTCTTCATCGCCTTGGCCTCGCTCTTGAGGATGCGAGCGGACTTGCCGAGGGAGCGCGCCATGTCCGGGAGCTTCTTCGCGCCGAACAGCAGCACAATGATGACGAGAATCAGAATGATCTCGGGGGCCCTCAGGTTGCTGAACATGTGCGACTACCTTCTCGCCGGGGCGGCGTCTGCTGTGGTGCCTGCCGATGGGGTCGGACTGGCGTCCTGGTGCTACCTCGATCGTAACGTTCGGTCGTTAACGCTGGGCAATCCCCTTGCATACTCCGGATTGCCTCCCCCTGCCGTGCGGTCCGGGCCGTTGCAGCGTACCTCTCGGATCACCGGCGCATCAGGGGTCGGCCGCTACCGCCTGCCGACGTCGTGCGCGTGGGACGCCAGCGGCGTCGCGGCACGCTCGAGGTCCTCGGCGGCCCGCTGGATCCGCTCGGACGCCGTACCGACCTGACGGGCCAGCCGGCGCACTTCGACGAAGACGCGCACGGCCAGCACGCCGAGCACGGCGATGCCGAGGAAGCCGAGAGCGATAGCGATCATGGGCCAGAGCATGGGGCGAGCCTAACGGGCGGGCGGCGGGAGTCGGGCGGTCTCCCACGGGCCGGGGAACGTCTGCCGGCCCGTGGCGGCGGAGCCGTCAGCCGGAGTGCAGCCGCAGCGTGCGGACCCCGCCGCCGGTGAGCAGCTCGATGATCCGCTCGCCGGCCGGCCTGCGCACCGCACGGCCACAGTCGGGACAGGTGAATGAGTAGAAGGTGGTGCGGCGGCTGCCGCCGATGGCCAGCCGGAACGCCTCCGAGGCCAGTTCGAAATGGCCGCGGCAGTCCGGGCAGGCCGCCTTGAAGAGCACCGGAGCGGTCGTGGTCGCCATGGGGGTCGCCATCGTCGTCGTCATCCCTCTGCCTCCTCCGTCACGGGGCTTCGTACGCCGTGCTCACTCGCCGTACGCCGCGAGGGCCTGACCGGCGGCCTGCCGCGCAGTGTCCGCGAGCGCCTGGGGGGAGACGATCCGGCCGTCCCCGCCCAGCCGCAGCGCGAGCCGGCGCAGCGACGCGGGATCGGGGGTGCGCAGGGTGATGCGCAGGCCGCCGTCGGGAAGCTCCTCGGCGCTGTCGTGCGGGTAGTACTCGGCGACCCAGCGGCCGCCGGGCCCGACCTCGATGGACACCTCGGGGTCCTCGGCCGCGGGCTGCACCAGGCCCTCCGACAGGTCCCGCAGCTCGACGGGCGGCGGGTCGGAGGGCGCGTCCAGCAGCTTGATCTCGGCAACGCGGTCGAGCCGGAAGGTCCGCCGGGCCTCCGAGAGGCGGCACCACGCCTCGACGTAGGTGTGGCCGACGGCGAACAGCCGGATCGGGTCCACCTCGCGCTCGGTCAGCTCGTCACGCGCCGGGGAGTAGTAGCGCAGCCACAGCCGGCGCCGTTCGGCGATGGCGCGGTCCACATCGGCGAAGACGCCGCCCTCGGACTCGAAGGTCACCGAGAGCCGGGCGCTGGCACCGGCCGCCTCGCCGGCCGCCGCCTCCAGCTTCGCGGTGGCGCGCAGCAGTGCCTGCCGGTCGCCCTCCCGCAGCCCGGGGAGGGTCGCCACGGCGCGGGCCGCGACCAGCAGCGCGGTCGCCTCGTCGGCGGCCAGCCGCAGCGGTTCGGCGACGTCGTCGGGGTTGTGCCACCAGATGCGGTCGCCGTCGGTGTCGATGTCCAGGAGGTCGCCGCCGCGGAAGCTCGTGCCGCACATCGGCAGCACGTCGAGGTCGGCGATGAGTTCGTCCTCGGTGATGCCGAAGGCGCGGGCGACGTCTCCGACGCGCGCACCCGGGCGCTCGCGCAGGTAGGTCACCAACGACAGCATCCGGCGGGTCTGGTCGATCGCGTTCGTCGCCATGGGTTCTTGTGTCCCTCTCAGCCCTTGGCCACGGCGCGCAGCCGGTCCACGACATCGGCCCGCAGTTCCGCGGGTTCCAGTACGACCACATCGGGCCCGAACTCCACGAGCCAGGCGTCGAGTCCGTGGCCGCTGGGGATCTCCAGCTCGTCCCAGCCGTCGCCCAGGCCCCGGACGGAGAGCGCGCGGGCGCGCAGTGGATAGCCGTGCTCGGCGCGGAGCTTGATCCTGGCCGTGCCGGTGGCGGTCTCCCCGGCCCAGCTCTCGACCGTCTCGCGGACGGTGACGTGATCGGGCACCGGAGCGGTGAACGCCCCTTGCCGGGAGCGGACCTTGCCGGTGATCCGGGAGAGCCGGAAGACCCGCTCGGCCTTGCGTTCACGGTCCCAGCCGGCGACGTACCAGTGGCCGCGCCAGCACTCCAGGATCCACGGCTCGACCTGCCGCTGCTCGGGGCGGGCGGCGTTGGACTTGCGGTAGTCGAAGACGACCGGCCGGCGGTCGCGGCAGGCCAGCATCAGCGGCTCGAAGGCGGCTTCGTGGGCCGGGATGCGCGGTTCGAGGGCGCTGTGCGGCTGGCCGGCGTCGAAGTCGTCGTCCGCGGCGAGCGGCATCCCGGCCGCCCGCAGCTTCTGCAGTGCGCCGCTGGCGGCACCGGCGAGACGCGCCTGCTGCCAGATCTTGGCGGCCAGCCCCAGGGCGGCGGCCTCCTCGGCGTCGAGCGTGATCGGGGGCAGGCGGTTGCTGTCCCGGCGGGCGAGGTAGCCGACGTCCGCGTCGATGCCGTCGACGGTCTCGATCACCAGGCCCAGCTCGCGCAGATCGTCCTTGTCCCGCTCGAACATGCGGTTGAAGGAGTCGTCGCTGCCCGCCTCGATGTAGGCCTCGATGGACGACCTGAGTTCGCGCTTGGTCAGCGGGCGACGGGTCCCCAGCAGACACAGCGCCAGGTTCATCAGCCGCTCGGCCTTGGCAATCGCCATCGACGCCCTTTCTCGTTGAACTCCCGACCGTTGACCGTACCGCTCGGGGTGCCCACGGCAAAGCCGAGGGCCCATGCCGGTCGGCATGGGCCCTCGGTGCTGTCGTCAGCCGTGGTCTCAGACGGAGACCAGGTCGCAGACGAAGATCAGCGTCTCGCCCGGGGCGATCCGGCCACCGCCGGCGCCACGCTCGCCGTAGGCGAGGTGCGAGGGGATGGTCAGCCGGCGACGGCCGCCGACCTTCATGCCCTGCACGCCCTGGTCCCAGCCGGCGATGACCTGGCCGGCGCCCAGCTGGAACTGCAGCGGGGTGCCGCGGTTCCAGCTCGCGTCGAACTCCTCGCCGGTGCTGAACGCGACGCCGACGTAGTGGACGGAGACGGTGTCCCCGGCCTTGGCGACCGGCCCGTCACCCTCCTTCAGGTCCACGATCTCGAGCTCGGTGGGAGCCGGGCCCTCAGGAAAGTCGATCTCGGGCTTGTCGATGCTCACGAATGTGCTCCTACTTACGAATCTTTACGATTACGGCGCCAGTCTTGCAGATCTTGGCGGCCGTGCCGTGTTGCCGGTCGGGAGACGGGCGATCAGACCGTGCCGACGATGTCGACCGAGAAGACCAGGGTGTTCTTCGCCAGCTCGTGCTGCGGGCTCGCGCCGTAGCCCAGCTTCGGCGGGATCACGATCTCCACCCGGTCACCGACGTTCTTGCCGACCAGCGCCTTGTCCCAGCCCTGGACGACCTGGCCGGTGCCGATCTGGAAAGCGGTCGCGCCACCGTGGTCCCAGGAGGAGTCGAACTTCTTGCCGTCCTCCCACTTCACCCCGGTGTACTGCGCGATCAGCCCGTCGCCGGTCTTCACCTTGGGGCCCTTGCCCTTGATGAGGACCTGCTCCTTCAGGCCGCTCGGCGCCTTCTCGCCCTTGGGGACGGTGATGGTCGCGGCCTTCTCACCCTCCGCCTTCACCTCGGGCAGCCCGTCCTCCGGCGCCGCCTGCTCGCCCTCGGCCTTCGCCTTCTTGTCCACCTTCTTCGCGCCGACCACGTCGACGACCCAGACCAGGCCGTCCCCGGGCTTGATGCCCGACTGCGGGTTCAGGCCCTCGCCGATCAGCGCCTTCGCGGTGCCCTCGACCTCGAAGCGGCTG
Organism: Streptomyces sp. NPDC017993; assembly: GCF_044328065.1. Lineage (NCBI taxonomy): Bacteria > Bacillati > Actinomycetota > Actinomycetes > Kitasatosporales > Streptomycetaceae > Streptomyces > Streptomyces sp. NPDC017993. Next base: position 279,953 of record NZ_JBIRGO010000011.1, read on the forward strand.
CCGACCTTCTGCCCGGCCACCGCGGACATCACCTTCGGCGGGAGCATCTGCTGCGTCATCTGGTCGGTGACCTCGCTGACGACCTGGGTCCGCGGCGCACCGGGCTTGGAGCCGGGCTGCGGCGTCCAGCTGCTGCCGAGGTTCTGGCCCTTCATCGACTGCGCGGAGAAGTCCAGCCGGACAAGATCACCCTTCTTGACGACCGCGCCCTTGCCCTCGACGAGCGTCTTGGTGACGGCCTTGTCGGCGGGCTTGGCGTCCTTGGGTACGGTGATCTTGGGCTTGGCGCCCGCCGCACCCTCCACCTTGACGACGGCGTCGTCGGACGCGCCCTTGTCGTCGTCGGACCCGCACGCGGCGGTGAACAGCAGGATGGGCACGGTCAGCGCTGAGGCAGCAGCGCGACGGGTGTTCTTCGTGAGGTTCATCAGTCCAACTCGGGCTCGTGGGGTGATGGGGCAATGCCCGCCACTCTACGACCTGTCCCCCGAGGCGATTCCCGGCGCAACACAGCTATGTGCCGGGAGCAATCACTCCCGGCACATAGCTGTGTACACGGCGGTCACATCCCGGCGATGAGCTTCTCCACTCTGTCGTCCACCGACCGGAACGGGTCCTTGCACAGGACCGTGCGCTGCGCCTGGTCATTGAGCTTGAGATGCACCCAGTCGACCGTGAAATCACGGCGTTGCTCCTGAGCACGGCGAATGAAGTCGCCCCGCAGTCTCGCGCGGGTGGTCTGTGGCGGCACCGACTTGCCTTCGAAGATCTTCAAGTCGTTGCAGATCCTGGCGGCTTGCCCCTTGCGTTCCAGGAGGTAGTAGAGCCCCCGGCGGCGATGGATGTCGTGATAGGCGAGGTCTATCTGCGCCACCCGCGGATGCGACATGGTGATGTTGTTCTTTGCGCGGTACCGCTCGATGAGCTGATGTTTCATCACCCAGTCGATCTCGGTGGAGATCCGGTCGAGATCCTCGTCCCGGATCGCCTCCAGAGTGCGGCCCCACAGCTCCAGAACCCGCTCGACGGTGCCCGTACGGATTCCGCGGCGCTCGCAGAAGTCGACGGCCTTCTCGTAGTACTCCTGCTGGACCTCCAGGGCGGAGGCCTCCCGGCCGCTGGCCAGGCGCACCTTGCGCTGTCCGGTGATGTCGTGGCTGACCTCACGGATCGCCCTGATCGGGTTCTCCAGCGTCAGGTCGCGCATGACCGTGCCCGCCTCGATCATGCGCAGCACGAGGTCGGTGGCACCGACCTTGAGCAGCATGGTCGTCTCGGACATGTTGGAGTCACCGACGATGACATGCAGACGGCGATAGCGCTCGGCGTCGGCATGCGGCTCGTCGCGGGTGTTGATGATCGGACGGGAGCGGGTCGTCGCGGAGGAGACGCCCTCCCAGATGTGCTCCGCGCGCTGACTGACGCAGTAGACGGCGCCCCGCGGAGTCTGGAGCACCTTGCCCGCGCCGCACAACAGCTGGCGGGTGACGAGGAAAGGGATGAGGATGTCCGCGAGCCGGGAGAACTCCCCGTGGCGGGCGACGAGATAGTTCTCGTGGCAGCCGTAGGAGTTTCCCGCCGAATCGGTGTTGTTCTTGAAGAGATAGACGTCGCCCGCGATTCCCTCCTCGTGCAGGCGGCGTTCGGCGTCGACGAGCAGGCCCTCGAGAATGCGCTCGCCTGCCTTGTCGTGGGTGACCAGCTCGGTCACGTTGTCGCACTCGGGAGTTGCGTATTCCGGATGCGATCCCACGTCGAGGTACAGGCGGGCGCCGTTCCGCAGGAAGACATTGCTGCTGCGGCCCCATGACACAACACGGCGGAAGAGGTATCGCGCCACTTCGTCAGGTGACAGTCGGCGCTGTCCCCTGAACGTGCACGTGACGCCGTACTCGTTCTCCAGCCCGAAAATGCGGCGGTCCATGACTGAACATTACGCCTGACGGCCTGCTCTGAAACCGGGTTCGACAGCCCCGTTTCGATCATTTTCCGCCGGGACCGCTTCGCTCTTACGCCGCACGGGATCCCCGAGGAATCGCTTCGTCGACAAAAGCACCACCAGCGCGGCGACGCCACCGGCGCCGGCCACCGCGAACCCCGCCGCGGAACCGCCGCTTTCCACCGCCGGGCCCACCACCGAGGCCCCGACCGCCGAACCGACACCGAACGTCGTCACCAGCCACGAAAAGGCCTCGGTCACCGTCCCCTTGGGAGCGTGCCGGTCGACGACGACGAACGCACAGGCCAGCGCGGGAGCCAGGAAGACGCCGGCGACACCGGTCAGCACCGTCATCCCGACGACGCCGGGCACCAGCATCAGTGGCAGATAACCCAGCGCCAGCAGGACGATGAGCAGCCGCAGCCGGCTCTCCGGCCGTCCCGGCCACTCGCGCGCGCCGTAGGCAATGCCACCGACCAGCGCGCCGAACCCGAGAGCGGAGAGCAGGGAGCTGGAGATCATGCCTCCGCCGTGCTCGTCGGCGTACGCCACCGCCGCGACCGCGATGGACCCCAGCGCCAGCCCGACGAAGAAGAAGGCCCCGATCAGCACCAGCATCCCGCCCGAGCGCAGGGCGCCCAGCCAGTGCGCCTCTCGCGGCTCGCTGCGCCACTGCCTGGAGGGCTCGGAGACCACGACGGAGAGCGCGCCGAGCACCCCGATCAGATTGATCACCAGCAGCGCGGCCCGCTCCGACCAGGCCGCCACGCACAGCGTCACCAGCAACGGCCCCACGGCGAACATGACTTCCTGCGCGACCGCGTCCAGTGCGTAGGCGGCGTGCACCCGGTCCTGACGCTTGAGGACTCCCGGCCACAGCGCCCGCAGACCGCCCTCCAGGGGCGGGGTGAAGAGACCTGCGATGACCATGGCGACGTAGGCGAGCCACAGCACGTTCAGGCCGACGGCCGCGAGCAGCGCCATCCCGAGGGCGGAGAGCACCGCGGCGGGCAGCATCACCCGTGGCTGGCCGCGAAGGTCCACGGCCCGGCCGAGGAGCGGCTGACCGATCGCGGTGCAGACGCCGTAGACCGCGGAGAGCACGCCGGCGAGCGCATAGCTGCCACCCTCCGCGCGGACGAAGAGGACCACGGCCAGCGGCGCGGTGGCATTCGGCAGCCTGCCGACCAGGGTCCCCGTCAGGAGCCGGGCCGCGTGCCGGGTCCTGAGCAGCTCCGCATATCCCGCGGCCATCCCCGCCCCTTTCCCTCCGGGCGCGGCCCGGAAGTGTTACGTATAACCTGCGGCGTCATACGTACCATGACGGCAACCCACGGGTCCAGCCCACCGCGGCCGAGCGCAAGGAGTGAGAGCACCGGTGACCAGCAACGAGGCCACGACGCCGACCCGCCGTGAGGCGCCCGGGCCGGCCGTCGCGCCCGGCGGCGCGCGCACCACCAGCCGGGACGTCGCCCGTGCCGCCGGGGTCTCGCAGGCCGCGGTCTCCCTCGTGCTGGGCGAGAAGTGGCGCGGACGGGTCTCCCCCGGCAAGGCCGAGGCGGTGCGCACCGCGGCCCGTGAACTGGGCTACCGGCCCAACCTCGCCGCCCGCACTCTGCGCACCGGCCGCACCCGCACCGTGCTCCTCGTGGTCCCGGCCCTGACCACGGAGTTCTTCGCGCGTGTCTACACCGGCGCTGCCCGGCTCGCCGCCGACCACGGCTTCGGCGTGGTGCTCTACCCCTCCCCCGAGGGCATCGGCCCGGCCCGCGACCCCTTCGACTCCGCGGCGGCCACCCTGGACGGCGTGATCGCCTCATCCATGGCCGCGGACGCGCTCACCGCACTGCGCGACGCCGGTCTGCCCCTGGTGATGCTGGACAGCGACCCGGACGACGACCGTCCGGCAGCCGCCGTCAACCTCGATATCGCCGACGGTGTACGGCAGTTGGTGGACCACTTGGTGGGCCTCGGCCACCGCCGCATCACCCACCTCGCGGCGGACGTGGACTCCTGGACCTTCGAGCTGCGCGCCCGCGCCCTGACCGACGCGCTGGAGGGGCTGCCCGGCACCCACCTGCGCCGGCAGCCCACCGCGCTGAGCGTCGACGCCGGACTGCACGCCGCGCACGCCGCGCTGACCGGAACGGGTCCGCGCCCCACCGCCCTGCTCTGCGACGACGACATCGTCGCCGCGGGCGCCTGCAAGGCCGTGCGCCGGCTGGGCCTGCGGGTCCCCGAGGACGTCTCCGTCACCGGCTTCGACGACCTGGCCCTCGCGGTCGCGGTCGAGCCGGAGCTGACGACCGTACGGCTCCCCGCCGAGGAGTTCGGTGAGGCGGGGATGCGGGCTCTGCTGGCGGTGCTCGACGGCCGCGGCACCGAGGCGCCCACACTGCCGGTCCAGCTGATCACCCGCGGCTCGACCGCCGCACCCCCGGACGGCCCGGGACACCCGGAGCACGCCGCCCCCGGCGCCCCGACGCCAACGCGCCCCGGCGGGCGATGACCCACCGGGGCGCGTGCCGGGCACATGGCCCGGATGTCGTGCTCAGTCCTTCTTGCCGGACGAACCCTTGTCGTCCTTGGCGTCCGGACCCTCGCCCGAACCGCCCTTGTCCGCCGCCCCGTTGTCGGAGGCGTCGGCCGCATCACCCGAGGACTCGTCGGTGTCCGACGGCTCGCTCGGGGCCGCGGCGCCGTGCTCGTCGAGCAGGCTGGAGAGCTGCCTGCCCAGGATCCGCTTGAACTTCCGCTGCTGGGGCCGCGTACGGTCCAGCGTCGCGACCTCCAGCTGCTCGGCGGTCAGCGTGCGCTCGCCGCCGTTGTTGTCGCGCGAGAGCGAGTCGACCGCCAGCTTCAGCGCCTCACCCAGCGTCATACCGTCGCGGTGGCGCTGGTCGAGGTAGGTGCTGATCTGGTCGGCGTTGCCGCCCACCGCGACCGAGCCGTGCTCGTCGACGATGGAGCCGTCGTGCGGCAGGCGGTAGATCTGATCGTCCTCGGCGGCGTTGCCCACCTCGGCGACGATCAGCTCGACCTCGTACGGCTTCTCGGCGGCGCTGGAGAAGATCGTGCCGAGCGTCTGGGCGTAGACGTTGGCGAGTCCGCGTGCGGTCACGTCCTCGCGGTGGTAGGTGTAACCCCGCAGGTCGGCGTAGCGCACGCCACCGATCCGCAGGTTCTCGAACTCGTTGTATTTGCCGACCGCCGCGAAGGCGATGCGGTCATAGATCTCGCTGACCTTGTGCAGGGCGCGGGAGGGATTCTCGGCGACGAAGACCACGCCGTCGGTGTACTGCAGCACCACGACGCTGCGACCGCGCGCGATGCCCTTCCGGGCGTATTCGGCCCGATCGGCCATGGCCTGCTGGGGTGAGACATAGAACGGCGTCGACACCGGCTATCCGTCCCTTTCTGTCAATGGCTCTGTCAGTGGCGCATGCATGGCGAAACATCCGTCCCGTCAGAGCAGCGCGGCGCGCGGGCCGTCGGGCTGTTCGAGGCGGCGCTCATGAATGGCCCGGGCGATCTCCGAGACCTCGGCTTCGGCGTACCTCTTGAAGCCGTCCTCGGTGATCACCATGACGATCGGATAGATCCGCCGGGCCATGTCAGGCCCGCCGGTCGCGGAGTCGTCGTCCGCGGCGTCGTAGAGCGCCTGGACGACGGCCGTGGCGGCCTGGTTCTCGGTGAAGTCATCGCGGTAGAGCTTCTTGAGGGCACCGCGGGCGAAGACGGAGCCGGAGCCCGTCGACGCGAAGCCGTGCTCCTCGGAGCGGCCGCCGGTGACGTCGTAGGAGAAGATCCGGCCCTTCTCGCGGTCGAGGTCCCAGCCGGCGAACAGCGGCACCACCGCGAGGCCCTGCATGGCCATCCCGAGGTTGCCGCGGATCATCGTCGACAGGCGGTTCGCCTTGCCCTCGAGGGAGAGTTGGGCGCCCTCCACCTTCTCGAAGTGCTCCAGCTCCAGCTGGAACAGCTTGACCATCTCGACGGCCAGACCGGCCGTGCCGGCGATGCCGACCGCGGAGTACTCGTCGGCCGGGAACACCTTCTCGATGTCGCGCTGCGCGATGACATTGCCCATCGTCGCCCGCCGGTCACCGGCGAGCACCACGCCACCGGGGAAGGACGCGGCCACGATGGTCGTGCCGTGCGGCGCCTCGACGGCGCCCTGCACAGGCGGCAACGGCCGGTTGCCCGGCAGCAGATCGGGAGAGTGCTCGCCGAGGAAGTCCATGAACGACGAGGATCCAGGCGTCAGGAAGGCCGCCGGCAGACGCCCGGTGCTACGAGTGTTGGCTTCCACACGTTTCCTTCCAGATATTCGGCCGCCCGCCTCACCACGTCCGGCCGATCCTTGACTTGATCCAAGGCTGCGTTGCAGCTGAAGCACCGTACGCCTCGGACCTTACCCGTCTCGTGCGCGTGATCCACATGAGTTCCGGAACCGGGGCCGCGACCCCGTACGGCCGATACGGACGCGCTGTGTTGACGCACCACCAGGGCGGCCGGGCAGCGGCCGCAGGAGCACCGCCGCCCACAAGAGCCGCCGGCGCGTTCCGGACGCGGTGGGCAGTGCTCCGAGAAGTCCCGGAAGCACTGCCGATGCCGCATCCGGACCACGGACCGGCTACTCGCCGCCCTTCTGCACAAAGGACCGCACGAAGTCCTCGGCATTTTCTTCCAAGACGTCGTCGATTTCGTCCAGCACCGAATCCACGTCGTCCGACAGCTTTTCCTGGCGCTCCTTGAGGTCTTCGGAAGCCTCCGCGTCCTGCGTCTGCTCCTCGACCTCTTCGGTGGAACGCGTGGCCTTCTGCTGTCCGCCGCCGCTGTCCTTGGTCGCCATATCCCTCACCCCGCTCGGTTCGCCCCGCTCGATGTGACCTTCAAGATCAGACCCTACAAGGAGGGTGTGACATCGGCCCTGCACTTGGTGCAACGTCCGGGAGTCACCTCGATGATTCCCGCACCGCGGCCATTTCAGCCGCGGATCAGTCGTCGATCGCCGTGCGAGTGCCGCGAGTCCGCCGTGAATGCGCCGGAACTCAGCGGCCGGAGAGCACCCTGACCAGCTCCTCGGCCGTCCGGCACCGGTCCAGCAGCTCCTTGACGTGCTGCCGCGTCCCGCGCAGGGGCTCCAGCGTGGGGACCCGTTGCAGGGAGTCCCGGCCGGGCAGGTCGAAGATGACCGAATCCCACGAGGCCGCCGCGACATCGTCCGCGTACTGCTCCAGGCACCGCCCGCGGAAGTAGGCCCTGGTGTCCTCCGGAGGCTTCACACGCGCCCGCTCCACCTCGGGCTCGTCCAGGAGCCGCTTCATCTTGCCGCGGGCCGCCAGGCGGTTGTACAGGCCCTTGTCGGGGCGCACGTCGGCGTACTGCAGGTCGATGAGGTGCAGCCGCGCCGCGTCCCAGTCCAGGCCGTCCCGCCGGCGGTAGCCCTCCATCAGCTCCCGCTTCGCGACCCAGTCCAGCTCGCCCGACAGGCTCATCGGATCGTTCTCCAGCCGCCCGAGCACGTCCTCCCACCTGGTCAGGACGTCCTTGGTCTGCTCATCGGCATCCGCGCCGTAGCGGTCCTCGACGTACTTGCGGGCCAGCTCGAAGTACTCCATCTGGAGCTGTACCGCGGTGAGCGTGCGGCCGCTGCGGAGAGTGATCAGATGTTGCAGAGTGGGGTCGTGCGAGACCTGGTGGAGGGTGCGGACGGGCTGGTCGACCGCCAGGTCGACGGCGATGAACCCGTCCTCGATCATGGAGAGGACCAGCGAGGTCGTGCCCAGCTTCAGGTACGTCGAGATCTCGGAGAGATTGGCGTCGCCGATGATCACATGGAGCCGGCGGTACTTCTCCGCGTCCGCGTGCGGTTCGTCGCGGGTGTTGATGATCGGGCGCTTGAGCGTCGTCTCCAGGCCCACCTCGACCTCGAAATAGTCCGAGCGCTGGCTGAGCTGGAAGCCGTGCTCGTGGCCGTCCTGGCCGATGCCGACCCGGCCGGCGCCGGTGACCACCTGGCGGGAGACGAAGAACGGCGTCAGGTGCCGCACGATGTCCGAGAACGGGGTCTCCCGCTTCATCAGGTAGTTCTCGTGCGTCCCGTAGGAGGCGCCCTTGTTGTCGGTGTTGTTCTTGTAAAGGTGGATGGGCTGGGCGCCCGGCACCTGTCCGGCGCGTTCCGCGGCCTCCGCCATGATCCGCTCGCCGGCCTTGTCCCACAGGACCGCGTCGCGCGGATTGGTGACCTCGGGAGCGCTGTATTCGGGGTGTGCGTGGTCGACGTAGAGCCGGGCCCCATTGGTGAGGATGACATTGGCGAGGCCGATGTCCTCATCGGTGAGCTGACTGGAATCGGCGGCCTCGCGGGCGAGGTCGAAGCCGCGGGCGTCCCGCAGCGGATTCTCCTCCTCGAAATCCCAGCGGGCACGTCGTGCCCGGTGCATCGCCGCCGCGTAGGCATTGACGACCTGGGACGAGGTGAGCATGGCATTGGCGTTCGGGTGGCCGGGGACGGAGATCCCGTACTCCGTCTCGATTCCCATTACTCGCCGTACGGTCATGCGGCCCTCCTTGCCCGGCGACGCCCCCGGATGGGGTCGGCGCTCAAGTACCGCTGCGCTTCCGTTCTGTCTGCGATCCCCGCTGCCGAGCGGCGTGACGCGGCGGTACCGACGAGCCTAGAACGCCTTTGCGGTGCTGGGGAGATCATTACAGTCATTACTCCAGTCCGGTTTTCCCTGTTTTCCCGTGGCCTTTCCGGGGACGCGTCCCGCATGCCCGGAAAAGCGTCCGGCTGCGGACGCCCCGTGCAGGACATCCGCAGCCGGAGTGCGGTGTTACAGGTATTGGCCGGTATTCGCCACCGTGTCGATGGAGCGACCGGTGTCCGCGCCCTGCTTTCCAGTGACCAGCGTACGGATGTAAACGATCCGCTCGCCCTTCTTGCCGGAGATTCGGGCCCAGTCGTCCGGGTTGGTGGTGTTGGGCAGGTCCTCGTTCTCCTTGAACTCGTCCACGCACGCCTGGAGGAGGTGGGAGACCCGCAGACCCTTCTGTTTGTGCTCGAGGAAGGCCTTGATGGCCATCTTCTTCGCACGTCCGACAATGTTTTCGATCATCGCGCCGGAGTTGAAGTCCTTGAAGTACAAAACTTCCTTGTCACCATTGGCGTAGGTGACCTCCAGGAAGCGGTTCTCCTCGGATTCCGCGTACATCTGCTCGACGACCGACTGGATCATTCCGCTGACCGCGGCCTTGCGCGACTCGCCGTGCTCGGTGAGGTCGTCGGAGTGCAGCGGCAGGCGTTCCGTGAGGTACTTCGAGAAGATGTCCTTGGCGGCCTCCGCGTCCGGACGCTCGATCTTGATCTTCACATCGAGCCGGCCGGGGCGCAGGATCGCCGGGTCGATCATGTCCTCGCGGTTCGAGGCACCGATCACGATGACGTTTTCCAGGCCCTCCACACCGTCGATCTCGGAGAGCAGCTGCGGAACGATGGTGTTCTCCACGTCCGAGCTGACACCGGAGCCGCGGGTGCGGAAGAGGGAGTCCATCTCGTCGAAGAAGACGATGACGGGGGTTCCCTCGCTCGCCTTCTCCCTGGCCCGCTGGAAGACCAGCCGGATGTGCCGCTCCGTCTCGCCGACATACTTGTTGAGCAGCTCGGGGCCCTTGATGTTGAGGAAGAAGCTCTTCCCCGCGGGCTGCCCGGTCACCTCGGCGACCTTCTTGGCAAGGGAGTTGGCGACCGCCTTGGCGATGAGCGTCTTGCCGCAGCCGGGCGGGCCGTAGAGCAAGACACCCTTGGGCGGACGGAGTTCGTGCTCCTTGAAGAGGTCGGGGTAGAGGTACGGAAGCTCGACCGCGTCCCGGATCAGTTCGATCTGGCCGCCCAGACCGCCGATCTTGGTGTAGTCGATGTCCGGAACCTCTTCGAGGACGAGCTCCTCGACCTCGCTCTTCGGGATGACTTCGTAGACGTAGCCGGACCGGGGTTCGAGGAGCAGGGCATCGCCGGGGCGGATGGTGATGTCCAGCAGCGGCTCGGCGAGCCTCACCACCCGTTCCTCGTCGGTGTGCCCGACGACCAGTGCGCGCTCGCCGTCCTCAAGGATCTCCTTGAGGGTGACGATGTCACCGGCGCTCTCGTACTCCATGGCCTCGACCACGTTGAGTGCTTCATTGAGCATGACCTCTTGGCCGCGCCTGAGGCCCTCGGTCTCCACACTGGGGCTGACATTCACCCGGAGCTTTCTGCCTCCGGTGAAAATATCGACCGTGTCGTCTTCGTTGGCCTGCAGGAAGACTCCGAAGCCGGCCGGCGGCTGCGCGAGCCGGTCGACTTCCTCCTTGAGCGCGACGATCTGGTCGCGGGCCTCGCGGAGAGTATTGGCGAGTCGCTCGTTCTGAGCCGAGACGCCGGCCAGGTTGGTCTGCAGCTCGACGATCCGCTCTTCGAGAATCCTCGTGTGACGCGGAGAGTCGGCGAGCTTGCGTCGCAGGACGGCGATCTCCTGCTCGAGATAGGCAACCTGACCGGCGGGATCTTCAGACCCTCGCCCCGGCCGGATGCCGCGGTTGATGTCGTCGTCGTGGGCTGCCACGGTCCTCACCTCCTCCAAGGAGCTGGACGCTTCCTGACCCTACCTGGGCCGGTGCAGGTTGAAACCCCTAGATCGAAAAGACTGTCGGGGTGTGTCTGATCTTCACCCTTGCGCACGTCCTCACGCCAAGGGAATACCCACCCAACGGCATCGGAAAGCGAGCGGTTGTATCGTCGAGTCGGTCAACACCCGTCAGGGGTGGCGCCACTTAGACAAAAACGGTTCACGTACGCAGGAACGGCAGGCGAGATGACCGCGCAGGATGAAGCCCGTCCAGAGCTTGAAGTCTGGATCGATCAGGACCTGTGCACCGGCGATGGCATCTGTGCGCAGTACGCGCCCGAGGTCTTCGAGCTCGACATCGATGGCCTGGCCTATGTCAAGGGCGGCGGCGACGAGCTGCTCCAGGACAAGGGGGCCACAACCCCCGTCCCGCTCCCGCTGCTCAACGATGTCCGGGACTCCGCCAAGGAGTGCCCCGGGGACTGTATTCACGTCCGCCGCGTCGCGGACCTGGTCGAGGTGTACGGCCCGGACGCGGAGTAGACGCGCCGCAGACGGGAGCGTAGGCCGGTCGTAGTCGGCGTCGACTCACCGCACCGCGGGTGACGGATCACGCACGCTCGGTGCTCATGGCGGCGGGAAGTTCGCTCTGGACGAACTTCCCGCCCTTCCATTGCCACTTGACGCTCTTGTGCACGTCGGGGCAGCAGCGCGGCACGTCAAGGGTGGAGTAGCCCAGGAGTGCCGCCGAGATCTCGCCGTCCCCCAGGGCGAGCCGCTGGACACTGAGCTTCTGGGCGGGCTCGACGAGCGTCGCCACGATGCGCGGCGCCGCCTCGGGGTCGCTCGGCTGGGCGAGGACGTAGACACCGCTGGGCGGCGTGCCGAACCCGGAGTGGCAGCGGGCCACCGCGACGGTCTCCGTCGTCCCGTCGCCGTCGAGGTCGCCGGAGGCCTTCTTCACCACGTCGACGCGCTCGGGCCCGCACTCCATGGGAAAGGTCACCTCGCGCGGGTCGGGGGCCGCGGTGTGGCCGGTTCTCGCTTGCCCTGGCGTGGTGGCCGTGGCATCGGGAGGCTGGACGAAGGACGCGGCCGCGACGACAGCCGAAATGGCGGTGGCGGTGGCCAGCCAGTGCATGGCGCGCGGCTGGGTGTGCGAAAGGTCCTGGCCTGCCAAGGGCTGCACGCGGGGTAACTCCTGTGAAGTGCTGTGGAGGTGGGAGTGCCCAGCATCGTTCCACAGGAGCGGACCGCACGGAACCGGCCGGACCGGAGTTTTGCCTTGCGTATGCAGAAGCGCCGCCGGCGGTTCCCGTGGGGGAACTCGTCGGCGGCGCCCGGTGGTTCGTTGGCCGGATCTGAACGGTCAGCCGCGCTCTGCGGAGTCGCCGGCGCCGGTGGATCCCTTGGCCGGGTCCGCCTTGCCGGGCCCGGAGTAGTCCTCGCCGTACGCGCCCTTGGCGGGCCGGCGGCGGCGCAGCGGGGGCTCGACCCCGTCGGCCAGGCGGCGGGCGGTGAGGAGGAAGCCGGTGTGCCCGATCATGCGGTGGTCGGGGCGGACGGCCAGGCCCTCGACGTGCCAGGTACGGACCATGGTCTCCCAGGCCGACGGCTCGTTGAAGGTGCCGTGCTCGCGGATCGACTCGACGGTGCGGGCCAGCTGCGTGGTCGTGGCGACGTAGGCGCAGAGGATGCCGCCGGGGACCAGCGCCTTGGAGACGGCCTCCAGGCACTCCCACGGGGCCAGCATGTCCAGGATGACCCGGTCGACCTCGGTGTCGGAGAGGTTGTCCTGGAGGTCACCGACGGTGAGCGTCCACGCGGGGTGCGGACCGCCGAAGTAGCGCTCGACGTTCTGCGTGGCGATCTCGGCGAAGTCGGCACGGCGCTCGTAGGAGTGCAGCATGCCCTGGTCGCCGATGGCGCGCAGCAGGAAGCTGCTGAGCGAGCCGGATCCCACCCCCGCCTCGACGATCCGGGCGCCGGGGAAGATGTCGGCCATCGCCAGGATCTGCCCCGCGTCCTTGGGGTAGACCACGGCGGCGCCGCGGGGCATGGACAGGACATAGTCGGGGAGCAGCGGGCGCAGCGCGAGGTAGGCGACGTTCCCGGTGGTACGGACAACACTGCCCTCGGGAGCACCGATCAGCTCGTCGTGGGGGAAGGCTCCCTTATGGGTGTGGAAGCTTTTTCCCTCTTCGAGCGTGAAGGTGTAGTGGCGTCCCTTGGGGTCGGTGAGCTGGACCTGGTCCCCGACCTTGAAGGGCCCGCGACGGCGGGCGGCACCGGTCGGTTCGGACATGTGACCAGCCTACCGGCCCGTCGGGACGCCTGGGACCAGTGGGCCCGCGGACGGGCCCGGGGACGGCGCCGTGGGCCGGGCGGCGCGTCAGGAGTGGCGGGCCATCGCGGAGACGAACGCCCGCTCGACGTCGGCGCTGGACAGCACGCCGTAGATCTCACCGGCCTCCTCGACGACGAGGTATTCGGTGGCCGGGGTGGCCCGCAGATACTCCAGGAGGTCCTCACCCGTGAGTTCGGCGGAGACCCGCATGCCGTCCTTGAGGTCCTGGGCGAGGGTGCCCACCGGGACCCAGGGGCGGCGGTGCTCGGGGACGGCCACGATGGCGGCCTCGCGGACGAGGGCGGTGGGCTCCCCCTGGCGGCTGACGACGACCAGGGCGCGGGCGCCGGCGCTGTTGGCGCGGCGCAGCGCTTCGGAGAGCGGGGTGTCGGCCTCGACGGGCACGGCGCGCCGGGTCAGCACCCGGGCCTGCAGGTCGGGGAGGCGCTCGCGCAGCCGCGCCATGCGCAGGCTGTTGCCGGCGCCGGTCCAGATGATGGCGGCCAGGATCGCGGCGAGCAGGGCGTCGGTGAGGGAGTCGGCGCCGCCGATTTCGGGGCGGGAGTTGCCGAGCGCACCGGTGTGGGTCAGCAGCGGCAGGCCGATGAGGACGGCGACGGCGAGGGCACGGCCGACCCAGGCGGCGGCAACCGTGCCGGTCATGGGTTTGCCGGAGAGCTTCCAGACCACGGCGCGCAGCATCCGCCCGCCGTCCAGCGGCAGGCCGGGCAGGAGGTTGAAGATCGCGACGATGAGGTTGGAGATCATCAGGCCCGCGAGCAGGACGCCGGGGACGGTGCCCGGTTCGACCAGCTGCATACCGCCGTAGAAGACGCCGGCGAGCACGAGGGAGAGGAGCGGGCCGACGAAGGCGAGGATGAACTCGCGGCCGGGGGTCTCGGTCTCCTTCTCGATCTCCGAGACGCCGCCGAAGAACTGGAGCTGGATGCGGCGCACCGGGAGCTTGAAGCGGAGGGCGGCGACGGTGTGCGCCAGCTCGTGGACGAGCACCGAGGCGTAGAAGGCGACGGCGAAGAAGAGCGAGACGAGGTAGCGGGCGCCGCCGAGCTCGGGGAGTACCCGTTCCAGTTGCCCGCCGAAGACCCAGGTGATGAGGGCGGCGACGAGGAACCAGCTGGGCGCGACATAGACCGGCACGCCGAAGGGGCGGCCCATGAGGATGCCGCCGCCCGCGCCCTTTCTCCTGCCGGGCGCCGGTGTCTTGGGTTTCTCCGGCGCGGGCGGCTCGGGCTTTTCGGAGTCCTTGGGCGGCTCGGGCGGCTGGGGCTGCACGGACTCCTGGGGGTCCTGCGGCTTCCCGCTCTCGTCCACGGCGTCCCCTCGTCGAATACGGCCTTCGCTCCTGCTCGGCCTGATCCATCGATCATGCAGGGCAAAGGGATCTGAGGTCGATGGTATGCGGAGTGCCCCGCCGGGATCCGCCGCGGGGCCCTTCCGCGGGCGGCGGGCGCGGGGTTGTCAGTGGCGGGCCGTAGGGTCTGATGCCATGGGAACGAGCACCGAGAACGCCGAGGCGGCCGCGGCGGGCGGGCAGAGCACGCGGCAGACCGCTGCCGGCCCCGGTCCGCAGCGTGGGCCGCTGCCGCAGGGCGAGGCCGAGGGGGAGAGCGGCGCGGGGGGCGGCGCGCCGGCCGGAGCCGGAGCCCTCACCGGACGGCCGTCGGCGCTGTCGCCGTCGCGTGCGAGCGACTTCATGCAGTGCCCGCTGCTGTACCGCTTCCGGGTGATCGACAAACTCCCGGAGAAGCCGAGCGCGGCGGCGACCCGCGGCACGGTCGTGCATGCGGTGCTGGAGCGCCTCTTCGACGCCCCCGCGATCGAGCGCACCGCGCCGGGCGCCCGGGCGATGGTGCCGGGCGAGTGGGAGAAGCTGCTGGCCAAGCGGCCCGAGCTGGCCGAGCTGTTCGCGGACGACGAGGCGGGCGAGCGGCTGGCGAAGTGGCTGGCGGACGCCGAGGCGCTGGTGGAGCGGTGGTTCTCGCTGGAGGATCCGACACGTCTGGAGCCGGCGGACCGCGAGCTGTATGTGGAGACGGTGCTGGAGTCCGGTCTGCAGTTGCGGGGCTTCATCGACCGGGTCGATATCGCACCGACGGGCGAGGTGCGGATCGTCGACTACAAGACCGGCAAGGCACCCCGGCCGCAGTACGCCGAGGGCGCGCTGTTCCAGATGAAGTTCTACGCGCTGGTGATGTGGCGGCTGCGCGGGACGGTGCCGCGGCGGTTGCAGCTGGTGTATCTGGGCAGCGGCGATGTGGTGACGTACGACCCGAATGAAGCCGAACTGCGCGCCGTGGAGCGGAAGTTGCTGGCGCTGTGGGAGGCGATCCAGCTGGCGACGGACACCGGTGACTGGCGGCCGCGACCGACCAAGCTGTGCGGCTGGTGCGACCACCAGGCGCACTGCCCGGAATTCGGCGGCACTCCCCCGGTCTATCCGCTGACGGTCCGCCCGGCGGACGGTGACGCCGGTCAACAGGGCAGAATGGGCTCGATCCAGGCCTGATCACCCGGACAGGGCCTCACGAAGGAGAGCTCGTGACTATCCGCGTCCTGCTGGTCGACGACCAGCCCCTGCTGCGTACGGGATTCCGGATGATTCTGGAAGCCGAGCAGGATCTGGCCGTCGTCGGCGAGGCCGGGGACGGTCTGCAGGCGCTGGACCAGGTGCGTGCGCTGCAGCCCGATGTGGTGCTGATGGACATCCGGATGCCGCGGATGGACGGTGTCGAGGCGACCCGGCAGATCACCGGCCCCGCGAAGGACGGCCCGGCGAAGGTGCTGGTGCTGACGACCTTCGATCTGGACGAGTACGTCGTCGAGGCGCTGCGGGCCGGCGCCAGCGGCTTCCTGCTCAAGGACGCGCCGGCCAACGAGCTGGTGCAGGCGATCCGGGTGGTGGCGGCGGGCGAGGCGATGCTCGCGCCGAGCATCACGCGCCGGCTGCTGGACAAGTACGCCGGGCATCTCCCGTCGGGTGAGGACCCGGTGCCGGACACCCTGCACACCCTCACCGAGCGCGAGGTCGAGGTGCTGAAGCTGGTGGCGCGTGGGCTGTCGAATGCCGAGATCGCCGCTGACCTGTTCGTGAGCGAGACCACCGTCAAGACGCATGTGGGTCATGTGCTGACGAAGCTGGGCCTGCGCGACCGGGTGCAGGCGGCGGTGTACGCCTACGAGAGCGGCCTGGTGCGCCCCGGCGCGCAGTAGCCGGTCAGCGGCTCCATCGCTTCACCCGGCACGCCACGGCGGGGCCGGCCCGAGGATCTCGGGCCGGCCCCGCCGTGTGTGGAGGTGCCGTTGCGCGGGCCGGATCAGGCTTCGGTGGCCTTGCTGATCTCCCAGAACCGGAAGACGGTCGTGGAGTCCAGGGTCCACTCCAGGCCGGAGATGCCGTCGCGGGCGACGGCGTACTGCTTGCCCTGCCAGATCGGGATGACCGGCAGGTCCTTGGCGACGATGTCCTGCACCTCGCGGAACGCGGTCTTGGTGGCGCCGCGGTTGGTCTGGTCCGCGGTCTGGGGCAGCAGCCGGCCGGTGATCCGAGGGGACTCGTAGTTGTTCGCCAGGACGCTGTCCTTGCCGAAGAACGGCTGGGTGAAGTTGTCCGGGTCCGGGTAGTCGGGGATCCAGCCCTTGACGTAGACGCCGAAGCGGCCGTCCGCCACGCCCTTGTCGTATTCCTTGGTGCCCACGGTGCGCACGCGGGCGTCGAACAGGCCGCTGGAGTTCAGCTGTTGGGCTATCTCCTGGAACGCGGGGACGGTGCCGGGGCCGAACCGGTCGGGGGTCGCCCACAGCGTGAGCGGGACCTTGCCCTGCAGACCGGCGCCGCGCAGGGCGTCGGCGGCCTTGCCGGGCTGCGGGCGGTCACCGTAGGCGCTGAAGAAGGCGGTGTTGTGACCGGTGATGCCGGCCGGGACGATCGAGTACAGCGGTACGGCGGTGTGCTGGTAGACGTCCCGCACCAGCGTGGAGCGGTCCAGCAGGTAGGCGATCGCCTTGCGGACGCCCAGCTTGCCGGCGACCGGGTCCTTCATGTTGAAGACCAGGTGCATCACCTCGGCGCTGGCGCCCTCGACCACCTGGGTGCCGTTCTGGTCATGGAGCGACGCGTTGTTGAGCACCGCGAGGTCCTTCGTGGACAGTCCCCGGTAGGCGACGTCGACGCTGCCGCTCTGCACGGCCTTCTTGAGCTTGTCGCGGGCGTCGAAGAACTTCACGGTCATCCCGGAGTTCTTGACCTTGGCGGGGCCCTTGTAGGCGCCGTTGACGGCGAAGCGGGCCTGCCGCGGACCGTACTCCTTCAGGGTGTAGACGCCGGAGCCGACGGCCTTGCCGTCGGTGCGCAGCCGGTTGGCCGAGTAGGAGGCGTGGTCGACGATCGAGCCGGCGCCCGAGGCGATCTTCATGGGGAACGTGGCGTCGGGCGTCTTCAGCCGGAAGACCACCGTCTTCTCATCGGGCGTCTCGACCTTGTCGAGGGCGGAGAACATGACGGCGGGACCGCCCGGGTCCTTGATCCGCCGGGTCCGATCGACGGAGAACTTGACGTCCTTCGACGTCAGCGCGTTCCCGTTGCTGAACGTCAGGCCGTCCTTGAGCGTGCAGCGGTAGACCTTGCTGGAGCCGTCGGTGAAACCGCAGCTCTTCGCGGCATCCGGTTCGGGCGTCGTACCGCCCTTCGGGAAGCTCAGCAACGACTGGAATACGTTGTTGAACAGCAGCCACGACCCCGGGTCGTAGCCTGCGGCGGGGTCGGTGGCCACGACCTTGTCCGTCATCCCCATGACCACGGGTTCGCCGTTGCCGGCCGATCCCGAGTCCTCAGCTCCGCACCCGGCGAGCGCGAGCAGGGCTGTGGTCAGCCCCGCTCCGATCGGGGCGGCCAGCCACTGGTCCCGCTTCCTCACTACGTGGTCCTCACGATCCGTTTGGCAAAAATGCCTGGTCAGCGGCACAGATGCCGAGTCGAGCCACGGCGGTGCGCCGCGGCGGCGATGGTGTCCTACAGGTTGTGCGAAGGGCCGGCCGTCAGTCGGCGACGCCGCGCCCGAGCTCCCAGATCTGCAACGCGGAGGAAGAGTTGAGGGCCCATTCGACGCCGGTGACGTCATCCCGGGCGGCGACGTACTGCTTGCCCTGCCACAGCGGGAGCAGCGGGATGTCGTCGGCGATGATGTCCTGCGCCTGCTTGAAGCCGGCCGCGGCGGAGTTGCGGTCGGTCTGCTGGCGGGTCGTCGGGATCAGCTGGGACTCGATCTTGGCGTTGCGGTAAGGGGAGTTGAGGAAGTTGCCCTTGCCGATGAACGGCGCGATGTAGTTGTCCGCGTCCGGGATGTCGGCGAACCAGCCCATGCCGTAGGCGGTGTACTTGCCGGCCGAGGAGTCGGTGCGGAACTGCTGCCAGTTGTCGACGCCCTTGATGTCGACGTCGAACAGCTTGCTGCTGTTGAGCTGCTGCTGCAGCGTACGGAACTCCTTGGCGGTGCTGGAGCCGTAGTGGTTCGTGGTGTACGTGAGGGTCAGCTTCACCGGGGTGCTGATGTTCGCCTGCTGCAGGGTCTTGCGGGCGGCCGGGACGCTGGGGTTGCCGTACTTGGTGAAGAACGAGTTGATGTGGCCGGTGAGGCCGGTGGGGACCAGCGAGAAGAGCGGGTCGCCGGTGTAGGAGTAGACGTCACGCACCAGCTCGGAGCGGTTGACGAGCTGCGCCATCGCCTGCCGTACGCCCTTGTCGGAGACCGCCGGGTCCTTGGTGTTGAAGGCGAGGTAGCGGATCTCCTGGCCGGGCATCTCCTGCAGGGCGATGTGCTTGTCCCGGGCGTTCTCCAGGCCCTTGATCTGGTTGGGCGCCAGACCGCGGTTCATCAGGTCGATGTCGCCCTTGCGCAGGGCCTTCTCCATGGCCTCGGATTCGCTGAAGAAGCGCATCTCGACTTTGTCGTTCCGCGCCGTCACCCCGCCCTTGTACTCGGGGTTCTTGGTGAAGACGGCCTTGGTGACGCGGTCGCCGCTCAGCTCGGTCTTGAGCGTGTACGGGCCGGAGCCGACGACGTCGAAGCCCTTGTACAGCCGGTTCTTCGGGTAGACCTCGCTGTCGACGATGGCCGCGGCCGGCGTCGCGAGCTTCTGCGGGAAGGTGGCGTCGGGCTTCTTGAGGTGGAAGACCACCTCGGTGTCGCTGAGCGTCTCCACCTTGTCGATGTCGTTGAGCAGCGACATCGGGCCGTTGGTGTAGTTGACGTCCCGCAGCCGGTCGAGGGAGAACTTGACGTCCTCGGCGGTGAGGGCGTGGCCGTTGGAGAACTTCAGGCCACTGCGCAGGGTGCAGCGGTACTGCTCGTTCTGGGTGTCGCGGAACCCGCACGACTGCGCCGCCTCGGGCACCGGCGCGTTACCGGTCCTGGGCAGTCGCATCAGTGTCTGGAGCGTGCCGCGCAGCATGTTCCACGCGTCGACGTCGTAGGCCTGCGCCGGGTCGAGCGGCGCCGGCGCTGCCTTGGTGGCCTCGATCTGGGTGGCCACTCCGACGACGATCGGGTCGCCACCTTCGTCCGCGCCGTCGGTGGTGCCGCAGGCAGCGAGTGCGGGCACGAGCAGACCGGCCAGCGCCGGCAGCACCAAGGTCTTGCGAATCATCGTCGGCAGGTTCCTTATCAGCGCAGAGGTGTTGCTCGCGTCGACATTAGTAGGAACGGCCAGTGGGTCCGGGACACAATGGAGTTGCAGCGATATGGCTACTGGATAACCAACCAGTAGTGACCGATATCCGGACGGTGGAACATTTCGCATGGTGCCCCACCAATCCGGACAGTTACCCCTGCAGATGCCGCCGTCGAGACCCCCTGGAACACCTGCGGGGACCGCTGTCGACGGTCCGGCACGTGAGAAACGTCACGCTCCAAATTCACTGCGACGATGCGTTAATTCGGCCACCGCATTCGTCACGGAAAATGAGCGCACCGCTCCCCTGAGTTCCGGTCGGCTTTCCGCGGGACACGCTCAGTACACGGTTCAAGGGCTTTCCGTGATGAGCGATCGGAGAAAGGACAGATCGACTTCTTCGAGTGATCCTACGATCGTCCGGCCCGGGGCGGCCGGGATGGGCATGACGGACGGCACCGCGACGACCCGGCAGCCCGCGGCCTCACCCGCCGTCACGCCGGTCATGGTGTCCTCCACGACGGCGCAGCGCGCGGGGTCCACGCCCAGCCGGGCGGCCGCCGTCAGATACGGGTCCGGGTGCGGCTTGGTGCGCTCCAGGTCGTCCCCCGCGAGGGTCAGCCGGAAGTGCTCCCGGCCCAGCGAGTGGAGCATGCGGTCGATGATCGTACGGTGTGAGGCGGAGACCAGGGCGGTCGGCACCTGATGGGCGGCCAGTTCTGCCAGCAGCCTGCGGGCGCCCGGCATCAGGGGCACGCCGCGTCCGATCCGGGCCACGAAGCTGGCGTTCAGGCGGAGACTCAGCTCGGCGAGGCCGATCTGGGCGCCGGTGGCCTGAATCAGATAGCCGGCGCTGCGGGTCATCGGCCCGCCGACGACGACTTCGCGGTGCGTGTCGTCCAGGATGTGGCCCAGCTCGGCGAAGACCTCGGTCTCCGCCTCCCACCAGAACCCCTCGGTGTCGACGAGCGTGCCGTCCAGGTCCAGGAATACGGCTTGGAGGGTTGCGGCTTCGGCTGTTCGGGTGCCGACTGCGGGGATGCTGCTGGTCATCCATCCACCTCCGTGGGGACGTCCCCGAAGGGACGAAAGGGCCGGTCGCCTCCCCGGACTGGGGAGACAACCGGCCACTACCGGACCGACCATTGTACAACGACGCACGGCTGAGCGCGTCGATACGTCCTGGTGAGAACGGCAGGAACCGTCCGGAAAGGCCCGGACGGCCCAAACGGGTCACCTGGCGTTGAAGTACTTCGCCTCGGGGTGGTGGATGACGATGGCGTCGGTGGACTGCTCGGGGTGCAGTTGGAATTCTTCGGAGAGTTCGACGCCGATGCGTTCCGGTTCCAGGAGGTTCGCGATCTTCGCGCGGTCTTCGAGGTCGGGGCAGGCGCCGTAGCCGAGGGAGAAGCGTGCTCCGCGGTATTTGAGGGCGAACATGTCCTCGACGTCGGCGGGGTCCTCGCCGGCGAAGCCCAGTTCCGCGCGGACGCGGGCGTGCCAGTATTCGGCGAGGGCTTCGGCCAGCTGGACGGACAGGCCGTGCAGTTCGAGGTAGTCGCGGTAGGCGTTGGCTTCGAAGAGTTCGGCGGTGGCGCCGCCGATTTTCGAGCCGACGGTGA